>CACEMI010000005.1:0-81777 GCA_902560585.1 uncultured Pelagibacteraceae bacterium | reverse complement strand
GCAATATACTTTTAGTCAGAAAGTCAATTTCTCCTTTTTTATTCATCCCTACTTCGAAGATACCTATTTTATCTCCCTCATTTATATTAAATAAAGAAATTGGGACCCCATATTTATTATTAAAAGATTTTTTTGAATAAGATGTTTGACATAATTTACTTATCATTTGACCCAGCATCTCCTTTAAGGAAGTTTTGCCCGCAGATCCCGTGATTGCTACAGAAGAAATACTGGATGATATTCTTACTAATTTAGCACTTTCAGAAAATATTTTTAAAGAATTTTTAACATATATTTTATTTTTGATATTATTCTTGAATTTGCCTTCAATGACTGAGATTGATGCCCCATTTCGTGAAGCTTGACCAACAAATTTATTACCATCGAAATTTTTTCCTTTAATGCCAAAGAAAATATTATTTTTTTTTATTTTTCTTGAGTCAATTGAAGCTTCATTAATCTTAATATTTTTTCCAATTTTTTTTTTTGTGACTTCTGAAATAATATTAGACTTCCAATTCTTGTTTAAAGTTTTATTTTTCTCTTTAATATATTTTTGGATACAATTCTTATCTGAAAAGTATTTTTTAGAAGTATATTCTTGGTAGATCTCATGCCCTTTACCTGCAATAATAACTACCTCATTAGACTTAATATCCAGAATCGCTGATTTTATTGCTCTTTCTCTTGAGGGAATCTCTAATAATTTATTTTTTAAGATATTAGATTTTATATCTCTTCTTATTATTTTTGGATCTTCATTTCTTGGATTGTCATCTGTTAAATAGATTTTGTTACAGTATTTATTGGCAATTATGCCCATTGTTTTTCTTTTAGGTTTGTCTCTGTCACCTCCACATCCAAATACTAAATTAATTTTTCTTAATTTAAATTGTTCCTTAATATCTTTTATGCAGGTTTCTAAAGCATCAGGTGTATGTGCATAATCAAGAATGACAATTCCATTATTGTTAAGTCTTCCAATTTTTTCTAACCTGCCATTTACTGGTTTAATTTTTTGAGTGATTTTTAAAATTTTTTCTAATGATATATTACTATTCATTGCTGCTACAATAGCCATTAGTAAATTTTTAATTTGAACTCTTCCAATTAATTTTGTTGAAAAGGAATATTTCTTATTGTTAAATTTAAATGTTACTTTCTGTTCATCTTTCAAAAATTGATGTTCTAGTATTTTAAAACTTGAATTAGTACTTCCTATTGTAAATTTTTTTATATTATTTGATTTTATAATTCTATTTAAATTTGAGGCAATTTTTAAGTCATTATCGTAAATGGCGCATGAATTTTTTTTCATCAATTGCCTGAATAATATTAACTTTGAGTTAAAATAATTTTGAAATGTTTTGTGGTAATCTAAATGATCTCTTGATAAATTTGTAAATATACCAATATCAAATTTTAATCCATACAATCTATTCTGATTCAATCCATGACTTGATGCTTCCAAAATAACATTCTCAATTTTTTTTTGTTTTAATTTTTGTAAAATATTATTTATTTCAATTGGATCAAAAGTAGTATTTGTAAAATTTTTTTTTATATTCAAACCGTTAATTCCTAATGTTCCAATTGAGGCTGCCTTTACTTTATTTAAACTTGCAATTTGGAAATAAAAATTTGCTACTGAAGATTTTCCATTTGTTCCAGTAACTGCTATTAAGTTATTTGGTTTTTTATTGAAAATTCTTGAACTAAATAAAGCTAGTAATTTTCTAGGGTATTTAAATCTTAAGAATAAAATATCTTTTTTCCAACCATTTTTTTTTAATTTGTCAGAAATTATTATTTTTGATCCATTTTTTATTGCATCATCAATAAATAAATTTCCATTTGTATTATTTCCTTTAAATGCAAAAAAAATATATCCTTTTTTAATTTTTTTAGAGTTAAAGGCTATTCCTTTAAAACTTACTCTATGATATTTTTTATTTAAGTTTGGAAAGTAATCTTTCAATAACATGATTTACGCTCTTAATATTTTGTGGCTAAAATTGGCCCAATTTTATCAATTATCTGGCCTGCTACCCAGACAGTCGTCCAACCCGCTGTATTCCTCCAATTACCTTTGTATGGATATCTGTCATCTCTATAATGATAGACAAATTCTCTGTTTGCTTTTGGCTCGTCTAACATTACAACTAATACAAATCTAGGATTTGATGTCGGGAAAACTGAGGCAAAAGTATTTATTTTTTTTTTAGAATAACCACCCTCTGATGGTTGATCAGCAGTACCAGTTTTTCCTCCTATTTCGTAACCTTTTACATTTGCAAAACCTGCTGTTCCTTCTTTTGTTGATACAATTTTTCTGAGAATGGGATTAATTGTTTCTGATAAATTTTCATTGAGTATTCTTTGTCTCTTTAATTTATCTTTTTTCAATAATGTTGGGGTTATATCGTATCCTCCATTACTAATAATGGAATAAGCTTTGGAAAGTTGTAATAAGGTGGTAGCAATCCCATGGCCAAACGAAACTGTCGCAAGTTTACATTTGCCCCATCTTCCTATCTGTGTTGACCCGACCTCCTGAATATCAAATTCTAAATTAGATATAATTCCAATATTTTGTAAAAACTCGTTATAATTTTCTATACCAACCTTCTCAGCAATTCTTACAGAACCAATATTTCCTGATCTAATTAAAATCTCTTCTGCGGTTAAATCTGATGGTATTTTGTCATCATATTCAGAAATAGAATTTCCTGCACATGTAATCCTTTTTTTAAGGTCTTTAAACTCTGTATCTGGTTCTACAACATTGTATTGTAAGCCTGCTGCCAATGTGAAAGTTTTAAAAACAGATCCAAATTCATAAACACCTTTTGTTGCTCTATTAATATATTTTATATCAGTAATCTTTTCTCTTTTGTTAAGGTCGAAGTCAGGAAGCGAAACCATTGATAAAATGTTACCGTTATTAATATCCATTAAAATTGCAGCACTTCCAACATTTTTAAATATATCGCTAGATTTAGATAGCTCCTCTTTAATTAAGTATTGTAGTTCTTTATCAAGCGTTAATTTTAAAGGGTCTTGTGAAGTTGTTAGCTCATAATCAAAAGTTTTTTCAATTCCTGATATGCCATTGTTATCATTATCAATTTGTCCAATTACATGGCTGAACAAATTTCCATTAGGGTAAACTCTTGCTATACTATCTTCTTGAATAAATGATTTATCTCCTAAAAGTAGAACTTGTTCAAGTTTTTTTGGACTTATTTTTTTTTTAATATAAAAGAATTTTTTTCCGTAAATTTCTTTTTGAAAATCTTTGTTTGGAAATATTAATTTTAGAGAAATTAATAATTTTTCTTTATTAATTACTAGATTAGGATTTATGCCTAAATTAACAATTGGAACACTTTTAGCCAAAATATTTCCATCTTTATCCAAAATACTAGATCTAAAATTCTCTTTTTTAGTCACTTTTTGAATTTCTGGAATTTTTTTAATACTAAGAAATATAACTTTTGACGAAAAAATAACTGCCAAAATAAAAAATACAAAAAAAATAAACGCGATTCTCTCAAAGGATATTTTCAAATATGACTTATTTTCTTTAAAGGAAAAGCTTTCATTATATTTATTTGAATTTTGAGAGTTTTGGTTTGTTTCACTCATCAATATTAACCATTTTCTCTACTTTTAATTTATCATTTACAATTGTAATTGTGTTCAAATTTTCTATTTTTTTTTGTATGAATTTTTCCTCAAAATAAAATTGTTGATACTCGATTAATTTTTTTGGTGAGGTTAGGATATTATAATCAAGTAAAGTGAGCTCATAACGATCCTCCAAAATTCTTATATTTTCGTTAATTTCAAAAATTTTTTTATCAAGTTTTTTGGTTGAGTTTTTTGTTAATGTTGTTGCAAAAATGAGAATTATTATTGGGGTAAAAAAAAATATTTTTTTCATTAAATTATCTTAACTCCTCAACATCAGTCAGATATTTAAATTTTTCCTTAAGATCATTAAAATTACATTCTTGGTTTATTTTTATTGCATACCTAAGTTTGGCAGATCTTGATGGTGGATTTTGGCTCACCTCTTTAAAGCTAGGTAAAATTGGTTTTTTATTTAATAATTTGAAACATTTTTTTGATTTTTCTTTGTTTGGCATATATCTGGAAGAATTTCTTTCCTCCGAATAATGCTTAAAAAAAAATTTAACAATTTTATCCTCTATTGAATGAAAAGTAACTACAGCAATTACACCACCAATAGGAATTAAGTGAAACGAGTTTATCAAAGCATTTATTAATTCGCTAATTTCTTTATTCACTAAAATTCTTAATGCTTGAAAAATTTTAGTTGAGTTATGAATTTTTGTTTTTTGGAATTTTTTTACACTATCTACAATTTGCACCAAATCCTCAGTTTTAATAGTTTTAAATTTTCTTGTTTTGACAATTTCTCTAGCAATTTTTTTTGAATATTTTTCATCACCAAATATTTTAAAAACTCTTGAAAGATTATTTTCACCCATACTAGATATAAAATCGTTTGCTGAAAAATCATTTATTCCCATTCTCATATCTAGTTTACCTTTATCATTAAATGATAATCCTTTTTTAGAATTTTTTATTTGGTTAATAGAGTACCCTAAATCAAAAATTACACCTTTTAGATCATTATTTTTTAGTTTTATTTTATTTAATTTAGAAAATTTAATGTTATAAAATTTGAATCTATTACTATAATTTTTTTCAAATTTTGATGCACTGATCAAAACATCTTTGTCTCGATCTATTGCAATTATATTATTTTGTTTATTTTCTAGAATTTTTTTTGAGTATCCGCCTTGTCCAAAAGTGCAGTCGATAAATGTGCCACCATAAAGAGGGGAAATAATGCTAATTAATTCATTTAGCAGAACTGGAAAATGTTTGTTTTCCAGATTTATGGTGGCATTCATTTATTTTTTTGAAGAACATTAATTTTTTTGTCTTCTCAAAAATGCTGGAATTTCTAAATCATCCTCTTCTTCTTTCGTTTCACTTATTTCTGGTGTTAAAGAAGATTGATCGTCAGTTTCTCCATCAGAGTTAAAAAGTTCAGGTGTTTCTTCATCAAAATTAAAGTTCTCTAGTCCATTTGATGGAGAATTTTCAATTTCTTGTGTTTCAATCGATTGTTCAGAAACATTAGATATTTGACCTTCAACAGAGTTGATTTCCTCCTCAACAATTGCTGAGCTTTCAACTTTCTCAGAAGCATTTGTTGTGGATGCATCTTGACTTTCAGTTTCAGCTCTCATATCTTCTTCAATTTTAAGTGCGTTTGCGCCATTGGTCATTATTGAACTATTTTGATTAGAAAAACTGAATGATTGACTAGAGGCCTGATTAGAAAAGTCTGAATAGCCAGGGTTTCTGTTTTGTATTCTGTGAACCATATTAATAACTGATTTTGGTTCAGGTTGCTGACCATCTAAAGATGTAGCAACAATCGAAACTCTCATTAATCCATCTAAACTCTCGTCAGTTATTGCTCCAATTATGAGTTCTGCATCTGGATCTACCTCTGCTCTTACTTTATTAACAGCCTCATCAACCTCAAAAAGCTTAAGGTCTTTTCCGCCAGTGATATTTACAAGCAATCCTTTTGCTCCTTTTAGTGTATAATCATCTATCAATGGATTATTTATGGCCATCTCAGCAGCTTTAACCGCTCTTCCTTCACCTTCAGCTTGACCAGTTCCCATCATAGCTTTACCCATTGAACTCATTACAGTTTCAACATCAGCAAAATCTAAATTTATTAATCCAGGTCTTACCATTAAATCTGTAATACTCTGGACTCCATGAAGGAGTACATCATTTGAAAGCTCAAAAGACTCTTCAAAAGTTGTTTGTTCACTAGCAATCTTAAATAAATTTTGATTTGGAACTACAATAATGGTATCCACATGTTTTCTTAATTCTTCAAGACCTTGATTTGCTTTTCTCATTCTAGAAGGACCTTCATATAAAAAAGGTAAAGTAACTACTCCAATAGTTAGAATGTTAAGTTCTTTAGCAGCTCGGGCAATAACATGTGCAGCACCGGTCCCAGTTCCACCGCCCATTCCTGCAGTTATGAAAACCATATTTGCACCTTGAAGAACATTTACTATCTCATTCAAAGACTCATCTGCTGCGGCTTCACCAATATCCAATTTTGCTCCAGCACCTAGACCTTTTGTCAAATTCAAACCCATTTGAATTTTTGTTTGTGCGTGACTTAATCTCAAGTCTTGTGCATCTGTGTTTACAGCTATGAACTCTACCCCCTGCAAACCAGCTTCTATCATTCCATTAATGGCATTACCTCCCGCGCCTCCAATTCCAAGAACTAGTATTCTTGGTTTCAACTCTTTTATATCTGGTGCTTTAAAATTAATTGTCATTTATCCCCCGTTTAGTTATTAAGTTTTTGCTCCCATTTAAGGTTAGCCCTATTTATGTTAGATTTTTTTCTAGCAGTGACCCTAAATTTTTCAAAAATTGTCGGTTCCCATATTTGGAAAGTTTTTCCTTGGCCAACAAATAACATTCTATTTTTTATTTTTGCGTGTTTTAATAATTTTTCCGTGATCAGAATTCTACCCTCGCTATCAAATTGTAAATTAATACTTTCTGATAATATTGCGGTTGCGAAATAATCTTTCTTATCTTCAAATGGATTTAATGAGTCTATTGCATTTGAAATTGCTTCAATTCTATCTTGAGGCCAAGCCTCGATAGATTGATTATTAAATGATGGAAAACATATAATTCCATTATATCCCATATTGGAAAGGTAACTCCTAAAGCTAGCAGGCACTGACACCCTTCCTTTTTTGTCCAATTTGTTTTCGTAAGTAGATAAAAACATAATCCATAAATTCCTTATTTGGGATAATATGGGATATTATGGGTTTTAAATATAATCGTCAATACCTAATATTATAAACAGATATTCTTGATTTGTTCCAAATTTATAGCAATAGAAAACAGAAAATTATAAAATCTGGTGTGATATAAAAATTATAAAATTAGAATTTTGCCAGATAAAATATAAGCCGGGTTCTGTCATTTAAACTTACCATTTCTCTAGGCCTTAAATCACTTTAAGGCTCAAGCAACTAACCCAGATGACTAGCCAAAGACTGCTTTTTGTTATTTCTAACTTTGTCATCTCTACTCAGTCTTGCTCTCAGTGGGGTTTTCCATGCGCTAGTTGTTACCAACTTAGCCGGTGTGCTCTTACCACACCTTTTCACCCTTGCCTTGATAAGGCGGTTTATTTTCTGTGGCACTATCCCTAGGGTCGCCCCCGCCAGCCATTAACTGGCACTGTGTCTTTGTAGAGCCCGGACTTTCCTCTTTAATATATTAAAGCGATAAGTCTTTTATCTGGCTCATGGACAATATAAATTTTTTAATAAAATTCAATTATTTATTATTTAATATTTTTAAGGGATTTTGCTATTTCATAACATTCTAAATCACATTTTCCATTAATTAGCTCAGGCCTAAATCTCGTTTGAAAAATTTGAGTTAGTCTTTTTAATTGTCTGCCATTAGAATATTCAATTCTATATCCAATTCTTTTCAAAAAATTTGAAAAATTTCTTAAATGAAAACCTGATATTTTGCCTCTTAAATTTTTAATATTTTTTGAATTTAAATTATGCCAAATTCCAATTCTATTTTTGTGAAGAAATTTCCAAGGAAATTTTTCTCCTGGATCTTTTTTTCTTAAAGGGGCAATATCTGAGTGACCTAAAATATTTTTTTTGTTAATTTTATATTTTTTAATTATTTTTTTTGAAATCTTAATTAAAGTTTGTATCTGATTTTTATTAAATTTTCTGTAACCATGTTCATGACCTGGATTTGAGATTTCTATACCTATTGAATATTTATTTAAAGAAACATGTTTTCCCCAACTTGATATACCCGCATGCCAAGCTATATATAAATCTGGAACCATATGAATAATTTTGCCTGACCTGGTTATATAGTAATGACAACTTACATTAGAATTAAAACTTGTTAGTTTTTTAATAGCTGATCTGTCATTTGTCATTCCTGTGTAATGAAAAATTAAGTATTTTATTTTATTTTTATCTCTTTTTTTAAGATCGAAATTTGGTGAATAATCAATAGTCATTTTTTGAACATTTTTCTGCATTATTTAAAACATTTAAATCTTTAAATAAGTAAAAGATATAATATAAACGCCTTAATGAAAAAGATTTTAAAACTATTTATTATTTCAGCAATTTTTAATGCATTAACATTAAGTGTATTTGCTGGTTCAGATGGTACTATAGAAATAAAAAGCAAATCTGATAATCATAATGCAGAGGTGAAAGATTGCTTTGAAACTATTAATAGAGGTGTCTTTGCCTTTAACCAAGGGTTAGATAAAATTTTTTTTAAACCAGTAGCAAAAGGCTATAGATATTTACCGAAACCTATTAGGTCAGGCACAAGTAATGCTCTGAATAATTTAAGTAATGTTGTTACTATTCCAAATAATGTATTGCAAGGTCAGTTTAAAGAAGCTGGAATTAATACTTTAAGATTTTCAATTAATTCAACTCTTGGCATTGCTGGGATATTTGATGTAGCCTCATACTATGGGATAAATAAATTAGATAAAGAAGATTATGGTCAAACTCTTGGAACTTGGGGGGTTAAAGAGGGATGTTATTTTGTTTTGCCGGTGCTTGGTCCAACAACTGTTAGAGATACTTTGGGTTCTTTGGTTAATTTCGGTGGTGGCGATGCGTGGTACAATGTTACTATTGCTAATGATACAAAATACTTTGAAAATTCTGATTATTATTACTCTAGATTAACTGCAGGTGTAGATTTTAGGGCTAAAAATTTAGAAGCATTTGATAGTCTTGAAAAAAATTCTATGGATTTATACGCTTCTGTCAGGAGTTTATATTTACAAGACAGAAAAAGAAAAATTTTAAATTCAAATGAAACTACTGAGACTATGAATGATGATGATTGGGAAGAAATAGACACTCAATGATTATTGGATGATCAAATTAAAATTTTTATATATTTTTTTTTTTATTTTATTTTTGATAAAGCCCTCAAGTGCAAAAGAGCCCAGTGAATTAATAAATCAACTGGTAAACGAAGCATCAATTATTTTATCAAGTTCGGATCCAGTAGAGTCAAAAATAATAAGGTTAAACAATATTGCAGAATTGAATGTAGATATTGATGGTATTGGAATGTACACTTTAGGAAGTTATCGTAAAACTCTTAATGATCAACAAAAAATAAAATACAGGAAACTATTTAAAAGTTATTTTCTTAAAAGTTTTTCTAGTAGACTAGTAGATTATTCAGATCCAAAAATAAGTGTTGTATCAGAAAAAATAATTAATGAAAAATATACTATTGTTAGTACAATTTTAGAAGAAACGCCAAAAAATCCAGAAGTAAAAATTGATTGGAGAATCTATACAAAAAATCCTGAACGACCTTTAATTAGAGATCTTATTGTAGAGGGATTAAGTTTAGCAAGAACACAAAAGGAAGAATTTAAATCTATTATGCAAAATAATGGTGAAGACATTGATTATCTTTTTAAATCTTTGGAGGAATTTATTATTAAATAATTGGTGGGCCCGCCAGGACTCGAACCTGGGACCAATACATTATGAGTGTACTGCTCTAACCAACTGAGCTACAGGCCCAAAAATATAACTAATTATATCATTTTTTTAAACTTATCAATTATAGATAATTATAAATTGGTGGGCCGTGTTGGTTACGCTCCAACTACCCCTGCAATGTCAATGCAGTACTCTACTATTGAGCTAACGGCCCTTAGCTTTCTAAGAAACTTTTTAACTGTTTTGATCTACTTGGATGTTTTAATTTTCTTAGTGCCTTTGCCTCAATCTGACGAATTCTTTCTCTAGTAACAGAAAATTGTAATCCTACTTCCTCAAGAGTATGGTCTGTATTCATACCAACACCAAATCTCATTCTAAGAACTCTTTCTTCTCTAGGAGTTAGAGTGGATAATATTTTCGTTGTAGCCTCACTCAAGTTTGATTTAATTGCTTGCTCCAAAGGCGCAAGTGCTTTTGTATCTTCTATAAAATCACCTAAACTACTATCCTCTTCGTCTCCGACAGGTTTCTCTAAAGACACAGGTTCTTTAGATATTTTTAATACTTTTCTTACTTTTTCAAGAGGCATTCTTAATTTTTTTGCAAGTTCCTCAGGTGTAGCCTCTCTTCCAAATTCACTCAAAATCAAACGTTGAGTTCTTACAATTTTGTTTATGGTTTCAATCATGTGAACTGGGATTCTTATTGTTCTAGCTTGGTCTGCAATTGATCTTGTTATAGCTTGTCTAATCCACCATGTTGCATAAGTTGAAAATTTATAACCTCTCCTATATTCAAATTTGTCAACGGCTTTCATTAAACCAATATTCCCCTCTTGAATTAAATCTAAAAATTGCAAACCTCTATTTGTATATTTTTTAGCAATTGAAATTACTAATCTGAGGTTGGCCTCAACCATTTCCTTTTTTGCTATTCTAGATTCTTTTTCTCCTTTTTGAATTCTACTTACCATTATTTTATAATCGGTAACTGAAATTCCAAGTTTACCACTTATCTCAACGAGCCTATCTCGTATATTTTTAAACTCAACTTTATGCTTTTGAAAGAATTTTTTCCAAATTTCATTAGTATCTAAAAATATTTTTAAGTTGGGATTAATTTCGTTGCCTACGTAGAATTTGATAAATTCATCTCTTGGTATTTTTTCACTTAAAGCAAGTCTCAAGAGATTGCCTTCTAGTGATAAAATTTTACGATTCTCTACATAATGTTTTTGAACTAATTCTTCTAAAACTGAAGGAGATAATTGAAGAGTTTTTATATTTTCTAAAATATCTTCAACAATTTTTTTATAATTTTTTTCTTTTGATGGTGAAAACTGTTTTGAATTCAGTACACAGTCTAGTTTTTCTTTCTGGTATTTTATAAGTTTGTTATACTCTTTTGTTAAATTGTTAATAGTTTGCAAAACTTTAGGCTTAATCTCAGTTTCCATTGCAGCAAGTGTTGGGTTGAATTCATCATCATCTGAGCTATTAGAGTCCTGACCGTTCTGGCTATCTGAACTATCATCTGATTTTTTTTGTTTTGCACTCTGTCCCGTATCCTCATCCTCCATATAATTTGTATCAATATCTATAATTTCCCTAACTAATATCTCGTCATTTTGAAGTTTTGTATTCCACTCAAAAAATTGTTGTGCCGTTATCGGACTTTGAGAAAGTGCATTTAACATTACGTCTTTTCCTGCCTCTATTCTTTTAGCAATAGCAATTTCACCTTCTCTAGAAAGTAGTTCAACTCCTCCCATTTCTCTAAGATACATTCTTATAGGGTCATCACTTTTCTCGACAGACTTACCCTCTTCTTTCGAGCCATTATCTTTTTTTCTTAAGACTTTAAAATCCGCTTTTTTTTCAACCAGTATTATTTTTTCATCAAGAATATGGATGAAAGCCTGTTCCAGATTTTCGTTAGATAGATTTCTTTTTCCTAAAGATTTATTTAGTTCTTCATAGGTTATAAAACCCCTATGGACACCTCTGCCCATCAATCTTGCAAATGATTTTGTAATTATACGTTCCACAATTAAAAATTTCAGAATGTATATAATACTTAAATAAAAAAAATCTACGGGATTTTGATTACAATTTAATTGGTTTTCTGTAGTTTTTTAAGCTCTTTTAGCTCGTTAAATGTTACTTCGCTTAGATCCTCAGAAAATCTTGATTCTAATTCCTCAATTCTTATTTCAAGCTCATGATTTTTTAAATCCCTTATAAGCTCAGATAAAATTTCGAGTATTTTTTCATCATCATTAAAATTTTTAACCATTATGTGTTTAATTGATGCATATTTAAAAACTCTTTCAATTAAACTTTTATCAATATTTATATTTTTAATATCAGTAATTTCAAAGTTTTTTGATTGAGATAAAATTTCACTTAGAAGCAATTTATTTTCATTGCTAAATAATTTGACATTTTCGATTAAATTAAAATTCATTTTAATTAATTCAGGTTTTTTTAACAATATATACAAAAATGAAAACTCTTTAAGATCAATAGCTTTTAAAGACTTCGTTTCATTATAATAATTTTGTGTTGATTTAAGTGATTTAGTAATTTTGGTATAATTTTTTTTATATTTAAAGTTTATATTAGGAGACAGTTCAGAAATTTTCTCTAAAAAATACTCAAGTACATATTTTCTTATGAATTCATCTTTTATAGTCGATGAAATAGATCTCAATCTTTTTTCAAAAATAGCTTTGGAAGACGGGCTATCATCCATATTTTCAAAATAATGATCGAATATAAATTTATGTATAGAAACTGAATTACTTTTAGAAAATTCTAAAAAAAATTCTTTACCTTTTTCATTTACAAAGCTATCTGGATCGTGATTATCTGGTAAAAACAAAAAAGAAATTTTTTTCTCTGGTTTTAATTCAATTATAGAATTTTCTGCTGCTCTCAAGGCTGCTTTATATCCACTATCATCACCATCAAAGCATATAACTATTTCATCAAAAAACTGATTTAAAATCAAAATTTGTCTATTTGTTAAAGATGTACCCAAATTGGCAACAACATTATCTATTTTATTTTTACTTAATCCGATCACATCCATGTAACCTTCAACTAAAAAAATATTATTTATATTATTTGATAGTTTACGTGCAAAATCTAAATTGAAAAGATTTGAACCTTTTTTAAAAAAAGGAGTTTCAGGAGAATTTATGTATTTTGCCAAATACTCACTATCTTTTAAAATTCTTCCTCCAATAGCTATTGGATCACCTGAAATATTTTTAATTGGAAATAATACTCTTTCTCTAAACCTTGACACATATTTTTTTTTATTTTCGTCAAAATAAAATAGGCCAGTATCTTTGATATCATTTTCATTGTGTTCCTTAAATATATTTTCTTGAAAATTTAAATCATTAGTGTCAAATCCAATTTTAAATTTTTGAACTTCATCCTTAGTTAATCCCCTTTTTTTTAAGTAATCTTTAGCGGCACTAGAATTTGAATTTTTAAACAACTCATTATGATAATGCTCTACATATTTGTTAAATATTGACTTATAATTGTCCCATTTTTTTTCTCTTATTTCATCTTCTTTTGAAAAAGTGTAAGGTCTCATTCCAGCTAGATTTGCAAGCGTCTTAACTGCTTCCCCAAATTTTAAATTTTGTGTTTTCATTACAAAATCAAATATGTTGCCGTGTTCTGCGGTACTAAAACAGTGATAAAATTCCTTTTCATCATTTACAGTAAAAGAAGGGGTTTTCTCAGTTTTAAATGGGGATAAGCCTACAAATTCTTTGCCTCTTTTTTTTAAATTAACAGTTTTTGATACAACTGTTGAAACCTTAAGTCTTGTTTTTATTTCCTCTAAATACTCTTTGGGATATTTCATTTTTGATTTAGTAGCTCTTTAATCATTGCCCCGGCTTTAGAGAAATCAATATTATCAGCATTATTTTTTTTTAATTCACCCATCACTTTTCCCATGTCTTTTATTGAACTCGCTCCAGTAGAACTGATAATCTCAGAACATAACTTTTTAGTATCATCATCGGTAAGTTGTTGTGGTAAATATTGACCTATTATCTCCACTTCTTTCTCCTCTGCTACTTGTAGATCTATTCTATTATTTTTTTTATACATTTCTATTGATTCGGATCTTTGCTTTATCATTTTTTTTAAAAGCTTTTTTATATCTTCATCATTAGTTTCTTTTTTTTCTGCTTGAGATCTATTGTTGATATCTAAATCCTTAATTCCTGATAAAATTAACCTATAAGTTGATATTTTATTTTTATCTTTCGCTTTTAAAGCGCTTTTATAGTCTGTTTCAATTTTTTCTCTCAAACTCATAGTATAATTTTAACGCATGATAAAAATTCTTCAAAAAGAAAAAAAGTTTTTTTACAAAATATACATTACATATGTTGCGCAAAAAAAGGTTTTATTGTATAGACCTTTAACTCATGAGTTGTAATTGAACAAAAAACAAAAAAATAAAATTGCAATTAAACATCAATTTCCAACAGGTATTTTAGTTCTAGATAATAAAATAGTTTTCAAAGGTATTGGTCTTGGATATCAAGGTACAGCAACCGGAGAGGTTTGTTTTAATACTTCTTTGACTGGATATCAGGAAATAATATCTGACCCTTCATATGCTGGACAAATTATCAACTTTACATTCCCTCATATTGGAAATGTTGGAACTAATAATGAGGATTTGGAGTCAGACAAAGTTTGGGCAAAGGGTGCTATATTTAATTCTGAGATTACCTCTCCCTCGAATTACAGGGCTTTAAGAACATTGGATGAGTGGCTTAAAGAAAATAAAATAGTTGGTTTGACTGGATTAGACACTAGAAGTTTAACAAATTTTATAAGAGATAAAGGCGCTCCAAAAGGAACAATCTCAAATAACAAAAAAGGCAAATTTAATATAAAAAAATTAATTAATTACTCAATCAAATGGCCCGGTCTAAATGGCCTGGATCTTGCAAAAGAAGTATCAACAAAAAAAACTTACTCATGGAAAGATTTTAAAACCTGGAGAAAAGAGACTGGATATAAAAAAAATACCAAAAAAATATTTAAGATTGTTGCAATTGATTATGGAATTAAAAAAAATATTTTAAGATATTTTTCTGATCATAATTGTGATGTAAAAGTAGTTTCTTGCAAAAAAACCGCTGAGGAGATTTCAAAATTAAAACCAGATGGAATTTTTTTGTCGAATGGCCCAGGTGACCCTGCGGCAACTGGAAAATATGCAATTAAAACTGTACAAAATTTAATAAAGTGGAATTATCCAATCTTTGGTATCTGCTTGGGCCATCAAATTTTAGCTTTAGCATTAAATGCTAAAACAAAAAAAATGAAGTTAGGCCATAGGGGAGCAAATCATCCAGTAAAAAATTTAATTAACAACAAAGTTGAGATTACAAGCCAAAATCACGGTTTCGTTGTGATAGAAAAAAGTTTATCTAAAAAAATTCAAATAACCCACAAGTCACTTTTTGATAATACTATTGAAGGTATAAGACTAAAAAATAGACCAGTTTTTTCAGTTCAATATCATCCAGAAGCAAATCCTGGACCACAAGATAGTCAATATTTATTTAACAACTTTATTCAAGATATAAAAAAATATGCCAAAAAGAAAAGACATTAAAAAAATATTAGTTATAGGTGCAGGCCCAATAATAATTGGGCAAGCATGTGAATTTGATTATTCTGGTACACAAGCATGCAAGGCACTTAAAGATGAGGGTTTTGAGGTAGTATTAATAAATTCAAATCCTGCGACTATTATGACAGATCCTGGAGTTGCTGATAAAACTTATATAGAGCCCATTACAATTCCAGTTCTTGAAGAAGTAATTAAAAAAGAAAAGCCAAATGCAATTCTTCCTACTATGGGCGGCCAGACAGCTTTAAATTTAGCAATAAGTGCAGAAAAAGCTGGTCTACTTAAAAAATATAAAATTGAACTAATTGGAGCTAAATCAAAAGCAATTGAAAACGCTGAGGACCGGAAAAAGTTCAGAAAAAATATGTCTGACATTGGTTTAGATTTACCCAAATCAAGGATTATAAATAATTTCAAAGATGCCTCGAGATGTTTAAAAGAAATTGGTTTGCCTGCAATTATAAGACCTTCATTCACTTTGGGTGGATTAGGCGGAGGTATTGCAAAAAGTAAAAAAGAATTCTTTAAACTTGTAAGAAATGGAATGAGTGAGTCACCTCAAAATCAAGTTTTAATAGAGGAGTCTTTAGAGGGGTGGAAAGAGTTTGAAATGGAAGTTGTTAGAGACAAAAATGACAACTGTATAATCATTTGTTCTATAGAAAATGTAGATCCAATGGGAATACATACTGGAGACTCAATAACGGTAGCTCCAGCATTGACACTTACAGATAAAGAATATCAAGTAATGAGAAATGCATCTATAGCTTGTCTTCGAAAAATAGGTGTTGAGACCGGAGGATCAAATGTTCAGTTTGCAATAAACCCTAGAAATGGAAGAATGGTTATAATTGAGATGAACCCTAGGGTATCTAGATCCTCAGCTCTAGCTTCTAAAGCTACAGGTTTTCCAATTGCAAAAGTTGCAGCTAAACTGGCAGTAGGTTACACACTTGATGAATTAAAAAATGAAATAACAAAGGTAACGCCTGCTTCATTTGAACCAACAATTGATTATGTGGTTACAAAAATACCTAGATTTACATTTGAGAAGTTTTCTGACACCAAAGCTGTACTTGGAACCTCAATGAGATCGGTTGGTGAGGCAATGGCAATTGGTAGAAACTTTAAAGAATCCTTCCAAAAAGCTTTGGTTTCACTAGAAACTGGATTATCTGGATTAGACAATTTTTTTAATTATTCAAAAAAAGATATCTTAAAAAATTTAAAAATTAGCATCCCAAATAGACTACTATTAATTGGTGAAGCTTTTAGGAAAAATATTCCATTAAATACAATATATAAACTATCAAAAGTTGATCCTTGGTTCCTAAATCAAATTAAAGATGTTGTTGATGAAGAAAAAAATATAATTAAGAAAGGAATTCCAAAAACATACAATGAGTTTAATAGAATTAAATCTATCGGTTTTTCAGATAAAAAATTATCAAAACTTACAGGAATTAAAGAGAAAATAATTAGATCTAAAAGAGTTGCTCTTAAAATTTTGCCTGTCTTTAAAAAGGTTGATACTTGTGCAGCAGAATTTAAATCCTTTACTCCTTATATGTATTCAACGTATCAAAGAAATTTTTCATTGAATACTGAGTGTGAGGCTGATCCTAGTAATAAGAAAAAAATAATTATTCTTGGAGGAGGTCCAAATAGAATTGGACAAGGAATAGAGTTTGATTATTGCTGTTGTCAAGCAAGCTTTTCTCTTAAGGAAGCTGGATTTGAGACAATTATGGTAAATTGCAACCCTGAAACTGTTTCTACAGATTATGATACAAGCGATAGATTATATTTTGAGCCTCTTATTGAGGAATATGTTCAAAATATTATTTTAAAAGAAAAATCAAAAGGAAATCTTATCGGAGTTATTGCTCAATTTGGAGGTCAAACTCCAATTAAGTTGGCAAAATTTTTACATGAAAACAAATTGCCAATACTTGGTACTCAATATGCTTCAATTGATTTAGCAGAGGATAGAGACAGATTTAGAGATCTTTTAATCAAATTAAATTTAAGACAAGCTGAAAGTGGAATAGCTAACAAATTTGATCAGGCGATTAAAATAAGTGAAAAAATTGGACTTCCAGTTGTTGTAAGACCTTCATACGTTTTAGGCGGGCGGGCGATGGAGATAGTTCATGATAAAAGCCAACTTAAAAAGTTTGTTAATGAAGCATTTAAAGCTTCAGAACAAAATCCAATTTTAATAGATAAATTTATAGATCATGCCATGGAAGTTGATGTAGACGCTATCTCTGATGGTAAAGATGTTTATGTTGCGGGTATCATGCAGCACATTGAAGAGGCAGGAGTTCATTCTGGGGACTCGGCATGCTGCTTACCTCCAGTGTCAATCAAAGATAATCTTTTAAAAGAAATTAAAATCCAAACTAGAAAATTAGCATTAGCACTAAAAGTTAAAGGGCTTTTAAATATTCAATTTGCAATAAAAAAGGATGAAATATTCGTTATAGAAGTAAACCCAAGAGCAAGTAGAACAGTTCCATTCGTCTCAAAAGCTAATGGGGTTCCACTAGCTAAAATTGCATCTAGAATAATGGCAGGAGAAAAACTTTCAAAGTACAAATTAAAATATAAAACCAATAAAAAATTTGCAGTCAAAGAAGCAGTATTTCCATTCAATAAATTTCCTGATAGTGATCTATTGCTTGGACCAGAAATGAAATCTACTGGAGAAGTGATGGGGTTTGATGATGACTTTGGTATGGCAATAGCCAAAAGTCAAATAGCAGCAGCAAATTCATTACCAACAAAAGGTTTAGCATTTTTATCTGTTAAAGATTCTCATAAGCAAGAAATAATTGGTATTGCACAAAGATTGTTAAAATTGGGATTTTCTTTGTCAGGAACTAAAGGGACTGCAGATATTTTAATTAAAAATGGTATGAAGTGCAGAAAAATAAATAAAGTAAGTAGTGGTAAACCTCACATAGTAGATGTACTTAATTCAAAAAAAATCTCATTGGTAATTAATACTGGTGGTGGAAATAGTGAAAATAGAATAAGTGATGCAAAAGCTTTAAGAAGAGGAACCTTGGCTAATAAAATTCCTTATTGTACAAATATGTCTACTGCATATTCGTTTTTAGAAGCAATAAATTCTCTAAAAACAAAAAAACTTAAAGTTAAAGCTCTTCAAGAAAACTAAGCATCCACAACCATTGTGTCTTTAGACCCGCCTCCTTGAGAACTATTTACTATGGTACTTCCTTTTCTCAAAGCAACTCTTGTTAGACCGCCAGTTGTAACATAAGAAGTTTTGCCAGTTAATATAAAAGGCCTTAAATCTAAATGTCTTGGCTCAATACCATTTTCACAAATAGTTGGTATTGTTGATAATATTTCTAAAGGTTGAGCTACAAAATCTCGAGGATTTTTTTTAATCTTTTTTATCATCTCTTCTCGCTCTTTTTTTGGTGCTTTCGGACCAATCATTATTCCATATCCACCTGAAGCATTTGCTGGTTTAACAACAAGCTTAGCTATATTTTCAATTACATGTTGTCTGTGAACTTTGTTTTCACACAAAAATGTTTCTACTTGGTTAAGTTTAGGTTGCTCACCTAAATAGTAGACAATCATTTTATTTACATATGAATAAACAGCCTTATCATCTGCAACTCCAGTTCCAAGAGCGTTAATAATGCCAACATTTCCCTTTTTCCAACATTTAAATAAACCAGGAACTCCGATGAGTGACTCTTTGTTAAATACTTTTGGATCAAGAAAAGTATCATCTAATCTTCTATATATACAATCAACTTTTAATTTTCCTTTGACTGTTTTCATATAAACAAAATCATTTTCAACAAATAAATCTTTACCCTCGACCAAAGCTATTCCCATTTGTTGAGCTAAAAACGAATGTTCAAAGTAGGCTGAATTGTAAATGCCTGGTGTCAAAACAACCATATGAGGGTTATCAGTTTTTTTTGGTATACACTCAATCATACTTTGGTAAAGTTTATTAGAATACTGGTGGATAGAGGAAACTTTATATCGAGTGAATAATTCAGGAAACACGTCCCTCATTACCATCCTATTTTCCAACATATAAGATACACCAGATGGGACACGTAAATTATCTTCAAGAACTAGATATTCTCCATTAATATTTCTTATTAAATCAATTCCTGATATATTTGCCCAAGCTTTATACTTAGGAGAAAAACCTTCACATTCTTTTAAATAATAAGGTGAGTTAAATATTAATTCTTTTGGAACAACCTTATCCTTAAAAATTTTTTTTTTATTATAAACATCATCTATAAATAAATTTAATGCTTTTACTCTTTGAATTAATCCTCTTGATATTTTATTCCATTGAGACTTTGGAATAATTCTTGGTATGATATCTAACGGCCATTTTTTTTCCTCTGCTCTATTATTTGCTGCATAAACTCTAAAATTAATACCTCTAGCACTTATGGTACTTTGACAATTTTTTTCAATTTCCTGAAGTTTTTTTGTTCCATGTCTTTCTAATATGCCAGTCATTATTCTAGCATGTTTTCTAATTTTATTTTCTTCTGTCAAATATCCATCATATGCAGATTTTGAATCATAATTTTTCCATAAAGAAACAGACATTAGACATTTTTTGATAAAAAAAATTGCAAAACAATTGCTAAATACAAATAGCAGCTATGACATAAAATATTTGATAATTATGTCATTTTTAAATAAAAATCGCTCATGACATACTGTATTGGAATAAAAACAAATGAAGGGTTGGTCTTCGCATCAGACTCGAGAACTAATGCAGGTTTAGATAATGTAAATATTTATTCAAAAATGTTTACTCATGATGTTGGTGATAGAACAATCGTAATGGTAACATCTGGTAATTTAGGAACATCACAAGCTGTTTACAAATCTGTAGAGAAGGATTTAAAAAGCTCATCAGGAATACTTAATCTAAATACATGTAAAGACTTTGAACAAATTGCATCTTATGTAGGAAGTCTAAATATAAAACACTCATCTCCTCAAGGAATAAATACTGATGATGTTCTTTTAGGTTCAACTTTTATAATAGGTGGTCAAATAAAAGGGCAAAAACCAGAGCTATACCTTATATATCCTCAGGGAAACTATATAAGACCAGCAGATAGTAAACCTTATCTCGTGATTGGTGAGGTTAAGTATGGCAAACCAATACTTGATAGAGTTATTAAACCAGATGTATCAATTGGAGATGCATCAAGGTGTGCACTAATTTCTATGGACTCTACTTTAAAAAGTGACTTAACTGTAGGTCCTCCTATTGATTTTGCAATTTACAAAAAAGATGAAAATAAATTAGCGTCATTAAAATGTTTAAGTTTAAATGATGAAGACTATTCTAAAGTCTGCAATACTTGGTCTGAGGGAATTTTTAAAGTTTTTGATACGTTTCCTAGATTCGATTGGGAGAATTAATTTTCAACTTTCCAATCAGTTTTAAAAGTCACATAATTTACTTGTAAACACCTTCTCTCTTTAATTATTTCTTTTTTTTCCATTCCATGCCAAGTATTGGGTCCACTAGAAAAAAAATATCCATAATTATCTTTATAAGGTAGTGTTTTTATTAGCTTTAAATCACTATCATAAAAATCTGTGCCAAGTTCCTCACTTTCATTGTGTTTATTAACGAATAATAAACATGACATAAGTTTTTCCTTAATATCACAATGTGGTTTCAGCCAAAAACCTTCTCGATCACATATAACCTCAACTCGCACATAAGAATTAGACAAATCTTTATTGATTAATTCAGAAATTTTTAGATGAGTTTCTTTACTTTGAAGTTCTTTAATTAAATTTGTAAGTGCCGGAAATTCTCTGGCATTCTCATGAGTTACAAAACATCGAAATTTTAAAGCTTTTCCACCATCTGAAATTCCTTCTCTAAATTTTCCCTCACCTCCATCAATAGCTCTGGTTCCATCATAATTAAGGTTATGTTTTGCAGGGTCAGATATATCTGCTCCAATTATTTCATTTATTTGATCATCTGTTAGAGGTTTATTTAATTCCCAATGCTCAAATGGAATACCAAATTTTTTTGAGTCGTTTAGTATTGAGTTTAAAAATGACATTAATAATTGATTTTTTCTTTTATAATTTTTGCTACTCTATTAGTTTCATCAAGACTTTGGTAGGTCCAATTTTCGACATCTTCTCCAAGATTTCTAGTTATATTTAAATCTCTAAACAAATTTCGAAATCTTTGGAACCGAATATCATTTTTTTTAGGCAAAATATTTGCAATATAAATAGGTTTTCCTGTTAAAGCAGCCTCAGAAATCATTGAACTAGAGTCACATGTAACAATGATATTTTCTGAGAGAGCTAAAGCAGATAAGTAAGCCTTTTTATTAACATCCATTATTACTGTATGGTTTTCACCAAAAAATTCTTTTGCATAATGAATAGTATTTAATGGTGTTCTCATTGATGGGATGACAACAAGTTGAAAATCATGTTTCTTTAAAAGCTTATAGAAAATTGAAAAAATATGTTTCATATTTTTTGTTGAATAATCATAGTATTTTGTTGGTCCACCCATAATTAAGCACCAAATTTTTCTATTATCTTTTCTTATAAATGATTTTAAGTAATCTTTGTTGTCCTCAATTTCACTTTTGGTAAGATAATGAATTGCACCTTTAGTATTAATTACATTTGAACCATTAATTTTGTCATGTTCAGGGGCTACAATAAAATCAAAATAATCAAAGTTTATTTTAGGATCTTGTATATGAATATTAAAAACTTTTTTATTTGAGATACTTTTTAAATGGATTGATGGAATTATACTTTTTCTTCCACAAGAAATTATTATATCAAAATCTATATGGTTTATTTTTTTGTAAACATTTTGAGAAATTGGCGTAAATTTTGGTGGAATCAAACTCCACAAATTTTTAAGTTCAACTTTGTGGTGAGTAAAATCAAGATCAAGAGCTTTAGCTAGACCTTTTACTTGGCTAAGCATGCCGTGCATGCCCTCAGTCAATAATATACCTTTTAATTTGCTCATTATTTACTATATAGACCTGTATGAGTGAAAAACCAACTAAACATACAAAAGTGTTAATAATTGGATCAGGACCAGCTGGTTATACTGCTGCTGTTTATGCTGCAAGAGCTATGCTTAAACCAATGCTAGTTGCTGGTATGCAACCAGGTGGACAACTAACCATAACTACTGATGTTGAGAATTATCCTGGATTTGCAGATGTTATTCAAGGACCTTGGTTAATGGAACAAATGAGAGAGCAGGCAAAAGCAGTCGGAACCGATTTAGTTGAAGATCATATTCAATCAGTAAATTTAAAATCTAAACCGTTTGAGGCAATTGGTGATGGAGGACAAAAATATACTGCTGACTCAATTATTATTTCAACTGGAGCACAAGCAAGATGGCTGAACATTGAATCTGAACAAAAATTTAAGGGATTTGGAGTATCAGCTTGTGCGACATGTGATGGCTTTTTTTTCAAAGATAAAACAGTTGCAGTTGTTGGTGGGGGAAATGCTGCAGTAGAAGAAGCTATGTTTCTTACAAAATTTGCATCAAAAGTACAATTAATTCATAGACGAGATGAACTAAGAGCTGAAAAACTTTTACAAAAAAAATTAATGGAAAATAAAAAAATTGAGATTATTTGGGACTCTGTTGTTGAAGAGGTAATAGGTGATGATGAGCCAAAAAATGTAAAAGGATTAAAAATTAAAAATGTTAAAACGAATGAAACATCAGATTTAAAAATAGATGGATTATTTATAGCTATTGGACATGATCCTGCTACATCTTTATTTAAAGATCAGCTGGAAATGGATAGCACAGGTTATCTAATTACTAAAAGCGATTCTACTGAGACTAATATTCCAGGAGTTTACGCAGCTGGAGATGTGAAAGATAAAATTTATAGGCAGGCAGTAACTGCAGCAGGAATGGGCTGTATGGCGGCATTAGAGGCAGAAAAATATTTAGCTGCAAATTAATAAAATATCATTTATAAAATAATTTTATGGAGAATATTGTAAAACAAATTCAATTATTAGCTTTAGTAATAATTCTTGGGGCTACTGTTATTGCATTCGGTATAGAAATATATCAAATGATTGAAGTTCAAAAAGTCACTTTAGCTGATTTGCTGTTACTTTTTCTATACTTAGAAGTTTTAGCCATGGTTAGAGTATTTTGGGAAAGTCAATCCATTCAAATAACACTACCATTGTTTATTGCTATAACAGCACTTGCTAGATTTATTATATTGCAAGGAAAATCAATAAATCCAGAAGTATTGCTGTATGAAGCTGGAGCAATTGTGCTAATTGCAATAGCTATACTTGTACTCAGATTCAGAAATTCTCCTGTTTTTGGCTTAGAGAAAAAAAGAAAATCAAAATAATTTTACAATTACATGAGTGAAAAAGTTTTACTAACTGGCATCAGTGGATTTATTGCAAAACATGTTGCCATAGAATTATTAAATTCTGGTTATGAGGTATTAGGAACAGTTAGAGATATTAATTCAATTGAAAAGACAAAAAAAACGCTTGAGGAAAATAATGCTTCAACAGAAAACCTATCCTTTGTAGAATTAGATTTATTAAAAGATGATGGGTGGGATAAAGCCGCTGAAGGTAGTAAATACATTATTCATGTCGCTTCTCCTTTCCCATTAAAAGTTTCAAATGATAGAGAGTCACTTACCCCAGCTGCAAGAGATGGGACTTTGAGAGTTTTAAATGCAGGAATAAATGCAAAGGTAAAACATATTGTAAAAACATCTTCTATTGTTTGTATGTATAGAAAACCAAACCGAACAAACCCTTATACATTTGATGAAAATGATTGGACTGACTTAGAATGGAACAAAACTACAGATTATTTTGTATCTAAAACTAGAGCTGAAAAAGCTGCTTGGGAACTTATGGAAAGCAAAGGTATCAAAAATAAACTCACTTGTATTAATCCTGGTTTTGTTTTGGGAGATTTTTTGAACGAGAAAAGTTGTACATCAATGGAATATATTAAACAATTACTGCAAGGCAAATATCCTGCTGCTCCAAAATTTTCAGTGATGATATCCCATGTTAAAGATATAGCCAAAGCACATGTTTTATCATTAAATAATAAAAAGGCTGAAGGTAGAAGATTAATTGTTGGATCTGGAACTAGATCAATTCTCGAATTGTCAAAAATAATGGCTAAAAATATTCCAAGTCATTCCAAGAAACTTCCTAAGAAAGAATTACCTAATTTTATGGTTAAACTTATAAGTTATGTAGATTCAAGTGCAAAAAATTTAGTTCCTGACCTAGGTCTTAAAATGGAAACAGATACAAAATATGCTGAGGAGATTCTTCAAATGAAATTTATAGATCCAGAGGTTTCAGTTGTTGATGCAGCAGAATCGGTAATTAGACTAAATTTAGCCTAAACTTTCACAAAAAAGCTTAATCCTTTGCATAGCAATCTTTAATTTTTTCATTGATGTTGCATATGAAATTCTAAAATAACCATCGAGACCAAATGCAGAACCTTGTACAACAGCAACATTTTGTTTTTCTAGAAGTTTTTGCACAAAATCTGTGTCATTTTTTATTTTTGTTTTTTTTCCAATTAAACCTCTACAACTTGGAAATACATAAAACGCACCTTTTGGCATTAAGCAAGTAATCCCTGGAATACTATTTAAATAATTCACAACAAAATTTCTTCTGTCACTAAAAGATTTAGCTCTTTTTTTAATAAAACTCTGAGTTCCATTCAAAGCTTCAACAGCAGCTGCCTGACTTATAGATGATGGATTAGAAGTCGATTGTGACTGGATTTTTCTTATAGCAGCTATAATATTTTTAGGACCAGCTGCATAACCAATTCTCCAACCAGTCATAGCATATGCTTTACTTACACCATTCATTGTAAGTGTTCTATCTTTTAGCTTTTTTATCTGTGCTATTGTAAAAAATTTAAAATTATCAAATTTTACATGCTCATAAATATCATCACTCAAGATTAAAATATTTTTATTTTTTAATAATATCTTTCCTAAATTAACAATTTCTTTTTTTGTGTAAGCTGCACCAGTTGGATTTGAAGGAGAATTTAAAATTATCCATTTTGTTTTTCTCGTTATTGCTTTTTTAAGTTTTGATGGAGTTAATTTAAAACCATCTTCTTCCCCACATTTAATAAATTTTGGTTTACCACCAGCAAGTAAAACCATATCTGGATATGATACCCAAAACGGAGCTGGAATAATAACTTCATCACCTTTATTTAATGTTGCTACAAAAGCATTATACAAAACTTGTTTCCCGCCAGTACCTACTGTTATCTGGTCTGAAGTATAAGTTAAGTTATTTTCTCTTTTAAACTTTTTAATTACTGCATTTTTAATTGCGGGTGTTCCATCAACTGGCGTATATTTGGTATCCCCTATTCTAATCGCTTTAACTGCTGCTTTTTTTATATTATCAGGTGTGTCAAAGTCAGGTTCGCCTGCTCCTAGAGCAATTACATCTTTGCCAGCAGCTTTCAATTCTCTTGCTTTCTGCGTAACTGCAATGGTAGGAGATGGTTTAATTCTTTTAAGACTGTTAGATATTATGCTCATTGAAAATTGTTTATATTCTATTACTTTATTTAATATATGGAAAATACTTATCAAGATTTAATTACAGATATTCAAAGTAAAAATCCAAAAATTGGTGGAAAACTTGAGGGTGGAAAGAAATTTAAAATTAAATCTGATTTTAAACCAGCTGGTGACCAACCAGAGGCTATTAAAAGTTTAGTAAAAGGCGCAAAACAGAACGAGTTTAATCAAGTATTATTAGGTGTTACAGGATCAGGTAAAACATTCACTATGGCTAAAGTAATTGAAGAAACAAATAGGCCTGCCCTAATACTTGCTCCAAATAAAACACTTGCTGCCCAACTCTACGGGGAGATGAAAGGGTTTTTCCCAGATAATGCTGTTGAATATTTTGTGTCCTATTATGATTATTATACTCCTGAGGCATATGTTCCAAGATCAGACACATACATAGAAAAGGAAGCATCTATAAATGAACAAATAGATAGGATGAGACACTCTGCTACTAGATCACTCTTAGAAAGAGATGATGTCTTAATTGTTGCAAGTGTATCTTGTATTTATGGACTAGGATCAGTTGAAGCTTACAGTAAAATGACTTTAACTCTTCAAAAAAATTATGATTATAATAGAGAACAAATAATCAAATCTTTAATTGCTCTTCAATATAAAAGAAATGATCAAAATTTTTATAGAGGTACATTTCGGGCTAGAGGCGAATATTTAGAAATTTTTCCTTCTCACTTAGAGGATAGGGCTTGGAGACTTAGCTTATTTGGAGATAAGTTGGAAAAAATTGAGGAATTTGATCCCTTAACAGGTGATCTTGTGAGAGAATTAAATTTAGTAAAGGTTTATGCAAACAGTCACTATATAACCCCCAAGCCAACTATTGAACAAGCGGTAATTAATATTAGAAAAGAGTTGGAGATAACACTTAAAAAACATAAAGAGCAAAATAAATTGCTTGAGGCACAAAGGTTAGAAGAGAGGACAAAATTTGATCTTGAAATGATAGAGGCAACTGGTTCGTGTGCTGGTATTGAAAACTATTCAAGATTTTTATCGGGAAGGAAACCCGGAGAACCACCTCCTACATTGTTTGAATATTTTCCAGATAATACATTAATATTTGTTGACGAGTGTCACGTTACGGTACCTCAATTAAATGGGATGTTTAAAGGGGACAGATCAAGAAAAAGTACATTAGCAGAGTATGGCTTTAGACTTCCATCATGTATGGATAATAGACCACTAAAATTTGAGGAATGGGATATGATGAGAACTCAAACAGTCTTTGTTTCAGCTACACCTGGTCCATGGGAGTTAGAACAAACAAAAGGAAAATTTATAGATCAGGTTATAAGACCTACTGGACTAATAGACCCGCCGGTTGAAATTAAACCTGCTAAAAATCAAGTCGATGATTTAATGCATGAATGTAAAAAGACTATCGAAAAAAATTATAGAGTATTAGTTACGACATTAACTAAAAAAATGGCTGAAGATCTGACAGAATACCTTCATGAAAATGGTATCAAAGTAAGATATTTGCACTCAGACATAGATACCCTTGAGAGAATAGAAATTATGAGAGACTTAAGACTAGGAGTATTTGATGTTTTAGTTGGCATAAACCTATTAAGGGAAGGACTTGATATTCCTGAATGTGCATTAGTTGGAATATTAGATGCTGACAAAGAAGGATTTTTGCGGTCTGAAACGTCCTTAATTCAAACTATTGGAAGAGCAGCAAGAAATTTAGATGGAAAGGTAATCTTGTATGCCGATAAAGAAACTAAAAGCATTAAAAAAGCAATAAAAGAAACCGAAAGAAGAAGAAATATTCAACTTGAATACAATAAAAAAAATAAAATTAGCGCCTCTACTGTTAAAAAAGAGATTAGCGACGTACTAGAGAGCGTTTATGAAAAAGATTATGTTACAATTGGTACAGGAGCAAATGTTGGTGGTAATTTAAAGAAACATATCAAGGCACTTAATAAGAAAATGAAAGAGTCTGCCACAAATCTAGAATTTGAAGAAGCTGCTAAAATAAGAGATGAGATTAGAAAACTTGAAAGTACTGAGTTAGAAGTTACACTTAATCCTAAAGTGAAACAATATAACTTAAAAAACAAAATATACCCTAAAGGAAGATCTACGATGGGTATGCCAGGTACTAGAGCTCAAAAGGGTAAAAAGAAATGGAAGCAAATAAAATAATTATTACAGGTGGAGCCACTAGAATTGGTGCTGCTATTGCTAAAAAACTATCTGGCAAGGGAGTTGAAATAGTTATTCATTTCAACAAATCAAAAACAAAAGCAGAAATCCTTAAAAAAGAATTATCACAAAATGGTACAAAGGTTTATTTAGTAAAAGGAGATTTAAGTGTAGAAAAAGATGTAAACAAAATTGTTAATTTCGCAAAAAGTAAACTTAAATATTTTGACTGTCTGATAAACAACGCATCACTTTTTGAAAACGATAAACTAGAAAATTTTACCACTGATAGTTGGGGGCATCATTTAAGAACGAATTTAAGAACACCTGCCCTTTTATCAAAAGAATTTGCTAAAAATATAAGAGCAAAAAATAATAATATTATAAATATAATTGATCAAAGAGTATTTAAACTAACACCATATTTTTTTTCTTATACTATCAGTAAAACTGGTCTTTATACGTTGACCAAAACTAGCGCAATGAGCTTAGCTCCAAAAATAAGAGTAAATGGAATTGCGCCAGGTCCTACAATAAAAAATAAGAGACAAAGTGAGAAACATTTTAAAAAACAATACATGGCAACTCCATTAAAAAGGCAGGTAGATGTTGAACAAATATGTAATGCAGTTGACTTTTTTATAAAAAATATATCTATTACCGGACAGGTGTTGGCAATAGATAGTGGCCAAAATCTAAACTGGCAAACCCCAGATATAATGGGAGGAAAAGAGTGAAAAAAAGCAACCTAAAAATTTTTAAAATTGAAAAAAGTAAAGCACTATTTAATTATGAAAAGAAGGTGCTTATTAAGGAGCTTATTCTTGACTTAAAACTTGGGTATTTTGATTTTGAAAAAAAAGCTCCCCAGAAAGTAAAATTTAATTTAGAGGTGAATTATGAAGACAAAAAACCTTCTAACGATAAAGATATTAAATCAATCGTAAATTATGCAAAGATTGTGAAATTGATAAAAAAACTAATCAAAAATAAACATTATAATTTTCTTGAAACATTAGCGGAAGATGTATTCGACGAACTATTCAAAGACAAAAGAATTGATAAAATAAGTCTTCAAATTGAGAAATTAGAAATCATGAAAGATTGTTCATCCGTTGGTATTCAAATTTCAAAAAAAAGAAGCTATGATAAGCTCTGATATCGGTAAAGAAGCTATAAAAAAAGAGTTACCACTTATACCCAAACTTCCTGGGGTGTACAGGATGTTAAATTCTAAAAACGAAATACTTTACGTTGGCAAGGCAAAAAACTTACCAAATAGATTAAAGAGTTATGTATCAGAGAAAAATCATGTTATCAGAACTGAAAGAATGTTATCTCAAACAACTAAAATTGAGATTACCAGTACGTCAAATGAGAGTGAGGCGCTACTTTTAGAAGCAAACTTAATTAAAAAGTATAAACCAAGATTTAATATTCTACTTAGAGACGACAAATCATTTCCATTTATTTTTATTGGAAACCAAGATAAATGGCCCCAGATTAGGCGACATAGAGGAAAAAAAACCAAAGAAGGTTTTTATTTTGGACCATTTGCTTCGGCAGGATCCGCAAACTGGACCATCAAAATGATACAAAAAATTTTTCAGCTTAGAGTTTGTGATGATACAGTTTTTAAAAAAAGAGAAAGACCATGTATCCTCTATCAAATTAAGAGATGTTCTGGACCATGTGTTGGATATATTGAAGAGGACGAATATAGACTATCTGTAGATAATGCTATTGAATTTGTATCAGGTAAATCTAGAAAAATTCAAAAAAATTTATCCAATCAAATGGAAAGAGCTAGTGAAGATTTAGATTTTGAAAAAGCTGCAATATTAAGAGATAGAATAAAGTCTTTAAATATTATTCAGTCATCACAAAGAATTAATGAAGCGAATTTAGTAGAGGCTGATGTAATAGCTGGCTACAAAGAATCTGGAAAAGCCTGTATTCAGGTTTTTTTCTACAGATCAAAACAAAACTGGGGTAATCAAGCTTTTTTTCCTAAACATGATCCTGATGATAACATAAAAGAAATCTTAAACTCTTTTGTATCTCAATTCTATGAAAACAAAAGTGTTCCAAGTTCAATAATTTTAAGTGAGGATGTAAAAGAAAAAGCTTTGATTGAAAAAACACTGTCACAAAAAGAAAATAAAGAAATTAATATATCAGTAGCAAAAAAAGGATCTAAACTAAAAGTTGTAAATCAGGCACTCAAAAATGCAAAAGACAGCTTAAATAGAAAAATTTACGAAAGCCAAAATAATAAAGAGCTATTTGATAAAGTATCTAAAAAATTTGATTTAGAAAATAATATTAATTTAGTTGAAGTTTATGACAACAGTCATATCCAAGGGACTAATAGTGTAGGCGCACTAATAACATATGGTGAGGAAGGTTTTATAAAAAAAAGATATAGGAAATTTAATATTAAGATTAAAAAAAATGAACAAGATGATTATGGAATGATGCGTGAAGTTTTAAATAGAAGATTTAAAAGAGCTGTACAAGAAAAAGATAATTATTTAACTATGCCGGATTTAGTAATAATCGATGGAGGAAAAGGACAATATTCTGTAGCAAGAGAAACACTTAATGAACTTGGATTACATGATATTCCGATGATAGCAATTGCCAAGGGTAAATTTAGAAATAGTGGAAATGAAACTTTTTTTCATAATGGCAAAGAATTTAAGTTTGAAAAGAATGACCCTACTCTCTTTTTCTTACAAAGATTAAGAGATGAGTCCCATAGATTTGCTATTAGCGCTCATAGAGCTAAAAGGAAAAAAGGGATTAGTAAGTCTTTACTTGATCAAATTGATGGTATCGGATCTATAAGAAAAAGAGCACTTTTAAATCATTTTGGTTCAGCTAGAGCTGTTGAATCAGCTAGCTTAGATGAGATAAAGACTGTTGAAGGAGTTGAGGAAAAAGTTGCTAAAAAGATATATAATTTCTTTCACGAATGAAAATCAAAATTCCGAATTATCTAACAATTGGAAGAATAATAATTGTTCCAATATTTGTATTTACGTTTTATTTACCTGGATTTTATGGGGATGTAATTCCTTTCGCTTTATTCATAATTGCCTCATTTACTGACTTCTTAGATGGACTTTTGGCAAGAATGTTCAAAGAAGAATCTAAACTTGGTGAACTACTAGATCCAATTGCTGATAAAATTATAGTTGCTACAGCATTAATATTGTTAGTTATGGACGGCACTATTAGAAACTATGAGGTAATAGCTGCGATAATAATACTTACTAGAGAAATATTAATTTCTGGTTTAAGGGAATTTTTAGCAAAAGGAAGAGTTAAACTTCCTGTTTCAAGTTTAGCAAAAGTTAAAACATTTCTTCAAATGTTTTCAATTTCCATTTTACTTACTGGAGAAACGGGAAATAAAATTATTAATTTTCAGGACTACAATGCCCAAACTATTGGTATAATATTATTGTGGCTCTCTGCTTTTCTTACTTTATATACTGGATATGAATACTTAAGAAAAGGTATTGACCATGCTATATCTGAGGATAATAAAAATTAAGCGGCTTTCTTTTTTCTTACTAGTTTTCCATAACTTGCTGAAAGATCTAAAATAAGATCACAAACTTTATAATTATTTTCAGCAATTTGAGATATAGGTGTTATTTCAGCTGCTGTTCCGGTGAGAAAACATCCTTCAAAATTTTGCAGTTCCTCTGGTTTAATTTTTCTTTCATGGACTTTTATATTTTTTGATTTTGCTAATTCAATTACAGTTTGTCTTGTAATTCCATTTAGGAAAGAGTCTGGAATAGGAGTATGAAGTTCTCCTTTCTTATCTTTAAAAAAAATATTAGCACTTGTAGACTCTGCTACATTGTCCTCATGATCCAACATTAAAGATTCACTATATCCCTGTCTTTCGGCCTCATGTTTTGAAAGTGTACAAATCATATATAATCCTGCAGCTTTGCTATCCCAAGGTATAGTATTAGGAGCTGGTCTACGCCAATTAGAGATATTTAATTTTATTCCCTCGGTTTTCAACTTAGGATCGAAATAATCGCCCCACTCCCAAGTTGCAACTGCAACATGTATTTTTGTTTTCTGAGCTGATACACCCATCATTTCACTTCCTCGCCAAGCAAAAGGTCTTACATAACCATTCTGAACTTTTTGAATTTTTATTATTTGGTTACAAGCTTTATTAATTTCATCTTTAGAGTAAGGTATTTCTATATCCAATCTTTTAGCAGAATAAAATAATCTATCAGTATGTTCCTCTAATTTGAAAATTTCTCCCTCATAAACTCTCAGTCCTTCAAAAATTAAACTTGCATAATGAAGTCCATGGCTTATCACGTGAAGTTGTGCATCTTGCCACTCTACAAGATCACCATTGTACCAGATTTTTCCCTCTCTTTTGTCGAACGGTATCATATGATTTTTTTTAAGAAAAAATATCTTTGTATATATAATATGTCAATATAACTTACCATTATGAAAAAACTTTTATACCTAAAAGATCATCAATTAAAACAATATATAGAAAAAATATTCAATGGATACAGAGAAACTGTCGCTGATGCCAAAAAAGTTTTGGAAAAACATGAGTTAGGAACTGCTCACAATAAAGTAATTCATCTTCTATCTTTATATGAAGGGATAACTATTTCAACCTTATTAAGAAAACTTAAAGTGACAAAGCAAAGTTTGAATAGAGTTTTAAACGATCTAGTAAAAATAAATGCAATAGAATTTAAAAGAGATGAGATTGATACAAGAGTTAAGCATGTATATTTAACAGATGAAGGAACAAAAATTTTTGACGAAATATTTACTGCTCAAAAGAAAAGAATTTATGATGCATTTTTAAGTTCGGAGTCTGGTGATGTAGTAAGTTTTGATAAAGTATTAAAAAAAATTATTAATGAAAAAATTTAAAGCACATATATTAATAGTTGATGATGATGATAGAATAAGAGATCTTGTGAAAGAGTATCTTAGTCAGAATGACTACCTCGTTTCTACTGCCAAAGACTCAAATGATGCATTTAATAAAACGAAAATAATTAAATTTGATTTAATAGTGTTAGATATAATGATGCCGGGCCAAACTGGATTAGAATTTACACAAGAATACAGAAATAAAATCAAAACACCAATTTTATTGTTGACTGCAAAAGGTGAACCCTCAGAGAGAATTGAAGGGTTAGAAGTAGGAGCAGATGATTATTTAACAAAACCCTTTGAACCAAAAGAGTTAATTTTAAGAATAAATAATATTTTAAAAAAGACTCAATCTTTAGAAATTAAAAGAGTAATTGAATTTGGAAATATTAAAATAGATCTAAAAAAGCAATTTATTTACAAAAATGATTTGAGTATAAAAATAAATAATACGGAAAAAATGATATTAGAAAAGATGATAAATACTCCTGGAAAAATTTATAAACGGGAGGAGATTGCTGATTTAATCAATTTAGATAAAGAAAGATCGATTGATGTTATAGTAACAAGACTTAGAAAAAAAATTGAAGAAAGTCCAAAAAACCCTAAATATCTTCAAACAATTAGAGGTGAGGGATATGTCCTTTGGATTGAGTAAGTTTTTAAAAAACATACTACCTAAAAGGTTATTTTACAGAGGTTTATTAATTGTAGCAGTTCCAATAGTGATTTTACAGATCACGATATCCTTAGTTTTTTTTGATAGCCTGTGGATTAAAACAAACAAAGGGTTAACCAGAGCCTTGGTTGGCGAAATAGTTACAATTATTGATATTTATAACAATGAAAATGAATATAATAAGAGAATAGTTACTGATCTATATAATAAAAATTTTAGCTTTTCAGTAAGATTTTTAGAAAATGAAAAACTTCCAGATATAAAAGTTGAAAGATGGTTTAGTCCAATGGATAGAACTTTAAGAAGAGAGCTTAAACCTAAAATTGGAGAACACTGGTTTAATACTATTTCTTACAAAGAGGTTGTGGATTTAAGGATTAAGTTTAGAGACGGAGTACTTCAAATTTTTTTTCCTAAAGAAAGAATTCAGGTATCATCTATAAGGATATTTGCTTTTTGGATTACAATTCCTGCAATTCTTATGATTGCAGTTGCAATAATTTTTTTAAAAAATCAAACAAGGCCTATAACAAAATTAGCTCAAGCATCTGAACGATTTGGAAGAGGAGAAGATATTGAGGAGTTTAGACCATCAGGTGCATTGGAAATAAGAAAAGCTGGTCTTGAATTTGAGAAAATGAGAAAAAGAATTTTAAGACATCTAAATCAAAGATCTGAAATGCTATCTGGTATTAGTCACGATTTGAGGACACCACTTACTCGTATTAAACTACAACTTGCAGTAATTAAAGATAAGGATCTTTCTAAGAAAATTTCTAAAGATGTTGATGAAATGGAAAAGATGCTCAATGAATACCTCCAATTTACAAGTACAGGAGCTAAGGATAAAACGGAGACATTTGACATTTCAAATCTTTTAAACGAAATAGTTCTCAAGTATGAGAATAAAAATATCGAAAAGAAAATAAAAGAAAAAATATATTTTAATGGAAGACCAAATTTAATCAAAAGGTGTATTGGTAATTTATTAGATAATGCTATTAAATATGCTGAAAAAATATCAGTAAACTTAGAAAAAAAAAATTCAACTATAATAATTTCTATTGATGATGATGGACCTGGTGTAGATAAATCAGAGTTTCAAAATATTACTAAACCATTTTATAAAGTAGATAAAAGTAGGTCGGATTCGAAATCGAGTGTTGGTTTAGGATTATCAATTTCCTCTGATATTATAAAATCTCATGGAGGTGATATAAAATTTAATAAATCAAAAATGGGTGGGCTTAAAGCAATTATTTCTTTGCCTTATTAGTTTTTTTTCTTTTGATTTGTGAATCTAGTTTTTTTTCTAAATTACTAATTCTCTTATTTAAAACATCTACTTCTTCTTTACTCGCAAGTTTCATTTTAAATATAATTTCATCTCTTTTAGATTTTAGAACAGATATTATCTCATCAGAAACATCTTTGTAATTAATTAAACCTTGTTCAATTAATTTTGCAAATTTGTCGAATACGAATCTTGATTTTGACATAATAATTATTTAACAGAATTATATTTAATAAATTATAATAAATTATTTAAATGTTTACTAATAATTTTGACCCAGTTGCCTTTGAGATTTTTTCTATAAGTATTCGTTGGTATTCATTAGCTTATATATTTGGCATTATTTTTGGTTGGATTTATTGTAAAAAAATTCTCATCAAAACAGCTACAATTCAAAAATTGTTTGACGACTATATCTCATATTTAATTATTGGAATAATTATTGGTGGAAGATTAGGATACGTATTTTTTTATAATTTCTCTTATTTTCTTAAAAATCCAATTGAAGTTTTTATGCTGTGGAATGGTGGAATGTCTTTCCATGGAGGATTGATAGGCATAATTGTTTTCACATATCTGTTTTCAAAAAAAAATAATCAAGATATTTTCATATTTTTAGATTTAGTCTCTATTGTTGCTCCGATAGGAATTTTTCTTGGAAGAATTTCAAATTTTATTAATGGGGAATTAGTTGGAAAAGTTACAAATTCCAATTGGGGAGTTCTATTTCCAAGTTACGATGACAAATTAAGGCATCCTTCTCAACTTTATGAAGCATTTTTAGAAGGAGTAATTTTATTTATATTAATAAACTTAGTACATTTTAATAAAAAAAATAAAGTTGGGACTTGTTCTTTTATGTTTTTAATACTTTATGGTTTCTTAAGAATTATCTCAGAGATTTTTAGAGAACCAGATGTACAAATAGGTTATTTATTTGGATTTATCAGTACAGGTACTTTATTAAGTCTATTTATGATTTTAGCTGGAACCATAATTTATTTTAAAAAGAAAAATGAGATATAAACCTGAAAATTTTGATTTACAATCAGATAAACTTATACCTGTTGATGAGTTTGTTGAAAAGGTTCTTTACCACCCTGAATTTGGATATTACACAAAAAAAATTCCTTTTGGAAAAAAAGGTGACTTTGTAACAGCTCCTACTATATCTAATTTATTTTCAGAGATAATAACTATTTGGCTTATATCTTGCTGGGAAAAATTTGGAAAACCAAAAAGTTTTAATTTTGTTGAAATTGGTCCTGGAGATGGAAGTTTTTCAAAAGTATTAATTGACACAATAAAAAATTTTCCTGATTTTAAAAAATCTATAAACATTTTTTTATATGAAAAAAGTGATTTTTTAAAAAAAATACAAAATAAAAAAATCAATGACTCAAATGTAAAGTGGATAAATAATTTCAGACAAATAAAAAAAGGTCCAGTTATTTTTTTTGGAAATGAATTTTTTGATGCTATTCCTATTAAACAATTTACTTTTTATAAAAAAGATTTATTTGAAAAATATTATATTATTAAAAAACAAACTGGATTAAATGAGATTTATCGCAAAGCTTCTTTGAAAGACACTAAAGCTATTAAGTCATATAAAACATTAAAGAATTTGAAATTTATTGAGTATCCTAAAAAGGGATTTTTTGAATTAGACAAAATTATTGAAAAAATTTCAAAGCTAAGTGGTGGTATAATGCTCATAGATTATGGATACTTAGATCTAGTTAATAAAAGTACTTTACAAACTGTAATGAAAAATAAGAAAATTGATATGAATAGTCTTTTTAAAAATTTAGGAAGAGCAGACATAACTTACCTGGTTAACTTTGGTCTTTTGAAAGAGTTTTTTTTAAAAAAAAAATTAAAAGTTAAAAAAATTGTTTCACAGAAATTTTTCTTGGAAAAGATGGGAATTATTCAAAGAGCAAAGATATTAGAAAAGAAAATGACACAAAAACAAAAAGAATATATGTCCTTAACGCTAATAAGACTTCTCCATAAAGATTTAATGGGAGGGTTATTTAAAGTTATATTTGCTTTTAAAAGTAAAAAAAATAATTATTTAGGTTTTGAATGATGTTTTATTCAAAAAAATTAATGAAATTTAAAAATATCAGACATGGTTTTTTCAATGGAGAGGGGGGTATTTCAAAAGGTATTTATAAAAGTTTAAATTGTGGGCTCGGCTCAGAAGATAAAATTAAAAATATAAGAAAAAATATTAAAATAGTTTGTAAAAAAATAGGTTGTAATAATAAAAATCTTATTTTGATGGATCAAATTCATAGTAATATTGTCCACAATGTAAATAGAGTTAATACAAAAAAATTAAAAGGTGATTCATTAATAACCAGAAAAAAAGGTATTGCATTAGGTATTTTGACGGCTGATTGCGCGCCTGTTTTTATTTACGACCCAGCTAATAATTTGATTAGTGCACTTCACGCAGGATGGAAAGGGGCATATAAAAAAATAATATCTACAACATTAAAAAAGTTTAAATCAAGTGGAAGTAATCTAGACGATTTAATAGCAGTGATTGGTCCTTGTATAGGAAAAAGGAATTATGAAGTTAAGAAAGATTTTTTAACTAAATTTACAATTAAAGATAAGTCAAACAATAAGTTTTTTAATTATAGAAATAATAAAATTTATTTTAGTTTAAATGATTACATTAAAAATGATTTTTTAAAATTTGGGGTTAAAAACGTTGAAATTGTCAAGAAAGATACCTATTTATCGAGAAACAATTTTTTCAGCGCAAGAAAATCTTTAAAAAATAAGTTTAATGATTATGGTAGAAATATTTCTATAATTATGATTAAATAAATTATTCTCAAATAATGAAAATTCTCACAGGCAATAGCAACAAGCAGCTAAGTAACAAAATCTCTAAAAATCTTAAAAATAAATTAGTTAACACCAGTATAAGAAAATTTGCTGATGGAGAGATATATATTGAAATAAATGAAAATATAAGAGGAAATAGCATATTTATTATTCAATCAGTTTCTTCCCCTGCAAATGACAACTTAATGGAACTGCTCTTGTGCATAGATGCTCTTAAAAGGTCATCAGCAAAAAATATAACAGCGGTAATACCTTACTTTGGTTATGCAAGACAAGACCGTAAAGTTGTCCCTAGAACTTCTATATCTGCAAAATTAGTATCTAACCTAATAACAAATGCAGGAGCGGACAGAGTGGTAACTGTAGATTTACATGCCGGACAAATTCAAGGTTTTTTTGACATTCCAGTAGATAATTTATTTGCGACTCCAATTTTTTCAAAACACATAAAAAAGAAAATTAAAAGTAAAAATATAATTTGTGTAGCTCCTGATGTAGGTGGGGTTGAAAGAGCAAGAGCATTAGGAAAAAAATTAGATGTAGGTTTAGCAATAGTTGACAAAAGAAGGCCAAGTCCTGGAAAATCTCAGGTTATGAATGTTATTGGTAACGTTAAAAATAAGATTTGTATTCTTACTGATGATATAATTGACTCTGGAGGAACAATAGTTAATGCAGCTGATGCTTTATTAAAAAGAGGTGCAAAAGAGGTTCATGTATATGCAACACATGGTGTTTTTAGCGGAGATGCGGTCAAAAAAATAAAAAATTCAAAAATTAAAAACTTAGTTATCACAGACAGCATAGATAGTTCAGATAAATTTAAAAAAGTAAGAAATATTGAAGTATTATCAATATCTATTTTATTAGCTGAGGCCATTAAAAGGATATCTAATTCAACATCTGTTTCAGATCTATTTAAATAAAACTTGTAAATCTTCCAGACTTCGGTTAAATACCTGCTTTTTATGAGCACTTTACAAGCTACAATACGAGATACAAAAACAAAAGGTCAAGTAAATGAGCTAAGGAATAAAGGGAATGTTCCTGGCATAATTTATGGTGGAGAGCTACCAAACGAGAAAATTTCAATTACAACTAAAGAAATAAAAAATTTAATAAATAAAGAAAATTTTTTATCTAACGTAATATCAATAAATCTAGATGGCAAAGAACAAAAAGTTTTAACAAGAAATATTTCTTTTGATACCGTCACTGATGAACCAATTCACTTTGATTTTATGAGAATTGTAAAGGGTGGAAAAATTATCTTAGAAATACCTGTGAAATTTAAAAATAATGAACTATCTCCAGGACTTAAACGTGGAGGGGTGCTAAATATTGTAAGACGTAAAGTAGAATTAAAATGTCCTGCTGAAAATATTCCAACAGAGCTTGTTGTGGATTTGGAGGGATTAGACATTGGAACAAGTATTAAGATTTCATCAATTAATTTACCTGAAAATGTTACCCCAACAATTCAAGGTAGAGATTTCGTAATTGCTACAGTTGCAGCACCAACAGTAGTAAAAGAACCAGAGAAACCTGCAGAGGCCACTGAGGGAGATGCCGCAGAAGGTGCAGAAGCTGCAGCAGATGGTGGTGAAAAAGCTTCGACTGAAGGTGATAAAGCTGAGGGTGATAAATCTAAGGAAGAAGATAAAGCTTCATCAGAAAAAAAATAATAAATAGTGAAAATTCTTTTCAAAATTTAAGTTGATATGTTGTTACTTGTTGGTTTAGGAAATCCGACCCCAAATAGTCAAAATAATAGACACAATATCGGTTTTAAAATTGTAGATGCAATAAATCAAAAATATAGATTATCAAAACAAAAACCAAAATTTAAAGGCTTATTAACTACAGGAAATATCGGTGATAAGAAAATATATGCGATTAAGCCTTTAACATTTATGAATAATTCAGGCATATGCATAAGAGAATTGCTGGAGTACTTCAAGATAGATGCTGAAGATGTTATTGTATTCCATGATGATCTAGATGTCGAATTTGGGAAAATAAAAGCTAAATTTGGTGGCTCAAGTGCAGGTCACAATGGTATTGCATCAATTGATAAGTTTATTGGAAAAGAATATTCAAGAGTTCGGATTGGTATAGGTAAACCAGAAAATAAAATTTCTGTTTCTGATTATGTTTTAAATGATTTCAACGAAGATGAACAAGTTCATTTAGACTCAATCACTAACAATATTATTGAGTCCTTAAGTATTTTAATTGACAAAAAATTAGATTTATTTTCTAGCACAGTTAATAACAATTAAATGGGTTTTAAATGTGGAATCGTTGGATTGCCTAACGTTGGTAAATCTACTTTATTTAATGCCTTAACTAACTCTAATAAAGCTCAAGCAGAAAATTTTCCCTTTTGCACAATAGATCCAAATATAGGTATTGTATCAGTTCCAGATAAAAGGCTTGATCAATTAGCTACTATCTCAGAGTCCAAAAAAAAAATTAATACCACAATATCTTTTGTTGATATTGCAGGTCTAGTTCAGGGAGCTTCTAAAGGTGAAGGGTTAGGAAATAAATTTTTATCCCACATAAGAGAAGTGGATGCAATTATTCACATGATTAGGTGTTTTGACTCTGATGATATTCAAAATGTAAACCCTACTGTCGATCCTGTTAGAGATTTAGAGATTATTGAAACTGAGATGAAATTAGCTGATTTAGAGTCTATCCAAAAAAGACTTGATAAAAAAAACAAAAAAAATGTTGATAATGATGAATTAAAACTACTAGAAAAAGCCCAAAAAATAATTGATGAAGATGGTGATTTAACATTAATAAAAAATGAGTTTGATAAAAAAACTTTAAAAAACAGCGGACTTCTTATTACAAAACCAAAACTATATGTATGTAATGTAGATGAAGAGAGCATCCAAACAGGCAATAATTATACAAATGATTTTATCAACAAATTTAGTGATAAAGATACTTTAATAGTTTCAGCAGATATAGAAAACCAAATAAATCAATTGGAAAATGAAAATGAAAAGAAAAATTATATGAAAATGATTAATATGTCAGATACTGGACTTAATTCATTAATTAGAAAAGGATACAATCTTTTATCTCTGCAAACCTTTTTTACGTCTGGACCAGAAGAAACTAGAGCTTGGACAATTACAAAAGAGACTACAGCACCAAAAGCCGCTGGAGAAATCCATTCAGATTTTGAGAAAGGTTTCATAAGAGCCGAGACAATTTCCTTTGATGATTTTGTAAAGAATCAAGGATGGCTAAAATCAAAAGAGTCTGGAAAAATGAGATTGGAAGGCAAGGATTATATTGTTGAAGATGGAGATATATTAAACTTTCGTTTCAATACGTGACCAGATTTTTTTCATACTGAAATAAACTAATATAGTTAAAACAAACAAATAAATAATTACCCTAAAGCCCATTTTGTGTCGTGTTTCTAAATGTGGCTCAGCGGTCCATTGTAAAAATGTTGTTACATCTTTTGCCATTTGATCAACTGTTGCTTTAGTACCATCAGAATACTCTACAATGTCATCATCTAAAGGTGACGCCATTTTAATTTTGTTACCGTACATATATTTATTGTAATATACACCATCATCAAGTTCCATTCCTGCTGGAGGATCTTCATATCCCATTAGTACAGAATATATATAATTTGCTCCACCACCTCTAGCTTTTACTAAGACTGACATATCTGGAGGATATGCACCACCGTTTGCTGCTATTGCCTCTTGAACATTTGCATAAGGCATTACAAATTTATCAGATAATTTTGCAGGTCTTTCAAACATTTCGCCGTCACTGTTAGGTCCATCTGTAACTTCAAAATTTGAAGCAATTGCTTTAACTTCTAGTTCAGTGAATTCAGGACCCCCTTTTTCTGCTAAATTTCTGTAGCTTAAATGCTTTAACGAGTGACATGATGCACAAACTTCTGAATAAACCTGATATCCCCTTTGTAGAGAAGCTCTATCAAATTTTCCAAAAAAGCTTTTGAAACTCCAATCAACTTTTAATAATTCTTGCTGTTCGCCAGCTGCACTCGCTTTCGAGGATATTAAAGTTAAAATGATAGTAAAAAAGGCTAGTAGTTTTAAAAAGTTCTTCACAGTTTCTCTTTAAAATCTATATTGTTTCTGGCCATTGCCATATCAGCTGACCCTCCTAGTACAGGCTCTGTTATACTGAGTGGTAACGGTGTTGTTTTTTCCTTCATTCCTAAAAATGGAAGTATTATTAAGAAATGAGCAAAGTAATAAGCTGTCGCAACTCTTGCTATTAATAAATATAAACCCTCTGCTGGCATTGCTCCTACGTAACCAAGTATAAGAACATCTGCAACTAAAAACCAGTAAAACTGTTTATATATCGGTCTAAAGACAGTTGACCTTACTTTAGAGGTATCTAACCAAGGGAGAATAACTAAAACAAATATTGCAGCAAACATTGCAATAACTCCTAACAATTTATCAGGTACTGATCTTAGTATTGCGTAAAAAGGTAATAGATACCACTCAGGAACAATGTGAGCTGGGGTAACTAATGGGTTAGCTTCAATATAATTATCCGCGTGTCCTAATATATTTGGTGAAAAGAATACAAAAAAAGCAAAAATTATTAAAAATATTAAAAGTGCAAATAAATCTTTAATTACAATATACGGGTGGAATGGAACCGTGTCTTTTGATGGTTTTTTTATATCTATACCAATAGGATTATTATTTCCAGGTACATGCAGTGCCCAAATATGTAGAACAACCAATCCTAAAATTAAAAAAGGAAAGAGATAATGCAAGCTAAAAAATCTTGTTAGAGTTGGATTATCAACTGAATATCCACCCCATAACCATGTTGTTATACTATCTCCAACCAAAGGAATTGCACTAAACAAATTTGTGATTACAGTTGCACCCCAAAAACTCATTTGTCCCCATGGTAGAACATATCCCATAAAAGCAGTAGCCATCATTAAAAAATAAATCAACATACCAATAATCCAAATAACTTCTCTTGGTGATTTATACGATCCATAATATAGAGATCTAAAGATATGAATATAAACAGCTAAAAAAAACATTGAAGCACCATTTGCATGAACATATCTAATTAACCAACCATAATTTACATCTCTCATTATATGTTCAACACTTTGAAATGCTAAATCAGCGTGTGCCACATAATGCATTCCTAAAATAATTCCTGTAATAATTTGAGTTATTAAACAAAAAGTTAAAATTCCTCCAAAAGTCCACCAGTAATTTAAATTTTTTGGCGTTGGGTAATCAGTCAAATGGTTTGCTAGTGTTAGCAATGGAAGTCTATCATTAAACCATTTTCCAACTTTTGATTTAGGTGTGTATTCGTGATCGCTCATTTATTTTTTATCCTATTTTTATAGTGTTGCTATTTACAAATTCATATTTTGGAACTTCCATATTTGTTGGAGCTGGACCTTTTCTAATTCTACCTGATGTATCATAGTGAGAACCATGACATGGACAAAACCATGCATTGTAATCACCTTTATCAGTTAAAGGAACACAACCAAGATGAGTACAGACTCCTAACATTACAAGCCATTCTGGATTTTTAGCTCTGTCTTCATCTTTTTCTGGATGTTTTAATTCACTTAAATCAACTGCTCTTGCACTATCAATTTCATCTTGAGTTCTTCTTTTGATAAAAACGGGCTTACCTCTCCATATAACAGTTATTGATTGACCAGGCTGGACTGAACTAATATCTACCTCTGTGCTTGCAAGCGCTTTGACTGAGGCATCAGGGTTCATTTGATCGACTAGTGGCCAAACAGCTGCACCTACTCCAACGGCCCCTGCAGCCGTTGTTGCTGTTAATATAAAATCTCTTCTATTTGGTTTCTTTTTATCTGAATTAGACATTTATTATTTTAATTTTTTCTTAATATATGATTTCATATGAAGAAAAAGATATTTTTTCCATAGCAAGAATGACACACAAAACAAATAATTTCAGGCCAAAAATAGCACTTTACGAGCCTGATATACCTCAAAATACAGCAGCAATAGCTAGGACTTGCTCTTGCTTAGGCGCATTACTGGAGATAATTGAACCTTGTGGGTTCCTACTCAGCGATAAACGTTTCAAAAGAGTAGTCATGGATTACTTAGATGAGAGTATGATCAAAACCTATAATAGCTCAGAAGAATTTTTTAACGCAAAGAAAAAAGACAGAGTAATATTAATGACCACTAAAGCAAGTAAGTCATATATAGACTTTAAGTTTAAAAATGGTGATACACTTTTATTTGGGAGAGAAAGCTTTGGTGTTCCTCAAAAGGTTCATAAAATAGTGAAACATAGAATAAAAATACCAATGATTGAGAAAAAAAGGTCTCTAAATTTAGCTTCATCAGTTGCAATTATTCTTTCTGAAAATATAAGACAAACTAATTATTTATGGACGAATCAATAAAAAAAAAATTAGCTAGAAATTGGTTTAAAACTTTACAAGAGGTGATTTGCCAAGAAATAGAGGAATTAGAGGGTAAAAAAAATATTTTTAAAATTAATAATTGGGAACGAGGGAAAAAATCTAATGAAGGTGGAGGCCAATTTAGAATATTAGAAAATGGAAAAATTTTTGAAAAAGTTGGAGTGAATTTTTCAGAAGTTTACGGAAAATTTTCAAAAAAATTTAGAAGCAGAATGCCTGGTGGTGATAAGAACCCCAGATTTTGGGCATCAGGCATATCAATAGTAATGCATATGCAAAACCCTCATGTTCCAGCCATGCATTTTAACACCAGATATATTTACACTTCACATGGATGGTTTGGTGGGGGAATGGATGTCACGCCTTGTCTAAAAGATAAAAGTTTAGAAAAATGGTTTCACAAAGAGTTAAAAGTTTCATGTGATAAACATAATAAAAACTATTACAAAAAATATAAAAAATGGTGTGATGAATATTTTTACTTACCTCATAGAAAAGAGCCAAGAGGAATAGGAGGTATTTTTTTTGATTATAAAAAAGATAATTGGGAAAAGGATTTTAGTTTTGTCAGAGAAGTTGGTATAAGTTTTAAAAATATATTTAGAGAGATAATATTAAAAAAATATAAAAAAAAATGGTCAAAAAAACAAAAAGAAATTCAATTGGAAAAAAGAGGTCGATACGTTGAATTTAACTTACTTTATGATAGAGGTACCAAATTTGGTTTACAAACTAATGGTAATGTTGAGGCTATTTTAATGTCGCTCCCACCTATTGCTAAATGGAAATAAAATATGGAAAAAGAACCAATTACAGTTAGAGGATTAGAAAAATTAAAAGAGGAATTAATTTTTTTAAAAGAAAAAAAAAGACCTGAGATAGTAGCTGCAATTGCTGAAGCAAGGTCCCATGGTGACCTAAAAGAAAATGCTGAGTATCATGCAGCGAAAGAACAACAATCACATAATGAAGGCAGAATTCAAGAAGTTGAAGATATTATAGCTAGAGCAAATGTGATTGATGTCTCTAAATTAGATAATGATGGAAAAGTAATATTTGGTTCAACAATTCTACTTGAAAACTTGGATACAGAGGAACATGTTAAATACAAAATTGTTGGGAAAGATGAGGCTGACCTCAAAGAGAAACTAATATATTTTAAGTCACCAATTGGTATGGGCCTTATAGGAAAAAATAAAGGGGATTTAGTTGAAATTAAAACTCCTGCAGGTATTAAAAATTTTGAAATAAAAGACGTAAAGTATATCTAATTACTAAAAACATTATCGATTTCTTTTTTACTCAATTTAAAGCTGTTATTTAACCAAATATTTTCAAGCAACTTAATTTTTTGTCCAAAATCTTTACCCTCCTTAACTTTATATTTGTCAAGTAAATCTCTAGATTTTAAAGGAAAAATAGGTTTTTCAAATTTTTCAAAATATTTTTTTAAATCAATGAGTTTTTTTGAAACCAATTTAGAATTGAAAATTTTTAAATCTAATAAATCGATAACATAAGATTTATCATTAAAATAATAAATTCGTTGAAGATTTTTCTTACTAAAATAATCTTTTTCAGAGAAAAGGTAATAGCTATCAATTAAAAATTTTATTCTTTTTTTGTTTTCATTAGAAAGATTATATTTAAATAGAAAATAATTTGCATTATCAGAATCATCAATTATTAAATAAGAAATCAAAAAAACAAACGATTTTTTGTTAAACAAATTTTTTGAATAATCATTTAATTTACCTAAACAATTTAAATTTACGAGTTGGGGAAAAATAGTTTTTAAAATTTCCGAAGAAAAAGGGTCTTCGGATATTTTTAGAATATTTTTTGATAAAATAATTTTTTTTAATTCGCTAATTAATCTTTCCTTTGAAAGATTGACAATACCCGCAATATTTTGCTTGATTGATTTTTGTACTGATAAATTATGAGACACTTTACTATAATTAAGAAAAAATCTGATATATCTTAAAATTCTTAAGTAATCTTCTTGAATTCTTTTGTTTGGGTCTCCGATAAATATAACCCTGCCCTCGTCTAAGTGTTTAGCTCCACCGTTTGGGTCAAACAAATTACCATCTTTGTCTGCATAGATAGAATTAAAGGTAAAATCTCTTCTTGATGAATCTTTTAGCCAATCCCTGGTATATTTTACTTTTGCATGTCTTCCATCAGGATCTACATCCTCTCTCAAAGATGTAATCTCAAAATTTTTCTTACCTAAATTTGCAGTAATTGTTCCGTGTTCTATACCAGTCTCAAAGAATTTAATATTATTTGAATGCAAACATTCTTTAACTTCATCTGGATTTAAATTTACTGCTAAATCTATATCATCTACTTCCTCTTGATTTAATATTTTTCTAACGCATCCACCCACATATCTTATCTCACTATTTTCGTTAAAATTTGATACAGAGTCAAAAATTTTAGAAACTTCAGTATTACTATAAATGTTTAAAAAAGATCTTTCTCTTTGAGTAGGTTTTTTGTTGCTTTTAAAAATTTTTTTTAAAAAATTATACATATTTGGCTGGGGTGCTAGGATTCGAACCTAGGAATGGCGGTACCAAAAACCGCTGCCTTACCACTTGGCTACACCCCAAAATTAATTTCATATATCACAAAAAAAAAGCTTTATATAGTTTTAGATAAATTACACCAATAGTTTTTATATTTTTTTTTCAATAATTTCTTTGCATTTAGTGCGGCTTTTTTGGACATAAAGTATCCCACAATTGTTGAGCCTGATCCTGTCATTCTGACATAAGAATTTTTATTTATGCTCAAAAAAAATTGTCTAAGTTTCCTTAGTCTTGGATACAATTTGAAAGATATAACCTCTAAATCATTTTTCATCTTTGAAAGTGTATTGAAATTAATATTTTTTGATTTAATTTTAAAAAATTGTGGTTTCGAATAGTTCCTAACTTGAGAATATACATTTTTTGTAGAACAACCAAAATTGGGTTTAATCAACAAAGTAAAAATTTTAAGGTTTTTTTTGATTTTTTTTATTTTATTTTTATAAGCTAATACAAGATTTTTTTGATCTATACCTAAAATAACATCTGAACCAATTTTTGAACATAAATTTCGTTTCTCCTTCATTGTCAATGAAATTATATTTTTTTTAATCAAATAATTTATTAAGGAAGCCGCATTCATTGACCCGCCTCCCAACCCTGCTTCTTGAGGTATATTTTTTTTAATTGAAATAAGATATTTTTGATTTTTAAGTTTTTCCGCCTCATCTAAATTTTTTAATAAATTACTGATAGTATTTTTTTTTGGAATTTTATTAGAAAAATTTCCAGTAAATTTTATTATATGGTTTTTTTTATTTGTTTTCTTTATATAAATATCATCATGTAAGTCTAAAAAACCAACTATAGTTTCTAAGTTATGAAGTTTAGATTTTTTTTTTCCTAGAACGTTTAAAGATAAATTAATTTTTGCATGTGATTTAATCTTTTCAAATTTCATTAATTATGATTTTTCTAATCCTTCTAATAATTTCGATTTTACTTTCGATTTCATTTCCTCTTCTGTCTCTTCAAGTCCTAAAACTGCTTGCCAATAATATTTTGCTTGTAATTTTTTGTTTAATTTCCAAAGGACATCACCATAATGATCATTAACAATTGGATCATCTGGCATTAATTGCAACGCTTTTTTAAGATATTTTTCAGCATTGATATAATCACCTATCAAATAAAATCCCCATCCAACAGAGTCGGTGATATATGGATCATTTTCTTTTTGCTTATGTGCTTTTTGTATCATATCTATCGCTTCATCTATTTTGTAATTTCTTTCTAGCCAGCTATAAGCTAGATAATTTAACGTATATGGTTCATTAGGATACATTTTTAAACTTTCAATTAAATCTCTGTCAGCCTTCTCATAATTTCCTGTTCTTTCATAACTGCTCCCCCTTCTATATAGTATTCTTGAGATTGCATATGAACTTTGATCTACATTTTTGAGCAACTCTGTGTAATGTTCGATTGCAATTTCATACTTTTCAAAACCTTTATTTATATTCGCATAATCATAAAGTATTTTTTCTGTAGGTTTTTTTATAGAATTAAAATTCTTTTTTATATAGTTGATAGCCTCTTCCTCACTATTATCTTCAGATAATATTCTTCCTATCTTTTTTGTTTTATACCAAAAATATAATTTGTCTTTTTTTTTAAAGTTTTCTAGAATTTTGGTAGCTTGGTCATTATTATTATTTAAGTAATAGTTTTCAGCAAGAAGAGATTGGTTAAAATAAAACTTAGGATTTAAGTACTCAGAAATTCTTAAATAAAAATTTGACTGATCATATATATTTTGTGTTGAAAATAAATTAGATATCAAATAAAAAATTTCAGCTAGAATATCATTTTCATTATAGCATGAGAAATGGGACTCAAATTTTTTGAATTGATCATTATCAATCCAGTCTTTGATTTGATGTAATAAAATGCTGTCACCAATAGGCTCAATCGTTTTTGAAACTTTAATAACTTTTTCAATATCATTATTTTCAATTAAATTTGCAAAATAAAAGAACATGTATCTAGAATAATCTCCATCAGAACTATTTAGTAATTTTTCAAAATATGAGCTGGTATTTGGAGAATTTAAATAACAATTTTGAAAAGCTGAAGAAATTAAACTCAATGTTCCATACTTGTTATCCTCGATAGTCTCTTTTTTTAAAAATAGATAATTAAAATCTTTTAAAATTTTGTAAATTACATATTCATAAGTTCCATCATCTTTATTAAACTGAAATTCTTTAAATCTTTTATTGGCTTGCTTGAAATCTTTTTTCTTTAAACTGTCAATTAACAAAAGTAAGTTAAGTTCGAAAGTATTTGAATTGATATCATTTTTTGAAGTCTTAATTTGATCTATCCCTTTTTTTACTTGCCCATTCAAAACTAGTGAAAATACGTATTTTTTTAAAAAATCATCATGTTTTTGAATTAAAAATTTTGATGAATTGAAATATTCAAGTGCCTCTTCGTTTTTTTGATTTCCTGATGAGACCAAAGCAGAAAAATAATCAGATAAATACTTCTGGTTGAATTTTTTATCCACGGTTGTGCTTGAATATGTGCTGGTTTGGAATGTTAAAAATGATAAAATTATTAATAATATTTTCATAACTAAACTTATGACTTTAAGTTCCAAAAATCAAAATGACATATTAAACCTTGAAAAGCTTAACTCAAACGATATTGAGTATATATTTAGTGATAAACCAATAAACAGACTTAAAACTAAACCTCAGATAGAAGAAAAAATTAAACTTCTTGATAAATTAAAAAGTGAAATTGAAAACATAGATAATTGTGAGCTAAAAAAAAATGCTAAGCAGTTAGTATTTGCTGATGGCAACAATCAAAGTAAAATTATGATTATAGGCGAAGGGCCTGGACAAAAAGAAGATGAACAAGGAAAACCTTTTGTAGGAGATGCAGGAATATTATTAAACAAAATGCTAGACGCAATTCAGATAAAAAGGAACAATATTTATATAACTAATGTTGTAAATTATAGACCACCAAATAATAGAAAGCCTGAACCATCAGAAATAAATAGATACTCGAATTATCTTAGGCAACATATCGCGATTATTGATCCTAAAATTTTAATTCTAATGGGTAGTACAGCAATGGAATCACTTTTTGGTTCAAAAATAAAAATTTCAAAAGAAAGAGGTGTTTGGAAAGAATTAATCATTCATAACAAAACGTATTTAACAATGATTACATTTCATCCTGCCTACTTATTAAGACAAGCTGATCAAAAAAAATATTCTTGGGCTGATTTAAAATTAATCAGGAAAAAAATAGATGAATTAAAAATATCTGTTTAAATCTAAAATGATAGAAATACATAAAAGATATATAAGTTGGTGGAAAGAGAAACTTAATATTTTGAATTATGGATTATTGTGGATCACATTCATTAAAGGATTAATAATCGGAATATTTTTGTATCATTTTTTTATTGCTCAATGAAAAAAATTGTTGCTGGTGTTGATGAAGTTGGTAGAGGCAGTTTAATTGGTCCAGTTTATGCAGCAGCAGTTATATTTAATCCTAAAATAAACAAAAAAGAAATTAAAGACTCCAAAAAATTGAAAAAAATTGAGAGAGAAAAATTATTTAAGTATATAAAGAAAAATTCTATTTGGGCTATTGGATCAGCATCAATTAGAGAAATAGAAAGACTTAATATATTAAATGCAAGTCTATTAGCTATGAAGAGAGCAATAAAAAAACTAAAAGTTAAACCCAATTTAGTACTTGTTGATGGAAATAAATCCCCAGATTTGAATAATTACATTACAAAAACAGTAATCAAAGGAGATCAAAAAATAAAAGAGATATCTGCAGCATCAATTGTTGCAAAAGTATCAAGAGATAAACTGATACTCAAAATGTCAGAAAGTTTCAAAAAATACAAATGGGATTCAAATGCAGGTTATGGAACCAAAGATCATATTAACGCTATTAGAAAATATGGAATAACTAGGTTTCATCGCAAAACATTCAATCCAATACACAACATATTGAGTCTGAAAAAAAAATAGCAACAAGTAGACTCAAAATAATTCAATCACAGGTTGACGCGGTCTCTTCTCTGGAGTCTAATTAATATTTAAAAAATGAGTGTTAAAACTTTAAAAAATAAAATTATAAATGGAGACTGTTTAAAGGAATTAAAAAAAATTCCTGACGAAACTTTTGATCTTATATTCGCTGACCCTCCCTATAACCTTCAATTAAAAAAAGAATTAAGTAGACCGGATAGATCTAAAGTGGATGCTGTTAATGATAAATGGGATCAATTTGAAAGTTTTAAAAGCTATGATGAATTTACTTTTGAGTGGTTAAAAGAATGTAAAAGAATTTTAAAAAAGGATGGAACAATTTGGGCTATAGGTAGTTACCATAATATATTTAGAGTTGGTACTACGATTCAAAATCTAGGTTTTTGGATACTAAATGATGTAATTTGGAATAAAAATAACCCAATGCCAAATTTTAGAGGAACGAGGTTTACTAATGCACATGAAACGCTTATTTGGGCCTCAAAGAGCGAAGGATCCAAATACACTTTTAATTATCAATCATTAAAATGTTTAAATGATGACCTGCAGATGAGATCCACATGGAATTTCCCAATATGTAACGGAAAAGAAAGATTAAAAAAAAATGGAAAAAAAGTTCATTCTACACAAAAGCCAGAGTCTTTAATTCATAGAATAATATTAGCTTCATCAAACAAAAATGATTTCATTTTGGATCCATTTTTAGGATCCGGTACTACAGCTGTGGTTTCAAAAAAATTAGGTAGAAATTATTTTGGAATTGAAAAAGAAAAATATTATTACGATGCTGCTAAGAAAAGATTAGAGAATACAAATATCATAAAAGATGAATATCTAGATACTCTACAAAATAACAGAACTAAACCAAGAATTCCTTTCGGATCATTAGTTGAAATGGGTCTGATTAAACCTGGAACAGAAATTTATGACCAAAAGAAAAAAGTAAATGCAAAAATTATGATAGATGGTAGTATAAAATATCAGCAATCAGAAGGATCAATCCATAAAGTGGCAGCAAAAATTATTGGTGCAGAAAGTTGTAATGGATGGACATTTTGGCATTATAAATCCGGAAATTCTTTAAAGCCAATTGATGATTTACGACAAAGACTAAGACCTACAAATTAAGCTCTATAAATTTTACCCAAATAATTTTCAAGAAATGTTTTATTTTTTGAGAGAAACTTCAAAATGTTATTTCTAATAAAGACACTTAGAGGATTTGATAAATGGAATGAAAAATGATTAAATTTTGATTTGTCATTTATTGAGGAAATATTTTCAATTCTCTTTTGATAGTATTCATTTGAACCATTTAAAATACTTTTTAATATATCGTTTGCGGTTTCAATACTTTGGGACGCACCTTGAGCAAATGAGGGTGGGAAAGTGAACAGTGCATCACCGGATAAAAATATATTTTGTTCATTTAAACTCGGAAATTTTCTGCTTACGTAAACAGGAAAAGATTTTAATTCACTTAAATGTCCAAAGCTTATTTGTGATGTTTTTTCTAAACTTGATCTTAGAGAGCTTAAAAACTCATTAGATTTAAATAAATCATAATTTCTTAGCTCATCTGATGATAATTTTTTTTTTATGATAGCTACAAAATTATATTCACTATTTTGGTTTATCGGATAGATCACATAATGACTGTTTGATGCCATATAAATAGAAATATCACTACCATAATCACCCCTTAACTTACCTCTAAGAGCGACATTAAAGTTATATTTTGGATTTGTAATATCATTCAATATCAATGACTTCGTTTTTGAAAAAATACCATCAGCAATTATCAAATAATCAAATTCCTCATGTGTATTTTCATCCAAAGTAATTCTGAAGCCATTCGCCTTTTCTATTTTTGTTATATTTGAATTAAATTTAATCTGATTTTCAGGCACATTCTTAAATAAAAATTCTAATAATGTTGATCTTTTTAGTGTTGTGTATCGATTTAATGGATCATTAAATTGTGTAAGGTCTATATCGCAAATTTTTTTAGAGTTATTTGCTTGTACGAAATTCACTTTTGAGGGAAAGCTAACTTCAGATGCGGGTAGATTTTTAAATCCTATTTTATTCAATAACTTAATACTATTTACTGATAGTTGAATTCCATAACCATCTTGGAAAATAAAATTATTTTTTTTTTCAAATATTTTGTATTCAAAATTTTTTTTACTATTTAAAATGTTTGCGAAATATAACCCCGATATTCCTCCGCCAATTATTGCAATTTTTTTCATTAATTTATCTGATAGTATTAATTATTTTCTTTGTAAATGAAGGTAAAGTCAAATTAGTTAAATCTTTTACATCAACAAAAAAACCATTTTTCTTTTCTGGTAAATCATTTTTCATCGTAATTGCAATTCTCATGTCCATATTAGACATTTTAATATTGATCCTTTTTCCCACGTGTTTTCTAAATTTAATTTTAGGTATCTCATTCATTGGAAATATAGGCATATCCTTTAAAAAATTAAATTTTCTGTTTTTTAAAAGGTAATAATTATTCTTTTTATTTTGAAAAATATTTGCTTCAAAAAATATTTGTTTATTCAATTTATTTACTTTCACAATCTGAAAATCGTTTTTTTTAAAAGATTTACAATCTCTAGAAATTGGACATTGATTACAAATTGGTTTTGTTGGTTTACAAATTAATGCGCCTATTTCCATTATGGCTTGAGCATAATCACTAGCTCTGTTTGTTTCCCCAAAAAAAGATTTTTTTTTATGTAAGTTCTCTTTAGAAATTTCTTTTTCTTTTTTTAAATAAAATACTCTTTTCAAAACTCTTTCAACATTTCCATCTAGTGGGATTATTTTATTGTTGAATGCAATTGCCATAATAGCTTTTGCAGTATAATCTCCTATCCCAGGTAGCGATTTTAAACCTTCCTCATTATTTGGAAGCTTTCCCTTAAATTCATTTATAATTATTTTTGCTGTTTTTTTTAGATTTTTTGCTCTTGAATAATATCCTAATCCCTCCCAACATTTCATCAATTTAGCATCTCTAACTTTTGATAAACTTATTAAATCTGGGATTTTCGAGGTAAAATTTTCAAAATATGGGATTACTGTTTTTACTTGAGTTTGTTGCAACATAAATTCACTTACTAAAGTAAAATATTCTTTTTGACTTTTAGAGACTTTTTTTCGCCAAGGAAGATTTCTTTTATTATTGTCGTACCATTTTAAAATTTTATTTGGTATGTTTTGATTTGTCATATGAATTTTAAATATAATACTAAGCAGAGAAACAAATCTGTTCAAGGACTAAGATCTTTTAAAGATACTTTGCCCCAAGAAGCAAAAAGAATATTGAATAAAAAAGGACAAATTTATTCAAATACTTTAGATAATTGGAAATTTCTTGTTGGCAAAGAATTATTTAATGTTTGCTATCCAATATCCTATAAAAACTCAAAATTAAATGGAAGCTATTTAAGTATAATGGTTAAAAGAGGAAATGAAGTTGACCTAGAATATTCTAAGAAAGAAATTTTAAAAAAAATAAATATTTTTTTTGGTTATAATGTTGTCGATAATATAAGGTTAAAGACCTTTGAGGGAGAATTCAAAAAAACTAGAGATAATAAAATTAATAATGCGACAAATAGCAAAAATATTAAGAAGATTACCAATATTAAGAATGATAAAATTAAACAATCTTTATTAGAGTTAAATAAAATATTTAAAACAAGATGAAAAAAATATTAATACAAACGTTAATAATATCATTATTTTTTATTAGTTTTAACGCAACAGCAGAAATTAAACATATTAAAGACGGCAATGTTGATGCAAAAGTAAAACTTGTGGTGTTCGAGTCTTTGACATGTAGTCATTGTGGAGATTTTCATAGAGATATTTATCCAAAGCTAAAAACTGATTTTATAGATAAAAATTTAATTTCGATTGAATATAGAAATTTCCCTCTAGATATTGCTGCATTTAATGCAGCAAAAATAGCACATTGTAGGAATGATGGAAAATCAGAAATACTTCATCACTTATACAACAACCAAAGTAGCTGGGTTAGAGGAAGTACAATTGATGATCTCAATAAAAATTTAAAAAGAGTAGTTCAAGAATCAGGTTTTAAATTAGATTTTGATAATTGTATTGCCAACTCAAAAATTGAAGATTTTATTTTAGAAGACCGAATCGACGGAGCAAAAAACTATAAAATAGAGGCAACTCCAACACTTATAATTAACGGTGAAAAGTTCGAAAATCCTAAAAACTATAAAAAATTAAAAAAATATATTGAAAAACTGATATAAGTCATTGAATGGAGTTTAAAAAAATCCAATTAAATGGCTTTAAGTCATTCGCTGAAAAAACAAATTTTCTAATCGAAAAAGGACTAACTGGGATTGTCGGGCCTAACGGTTGTGGTAAATCAAACATTGTTGAGTCTCTTAGATGGTGCATGGGAGAAACTTCAGCCAAAAGTATGAGAGGTTCAGGAATGGAAGATGTTATATTTTCAGGTACATCAAATAAACCATCAAAAAATATTGCTGAAGTAGTTTTAAGTTTAAATAATGAAAATAAAGACGGTCCACATCAATATAATGATTTGGATGAAATAGAAATTCGGAGAAAAATTGAAAAAGATAAAGGATCTAAGTTTTACATAAACAATAAAGAAGTTAGAGCAAAAGATGCCCAAATGTTTTTTGCAGATCTATCCACAGGAGCTCATTCACCGTCATTAATAAGTCAAGGAAGGATAGGAGCATTAGTTACTGCAAAACCATCTGACAGAAGGGCTATACTTGAAGAGGCTGCTGGAATAGCAGGACTTCACGTAAGAAGACATGAGGCTGAAATCAGATTAGGAGCAGCAGAAAATAATTTGAAAAGAGCAGACGAACTCAGAAGGCAACAAGAAAAACAATTAGCAAATTTGGAGAAACAAGCTGAAGAAGCTGCAAAATATAAATTAATTTCTGAGGAAATTAAAAAAGTAGAGGCAGGTCTTTATTATTTAAGACTTATAGAAATAGATAAAGAAATTAGTTTGGAAAATGAAATTAACAATGAAGCAGATGGAAAAGTTGAGGAATTTAATAAAAAAATTAATGAGCTAGAAAATAAAATTAAAAATGAACTTGAGAGGGTAGAACCTATAAGACAAAAAAATATCGAAAATTTGTCTAAAATTCAAAGATTAAACCTTGAGCTTAAGGCTTTAGATGAGGAAAGCACAAGAATTAACGAGGAAATAGATACAATAAAAAGTTCTATAAAAGTCATTGATGAGGATATTGATAGAGAAAAAAGTATTGTAATTGACGCAAATTCAAATGAAAAAAGATTGAAAGAAGAAAGAAGTATACTAACTGATACAGATTCTAAATATTATGAGACAGAAAAGCTTTCAAATCAAGACTTGGATACTTCTAGATCAAAACTAAAAAATGAACAAGAAAAAATGGATGCATTGTTTGAGAGTTTCAGTGTTGAGACATTGCAAAAAAATAATGAGATTATCAATAATATCAAACACCAAATTGAGGAAGTTAAGAGATTAATTTCTGAAAATAGAAATCATCAAACAATTAAAATTTTGGATGAGTGTATTGTTAATTTATCATACTTGGCTATTAAAGTTAAAGATTTTGAGAATAACGATACATTGTTAACTTTAACAACGAAGAGTGAACAAATTAAAAAATTGCAAGACGACTATGCAGAAACTTATAGTAAAAATCAAAGTATAAAAAATGAATCAGTTAAAAGAAAAGAAAGAATAAGTATCATCGATCAAGAATTTGAGAGTTGGCAAAACCTTTTAACCAATTCAGAAAAAATGGTAAATGAGTTAAATGCTAGAAAAAATAAACTTAGTGAAAAATTAAACGATCTTGAAAAGCAACCTCAAGCTCAAGCTGAAAAAAAAGGAAAGATTTCAGAGAACTTGAGAATTTCAGAAAATGAAAAAAATGAGAACGAGATACTGGTTGAAAAAATTGATAATAACATAGCAGAAATTAGAAATCAGCTTAATGATACTAAAGAAAGTTCGATCGAAATTAGAGAAAAAAAGGCAAGTTCAGGTGCTACAATTGATGGTTTAAATAAAAGGAGAAAAGATCTCTTGGAAAGAATTATGACTGAATTAAATGTAGAAGAGGAAAATATATTTAATTATTCAAATTTAGAAAAAGGAAATGAGTTTCCAGATCTAGTTACTCAAGAGGAACTATTAGACGAAAAAAAGAGAGAAAGAGAAAAATTAGGATCCGTGAACTTAAGAGCAGACGATGAAACTGAAAAATATAAAACCGAAATTAAAAAGATGGAGCAAGACAGACAGGATCTTGTTACAGCAATATTAAAATTAAAAGAGAGTATAACAGAACTAAACCAAAAAGGTCGAGAAAGACTTTTAGATGCATTCGAAAGAGTAAATAGGAAATTTAATGAGGTCTATACAAAATTATTTAATGGAGGTAGTGCTAAATTAGAATTGGTAGACTCAGATGATCCACTGGATGCCGGTTTAGAAATGTTGGTAAGTCCACCTGGAAAAAGACTTCAATCTATTACTTTACTTTCTGGAGGTGAACAGGCTTTAACAGCATTATCTCTTATATTTGCTGTGTTTTTAACCAACCCCTCGCCTATATGCGTTTTAGATGAGGTAGATGCTCCACTTGATGATGCAAACGTTACAAGATTTTGTAATCTTTTAAATGAGTTAACAAAAATTACTTCTACCAGATTTATAATAGTAACACACCACGCGCTAACTATGTCAAAAATGGACAGATTATATGGTGTTACAATGCCTGAGAAAGGGATAAGTCAGCTAGTTGCTGTTGACCTTCAAAAAGCTGAGAGCATGGTAGCTTAGGCTGATGGAAGAAGAGGATTTTAAAACTCGCCTTAAAAGTGCAAAAATTAGAGCAAAATCAAAATATTCTGAAAATAAAGAGACATCTACATCAGGAATGGGGCATGCTTTCAAGATGAGCACAGAATTAGTTGCTGCAGTAGCTGTTGGGACAATTATTGGGTTTATTTTAGACAATTGGTTTGGTACTAAGCCTTGGTTAATTTTAATATTTTTTTTTGTAGGAGTAATTGCAGGAATTATGAATGTGATTAAATCAGCAAGAAAAATGCAGAAAAAGTAAAAAATAATATGGCATCAAACCCAATGTACCAATTCAATGTTTATAGAATTGGTCCAGAAATAAAACTAGGTTCAGTTGATATTTCTTTTACTAACGCGAGCTTATTTATGGTTATTAGCTCACTGGCAATTTTAATAATTTTCAATTTAGGGGCAAAGAAAAAAACTTTAATACCTAATAAATTACAATTACTTTCAGAATTAAGTTATTCCTTTGTGGCCAAAATGATTAGTGATACCGCTGGATCAAAAGCAAAGCCTTACTTTTCTTTTATATTTTCACTATTCATGTTTGTACTTTTTTGTAACATGTTCGGCATGATACCTTACGCATTTACAGTTACTAGCCATATTATTGTAACATTTGTTTTAGCAGCATTTATATTTGTTGGAGTTACAATTATTGGTTTCATGAAACATGGATTAGGATATTTAAAATTATTTGTTCCTAGTGGGGTTCCAATGGTATTGCTTCCATTAATAGTTGTTATTGAAATTATCTCATATTTAAGTAGGCCGATTAGTTTATCGGTAAGACTATTTGCAAATATGATGGCAGGTCACACAATGATGAAGGTATTTGGTGGCTTTGTTATAAGCTTAGGAATTGTTGGTGGATGGCTTCCACTAAGTTTTTCGGTTGCACTTACTGGTTTGGAGATATTAGTTGCTTTTCTTCAAGCATATGTATTTGCAATTTTAACATGCATTTATTTAAATGATGCATTAAATCTACACCATTAATAAAAAAAGGAGGAAAAATGGAATTAGAAGCAGCAAAAATGATAGGAGCAGGTTTAGCAGCTATTGCACTAGCAGGTGCAGGAGTTGGTATTGGAATTATCTTTGGTAATTACTTATCTGGTGCTATGAGAAATCCATCTGCAGCTCAAAAACAATTCCCTAATTTATTATTAGGATTTGCTTTAGCTGAAGCTACAGGGTTATTTGGACTAGTAGTTGCGTTGATTATTTTATTTGCATTTTAGTTAATGTTGAAAAAAATAATTATTTTAGTATTCGTCACATGCTTTACATGTTTTAATACAGTATTTGCTGCTGAAAGTGGTGGTATGCCTCAACTTAATCCAGAGTTTTGGATATCTCAAATATTCTGGCTTATCATCACATTTGGAATACTTTTTATTGTTCTAACTAAAGTTATATTGCCGAAAATCAGCGATAACCTAGAAACTAGAAAGTCCCAAATACTAGAAAATATTGAGACTGCCGATAAACAAAAGGAAGAAAGTCAGAAAAAAATTAATGAATATGAAAAGATTATTTTAGAAAGTAAAATTAAAGCCAAGAATTATTTTAATGATGCTAGAGAAAAAATATTAGAAGATATTAATAAAAAGAGAGCTGCATTAGAAAAAGATCTTGATGAAGAAATTAGTTCTACAGAAAATGAGCTTTCTAAATTTAAGAAAAGCTCTGGAGATAAGGTTATTAAAATAGCGGCTGAAACATCAGCAGAGTTAATAAAAGAACTGATTGGTGAAGGTGTGAATAGCAGCAGCATAGCAGCAATAGTAGAAGATCAAGCAAAAATGAATAAAGAGAGAAAAGATGTCATTTGATGCAACTTTTTGGGTAGCTATTTCGTTTTTTATATTTGTTGGCCTGTTGGTATATTTTAAAATTCCACAGAATATCAATAGTCTCCTAACCAAAATGATAGGAGATATAAAAAAAGAAATTGATGAGAGTGAAAAATTAAGAGTTGAGTCTAAAAAACTCTTAGATGAAGCTCAGGCCAAGCTCAACTCGGTCGAGGCAGAGTCTAAAAAAATACTCGATCAGGCTAAAACTGAATCTGAGCAACTTGTAATAAGTATGAATGAAAAATTTCACAAAAGTTCCGAAATAAAGAAAAATTTAACTCAAACTAAAATAAATCAGATGAAAGAGTCAGCAATCAAAGAAATCAAAGATAGATCAATTAAAATTGCACTTGAGTCCGTGAAAAAGATTATGACTACAACAGTTGATAAGTCTAAATTGGATAATCTTTTTGAAAAAAATCTTGAGGAAGCAAAGTCTGAATTAAAAAAAATTAATTCATAACTTAATTACGTTACATTTACTCAAAATAATATAAAATCTGTATTATGAATTCGATAGTGATTGGATCAGGTTTTGGTGGAATAGCCGCAGCATTGAGATTAAAAGCAAAGGGTCATAAAGTAACTCTGATAGAAAAACATAATGATTTAGGTGGAAGAGCAAGAGTTTTTAAAAAAAATGGATTTACATTTGATGGTGGTCCAACTGTTATAACAGCGCCTTATTTGATTGATGAGTTATTTCAACTTTTTAACAAAAACTCAAAAGATTATTTAGAAATTAAATCTCTAAAAACCTGGTATCAATTTGTTTTTGAAGATGGTTTTAAATTCAACTATTCAGGCAACGAACAACAGATGATTGATCAAATAAAAAAGATCAATGAAAAAGATGTTGAAGGTTATAAAAATTTAGTAAATTTTACAAAAAAAATTTTCGATAAAGGATTTACTGAATTATCAAATGTACCATTTGATAAACCCTTCTTTATGTTGAAGCAAATACCCTCTTTGCTAAATCTAAAGAGTTATAAATCAGTTTATAGTTTAGTTTCCTCTTATATAGAAAATGAAAAATTAAGAAGATTACTTAGTATGCATCCACTGCTGGTAGGTGGTAATCCTTTTACAACAACATCAATATATGGATTAATTTTATATTTAGAAAAAAAATGGGGGATTCATTATTCAATGGGAGGTACTGGTCAAATAATAAATGGTATGGAAAAATTAATGAATGAAGAAGATATAAAAGTATTAAAAGGATGCGAAGTAAATAAAATTCTATCAAGTAAAAATAAAATAACTGGTGTTGAACTAAGCAACGGGGATAAAATAGAGACAGATAATGTCATTTGCAACGCTGATCCACCTGCAGTTTACTCAAAATTAGCAAATACAAATAATAGTAATTCTATTTTTAATTGGAAAATGAAAAGAATGGAATATTCAATGGGTTTGTTTGTGTATTACTTTGGAACTAAGAAAGTTTACGACGATGTTGAACATCATACCATCAAATTTGGAGATAAGTATAAGGAACACTTGGATGATATTTTTAACAATAAAAAATTAAACGACGATATTAGTTACTATTTACATAGACCAACAGCTACTGACAAATCTATGGCGCCCGATAATCATGATTGTTTTTATGTGTTGGTGCCAGTTCCTAATAACCAATCTGGTATAGATTGGTCTATTGAGGGAGATAAAATGAAAAAATTAGTTATTAAAAAAATGGAAGAAAGTTTGCTGCCCAGTCTGAGCGAAAATATTGTTGAGGATTTTTATTTAACTCCAGATTATTTTGAGAAAGAGTTAAATACAAAATATGGATCTGGTTTTTCCATTCAACCAAAATTTTCTCAATCTGCATACTTTAGATTTCATAATAAATCAGAGATTTTTGATGGTTTGTATTTTGTTGGTGCAGGTACTCACCCAGGCGCAGGGGTACCCGGAGTATTATCATCAGCAAAAGTTTTAGATAAAATTTTGTAATGGAGAAAAAGAGTTTTCTATCAATATACGCAAAATCATTTTACTGGGCTGGTTTTTTTCTTCCAAAAGAAACTTATTTGAAATGCTCTAATTTATACGATTTTTGTAGAACTTTAGACAATATAGCAGACGATGAAGGTATAATTGATGTTAAATTAAGAAGATTTTTAAACTTCAAAAATAATTTTATCAATAAAGAATTTCAGAATCCAATAATAAAAAATATGTGGGTATTAATGGATGAATATAATATTTCCACAAAAATTGTAGAAGATTTATTCGATGGTGTGGAGTTTGATATTCAAAATGAAATAAGATTAAATTCAAAAAAGGAGTTATTAATTTATTCATATAGAGTAGCAGGAACTGTTGGATTAATGATGGCAAAAATTTTAAATGTGAGTAACTCTAATTCTCTTAAATCTGCTATAGATTTGGGAATAGCTATGCAACTTACAAATATTTCTAGAGATGTAATAGAGGACTCTAAAAATAAAAGGTTTTATATAAAACATAATTTTGAAACCATAAAGGAAACATTGGCTACTGCAGATTTATTTTATGATAGCAGCTTTTCATCAATAAAAGATATTCCATTAACTCTTAGATTTTCAATTTTAGTTGCCAGAAGAGTTTATAGACAAATTGGAAGAAATATTATTAAAAAACAAACTATTCAAAATTATAATAAATCGGGTAAAATTTTTGTTAGTAAAAGTGGTAAGATATTACAAACAATATTATCTATATTTGACCTAGTAAAACTATCATTGATTAAAAAACATAATCACCTTAGAGATAAAGAACACGAGTTAATTAGTGAAGAAATAAATTTAAATGAAAGATTTTGATTTTGTAATAATTGGTGGAGGTTGCGCAGGATTATCTTTGGCATATGAATTAGAAACAAATAATAAGTTAAAAAATAAAACATTAGCTATTATTGAACCAAGAAATGACTACAAAAAAGATAAAACTTGGTCTTTTTGGAAGACATTCCCACATAATTTTGAAGATTGTGTAAAAAAAAATTGGAAACATTTTTCTATAAATGTGCCTCAAAAGACTAAACATCTAGAGTGCAATAATTATCCATATCAAAGTATTGATAGTGGGCTATTTTATGAGAAGATAAACAATAGATTAAAAGAGAATAAAAATATTTCATTTCTCAAAAATGATCAAAATATAAATTTTGATAACTCTTTAGTATTTAATAGTGTTCCAAATTTAAATAATCAAAATAATGGTCTATGGCAGCATTTTTGTGGGGTAGAAATAGAAACAAAAAAGGAATTTTTCGATGAAGAAATGATGAGTCTAATGGATTTTGATTGTGAACAGAGAGGAAGTGTTCATTTTTTTTATACACTTCCATATTCAAAAAGGACAGCATTGGTTGAAACAACTTGGTTATCAGAAATGAATGACGACTCCCAAAAAGATTATGATCAGCAAATTAAAGAATATCTTGAGAATAACCTAAAAATAAAAAATTATAAGATTACTTACAAAGAAGTGGGTGCTATACCTCTTTTTTACCCAATAATTGACCAAGTAAAAAATAAAATTAATATTGGCACAGCCGGTGGTATGACAAGATTAAGTACTGGTTATACTTTTCTAAATATTCAAGAACAAAGTAAATATATAAGAGAAAATATCGAAAACATTAGTAAATTGAAAAGATTTCAAATTAAAAAGAAATATCAATTTCTTGATAATGTTTTTTTAAAAGTTCTTAAAAATAATCCAAGTAAAATGCCGAATATTTTTTTTAGGATGTTTAATAATAAATCTAATACTGTTATAAAATTTTTGTCGAATAGAAGTAATTTTTTTGAAGATTTATCAATAATACTAAAAATGCCTAAATGGATTTTTATAAAAGCGCTTTTTCAAATTAAATGATTAGAATAAATTTTTACCACTCTTTAATATTTTTTAATTTTTGCATATTTTTATCTGGAATTGATTATCTAAGAGAAGGTAGTTTCTTAATTATTTCTTTATTTTTAATTTTATCAATTGGAATATCTCATGGTTCTCTTGATAATATTAAAGGTAAAAAACTTATTAAATATTTAGGATATAGATCAATGAGCATTTTTTATTTGATTTATTTACTTATTGGTGCAGTTACAATATTAATTTGGTTAATATTTCCAAAATCATTACTTTTCTTGTTTTTAATTATCGCTGCTTATCATTTTGGAAAAGAAGACTCTGAATTTATCGATCAAAAGAAAAATTTTGAATTAATTTATTTTTTAAAAGGATCATTAATAATAACATCACCCTTATTTTTCCATAAAGAGGAAACACTCGCAATCTTCGAGACATTAAATTTTAATATTTCAAATAATTTAATAATATCTGACGAGATATTATTCATTCTTATAATTTTATCTTTGCTCTCTGGAATTATTTTATCATTTAAAAAAAATATTGAGGTTAAATCATTATTATTAATGGATTATTTATCTATACTAATCCTAAATTATTTTCTTAATCCAATAATTGCTTTTACGATTTACTTTTGCTTTTTGCATTCCATTAGGCACTCGATTTCTTTGATTAGAGAATTAAATAAAAATTTAAAAAAGGGATTACAAATATTCATCAAAAAAGCCTTTCCACTAACAATTTTGACAATTTTAGGATATGTTGTTTCAATATCAATTCTAAATAATTATAACGAATTTAACGAAACTATATATCAAGTAATTTTTATTGGATTGGCCTCATTAACTTTTCCACATATATTGCTCGAATATTTAATTGAAAAAAATGAGCAATAAAAATATTAATTTAATTGGTTGGATATTATTCATTATTTCTGCGTTGGGTTTTATAATATCAAGTGTAGGAAGTTTTTGGGCTATGTTTGGGAGTCTTTTTTTTTTAATTGCATGTATTGTTTTTTTAATCCCATTTTTTCGAAAGGATGAAAGTGAAAAATAATCATCTAAAAATTCTTTTAGCCGCTCCGAGAGGTTTTTGTGCGGGAGTTGATAGAGCAATTGAAATTGTAAAAAAAAGTATAGAAAAATATGGTGCTCCTGTATACGTAAGACATGAAATAGTTCATAACAAACATGTAGTAGACAGCTTAAAAAAAATTGGTGCAATATTTGTTGAAGAAATTGATGAAATTGAAGATAAAACTAGGCCTGTTATCTTTTCAGCTCATGGTGTTCCTAAATCAGTGCCTAAAGAAGCTGAAAGTTTAAATATGATTTTTGTTGATGCAACATGCCCATTAGTATCGAAAGTTCACAGAGAGGCAGAAAATTTAAATAAAAAAGATGTTCAAGTATTGCTTATAGGTCATAAAAACCATCCTGAAGTAATAGGCACAATGGGACAAGTCCCTGATGGAGAAATTGATCTAATAGAAACGATAGAAGATGCAAAAAATTATCAAAGAAAAAAAAATAATAAACTTGCTTATATTACACAAACAACATTATCTATTGATGATACAAAAGATATTATTAATGTTTTAAAAGAACGCTTTCCAGATATTCACGAACCAAAAAAAGATGATATTTGCTACGCAACCACAAATAGACAAGCTGCAATAAAAAAAATTGCAAAACAGTGTGATAATCTCTTTGTGATTGGTAGCAGGAATTCTTCTAACTCAGTTAGATTGGTAGAAGTAGCTAAAAACAATGGATGTGAACATGCTGAATTAGTTCATTCAGAAAGCGCTTTTCCACTTGAAAAAATATCTAGATGCAAAACAATAGGTATTTCATCAGGTGCCTCAGCGCCTGAGGTATTAGTTAACGAATTCATAGAAAATATTAAAAAAAAATTTACTGTAGAAATAGAGGAAGTTGAAATAGTAAAAGAGGACGTAACATTTAAAATCCCAGGAAAATTAAATTAATGGCTGTATATACAAGGATAAGTAAAAGTGATTTAAGCTTAATCGAAAAAAACTTTAATATTGGTAAAATTGTATCTTTTTCAGGCATAAAAAAAGGGATTGAAAATACTAATTACTTAATAAAAACAAATAAAAAAAAATTAATACTGACTATATTTGAAAAAAGAGTTCAAAAAAAAGATTTACCTTTTTTTATGAAGCTTATGTTTGGTTTATCTAAAAATAAAATTAAATGTCCTGAGCCAATTAAGAACAAAAAAGGTAAATACTTATTCAAAATTAAAAATAAAACTGCTTGTTTAGTAAGTTTTTTAGTGGGAAAAGATAAAAATCAACTCACAAATAAAGACTGTTTTCAAGTTGGAAAAAATGCAGCTCTGTTACATTTGGCTGCAAAAAAATTAAGATTATATAGAAAAAATTTATTGTCGGTGAATTCGTGGGGACCTTTATTGAATAGAATAGATAAAAGAATTAATAAACTTTCAAGTAATTTAATAGATACTATGCGAACCGACTTAGTCGATATCAAAAAAAAATGGCCAAAAAGAATGCCCAATGGAATAATACACAGCGATCTCTTTATTGATAATATTTTTTTCTATAAGAAAAAATATTATGGTTTCATTGATTTTTATTTTTCTGCAAATGATTTTTTAGCTTATGAGTTAGCAACATGTGTTAATGCATTATGTTTTAAAAAAAGGAATAAAATTTTTATTTTAGATAAAAGTAAATCTGCACATTTATTAAGAGGTTACCAATCAATACGTAAATTAAATCCTAAAGAAAAGAGTAATTTCAATACTTTATGCAGAGGTTCGGCTTTGAGATATCTGCTTACAAGATCATATGACTATTTAAATACTCCAAAAAAGGCATTGATAAAAATAAAAGATCCAAAAGAATATTTAGATAAATTAAATTTTCACAGAAAATTAAATTCATTTAAGGATTACAGCTAATGATAAAAATCTATACTGATGGATCTTGCTTAGGTAATCCAGGAAATGGTGGATGGGCTGCGATTATTATTGATGATAAAAAAAAAATTCAGATAAAAGGTAGCAAAAAAGATACCACAAATAATCAAATGGAGTTGCTAGCTCCAATAAAAGCTCTTAAAAAAATTCCTAAAGGAAGTAATGTTCAGATTTTCACAGATTCTAAATATGTAAAATCAGGAATAACAGAATGGATACATAACTGGAAAAAAAATGGTTGGAAAACTGCAAGTAAACAACCGGTTAAAAATAAAGAGCTCTGGACTGAACTGGATAATTTGACTGATGAATTTAAGATTAAATGGAGTTGGGTCAAAGGCCACTCTACAGATTCTTTAAACAATGAAGTAGATTTAATTGCTAGGGAAGCAGCAAATGCTTAAAATAATTATTTAATGTAAAAATTTTAAATATTTATATTTTTATTGAGAGTCTCCGAAGAAGCGAGGTGCCCCAGGCTCTAAACTACCAGAATAAGGAACTATATAAGTCAGTAGCACAAGTAAAACTATAAACAAAACCGCAACTATTACAAAAGCAAATCCTCCAAGTAATGGCTCTAAGGCTTCTCTAATGAATGCACAGATCCCAAAAGCCAATAAACCTCCAACACACCAAATTATTAAACCAATTATCCCCATGAATTATATAAATAATTAAAGAAAATATAAAATATCAATTAAATAATATCTAAAATACCCTCTGCTGAGGATATTCCACAATTTTTAGTTTCTTCTTCTTCTTGAATATTTTGAACTTGGAGATTTTCTATAACCATTGCATATCGGCTTGATCTCATTCCCATACCTTTTGAATTTCTATCAACTTCAGCACCAATTAGCTTTGTAAATGACAAATAAGGATCAGCTAGCATAGTTATAGTTTCTCCTATATTATTCGCCTCACCCCAAGCATTCATTACATAAGGGTCATTAACGGCTAAACAAAATATTTTATCAATACCTTTATCTAAAATTTGTTGAGCATTTTTAACATAACCTGGTAAATGAAATTTAGAGCATGTAGCTGTAAATGCACCAGGTAGACCAAATAATACTATTTTTTTCGATCCTAATACCTCAGATATATTTTGTTCCTTAGGTTCGCCATCGACTAAATGGAAGATTTTTATATCTGGAATTTGGTCATTAACTTTTAGCTTCATAATTTACTTTTAACAAAATTTTTTACTGCCTCTGTATCATTTTTTAATAGTTGAAAATTTTCCTCTTTACTATGAACATATTGTAGCTCTTTAGGGAGTTCTTCATGTTTATTTATAGCCTTATCTGTAGCAGCTGGAAATTTACATGGATGTGCAGTAGATAAAACCACACAAGCACTAAAATTAAGCTTATTTGCAGCCCCTACTCCAACCGCAGTATGAGGATCTAATATGACACTACTTTTGTCAAAATGTTGTTTTATAATTTCTAAAGTTTCATTTTCATTACAACTTTCTGAAATAAAATCTTTCTGGATAATGTCTAAGTTTGATTTTTCTATTTTATATTCGTTATTCTTAACTTTCTTCATTATGTCTGATGTAATACTCGAATTAGAATTATTGACATAATATATTAATCTTTCAAAATTACTTGCTAACTGAATATCCATACTTGGAGAAAGTGTTTCTTTTACTTTTTTTGACACATAATCACCTTTAGAGATTGCTCGATGCAAAATATCATTCTCATTAGTTGCAACGATAAGTTTATCTACTGGTAATCCCATTTGTTTTGCAAGGTAACCTGCAAAAACGTCTCCAAAGTTTCCTGTTGGTACTGAAAAAGAAATTGGTTTGTCACTATCAAGTTTAAAATATGTATAAAAATAATAAACAGCTTGAGCTATAATTCTTGCCCAATTAATAGAATTAACCCCTGACATATTTATTGATTTAGAAAAATCTAAATCTGAAAACATTTGTTTAACAATATTTTGACAGTCATCAAAGTTTCCATCAATTGCAACATTGAAAACATTTTCATCTTCAACTGTTGTCATTAATTTTCTTTGAACAGGTGAAATTCTATTATTAGGATGTAAAACGAAAATATTTAAATTCGATTTACCTCTAATTGCATCAATAGCAGCTGCCCCTGTATCACCAGATGTAGCAACAACAATGTTAATTTTTTTATCATTTTTACTTAAATAATATTCATACAAATTACCAATAAATTGCATAGCAACATCTTTAAAAGCCAATGTAGGACCATGAAATAATTCTAACAATTTTAGATCACCAAGATTGGAGATTTTAACAACCTCTTTTTCTCTAAAAGTCGAATAAGATTTTTTAATTAACCCAGAAAGATCTTCTTTAGATATAAAATCAGATGAAAACAAATTTATTATTTCAGTAGATAAATCACAATAATTAAGATTTTTCAGCTGTGATAATTCATCTAAACTAAATTTTTTTAAAGAAGTAGGCACATAAAGTCCTCCATCATCGGCAAGGCCTTTGATGAAAACCTCTTCAAAACTATATTCCTTAGAATTATCTCTTGTGCTTACGTATTTCATGAATTTTTTTACCATTTTCCTATAAAATAAATAGGATTATTTATTTTATGATCTGGTCTACCAAAAATAAGACAAAAAGCAAAAATAGGTAAAAAATTGAGTAAGAAAATACCTTTTTAGCCTTCTTTATTTCAAATTTGTTTTTTTTGAATTTAAGAAGATCGTAACAGACATAATTGTAATAAAATGTCAGTAATAGAGATACGATTAAAAATGTTTCACCAACAAACCCGATATAATAAGGCAAAATTACTATTGGTAACATTACTAACGAGTAAACAAAAATATTCTTCTTTGTCTCCTCAATTCCGTTAGTAATCGGCAACATCGGGATTTTAGCTTTTTGATAGTCATCTGCTTTATAAAGGCTAAGAGCCCAAAAATGAGATGGGGTCCAAAAAAATATTATTAAGAAAAATGTTATTGGTTCAAATGTGAGCGAGTTAGTGGCTATTGTCCAGCCAATAACTGGAGGCAATGCTCCAGATGCTCCTCCAATAACAATGTTTTGTGGTGTTTTTCTTTTTAACCAAATTGTATAAACAAATACGTAAAATGCTATTGTTATAGATAATAGTATAGCTGATGTTAAATTTGAAAAATAATAAAGTCCGGCTACAGAAATAACTGATAGCAATGTACCAAATAAAAGAGCATGTTCCCTGTTTACTTTTCCAGTAGGAATTGGTCTGAGACAAGTTCTTGTCATTAATTTATCAAGGTCAGCCTCATACCACATATTTAGAGCACCCGCAGCACCTGCACCCATAGTAACAAAAAAAATTGCAATTATTGAATTTAGAAAAGAAACCGAAACTGGAGCCGTTAATAAACCAACGGCACAAGTAAAAATAACCAAAGACATTACTCTTGGCTTCATTAATAATAAAAGATATTTAAAATACGATAAAAAACTTATTGAAACTGATTTTTTTTTAATTGTATTTGTGGTCACTACTACTCAACATTCAGTGAAACAAATATTACAAGTAATATAACACCCGCTATTAAGATATGATTTCCAAGATCAAAAATTCCTACTTTGCTGTTTTTCTTATCAATTAATCGTCTACGCAAAGGTATCTGATCATAAGGATTTATAGAGACTTTATCTCCCTGTTCTTTCTGATTTTCTAATTTAACTGAATAGCCAAACCAAACAATATAAATAAAGAAAACAAATAAAATTAAGAAGAAAGCTAAATATCCGTATGCATCCATTTTAAGCTCCACCTCCAACTACAAAATAAAATAATCTTGAAAATAATGTATACTGAAATTCAGCTGCCATTAAAAATATGAAGCAAGCTATAGCCGTCATTGGCCATAAAAGAACATTTACCAATGCATATCTTTCCCAAAACAGGTGCATGAAAAATGCCATTATTAGCCCGGCTTTTAGGAACATGAAAAATAATATTAATGACCATCTTAGCATTCCTTGGAATTGATACCAGTCGACCATGTAAGAAAAGAAACTGAGTACGAATAACAAAGTCCAAATCCAAAGATAAATTCCAATTTTATGTGTGGAAGCTTCCTCTTTTTTATCTGTTTTTTCAATATTATTTGTATTTTCCATAATTTATTTTACCACAAGTAAAAGAATGCAAAAATAAAAACCCATACAAGATCTACAAAGTGCCAATAAAGACCTAAAATCTCAATTTCTACATAATCGCCCTTTAATTTTGTGAACCATCCTTTTTTGCCTTTTTCGTAGTGGCCAGCAAACACTTTATAAGTATATATAAATAAAAAGATTACTCCGATAGATACGTGGAAGCCGTGAAAACCAGTTATCATAAAGAAAAATGATCCAAATTGAGCAGCACCAAATGGATTTTCCCAAGGTCTTACACCTTCATGAATTAATTTTGACCACTCATAAGCCTGCATTCCAACAAAAGTTAAACCACCGAGCGCAGTCGCCAATAATAGCCATCCACACATTTTTCTGTTTTTTTCGTATCCATATTTAACAGCAATAGCCATTGTTCCACTACTGGTAATCAAGACAAAGGTCATAAGAGCAATCAGTAATAGCGGAACAGGTACACCAAATGCCTCTAGTGCAAATACTTCACTAGGATTTGGCCACTCGACAGGAGTTGATCCTCTTCCTTTCATGTATGAAATTAAAAAACAACTAAAAACAAAAGTATCACTTAACAGAAAGATCCACATCATGGCTTTACCCCAATGTACACCTTTGAACATTGTTTGGTCTGACGCTGTGTCAGACGCCATTCCCTTAAACCCTGGTTTAAGTTCGAAGCCGTCTATTTTTGGTTCAGACATTTATTTCTCTTATGTTTTTTCTACTTCTGTATGTATTACTTCACTCGGAGCAGTAGTTTGTGGAATATAATCTTCCTTAGCTCCTGGAACACTAAAGTCATATGGCCATCTATGCACAACCGGAAGTCTGTCACCGAAATTACCATGTTCTGGTGGAACAGTAGAGGTGTACCATTCTAGTGAGTTGGCTTTCCAAGGATTTTGCTCAGCCTTTTTACCTGTTTTTAATGTTTTAATTATATTGAAAATTAAAATAAATTGTGCAGCGCCAACTATGAATGCTGCAATACTAATAAATTCATTCATTCCTACTGCTGATGTCATATATGGACTATCATACATTTCAAAATATCTTCTTGGAACTCCAATAAATCCTAAATAGTGCATTGGGAAGTAAATGGAGTAAGCGCCTAAGAAAGTAATCCAGAAATGCCATTTTCCAAGACCTTCGTCTAACATTTTTCCAGCAACTAATGGGAACCAGTGATAAACTGCACCCATAATTACCATTAACGGTGCAATACCCATTACCATGTGGAAGTGCGCTATCACGAAATAAGTATCTGATAATGGAACATCAACTGATACGTTTCCTAAAAATATTCCAGTAATTCCACCATTAACAAATGTTACTATAAAACCTAAACACCACAACATAACTACGTTAATTCTTATATTTCCTCTCCATAAAGTTAGTATCCAGTTATAAACCTTCATGGCTGTTGGAACCGCAATAATTAATGTAGTTGTTGCAAAGAAGAAACCAAACCAAGGGTTCATTCCGCTCACATACATGTGGTGTGCCCAAACAAAGAAACTTAATGCTCCAATTCCAACAATTGCCCACACCATCATTCTGTATCCAAAAATATTTTTTCTAGCATGAACAGAAATTAAATCTGAAACTATTCCAAATGCAGGAAGCGCAACAATATAAACCTCAGGGTGTCCAAAGAACCAAAACAAGTGCTGGAAAAGAATTGGGCTTCCACCACCATATTCTAGAACTTCACCAGCCTTTAATATTGTTGGCATGAAAAAACTAGTTTGTAAAACCTTATCTAAAGTCATCATTATTGCACTTACCAATAATGCTGGAAATGCTAACATTGCAAGCACTGTAGCTGTAAATATACCCCAGACTGTAAGAGGCATTCTCATTAATGTCATTCCTCTAGTTCTAGCTTGAAGAATTGTGATCATGTAATTTAATCCACCCATTGTAAATCCAATCACGAAAAGAGATAAAGAAATAAGCATTAATAAAATTCCCATACCTGCTCCAGGAGTACCCTCTAAAATTGTTTGAGGAGGATATAAAGTCCAACCAGCTCCAGTTGGACCACCTGGCACAAAGAAACTTGCCATCAAAACTGCAACAGCAACAAAGAACATCCAAAAACTTAACATGTTCACATATGGAAAAACCATATCTCTTGCTCCAACCATTAACGGTATTAAATAGTTACCAAAGCCTCCAAGGAATAGAGCGGTTAAAAAATAAACTACCATTATCATTCCATGCATGGTCACGAATTGATAATAATGTTCTGCAGTCATGAAACCAGCTAACTCAGGAAAACCTAGCTGAAGTCTCATTAACCAAGATAAAATTAATCCTACAACTCCTGTGAATACTGCTGTTAAGAAATATTGAACACCAATTACTTTTGCATCTTGGCAAAATACCCATTTCTCAATAAAGCTATGAGGATGATATAATTCTTGTTCACCAACTTCTGAAGGTCTTACATAATCTATGTCAGGATTCACTGAACCTGTTGAACCATCCATTACCTCTGATGATTGTGCTTGATAAGATTTATTATTATCGTATTCGTCTGACATATTTTTTATCCTTTATATATATATTTTTTTTAATTATTAAATTGTTATTTTTTAGCTAATTTGTTCCCATCTACGTTTAATTTTTCATATCTAGCAGATAATTGTTCGAAAGTTTCTTGTTCTCCTAACCAAGCTTCGTAATCAGCTTTATCCTGAACTTCAACACCACCTCTCATAGCATAGTGTCCAACTCCACAATACTCTGCGCATAAAACTTCATATTCTCCAACTTTGTTAGGTTCAAACCAATAAAAAGTTACTGTTCCAGGCACTGCATCCATTTTTGCTCTGAACTGAGGTACATACCAGTTATGAAGTACATCTACAGATCTCAATAAAATTTTTACAGGTCTGTTATTTTCTAAATTTATTACATCACTTTCGACCATTATGTCATCTTTACCAAATGGATCATCTGGATTGATACCAAACGGATTATTATCTGCAATGTTCCTGACTTGAGTTGTTCCTAATTTTCCATCTTTACCTGGTAACCTGTATTGCCATCCCCACTGCCATGCCATTACATCAACTTCAATTGCATTCTTTGGAACATTTACATATTGATTCCATATTATAAGTCCGGGCGCCAACAGAGCAGCAACTCCCAATGTCGTTGCCCAAGTTAAAATTTTTTCTAATTTTTTATCTTCAGGTTTATATTCTGCTCTTCTATCTTCTTTATGTTGGTATCTAAACACGCAATAGATCATGAATAGACAAACCGCAACAAAAACTCCTCCACCTACCCAGAACGTAAGTGTGATTGTATCATCCATTCCTTTCCAATTTGATGCTATGTCTGTCCAATACCAAGGGGTAAAGATATGAAATAGTATCGATCCTATGATGACTAGTAAAAATATAATTCCTGCATGCATAGTGCCTGTATAGAATAATAATTTTATAAATACCTATGACAAAATGTCATAAAACATATTAATTATACTAATATAATCAATATATTTATGTTTGATAAATTAGGTATTTTAATAACTATACTTGTCTTAGTTTTAGCTTTCTATTTTGTAATTTCTTTAGGAGCTGGAAGATTTTCAAAAGGAGAAGCCAAACCTGAAACAAAGAAGTATCTAAGATCAGTGAATATTCTTTTAATAATTATTGCAGTGTTTGGATCTGTGTTAGTTTTATTTCTTTAGAATTAATCTAAGCAATCAAAGATTTACAAAATTCAATTACAGTATCATTGTACGCAAACATTATTGTAAAAAATACTAACCAAACAATAAATAAAAATAACCAGTATAACGAAAGTGCGTTAATACTTTTTTCTTCTTTTTTGTATTCACTCTCCTCTGATTTAAAAATTCTTGAACTTACTTTACCCCAGAAAAAAAGTCCTCCTAACAAATGTATACCATGCAACGCAGTGAAGAAGTAATAAGATGAGAAATAAGTATTAGTTGAAACAAAATTTCCAGTTTGCATTAATTGATACCATAGAGCTAATTGAAGGAATAAAAATATATAACTTAGTCCACCAACATAAATTAAATTCTTTTTAATTGAACTTGTAATTCCATTTTTTAAATCTTTACTTATCTTATTAAAAAATATTGTTACTAAAATTAAAACTAATGTATTTATCCAAAGTAAATTTGCTTTAAGAATAAAAGTCGTGTCCTGTTCAGGTGGAAGTGAGTAAAGGTAACCAGTGAAAATTAAACTAAATAAAGTTGTGCTCACTCCAAATATAATTATTACTGCTGACATTTGATTTGATATTTCAAATGTTTTGCCTGAGTGGCCACTGTCTATAACTGCTTGGTTTTGTTCCCAAGGTTTCTCAGTTAATGCGCCAAATAATTTCTTTATCAAAGACATATTATTTATATAGTCCGAATATATAATTTTACAATAATGAAATTAAAAACCTCCATTGCAGTATTAACAGGATGCTTAACTATATTCTTATTTTTAATGCTTCCTGTCTTTTTATCAATGAAAGAACAAAAAGATCAATCAGTCGCAGCATTCAAGGGCTCAGATTTTGAGCTTAAAGATATGAACAATAATATAATAACTCAAGAGTCCTTTAACGGACCTTTGACTGCAATTTTTTTTGGTTTTACAAATTGTCCTGACATATGTCCAATGACATTAAATAAAATGGATATAGTTATGAATAGAATTAAGAAAAATAAAAAAAAAAATATAAAAGTATTTTTTATTAGCGTTGATCCTAAAAGAGATACTCCTGAAGTAGTAAAAGATTATCTTAGCAATTTTGATAATAAATTTGTTGGAATTACTGGAGATCCAGGCGAAATTTTTTTACTTTCACAATCTTGGGGAATAATTAGCCAAAAAATATTTTTTGAAAATGGTGATTATAATATTGATCATAGTTCACCTGTGATACTTTTAAAAGATGGAAAATATATTGCCAAGATTTCTCACAGAGACGACATTAAAAAATCTATCAAATTGATAAATAAATATTTATAGATTTAAGATATAATTAAGAATTGATATTGAAGATATAACTGCTGTCTCTGACCTCAATATATTGTCATTGATTTTAACTGATTTTACATCTTTAAAATTTAAAATATCCTCTCTTTCCTTCTCAGAAAAATCTCCTTCGGGTCCAATTATAATACACAAAGGTTTTTTGCTTTTTTTATTTACTTCAATTTTTTTGTTTTTAGAATTAAGATCTGTAAATATTAGATCCATTGTACTTTGATTTTTCTCTAAAAAAGTTTTCAAATTTTGAGTTTTTTCTAAATACGGGGGGTTCAATCTATTTGACTGTTCTGTTGCCTCTATTATTATTTTTTCCAATCTTTCAGAATTAATTTTTCTAACAATTGTCCTATCAAAAATTATAGGGAAAAATTTTGTAACTCCTAATTCTGTAGCTTTCTGAATCATAAAATTTGAATAATTTGATTTAATAGGTGAAAATGCTAACCAAATATCCAGGGAATTTTCTTTTCTTCTTAATTGTTCCTTAATGCTAAATTCTACCTTTCCATCATAAATGTTGTCTATTTTGGCTAACCATTCACCAGTTTTATTAAACAAAGAAAAATTTTCTCCAATTTTCACTCGCATGACTTTCGTCAAATAATGTGATTGTGGTTTAGCAAGTGAAGAAGTTAAATTAAGAGATAAACTTTCAGAGAAAAATATTCTAATATTACTCATATCAAGAAAGTAATTTATGAAAAATATTAAAGCAATAATTTTCGATGCATATGGAACTTTATTTGACGTAAATTCTGCAGCTGAAAAGTGTAAAGATAAAATTGGTATTAAATGGGAAAATTTCTCAAATTATTGGAGGACCACTCAGTTAGAATACACTTGGCTTAGGAGTTTAATGACCAGGCATAAAGATTTTTGGAAAGTAACAGAAGATAGCCTAGATAAATCAATGAAAGTTTTCAATATTAATCCAGATATGAGAACTGAATTATTGGATCTTTACAAAATTTTATCTCCATACCCTGAAGTAAAAGAAACTCTGAAATTATTGAGAGAAAAAAATTATAAACTTTCAATACTTTCAAACGGCACCCCTACTCTTCTTGATGAATTAGTGAATAGAAATAATCTCAATGATATTTTTGATGATATTATATCTGTAGAAGAAGTAAGTATTTTTAAACCAAGTTCAAAAGTTTACAATTTGCCAATTAAAAAATATAACATTAAAGAGAAGGAAGTTGCTTTTTTAAGCGCAAATACTTGGGACGTTTCTGGAGGTGGCAATTACGGTTTTAACGCAATTTGGGTCAATAGAAACAATGCAATTTTTGATAATTTAGATTACACACCAAAAAATGAAATAAATAATCTTAAACAGTTGCTTGATATTGTTTAGGCAAAATACTACTTTATTACTATGACAAATATTCTAGATCTCATCGCAAGAATTTTAATTTCAGCATTGTTCCTTCTCAATGGTTTTTTTAAAATTGGTAGTTATGATGGAACTATTGAGTGGATGGAGAGCTTTGGATTGCCTGGAATTTTAATTATTCCAGCAATAATACTTGAGATAATTGCACCAATATTAATTATACTAGGATATAAGGCAAAAATATCCGCTGGTTTATTAAGTTTATTCTGTATTGCAACAGCTGTAATATTTCACAACGATTTTTCTGACCAAATGCAACTTGGATCATTTTTGAAAAATATAGCTTTAGCAGGTGGGTTTTTATTTATTTTCATAAATGGAACTAAAGATTTTAGCTTAGATAAAAAATTCTTAAAATAAAATGTCAAATATTGAAGTTAAACAAATTATCGAACCTATACCAGCATCTGACGGTGCTGGGGTAAAATTAAAAAGAAGCATTGGTGTAGAGCCTAATTACTTTGATCCATTTTTAATGTTAGATGAATTCGGATCAGAAAATAGTGAAGATTATATAGCTGGTTTTCCGCCTCATCCTCATCGAGGCATAGAAACGGTAACATATATGTTGGCTGGAGACTTTGAGCACAAAGATAGTACAGGTGGTGAAGGTAGAATGACTGCAGGAGATGTTCAATGGATGAAGACAGGAAGCGGAATAATTCACTCTGAGATGCCTGCAATGAAAGAAGGTAGGTTACATGGATTTCAATTATGGATCAATATGCCAGCTAAATTAAAAATGAGTAAACCCAGCTACATCTACATAGATGCTGATCAGATGCAAACTCACCTAGATGAAGAAAAAATAGTCAAAGTCATAGCTGGTAAATTTAGAAAAGCTGAGGGACCTATAAAAAAACATAATGTTGAACCTATTTATTTTGATATTGAATTAAATAAAGATAAAGAGTTCAATTTTGATTTACCCTCAACTCACAATTCATTTATCTATTTAATTAAAGGAGAAATAAAAATTGGGAATCAGCAGCATCAAAAAATTGAAAATTCAAAACTAATTCTTTTAAAAATGGGTGAGAAACTTAAGGTTTATGGCTCAACTAATGCTAAGTTCCTTCTGATTGCTGGAAAACCAATAGGCGAACAAATTGCAAGAGGTGGCCCTTTTGTCATGAATACTAAACAAGAAATCTTGCAAGCAGTCGAGGATTATCATAAAGGTACATTTGTAAAATAAAATTACTTTTGTAAAAATGAAATCAATTAAAGTAACAAATACAGGTGGTCCTGAAGTTCTAGAGTTAGAGGAAATTACTTTAGATAAACCAGGTGCTGATGAGGTTCAGATAGAACATGTGTCAATTGGATTAAACTATATAGACACTTATCATAGATCAGGTTTATACCCTCTTCAACTTCCTACAGGAATTGGTTTGGAAGCGGCAGGTATAATTAAAGAAATAGGTTCAAATGTCTCTAATTTTTCGGTTGGAGATAAAGTTGCTTATGCTGCAGCTCCATTGGGTTCTTATTCAACTCACAGAAATTACCCTTCAAAAAATATTGTTAAAGTTCCAGATAATATTGATTTAGAAATTATATCGAGTGCTATGACAAAAGGTATGACAACTTTTTATTTATTGCACAAAACATATGTTCCAAAAAAGGGAGAAACAGTTTTATTTCACGCAGCAGCAGGAGGTGTTGGACAATTCTTTTGTCAGTGGGCAAAAAGTTTAGGATTAAAAGTTATTGGAACAGTTGGAAGTCAGGAAAAAATAGAAATAGCAAAAAAGTATGGATGTGACGAAGTAATCAACTATTCAAAAGAAGATTTTGCAAAAAAAGTCATGGAACTTACAGATGGCAAAGGTGTTTCTGTCGTTTATGATGGTGTAGGTAAATCAACTTACGACAAATCAATTGAATGTTTAAAATTAAGGGGTACCATGGTTTCATTTGGTAATGCATCTGGAGCACTTGATCCAATAATTGTTTCAAAATCTTTGCAACCAAAAGGTATATATTTTGTAAGACCAGCAATGAATCAATATTTTACAAATAGTGAGGAAATACATGAGGCTGCTAATATGTTGTTTAAGCAAATTTCATCAGGAAATGTGAAAATTGAAATCTATAAAAAATATAAATTAGAGGATGCAGTACAAGCTCACAAGGACTTAGAGGGAAGAAAGATCACCGGTCCAGCAGTAATTATTCCTTAAATTGTACATCCATATCTGATAGATGAAGTTTTAAAGCTTTTCCAGAAATTTGTATTTCTCTTATAAAAAAAATAATTGAAACCATCATGGACAAACAGCATGATCCAAAAATTACTCTTGCAATAATTAAACTATCTAAATAAAGAGCAAACACAGTAAGCATATTAAATAGAAAACCAAATGCCGCTGACATAATGGCAAACTTTAGTACTCCTATTCTACTGTTCAAGTTGATAAGTTGATCTTTCCACTCTGGCGGAGTGTGTTTTTCAAAAACGTATTCATCATGAATTTTTCTAATAAGTCCACTAAGGGTGTGAAACCTATTGCTGTAAACACTCATTATAAGAGGTATTGCTGGAAACATCAATGCAGTTACAGTGTAATCTATATTCATTCGAATCAATTTGATTATGAAACTCTGCTTTGCTATTTACAAGTAAATTATTATGCAAAACTTTAAATTATTCGTTGAGCTTACAAGATTAAACAGGCCAATAGGTTATATGCTTTTATTTTGGCCTTGCTTATGGGGTCTAACTATTTCTTATGATTTCAATTATGACTTAGAAATATATTATTTTTATTCTTTTCTATTTTTAATGGGTTCAATATTAATGAGATCTGCTGGATGCATAATAAATGATATAGTAGATAGAAATTTCGACAAAAAAGTTGAACGCACTAAAAATAGACCAATAGCATCTGGGAAAGTTTCAGTTAGACTTGGAATTATATATTCAGCAGTTTTGTGCGGGTTGGCATTTTTAGTTTTAATCAATTTTAATATATTCACAATATCGATGGCACTTTTATCAATGCCGCTTGCATTTACTTATCCTTTGATGAAAAGGTTTACTTACTGGCCCCAATTATTTTTAGGTATTACATTTAATTATGGCCTTGTTCTTGCTTGGATATCAATAAATAACAGTATTTCTATAGTTCCAATTTTGTTTTATGTGGGGGCCATATTTTGGACACTCGGTTACGACACAATTTATGGATATCAAGATATAAAAGACGATGAGATTATAGGAGTAAAATCTACCTCAATAAAATTTAAAAATAACCCAAAACTATTTATTTCATTATGTTACTTATTTTTTTTTCTTTCATTAATAACGATTGGAATTCTAATGAATTTTAAAATCTTCTATTTCATAGGTTTGATTGTAATTTTTTTACACTTAGTAGTTTATCAAATAAAAAATCTTAATGTAACAAATCCAATAGAGTGTCTAAAAAAATTTAAAAGTAATAATTTTTTTGGATTACTTGTATTCGTAAATATTTTAATAGGAAAAATATTATAAATGACCAGTATTGAAATATTAAAAAGACTATACAAAGATTATACAAAAAATTTCTTGAATAAAATATTTCTAGCAGTTTTTTTTTCAATTTTAGTAGCAGTAAGTACATCGGCAACTGCATGGTTACTAGATCCAGCGATCGACAAAATATTTTTAAATAGGGATCAGAGTTTATTACTAATAATTCCGTTTTTTATTATTATAGCTTTTGCCACTAAGGGTATTTCGCTTTATTTGGCTAAAATTCTAATGATTAATGTTGCCGAGGAAGTCAAAAAAAAAATACAAATCAATATGCTATCTTCATTCATAAAGGCTGATACGGAATATATAGAAAATAAACATACAGGAAAATATATCTCAAATTTAAATTTTGATGTTAATCAAATTACGATGATGCTGAGTACTTCATTTTTAAACTTCTTTAAAGATGGTCTGACATTAATTGGACTTCTTACTGTAATGTTTTATCAAAATTGGAGATTATCTTTAATAGCAATAATTATGATTCCATTGGCGTCGGTAACAGCAAAAAGATTAGGTAAAAGGATTAGTAAAGTTGTTACAGAAGCTCAAGAAAAATCTGGAGATCTAAATAAATATTTAATAGACATATTTAAAAATCATAAAATAATAAAAATTTTTCAAAGAGAAAAATTTGAGGAAAAAAGATCAGAAAAATTTGTCAATGATTTAAAAGAAAAATCAATAAAAATTTCAACTGTATTTATCAGAGCAACACCAATAATGGAAATTCTTACAGGTATAATGATCGCTATATTAATTTTTTATTCAGGTAAATTAATTATGAATGAACAATTAAGTTTAAATAATTTTTTTTCTTTTTTGGCAGCAATGATGTTGGCATATCAGCCTGTAAAGTCACTTGCTACAATCAATGTGGGTGTTGGACAAGGTATGTCAGCTGCAAAACGAATACTTCCAATAATTGATAA
>CACEMI010000004.1:0-93399 GCA_902560585.1 uncultured Pelagibacteraceae bacterium | reverse complement strand
AAAAGGTCTTGCTCCATATGGATGTGCATCAGCTCTTTCAAGCATCTCAGATATTTTTTTACCATTTTTTAAAGTAACTACAACTTTTGCCCCAAATGATTTCTTTTTTGGATCTGGATGATGATATTTTTTAGTCCACTTTTTATCTTCATGAGTTGTTATTGATTTCCATATTTTAATTGTACTTTTTCTATTAGCTCTTAATTTTGTGTATGATTTTACATGATGCCAATCTGCATCCTCTAAAGCTACAGCAAAAATATACATAATAGAGTGATCTAAAGTTTCTCTCGATGCATTAGGATCCATTTTTTGAGGGTCATTAGCACCTGTTCCAATTACAAAATGCGTATGGTGACTAGTATAAATATCTATTTTTTTAATATTTTTTAAATCTGAAATTTTTTTATTTAATTTTTTACCAATATCTATCAATGCTTGTGCTTGATATTCTGCCGAGTATTCTTTTGTATACGTTTCTAAAATAGCTTTTTTCGGTTCATTCTTTTTAGGTAATGGAACTCTATATTTTGCATTCTTTCCATCTAATATTCTAGCAATAACACTATCTTCTCCTTCATAAATAGGACTAGGAGCGCCTTCACCTCTCATAGCTCTATCAACTGCTTCAATTGCTAACTTACCAGCGTGAGCTGGAGCATATGCTTTCCAACTTGATATTTCACCTTTTCTAGATTGACGAGTTGAAACACTGACATGAAGAGCTTGTTGCACAGCTTGGTAAATAGTTTCAGTATTTAATTTTAACATTGAACCAATTCCAGCTGCAACACTAGGCCCCAAATGAGCAATATGGTCAACTTTATGTTTGTGTAAGCAAATTCCTTTTACCAAATTGACTTGTACTTCGTAAGCAGTAATTATACCTCTTAATAGATCTAATCCGCTTCTTTTAAGTTTTTGTCCAACAGCCAAAATTGGAGGAATGTTATCACCTGGGTGACTATAGTCTGCTGCTAAAAAGGTATCATGAAAATCTAATTCTCTAACTGCCGTTCCATTTGCCCAAGCAGCCCACTCAGGATCAAATTTTGTTTTAGAGTTTATTCCAAAAACAGTGGATCCTGATTGTCTAATATGAGCTTTAGCCATTTCTCTTGCTGATATAACCGGTTTTCTGTTTAAGGATGCTATCGCTACAGAAGCATTGTCTATTATTCTATTGATAACCATTTCTGCTGAGTCGTTGTTTAATTTTGCATTATCACTAGCAATCATTGCTATTTTCCACGCAAGCTGTTTCTTCTTTGGAAGTTTGATTTTTGACGGGTATACTTTAACAGTGTTTAACAACAAAATAATTCCTAGGTTGTTATTTTGTTTTAATAGTTAAATTAAATTAATCAATATTAAAGATATTCAGTTATTATTTTTTCAATTCCAACAAAGTCTTTAATTAGGTGATTATGATAAATCTCGTTTGAATGCTTTTCTGTGTAACCATATTTGAGTAAAATTATTGGAATTTCAGCAGCTTTAGCAGCATTTGCATCTGTTTCACTATCTCCGATCATAATTGATTTATTTATTTTACCATCTAATATTTCGATAGTTGTGGTTAAGTGCCTAGGGTCAGGCTTACAATATTCAAAAGTATTATAACCTGCAACATACTCAAAATAATCATAAATTCCAATTTTTTTTAAAAGATCAACCGCTAAATGTTCAGTCTTATTAGTGCAAACAGCCATAGAAATATTTTCTTTTTTGCACCAATTTAGAAATTCTTTAACACCATTAATTAATTTACTCTCATGTAAAATATTGTCTCCGTAGTAAGCTAAAAATTCATTTGTCATTTCATTTTGAATTTTTTCATCAAACCATTTCCATTGACCATTAGCTTTTGCCATCATTGCCTTTGCACCTTTGCCTACAGCATTTTTTAATTCACCTAAAGTTTTTGTTGGATAACCAAATTTTTTCATTACATGATTATGAGCCCGTATCAAATCTGGCGCTGTATCAACCAATGTCCCATCAAGATCAAACAGAATTGTAAATTTTTGTGTCATTTAAAAGTATTATTAAGAAATATATTGTGAATTAATTAAACTAATACCCAAATATATAAAAATATCAAATGAAACAAAAAAAATTTCAAAACGAACAAATAAAACTAAGAAATAAATTTATAAAAAGTGGTGTTAAAATGACTGCTCCCGAAACTGTATTTTTTTCAAAAAATACTAAAATTGGCAAAAATGTAACTATTGATCCATATGTTGTTATTTCAGATAATGTTTCATTAGGTAATAATGTAAGAATTTTATCTTTCTCTCATTTAGAGGGAGTAAAAATAGAAAGCAATGTAAATGTTGGTCCCTACGCAAGGTTACGGCCAGGCACAATACTAAAGTCTGGCTCAAAAGTTGGAAATTTTGTAGAAGTTAAAAAAAGTATAATAGGTAAAAATTCAAAACTAAGTCATCTTTCTTATGTCGGAGACTCAAAATTGGGTAAAAAGGTTAATATTGGAGCAGGAACAATCACATGTAATTATGACGGTGTTAAAAAAATGAAAACTATTATAGATGATGATGTTTTTGTTGGATCAAATACATCTTTAGTTGCTCCAGTTAAGCTAGAAAAAAAAAGTGTAATTGGAGCAGGATCTGTTATTACAAAAAAAGTTTCTAAAGGCTCATTGGCACTAACAAGATCTAATCAAATTGAAGTTAAAAAATATAAAAGAAAAAAATAAATGTGCGGCATAGTTGGAATAATCAGTTCAAAAGAAGTATCTGGTAGAATTATAAATTCTTTAAAAAAACTTGAATATAGAGGTTATGACTCAGCTGGTATTGCAACATTGGTAAAAGGAAACATAAATGAAGTTAAATGCGAAGGTAGAGTAGATGCTTTAGAGAGAGATATTAATAAATTTAATCTAAAAGGTGAAATTGGTATAGGACATGTAAGATGGGCAACACATGGCAAACCTAGTAAGATTAATGCTCATCCTCATTCTTCTGAGGAAGTTTCAGTTGTTCATAATGGAATTATAGAAAATTCAACAATATTAAAAAAGTTTTTAGAGAAAAAAGGGTATCTATTTAAATCACAAACAGATACTGAAGTAATAGCTCATTTAGTTACAGATTATTTAAAAAAGAATTCATTAAAAGAAACAATAATCAAAGTACTTAAAAAACTTCATGGAAGTTTTGCACTTGGAATTATATTTAAAGGGCATAATGATTTAATGATAGGGGCCAGGAGAGGTTCTCCTTTAGCAGTTGGTTATGGGCCAAATGAAAATTATCTTGGCTCAGACTCATATGCTTTAAAATCTATGACTAATAAAATTTCTTACCTAGATGACGGAGAATTTTGTTTTGTTAAAAAGGATCAAATAGAATTTTTTGATAGCGAAGGGATAAAAGTAAATAAAAAAGTGATGAATTTGTCTAAGGATGAACTAAATTACGATAAAGGCGATTATAAATATTTCATGGAGAAAGAAATAGACGAACAGCCCACTACCATAAATAATTGTATAAATGAGTATGTTGATAAGTTTAATAATCAAATCAATATTTACAATTTCCCTTGGAAAATAAGCTCTATTAAATCTATAATGTTAATTGGCTGTGGTACAGCTTTTCACTCTTGCTTAATTACAAAATATTGGATGGAACAAAATACAAATTTGGATGTAAATGTTGATATAGCGTCTGAATTTAGATATCGAAAAGTTAAATTTAAAAAAGATTGTTTATATATTTTTGTCTCTCAGTCAGGAGAGACTGCTGATACTTATGCAGCGCTAGATTTGTGTAAAAAAAATAAAATGAAAACTTGTGCAGTGGTAAATGTAATAGAAAGCTCAATTGCTAGAGACGCGGATTTGGTATTACCTATCTATTGTGGGCAAGAAATTGGAGTAGCTTCAACTAAAGCATTTCTGGGTCAAATGCTAGTTTTATATATTTTATCGACAAAAATCTCCTTTGACCAAAAATGTATTAATATGAAAGAATATAAATTAAAGGTAAAAAATATATTAAATCTTTCTAATTCAGCTAAAAAAACTCTTAAACAAGATCAAAAAATATTAAATATCGGAAAAGTTTTTGCAGAAGCAAAAGGCTCGATGTTTTTAGGAAGAGGATATTCGTTTCCAATTGCGTTAGAAGGTGCTCTTAAACTTAAAGAATTAGCCTATGTACATGCAGAAGGATATCCAGCTGGTGAAATGAAACATGGACCATTAGCGCTTATAGAAGAAGGCATGCCTGTAGTAGTTTTGGCTCCAAGAGACGAACATTACAAAAAAACTATTTCTAATATGCAAGAGGTAATAGCAAGAGGAGCAAAAGTTTTATTGATTACAAACAAAAATAAGGATGAAGTTATTTCAGAGAATATTTGGGAAAAGATTGAAGTTGATCAACTGGATGATGAATTAATTCCTTTTTTACTTACAATTCCTTTACAAAAACTTGCTTTTTATTCAGCATTGGAAAAAGGATATGACATCGATAAGCCTAGAAATTTAGCAAAATCTGTCACTGTTGAATAATATTAAAACTCTGTTAGAACACTCATAGGTTGAATATGAAAAAATGGAAAGTAAATAGTTGGAGGAACTATCCGGTTAAACATATCCCTAAATATGAGGATGAGAGTGAATTAAATTTAGTTTTAAGTAAATTAAAAAATTTTCCTCCTTTAGTATTTGCTGGTGAAACAAGACATCTTAAAGATCAGTTAGCAAATGTTGTTGATGGTAAAGCTTTCTTGCTTCAAGGGGGAGATTGTGCCGAAAGTTTTGCAGAATTTCATCCTGACAACATAAGAGACTATTTTAAATTAATGTTACAAATGTCTCTTGTGCTTACTTATTCTGCATCCCTACCTGTTGTCAAACTTGGAAGAATTGCTGGTCAATTTTCTAAACCAAGAAGCGCACCAACAGAAAAAATTGGAGATGTCGAGCTACCTAGTTATTTAGGAGATAATATCAATTCTATAGAATTTACTGAAAAAGGTAGAGCATATGATCCAAAGAGATTATTTAGAGCTTATTCACAATCTGCTTCAACATTAAATTTATTGAGAGCATTTTCTAATGGTGGTTTTGCTGATTTAAAAAATGTTCACATGTGGAATTTAGGTTATATAAAATCTGCAGCCCAAGCCAAAAAATTTAAGGAATTAGAGGATAAAATAGCTGATGCGCTTGCATTTATGGAAGCTTGCGGAATAACTTCTGATTTTAATAGAAGATTATACACTGTAAATTTCTGGACATCGCATGAGGCTTTACATTTACCGTTCGAAGAAGCTATGACTAGAATAGACTCTACGACTGGAGAATACCATGATACATCTGCCCATTTTGTTTGGATAGGTGATAGAACAAGACAAATTGATGGGGGTCATGTCGAATTTTGTAAAGGAATTGAAAATCCTATTGGAATTAAATGTGGTCCAACGTCTGATCCATCAGAAATTGCAAAAATTTGTGAATTAATCAATCCTAAAAATGAAAAAGGTAAAATTACATTAATTTCTAGATTCGGTCATGACAAAGTTGAAAAGTTTTTGCCAAAACTAATAAGAGGTATCAAAAAAGAAGGTCTTAATGTTATTTGGTCTTGTGATCCGATGCACGGTAATACAATTAAATCTTCAACAGGATTTAAGACAAGACCGTTTAATAATGTTCTTAATGAAGTTAAAAATGTTTTTGCAGTTCACCAAAGCGAGGGATCTTACGCAGGAGGTCTTCATATTGAAATGACTGGACAAAATGTGACAGAATGTACTGGTGGAGCACAAAAAATATCAGACACAGATTTATCAAGCAGATATCACACTCAATGTGATCCAAGATTAAACGCTAATCAAGCTCTTGAATTAGCCTTTTTAATTTCAGATGAGATTAAAAAGAATACCTTGTATGCTAAAAACGGTATCAGAGCGGCATCTTAATCATTTAAATTTTTAAATTATTTATTATATTTTGATCATGGATCCTTCCAAAAAAATAATATTTATTAAAGACTGGATATTGAATTATGTAAATTCAATGCCAAAAAAAGCTGAATCTTTAGTTATTGGTATATCAGGAGGTATAGACTCATCTGTTTCTAGCACATTGAGTGCAATGACAGGACTTAAAACTATAGTTCTATCTATGCCAATTAAACAAAAAAGTTCACAGCATGACTTAAGTTTAAAACATCAAGAATGGTTAAAAGAAAATTTTAAAAATGTTGAGGGAATTACTGTTGAGCTTGATAGTCTCTTTTCAACATTTGAAAAAACTTTAAAAAATTTCGATAGTCTGCACGGTATGGCAAATTCAAGAGCAAGACTAAGAATGACTACACTTTACCAAGTAGCTGCTGCTAATAATGGAATAGTAGTAGGAACAGGAAACAAAGTAGAGGATTTTGGTGTAGGTTTTTATACAAAGTATGGAGATGGTGGGGTAGACATATCTCCAATAGCTGATTGTAATAAAACTGAAGTTTGGGAATTAGGAAAAGAGTTAAATATTTTACAAGAAATTATCGATGCTCCACCAACTGATGGTTTATGGGATGATGGTAGAACAGATGAAGGACAACTTGGACTAAGTTATAAAGAGCTTGAAGAAGCCATGGAAAATAAAAATTCAAAAAATAGAGAAAAATATATCAAAATTAGAAACGCAAATTTACATAAAATGGATCCTATTCCAGTATGTAAGATCCCAAGCTAATCAAATAGATTCACAAATCAAGAATTTAAGTATATTCCTTGAGTAATGAATAAAGATATTTTTTTAACAAATAGTTATGGAGGTAAGAAAGAAAAGTTTGAGCCTTTAGATGAAAATAATATTAAAATGTATGTCTGTGGCCCAACTGTTTATGATGATCCACATATAGGGAACGCAAGACCCCTGGTTGTTTTTGATATTCTTTTTAAAGTATTAAAGTGTAAATATGGTAACGATAAGGTTACCTATATTAGAAATATAACTGATATTGATGATAAAATTATACAATCAGCAAAAGAAAAAAAAGTTTCAATTAAAGATTTAACTAATAATACAAATAAAAATTTCCAAGATGACTGCAAATATCTCAATTGTGAGGACCCAACTTTCCAACCAAGAGCAACAGAAAATATAAATGAGATGATTGAGATGATAACTTCTCTAATATCCAAAGGTTATGCTTATAAAAGTAACAATCATGTTTATTTTGAAGTAAAAAAATTTAAAGAATATGGAAAATTATCAAATAAAAAAATTGATGATTTAATATCTGGATCTAGGGTTGAGGTATCAAGTTTTAAGAAAAACGCAGAGGATTTTGTATTATGGAAACCATCCAAAGACGACGAACCTAGCTGGCAGTCCCCCTGGGGAAAAGGTAGACCGGGTTGGCATTTAGAATGTTCTGCTATGTCAAAAAAATATCTTGGATTGAAATTTGATATTCATGGAGGCGGAAGAGATTTAATTTTTCCTCATCATGAAAATGAAATTGCTCAATCAAGATGTGCTAATGAAACTGATGTGTTTTCAAATTATTGGGTGCACAATGGTTTTATTACACTTTCAAATGAAAAAATGGCAAAATCACAAGGTAATATTTTAAAAATAAGTGATTTTAAAAAAACTATAAATGGTCAAGCTCTTAGATTGGCTCTAATAAGCACCCATTATAAACAACCTTTAGATTGGAATGAAAAACTTTTAGAGGAAAGTCAAAAGACTATAGAAAAATGGTACAAAAGCTATGTCAAAATTGACAAACAAAAATTAATTTCGGATGAAGATCTTTATCCATTATATGACGATCTGAATACTCCAAAGTATATAGCCAATCTTCATAAATTATTTGAAAAATCACAAAATGGAAATTTTGAAGATAAAAAATTATTTGTATCGGCTTGCAATTTCATTGGACTATTGACTCAAGATCAAGATGAGTGGGCAAACTTTAAAAAAATAAAATCTGAAGTAAGCGAAGAATTTATAGAGGCCAAAATTAAAGAACGTAATGAAGCTAGAGACCTTAAAAATTACCAATTAGCTGACCAAATTCGTGATGAGCTTTTAGAAAAAGGAGTTCAAATAGAGGATAAAGATGGTAAAACCGCGTGGAAATTTAAATAATGACAGACAAAATATATATTTTTGATACCACTTTAAGAGATGGTGCACAAACACAGGGAGTTGATTTTTCTTTAGATGATAAAGAAAAAATCTCAAATGCTTTAGACAACTTGGGTGTGGATTATATTGAAGGTGGATGGCCAGGAGCAAATCCCACGGACACAGAGTTTTTTAATAAAGAATATTCATTTAATCATTCAACGCTCACAGCATTTGGTATGACAAAAAAAACTGAGCATAGCGCTGAAAATGATCCTATGATTTCATCTTTAATTAATTCAAAAGCAAATTCGATTTGTTTATTTGGTAAGTCATGGGATTTTCACGTAGATGTAGCTCTGGGAATTTCAAAGGATCAAAATTTAAAAAATATTAGTGAAAGTGCTAAGCATATCATAAAGTCTGGAAAAGAATTTATGTTTGACGCTGAACATTTTTTTGATGGCTATAAATCTAATAAAGAATATGCATTAAATTGTATTCGTTCAGCATATGATGAAGGTGCAAGGTGGATTGTTCTATGTGATACAAATGGAGGAACTTTGCCACATGAAATTTCAGAGATAGTTACAGATGTAATTAAGCACGTACCTGGAAAAAATTTAGGTATTCATGCTCATAATGATACGGAGAACGCAGTTGCTAATTCTTTAATAGCTGTTCAAGCTGGGGTTAGACAAATTCAAGGAACTATTAACGGACTTGGTGAGAGATGTGGAAATGCTAATTTAATGTCAATAATTCCTTCGTTACACTTAAAAAATGAATTTTCAAAACAATTTGAAATTAATGTTAAGAGTGAGAACATTAAACATTTAACTCAGTGTTCAAGACTTCTTGATGAAATTTTAAACAGAAAACCTAACAAACACTTGCCATATGTTGGTGCGGCAGCTTTTTCTCATAAGGGAGGAATGCATGTATCTGCTGTTCAAAAAGATCCTAAAACTTATGAACATATAGATCCTAGAGAAGTTGGAAATGTTAGAAATATTGTAGTTTCAGATCAAGCAGGACAGTCTAACATTTTGTCAAGACTTGGCACGATAGGAATTGATATTAAAAAAAACGATCCAAAAATCAAACAACTTCTTGAGGAAGTTAAAGGAAGAGAATTTATTGGATATAGTTATGATGGAGCTGATGCATCATTTGAACTACTTGCTAGAAGAATAGTTGGTGAAATACCAAGATATCTAATCATTAAAGCTTATGATGTATCAGTAAGAAAAAATTTTTCAGGAGAAATAATTTCCTCTGCTAAAGCAGAATTAGAAGTAGATGGGGAAACCATTGTATGTGAAGGTGAGGGTAACGGACCTGTAAATGCTCTGGATAATGCGATTAGAAACAACATAAAAAAAATTTCGAAGTATTCTGATTACCTTAAAGATTTAAGACTGGTTGATTATAAAGTTAGAATATTAAATACAGGAACAGAGGCGGTGACTAGAGTATCTATTGAAAGCACAGATTCCCAAGGAAAGAATTGGTTCACAATAGGTGTGTCACCAAATATTATCGATGCATCATTTAAAGCGCTGATAGATAGTCTTGATTACAAATTATTTAAAGACAATGCGCCAGCAAGTTCTTAATGAATCTAAACAACATATCTTTCATTCTTCATAAACCTCAATTATCTGAAAATATTGGTCTCTGTGCTAGAGGCATAAAAAATTTTGGGTTTAAAAGTTTATTATTAATTGATCCAAAACCAATATTTCCAAATGACAAGATTATTGCAACATCTGTTGGAGCCAAAGATATTATAAAGAAATCAAAAGTTTATCCTAATTTAGAAAAATCCTTAAACAAAACAGATATTTTAATTGCAACATCGGCAAGATTTAGAAATAAAAATATAAAACATATTTCTTTAGAAGATTTAAAAAATATAAATTTTAATAAAAAAGTAACTTTTTTATTTGGCTCAGAAGCTTCTGGATTAAGTAATAATGAAATTAGTTATGCTGATTACACTTTACAAATACCAAGTGATACTAAATTTAGATCATTGAATTTATCACATAGCTTGGTGATCGTTGCTCAAGCAGTTTCTTATTTGGTTAAAAAAAACACATATAATTTTCAAAAGTCAAAAAAAATACAAAAAGCTACAAAGAAAGAAATATCTAAAATGTTAAATTTTTGTTTATCAAATCTAGAAAATCAAAACTTTTTTAAACAAAAAGCAAAAAAACCCATAATGTTGGAAAATTTAAGAAGTATTTTTTACAAAATGGAACTTTCTCAAAAGGAAATACGCATTTTATCAAGCGTATTTGCGGGTCTTTCCAAAAAACCTTGATTGACAAAAATATTTTCATGTCTATAAAGCCCATAATCACAGTATGACAAAACGATTAAACTCAAAACACAAAGTAGATAGAAGATTAAAAGTTAATTTATGGGGACGACCTAAAAGTCCATATAATACACGAGCTTATCCTCCAGGACAACACGGCCAAACTAAATCCGCAAAGCCATCTGATTATGGTATTCAATTGCAAGCAAAGCAAAAACTAAAATGTTATTACGGAAATATGAATGAGAGACAATTTAGAAATATGTATAAAAAAGCTATAATGAAAAAAGGAGATACTGCTGAAAATCTAATTGGTTTACTTGAGAGAAGACTAGATGCTGTAATTTATAGATCTAAGTTATCAAATACTATTTTTTCATCGAGACAGTTAATAAATCACGGCCACGTCAGAGTTAATGGAAAAAAGGTAAATATTTCTAGTTACCAAGTTAAAGAAGAGGATAGCATTGAAATTAGAGATAAATCAAAACAGTTAGCGTTGATTGATATTGCTTTAGCCAACAAAGAAAGGGAAGTTCCAGAATATTTACAATTAGACGAAAAAAACAAAAAAGTTAAATTTGTAAGAGTACCAAAATTTGAGGAAGTGCCTTACCCCGTGGTGATGGAGCCAAACTTAGTAATTGAGTATTATTCTAGATAATCTAATTTAAATATAATTATTATTAACTTTTCTTTTTATATTCTATACCGTTATCCTCAAATAACTTTGCCAATTCTCCGCTTTCGTACATTTCTTTTACTATATCGCAACCACCAATGAATTCATTTTTAACATAAAGTTGAGGTATCGTAGGCCAATCACTGAAAACTTTTATACCTTCTCTGAGATTTTGGTTGGCCAAAACATTTACACCCTTAAAATTCACCTCAAGTATTTTTAAAATATTTGTAACAGCCATAGAAAATCCACACTGAGGAGCGTCTGGAGTGCCTTTCATAAATAAGCATACCTCATTATCTTTTATCTCGTTATTAATTAGTTCTTTCGTTTGATCATCCATTTAGTTCTCCTTAGTTTTTATAGCTAGTGCGTGCAATTCATTGCCCATTTTACCTTTTAATGAATTGTATACCATCTTGTGTTGTTGAATTTTACTTTTTCCTGCAAATTGCGACGAAATTACTGTCGCTGAATAGTGATTTCCATCACCAGCAAGATCTTGTATTTCAATTTTTGCATCGGGTAATGCCTCTTTAATTAAACTTTCTATTTCTTTAAGATCCATTGCCATTAGTTTACCATATACTCACTTAACCATTTTTTATAGCCTTGTTTGATATCGTCAATTGATATTTTTAGATCATTTCCGTAATTAATTTCATTACCTTCAATTAAACCTAATTTATCAAAATGTATCGAGTCATTTTTTAGTATTTTTTCTACATTTTCTAAATTTTCTGGTTTTATTTCAATTATATATCTTCCTTGATCTTCACCAAAAAAATACTGAAATTTGTTTACTAAACCATTGATAGGAAAAATATTAATACCTTTATTTCCTTTAATACTCATTTTTGACAGTGCAGTTAAAATTCCACCTAAAGATACATCATGGCATGTTTCTATAAGGTTATTATTTATTAATTTTAAAATTATTAAACCATTCTGTTTTTCATTAAATAGGTTTACTTCTGGAGGAGGGCCCTCAAATTTAGATAATATATTTCTAGCAAATACTGATTGGTCCAAATGTCCCTCTGTTTTCCCAATAACAAAAAGATAATTTCCATTATTTTTTAATTCCATTGTGATCATTTTTTTATAATTAGCCAACAGACCAATACCACCAATTGAAGGGGTAGGCTTTATACCTTTATCTTTTGTTTCGTTATAAAAAGACACATTTCCTGAAACTACAGGGTAATTTAAATACTTTGATGCTTCAGAAATTCCTTCAACGCACTCGACAAATTCACCCATATTTCTCTCTTTTTCTGGATTTCCAAAGTTAAGACAATTAGTGATTGCTATTGGTTTTGCACCTACAGAAATCATATTTCTCCAGCTTTCACAAACAACTTGTTTTCCACCTGTTAATGGGTGAGCGTTACAATAGGTTGCTGATGAGTCTACTGCTGCAGCTACAGCTTTATTTGTACCATGAACTCTCACAACACCTGCATCACCACCAGGTCTTTGAATTGTATCACCCATAACTGTGTGATCGTATTGGCTCCAGATCCATTCTTTATCTGAAATATTTGGATCTTGTAAAATTTTATTTAAACATTCGCCTAATTTTAAAGATTTAAATTGATCTTTTGAAAAACTGTTTTCTTTCGGAAGTTCTGACTTGATCCATTTTCGGTCATACATTGGAGCATTTTCAGCTAAAAAGTCTATTGGTATTTCGGCTACTTTTTCATTTTTAAAAAATAATTCTATATTTTTGCTATCTGTAGTTTTTCCAATTACTGCGAAATCTAAATTCCATTTATCAAAAATTTTTTTAGCTTCTTTCTCTTTTCCTTCCTCTAAAACTATGAGCATTCTCTCTTGACTTTCGGAGAGCATTATCTCGTAAGGTGACATATTTTCCTCTCTACAAGGAACTTTTGTCAAATCAATTTCAATTCCTAAATCACCTTTTGAAGCCATCTCAATACTCGAGGAGGTTAAACCTGCTGCGCCCATATCCTGAATTGAAATAATTGATTTTCCTGCCATAAGTTCAAGACAAGCCTCTAAAAGTAATTTTTCTGTAAATGGATCTCCAACTTGAACGGTTGGTTTCTTTTCCTCAATTTTGTCATCAAAAATAGCCGAAGCCATGCTCGCACCATGTATTCCATCTCTTCCAGTCTTAGAACCAACATAAATTACAGGTTTGTTTACTCCTGCAGCCTTTGAATAAAATATTTTATTTTTATTAACCAAACCCAAAGTCATTGCATTAACTAAAATATTTCCATTATAAGACTCATCAAAACATGTTTGACCAGCAATAGTTGGAACACCTATACAATTTCCATATCCTCCAATTCCTTTAACCACTCCTCTTAATAGATTTCTTGTTTTTTCATGATCAGGCGATCCAAAATGAATAGAATTTAAATTAGCAATTGGTCTAGCACCCATAGTAAATACATCTCTCATTATACCTCCAACCCCAGTAGCTGCACCTTGATAAGGCTCTATGAAAGATGGGTGGTTATGACTCTCTATTTTAAATACAATTGCATCATTGTCATCTATATCTACAACGCCAGCATTCTCACCAGGCCCTTGAATAACTTGTTTGCCCTTAGTATGTAATTTTTTTAGGTGTCTTCTAGAAGACTTATATGAGCAATGTTCATTCCACATTGCAGAAAAAACACCTAATTCTGTAATATTTGGTGTTCTTTTTAAAAGATCACAAATTTTTTTATATTCATCTTTCTTTAATCCGTGTTCGATTGCAATTTTTTCGTTAACTTCAACCATTATAAACTTCCAATTAGATTTTCAAAAAACAAAGATCCATCTTCGCCTGATAGAAATGGGTCAATCATCCTTTCTGGATGAGGCATCATTCCTAAAATATTCTTATTTTTATTAAAAACTCCTGCAATATTTTTTAATGCTCCATTTGGATTATTTTCCTCATCATCATTGCCCTTATGATCACAATAAGTAACCGCGATTTGATTATTATCTTCAATTGATTTTAATTCATCATTTGAACAAAAATAATTCCCTTCATTGTGAGCAATATGAAGTTCCAAAACGTCTTTTTTGATGTTTTTAAAATATTTATTTTCTTTATTTTTAATTTTTACAAAAACATTTTTACAAATAAAATTTAAATATTTATTTTGTTGAAGTATACCTGGCAATAATCCTGTCTCAGTGAGTATTTGAAAACCATTACAAATTCCTAAAACTAATCCTCCAGAATTTGCAAAATCAATAACAGATTTAATAATTTTTGATTTTCCAGCAATGCTACCACATCTTAGATAATCACCATAAGAAAAACCACCCGGTAAAACAATTAGATCACTTTTTGGTATTTCATCATCATTGTGCCAAACCATTTGATTTTCAAAACCAAATTTTTTTAGAGCTACATCCATATCTCTATCACAATTTGAACCAGGAAATATAATTACAGATGATTTCATTAAATAGTTACAAGATTTTGTAATCCTCAATAACTAGATTGGCTAAAAGCTTTTTACACATATCTTCGACTTGAGTTTTGGCTTTAATCTCATCACTTTCTTTAACCTCAATATCAAAATATTTCCCTTGTCTCACCTCTGATACATTGTCAAAAGACATACCATTTAAGGTTTGTTGTATAGCTTTGCCTTGAGGATCAAGCACTCCATTTTTTAAAGTGACTATTACTTTTACTTTCATTTTTTCTTAATTTTTACAGCTTTTGGTTTAGGATAATTTAAAGGCCTAATATTTGATTGTTCATGAAGTAGATTAAGTCTAATTGCAACTTCTTGATAAGCTTCAACTAGATTTCCTAGGTCATTTCTAAATCTATCTTTATCTAGTTTTTTATCAGTTCTCATGTCCCAAAGCCTGCATGTATCAGGACTTATTTCATCAGCTAACATAACTTCTCTCTTTCCATCAACTTCAGATCTTCCAAACTCAACTTTAAAATCTACTAGTTTAATGCCTACACCTCTAAACATGCCTTGTAAGAAGTCATTTATTCTCCTTACTTCCTCGTAAATAAAATCCAATTCAAATACATCCATCCATTTAAAAGCTAAAATATGTTCTCTACTGACTAAAGGATCACCTAATTCGTCATTCTTTAAACAATATTCAACTAGTGGATAATCTAAAACTGTACCATCTTCGATACCCAATCTTTTAGTTAAAGAGCCTGTTGCTATATTTCTTACAACGAATTCAATTGGAATAATTTCTACTAATTTAACAAGTTGTTCTCTCATGTTAAGTCTTTTTACTAAATGATTTTTAATTCCAACATTGCTTAATTGAGTGAGAATATGTTCTGAAATTCTATTATTTAAAATACCCTTTCCTTCAATTACGTCTTTTTTCTGATTATTAAAAGCAGTTGCATCATCTTTAAAATGTTGAATAACTAAATTCTTATCATTTGTAGCATAAATTATCTTTGCTTTACCTTCGTATAATTTTTTACCTTTTTTCATTATTTAAAAACTCTTTTAAATATTAAGTTTATATTTTTAAAATGATTGGAATAATTAAATATTTTTTTCATTTTTTTATTAGGTATTCTAGATGTAATGTTTTTATCATTCATGACAACATCTAAAAGGTTGAGATTATCAGCTATGCATTTTTTGGCATGTGCTTGAACTAATCGATAAGATTTCTCTCTACTTAATCCTGATTTTGTTAGTTCTAACATCAATTCTTGCGAAAAAATAGTTCCCTTCGTTATATTAAGATTATGAAGCATTTTTTTTGGGTAAACTATCATTTTGTCCAAAACATTTGCTAATCTGACTAAAGCAAAATCTAAAGTTATATTTGCATCCGGACCTATGTTACGTTCAACACTAGAGTGAGATATATCTCTCTCATGCCAAAGAGCAATATTTTCTAAAGCTGGTATAGTGTAACTTCTAACCATCCTGGCCAATCCAGTTAAATTTTCAGTTAAAATTGGATTTTTTTTATGAGGCATTGCACTTGAACCTTTTTGTTTTTTTGAAAAAAATTCTTGTAATTCATAAACCTCAGTTCTTTGTAAATGTCTTATTTCTGTTGAAACTCTCTCAATAGATCCTGCAATAATTCCCAAAACAGAAAAATAATGTGCATGTCTATCTCTTGGAATAACTTGAGTTGATATAGGTTCAATTTTTAATCTAAGTTTTTTTGCAACATGTTTTTCAACATTAGGGTTTATATTAGCAAATGTGCCAACCGCTCCAGATATAGCGCATGTTGATACATCATCTATTGCATCAAGAAGCCTTTTTCTATTTCTTTTAAATTCCTCATAATAAGAGGCTAATTTAAGTCCAAATGTAATTGGCTCAGCATGAATCCCATGGCTTCTTCCAATACATGGCGTAAATTTATATTTTTTAGCTTTTGCTTTTAATACTTTTAATATTTGATCAATATCTTTAACTAATATCCTGCCTGATTGTACTAATTGAATATTAAAACTTGTATCTAAAACATCTGAAGAGGTCATTCCTTGGTGTAAATATCTTGCTTTAATTCCAACTTTTTCAGTAACTGAGGTTAGAAAAGCAATCACATCATGTTTTACTTTAGCTTCAATAATGTGAATTCTTTTTACATTAATTTTAGATTTTTTCTTAACAGCACTTGCAACACCTTTTGGAATAGTGCCTAATTTTTCCATGGCTTCTGCAGCAGCTATCTCTACGTCTAACCAGATTTTATATTTATTATATTCTGACCAAATATCCGTAAGTTCTTTTCTAGAGTATCTTGTTATCATTAATTATATGGAGGCCTCATATAACCTTTAACAGATTCTGTAAAAATTTCATAAGAGTCTTCCGTAATTCCTATTGTATGCTCAAATTGCGCAGATAAAGACTTATCCTTTGTAACTGCCGTCCATCCATCATTTAGAACTTTAACATCTAATTTCCCAACATTTATCATAGGTTCTATTGTAAAAGTCATTCCCGGTGTTAATTCATGACCAGTATTTTTCTTACCATAATGGAGTATATTTGGCTGTTCATGAAATGTGTTGCTAATACCATGACCACAAAAATCTCTTACAACTGAAAATCCTCTTTCTTCAACAAATGATTGAATTTCATATCCAATGTCTCCAAGCTTTACACCTGGTTTTAATATTTCTATACCTTTCATCATAGATTGATAAGTTGTTTCAATTAAATTTTTTGCCTTAATTGGGATATCTCCAATAGCAAACATACGACTTGTATCTCCATAGTATTCATTCACTACTGCAGTCACATCAATATTTACAGCATCCCCTTCAATTAAAATTCTATCAGATGGAATACCGTGACATACAACATGGTTTAAAGATGTGCACAGTGACTTTTTAAATCCACGATAATACAATGGTGCAGAGTGACCACCATTATCTCTTATAAATTCATAACCGAGTTGATCAATTCGATCTGTTGAAACACCTTCCTTAACTTCATCAGTTAACATGTCTAAGGTTCTGGATGCGAGTTTTCCAGCAATTCGCATTTTTTCAAATTTCTCAGAATAATTACTCATTTAAAATTTTTATTTTTTTTTCAATTTTTATTTCTTTAGAATTTAAACTGCATCTGTAAGCAAGAAAATTTACACCAGATTTTTTAGCCTCTAAATATTCTTTATAATAATTAGAGTCTATATCTTTTGCTATTCTAAAATTATTTATACCCTGAATTTGAGTTAAAAATAAGACATAAGGCTTATAGCCTTTTTTAATAGATTCCCTCAATTTTAATAAGTGTTTTGCCCCTCTAGAGGTTACAGCATCTGGAAATTCTGCTATATCATCTTCTCTAATTAATGTTGTATTTTTTACCTCTAATATTTTTTTATCACATAAAAAATCAAATCTTGTATCTTCTGAATATTTAAATTCAGCTCTAATATTTTTAATTTTTGCAAATTCTTTAATTAATTTATTCTCTAAAGCATGCTCAACAATTCTATTAGCTCTATGAGTATTTACTCCAATTATCCTTTTTTTTACTTTAATCATCTCAAGAGTAAATTTTAATTTACGCTTAGGATCATTGTGTTCGCTTATCCAAGCCTCATTTCCTTGATCTAATAAACCAGACATAGAACCTGTGTTTGGGCAGTGGGCAACAACTATTTTATTATTTACTTCTATATCTGTGAAAAATCTCTTATATCTCCGTTGTAATTTGCCTTTTAATAAAGTGTTGGTAAATTTCATAGAATTTTATTTATATTTAGAAATGACTAATAAAAAAGAAATATCTGCAGCAATTATCATCATTGGCAATGAGGTATTGTCAGGCAGAACAAAAGATTTAAATACAAGTACATTAGCCACTTGGCTTAATTCTTTAGGTATTTCAGTTGGTGAAGTAAGAGTAATACCTGATGTGGAAAAAACCATAATTGATACGGTTCATGAATTAAGAATTAGATACAACTATGTGTTTACTACAGGTGGTATTGGCCCCACTCATGATGACATTACCGCTGAATCAATCTCAAAAGCATTTGGTATTGAGTATGGATTTCACAAAGAAGCTTTTGCGATTTTAGAAAAATATTATGAACCTGGAAATTTTAATGATGGAAGACAGAAAATGGCAAAAATGCCGGTTTCTGCAAATTTGATTTTAAACCCAACCAGTGGGGCGCCAGGATTTTATGTAGAAAATGTATTTTCTCTGCCAGGTGTTCCGTCAATTTTAAAAGCAATGATTGGCGGACTAAGCAATATCCTTGTAGGAGGAGATCCAATTTTGAGCAAAACTATAAATTTAAGAACTTATGAGAGTGAAATTGCAGCCTCATTAACAAATGTTCAAGATAACAACAAAGATGTTGAAATTGGAAGTTATCCTTTCTTCAGACAAGGTAAATTAGGCGTTTCAATTGTTTTAAGATCCAAACATCAAGATAAAATTGATTTGTGCAATTCATTAATACTTGAATTTGTAAAAGAAAAAAATATTGAAGTGGTTGATCTAGATTAATGTTGTATTTTGCATATGGAAGTAATCTTAATCTTTTTCAAATGAAACGGAGATGTAAAGACTCTGTTTTCTTAAAAAAATATGAACTTAAAGGTTACAAATTAAATTTTAGAAGCAAATATAGAGCAGCGGACATTGAAAAGAGTAAAAATTCTATAGTTCCTGGTGCATTATTTGAAATATCAAAAAGTGATGAAAAAAAATTAGATGTCTATGAAGATTTTCCAATTCTTTATAAGAAATTATATTTTACTTATTATAATAAAACAGTAATGACTTATATAATGGTGAATAAAACAGAGTTTAGATATCCAACAGAAAGATATCTAAATGTGGTTAAACAGGGCTATAAAGATTGTAAATTAAATACTGATTATTTATTTAAAGCACTAAATAAATTTTAACACATCCTCTTCCTTTATTGTTTCAATATCTTCTGAATTATTAAGAATTTTTGAATCAAGAATTTGAATATTATTTATTTTAGGGGCAAATTTTTTTGAATTTGTAGGACCAAATAATACAATCATAGGAATATTTGCAAGACCAATCATATGCATTATTCCATTATCTATAGAGATAGCTTTTTCTAGCCTTGTTGCCATTGCAGTTATTAAAGCTGGGCATGATAAATTAGTTTCTAGCTCAGGGAATAAGGCTGAATTAGTCTCCAACTTTATATTATCTATTAAATCTTTATCATTATTATTTAGAAAGAATACTGGTTTATAACCTTTTTTAGTTAATGATTTTGATAAATTAATAAATTTTTTTAAAGACCAAGATTTTTTTCTGTAAGCATTTCCTTGAGTAAGAGATATTCCTATATACTTATCTTCTGGCAACAATCTTCTGGCTTCATCAAAATATTTTGCATTAATTTTTTTTATATCGTATTTATGAGGAGTTATTTCTTTATCAATTAATTTTCCAACATTGTCTAAAATCAAATTCAAATTATCTTTTGTATTTACGTAATCATTTTTTTTTGTAGTTAAATAGTGATTAAGAGTGGATGAGTAAAAGTACTGGCTAGGAATTCTTTTTAATATTAATGTATTTCTAATTTTTGATTGAAGGTCTATTATTAAATCAAATTTATTTATCGGATTATTTTTTAATAATTTTTTAACTAAAAATAAATGTTTCCATCTGAAACCAAAATATTTAACATTTAAATTCAAAGTTGGTATATCTATTCCATATTCCTTTAATTTTTCCTGGAAGTGGTTCTCATGCGCGCCTAAATAAAATACGGTAGAATTTTTAAAATTTATTTTTAAACTTGTAGCTAAATCAAATAATTGGATACTATCCCCAAGTCCACCACCTGAATTATATATGAGAATATTTTTCATTTTATTGATATTTAAAGATATAATTTAAAAAAAAAATAATATAATTTCCGCTATCAAAAATGCTTACAAAAAAACAACTATTTTCAAAAGGTTTTTTATCGGTGGCACCACATATGCTGTCTGTTATTCCATTTGGGATTATTTGTGGGGCTATAGGCATAGAACTGGGTTTTGATCCTATTCTGGTTTATGCATTGTCTATAATTATTTTTGGTGGTGCATCTCAAATAGTTTTTCTCCAATTATTGTCCGGTGGAGCTTCAGCTTTAATTGCAGTTACATCTGTTGGTGTAATAAATTCTAGGCATCTGCTGTATGGTGCAGTCTTATCTGAATATCTAGAAAAGTTGTCATTTATAAAAAAATTATTAATTTCATACATTGTCGTTGACCAAGGTTTCGCTGAAAGTAATAAATTTTTCATTAAGAATAAAACTGAGCCACATTTACACTATCATCTAATTGGAAGTGGGGTCACACTTTGGATCTTTTGGCAATTATCAACTTTAGCAGGTATAGTTTTAGGGTCTTTTGTTCCAGAAGAGTTAGGTTTAAAATTTGCAATACCTTTAACCTTTATAGCAATTGTTGTTCAAGATTTAAAAAAATTAGATCATGTAATAGTAATGATTACATGTGGTTTAAGTTCTTTATTATTTTTTAATGCGCCGTTTAAATCTTACATAATAATTTCACCTATAATTGCCTTATTTGTCGCTGCATTAGTTTTGAGATTAAAAAAATGACCTGGTTATCTATTACTATTGCTGGAATAATTACTTACTTTACAAGGATGACTATGGTTGCACTTGTGGATAGAGATTTGCTAGGGGAAAAAGTTAAAGCGGTTTTAGCCTATGTTCCTTCTGCAGTATTTCCAGCAATCATTTTTCCTGGAATATTTATTAATGATTATGGAACATTTATAGAAATGAATGATCCTAAAATCTTTGGAGCAATTGTTGCAATATTAGTTGGTTTTTTTTCAAGGAATGTTATAGCGACAATATTATCTGGATTAACTTCATACTGGGTCATTATTTTCTTATTATAAAATCAATCAATTAAATAATATTTAATAAATGAAATTTCTAACTATTATCTTTTTTTCTGCAATTATCATTAGCTGCACTCCAAAAGAAGTAAACACAATCAAATTCAAATATAGAACCGAAGAAGTTGTAAATAAAGATTGCAAAATAGCAAAAGAGCAAAAAAAATTAAGTAGAAGAAATGACGTAACATCAAAAAATTTTATGACACATTATACCAAAGCTTTTAATGCAAATCGTAAGGTTAAAAGAGCTTGTGATCCTTATAGATAATTAATCTATTAAAAATAATATTTTTATTATAAAATTTATAAATGAGTATCACTAGATCAGAAACAAACTTTTATAAAAAGAATGGCTATTTAGTTAAAGATGAGCTTATTTCAAAAAAAGATATTAATAAATTAAATACTCTTATTAATAAGATTGTAACTAAAGAAAAGAACAGTAGAAGAAAGATTAAAAACCAAGGTGGAACTCAAAGTTACGATAATTACCATTTTGTATTCAATAGCAACTCATCAAAAAATAAAGAAATATTAAGATTAAATAATCCTCAAAATAATAATAAATTATTCTATGATTTATCAAGGAATAAAAAGATTATTGATATTGTTAAAAAATTAATTGGTGGAACAGTAAGATTTCATCTTGGAAAATTGAACTTTAAATTACCTAATAAGAAAAAAGGAAGTCTTGTTGAATGGCATCAAGATTTTGCTTTTTATCCTCATACTAACGATGATTTAATAACAGTAGGTATTTATCTAGAAGATTGTTATGAAAAAAATGGCCCTTTAAAAGTTATTAAAGGTTCCCATAAAAAAGAACTATTTAGTCATCATAGTAATGAGAATTACTTTGTAGGTAAAATTAATACAAAAAAAAATAAGATTAATTTAAAAAATTCAGTTTCTTTAACTGGTAAAGCAGGTTCAGTTGCTTTCTTTCATTGTCGAACAATTCATGGCTCAGGCTTAAATTATACAAATGGATCAAGACCTTTAATATTATTTGGTTATAGAGCTTGTGATGCATGGCCTATTATTAATGATGGCAATCCTCATCCAGAGACAAATTTTGAGAATTATGATGCAAATATTATTTATGGGAAAAAATCTATTGTTCCAAGATGTACTGATGTTCCTGTAATTATACCATTACCTAAAAAGAAACATTATGTTTCAATTTATCAGCTACAAAAAAATAATTAAATTAATAATCCAAATAGGCTTATTATCAACAAAGCCTCCATTCCAATAAACATAATTAATTTTGAATATTTTTATAAGTTAGTTTTTTATTATGCTTTTCAATTGTCCACCCATTTTCTGCACGAGCATGTGGATGGACAATTAAGAGGATAACAAGAGCAACGACATGAAGAAAAAAGAATAATGATAATCTCATTATTCTATTTATAGAATATTGATTTGTTAAAATTAGGTTCTAATTTAGTTATGAATATGAATAATAATCATATTTTAAACACAGATCATTTGTTATAGTTTAATTATATGAAATATATTCTATTGGGCGCTGCTATCGCTTTTGCGATGTATTTAGGTGATAAATACATACTTTAAATCTTCATCAAGAATTTAAAACTTTAAATTTTTTATTAAGTTTTCTTTGACAATTATAAAGTTTCCACAAACTTGGTGATTTCCCTTGAGATTATCTAACATTGAATGAATGCTATCTAAAGTTAGTCTTTTTCCAGATATATCAAAGATACATAGATCATTTTCATTTAAAAATGTATCAAAACCATTTCTTGAATATATTTTACTTGCAATTGCCATTTTAGAAAATTCGACCAATAAAACTGTATGGTAACTATTAATTATATCTTTAGATCCATATATAGCATTTATATCATAACCCTCTAAATCGATTTTAATAAATAGCCTTTTATCAAGAGAAATATCTTTTTTACGATCATTTACAAATTTATCTAACGTTGTAACTTCAATTACTTTAATCCCATCTTTTTCATTTTCATCTTCAACTATTAATCCTCCTTTAGTTGAGTTTTCCTCCAAATTATCATTTTTAAATATGAATTTACCTTCTTTATCTCCAATCCCTAAAAAAGAGGTTTCAACATTTTTTAAATTATTTAATGAAATGTTTTGATTTAAATAATCCATTTCTTGAATTGAAGGCTCGAAAGCAATTATTTTACAATTTTTATTAGATGCTGCTACAGGTATTGTGTAAAAACCTTGATTTGCACCGCAGTCAAAAAATATTGATTTATCATCAATATTTTTTATAAAAAAATTAATTTCTCTTTCATCATGTAATTCCACTTTTTTTAATAAGGATCTGCTATAGTTTTTTCTTTGAGGATATGCATAAAAGAAAAAGTTTTTAAAATTAAGTTTAATTGGACCTTTTATAAATGGTTTAAATAAAGAAAAAAAAATATAAAAAATTTTTTTTTTAAACTTAGTATTAATTTTGTAATGAGGAAAAAGATTACAAAAAGTCTGAAATATTTTATCCATAAAAATTTTTTAATTACTATAGGTATGTCAATTATATACACCATACATGGTATATTAATTTGTTAAAGTATATCATGAGATTTAAACTATTGGCAATTTTCCTTGTATCTACGTTTTTTATCAAATCTACATATGCTCATAACCATTTTCCAATAACAAGAGATTCATCTTCAGATATTTTAAATGGAAAAGTTTTGTATGAGCAGCATTGTGCTTCATGTCATATGGTTAATTTAGCCGGTGCAGTTGATTGGAAGGGTGTAGATAAAGATGGTCATAGAAAAGCACCACCTTTAAATGGAACAGGTCACACTTGGCACCACAATGATGAATTTCTTCATAAAATTATAAAACATGGTTTTCCTAAATTAATAAAAAATTATCAGGGTAAAATGAATGGGTTTGGTGATAAAATAGATGACGCAGGTATTGATAATATATTATCATATATTAAATCTTATTGGGCAGATGATATATATGAGTACCAAATAAGTATGAGTAAATAAATATGAGCGCAGAAACAATTAGTTTTAACTGGAAATGTAAACATACTTGGAAAAGAAGTGCCAAAAATACAGCTTGGTGTTTACTAGGATGTGCAATAGGTGATTTTGGTACCATATTATTTTTTCAAATAACAAAAATTCCTTTTCCAGTCCTAAGTATTATGATTTTGGCAATTATTAACGGACTGATAACCAGCATCATCTTAGAAACATTTATTTTAATGAAACAAGATTTTTCTTTTCAAAAAGCATTTAAGACAGCTTTAGGCATGAGCTTTATCTCGATGATCAGTATGGAAATAGCAATGAATTTAACAGATTATGCTTTAACAGGTGGAGCAATACTTACTTGGTGGGTTGTCCCTATAATGCTCGCTGTTGGTTTTGTTACTCCCTGGCCATACAATTATTGGAGATTAAAAAAACATAATCAGGCTTGTCACTAAATAATCAAAAACAAAGGAGATAAATGAAAATATTAAAAGAGTTGGATGATGCTAAATTAGTCATAGTTGATCTAGAAGTAAGGCTAGGGGACGAAGTAAGAAGTGCTCCTACATTATGTGCAAAGTATAAAGGAAAAATTATACCTCTTAATACTGCTCATGATGGTAGACCAATATTGATGAAAGAAGAAAATTCAATAGAAAACTAAATTATGTTTGAACAAGTTAGCATTTATTTAACAGCAATGATTTTAGGTATAATGCTTTTCTTTTCTTTTGTGATAGCTCCTGTTGTTTTCACTACTTTAGATGAGAAGAATGCTAGAAAATTTATAAGGAGAATTTTTCCTTTTTATTACAACGTAAATTTAGGGATTAGTTTTATCGTTTTAATATTATTTTTAGTCTTGAATAATTTTGGAATAGATTTTTATTTAATTTTAATAGTCACTCTTCTATTTGCCACCTCTAACTATTTATTAATGCCTTTAATAAATAAATATAGGGATGAAAAACAAGATAAAAAATTTAAGTACTCTCATTTTGTATCTGTAGTTATTAATTTTGTACAAATGATTTTTTTAGTTTTTATATTAATCTAAACTAAATATATCGCATATTATCTTCATTCACAGCTTTCTCTAATCTTGTCAAAAAATCAGGTATAGCGCTTTTAACTCTACTCCACGTTGGAATAAATGGTGTATCCATAGGATTTTGATAAAACGCGTCCCCAGCTTTCATTATATTAGCTGCAAATAACTCAACTGCTTTCTCTTCAGTATGTGAGTCAAATTTTAAACCATTCATTTGAGCATCGTTTCTATAAGCATCTATCAAATCTAAAGCTGCTCTATAATATGTTGCTTTTAAAGATCTAAATTGCTCTTTACTAAACGAGTGACCTTGAGTTGCTAATTTTTTTATAAAAGTTTTAATTATATCAATGGACATTCTTGATAGTCCTTGTTTCTCATTATTAATTGATAAATTTTGATGTTTGTGATCGTATGTATCAGCTAAATCTACCTGACAAATATTTTGTGGAGAGAAATTTCTTTGCATTTCTGACAAAATTCCAATCTCAATTCCCCAATCAGAGGAAATTCTTAATTCTGGCAAAATATTCCTTCTAAATGAAAATTCTCCCGCCAAGGGATACTTAAAAGATTTCATAAAGTTTATGTAATCGCTATTTCCAATTGTTTTTTCTAAAGCATTTAGTAATGGAAAAACAAGTAGTCTTGCAACTCTTCCATTCATTTTTTTATCTGCAACTCTAGGGTAATAGCCTTTACAAAATTCAAAATTAAATAGTGGATTTACAACAGGATAGAACAATTTAGCCAACATTCTTCTATCATATGTTTTTATATCACAATCATGCAAAGCAACAGATCTTGCACTATCTCTTGCAATTGACATGCCAATGCAATACCAAACATTTCGACCTTTTCCATATTCATTAGGAGCAAGTCCTAATTTTTTTAATTCTTTATCTAATTTTTTGAGATTTGGTCCGTCGTTCCAAAGAATTGTAAATGGTGTTTCTAATTTTTCAAAAAACGTCCAAGCTTTTCTAGCTTGAGCCTCTGTAGCTTTATCTAGACCTATAATTATGTGATTTAAATAATTTGTTTTACTTATCTCACTTATAATTTTAGGTAATGCATCTCCATTTAATTCTGAATAAAGACAAGGCAAAATTAACTCCATCTTTCTCTCTTTAGAAAAATTTAATAAATCTTTTTCAAGATCTTTAGTTGACTTAGTACCAAAGTCGTGAAGTGTTGATATAGTTCCATCTTGATAGAAATCACTCATGGCCGCAACCTATCCTATGTTTTAATTTTTTGTATAGCCGTTTTGATCACATCTGCCCATCCTCTAGGAGATGGCTCAGTAGATTTGATTAAATTATCTATATTTAGCAACGAACTATCAAAACTATTATTTTTAACCAAACATGGGTAATCGCTATGTTTTAGCATATCAATGTCATTTTGATTATCGCCAACACCAATAGTTATTATCTCATTGTCTATTTCTTTATTGATTAATTCCATAGTTTTACTCATAGCTTTTGATTTATTAACGTTGTCACAAATATTCATTATTCTTCCCCCAGTTTGAATAGTTAATCCTGAATTATTCATAATTTTAATAAATTCATTTTTTTCAATTTCGGTTCCATTAAATTGAATTGGTATCGAATGATCTCTTTTAATAGCTAGTTTCATTTTTTCTAATGAAAGACCAAATATTTTTTGTTGATCATTGGTTTTCAAATTTAAAATAAAAGTAATTTTTTCTTTTAAATTATCTGTAACATTTTGATTATAAATTTTATAAATTTCATCTACTGTTCTACTTAAAAATATATTATTAGGTAGATTTTTGTGTATCAAATTTAATCCATGAATTGACGAACCATTTTCAGCAATAAAACTTAAATTTAAATTATACTGATTATTAAAATCTGACAATTCAGCTTCTGTTTTACTAGAGTTTGGAATTATCTTTATACCTTTTGAAACTAAATCTCTAAAGTAATCCTCAATTTCGTGAAATTCAAATGTATCTTTATCTAATAGAGATCCATCAAGATCAGTAAAAATAATAATTTGTTTTTTTTGTTTCATTCAAGTAAATATTAACATAAATACTCATGAAAATAACTCATGCCCTCGTGGTGAAATTGGTAGACACAAAGGACTTAAAATCCTTGCCATTTATGGAGTGCCAGTTCGAGTCTGGCCGAGGGCACCACTAATTTAACTTTTATTCTTTTTATTATAATTATTAAATTTATAATATTTTTATGTCTAATGATTTAGATATTGCTAGGAAACATTTTGAATTGGGTTCAAAAAAATTTGAGGAAAAGCTTTATTCTCAAGCAGAACAAGAGTTTAGTTCATCCTTAAATTTTTTACCAAATAGAGTTTCAACATTATCAAAATTAATACTATGCAAAATACAATTAAAAAAATTTCAAGAATGCGAGGAATTATTATCTAAAATTCAAAAGATAGATAAAGATTATGTTTATGGTAAATTTTGTAAAGCCTTATATTTGGGTGAAATTTTAGAGTTTGAGAAATCAAAAAAAGAATTAATGACAATTAATATTCAAAATGAACCATTAGAATTTCAATCTACTTTTTATAATTGTTTAGCAACAACACTTTATTACTTAGATGAGTATGAAAATTCAGTTTCAAATTACCTTAAATCAATAGAGTTAAATCCAAATAATTATAGTGCAAATGTAAATTTAGGAACTGTTTATTTAAGTAAAAATAACTTTAAAGATGGATGGAAATATTATGAGTATCGATTAAAGAAGAATAATTTAGATCATAAAAAATACCCTTCAACTATTAAAGAAATTGAAGGCACTAAAATTCTAATACGACATGAGCAGGGTATCGGAGATACAATTCAGTTTTCAAGACTAATAACAGAATTGAAAAAATATAACTGTGAAATAGATTTTTTAATTCCACAATCGCTAAATAATTTATTCAGTATTGATGGGGTTAATATTATCAACAAAATAATTTCAAATGATAAATATAAATATGAGATAAATCTAATGTCTCTCCCATTTCTTTTAAATTTAGATCTAAAAAAACCATCTTTAATAAATACAATTAATTCTGATTTATTGGTAAATAAAAAAAATGTTAAAGATAAAAATTTAAAAATTGGCATAGCTTGGTCTGGTAATCAAAGTTATCAATTTGATATAATGAGATCAATTAAACTTGAATCTTTAAAAAATATAATAGATCTTCAAAATGAAAAACCTATCAAATTTTACTGTCTTCAAAAAAACATAAGAGACAACGATTTAGATTTTTTTAAAAACTCTAATATTATCAATTTAGGTAACTTAAACTTTTATGATTTGGCAAAAGAAATCAACAATTTAGATTTAGTTATTTCAAGCTGTACAAGCATTCTTCATCTTTCTTCATCATTAAAAATGAAAACCTTTGGATTGTTAGCGAATAAAGCTGATTGGAGGTGGTTAGATGACAGCAAAAAAAGTAATTGGTATGAAACGTTAGAAATTTTCAAGTTGAAAAAAAATCAAAATTGGGAAGATTTATCTAAGACTGTAGTAGAAAATATACTTAAATTGATTTAATGATTTAACATAAAATTAAAATATGAAAAAAATACACTTCTCTAATGTCTTTATTCTAAATGACAAAAATTCACGCTCAATAAAAATTAAAAACTACATTAAAAAAAATTTTAAAACCACTTCTCCCAGTAAAAGTGATGTAATTATTGTTATCGGAGGGGATGGATTTATGCTTTCTGCTCTTAAAATTTATAACAAATATAAAAAACCATTTTATGGAATTAATGCTGGTAATTATGGTTTCTTAATGAATAAGTTCTCTTCAAAGAATACTTTAAAAAATCTATCAAAAGCAAAACTAGTTGCTATTTCTCCTTTACAGATGAGTGTTAAAAACAAATTTAACAAAACTAAAAAATCAATAGCAATAAATGAAGTATCAATTTTAAGACAAAGTAGACAAACAGCATCTTTAGAAATTTTAAATGGATCACAAAAAATTATAAAAAAATTAGTCTCTGATGGTGTGTTGGTTTCAACGCCAGCCGGAAGTACAGCGTACAACATGTCAGTATACGGCCCTATACTAAATTTAGATTCTAAAAAATTATCAATTAGACCAATAAGTGCTTTTAGACCAAGAAGATGGAAGGGTAGAGTTGTGAGCGATAAATCAAAAATTATTATAAAAAACCTAAATATTAAAAAAAGGCCAATCAGTGCTGTTGCTGATAATTATGAGGTAAGGAACGCTAAAACTATCTCCATAAGTATTAATAAAAAAATTAAGTTTAATCTTCTCTATGACCCGAACAGAAGTCTTCAAAAAAAAATTAAGATAGAGCAAATTAGAAAAGAAACAAATTAATGAATAAAAAAGATTTTGGGTTCGGGACTCAAATTAGAAAATCTCCTTATTTTGATGCTACGGTAAGGTGGGGCGCTAAGGGTTTTTCTGTATATAATCACATGTACATTCCAAGGGATTTTGGAGATCCGGAAGAAAATTTTTGGAACTTAATTCAAACTGCTATTTTATGTGACGTTGCCGTAGAAAGACAAGTTGAAATAACTGGTGATGATGCTTTTAAATTTATACAATTATTAACACCAAGAGATTTATCTAATTTGTCGATTGGTCAATGTAAGTATGTATTAATTACAAATGCAGATGGTGGAATTTTAAATGATCCAGTTCTTTTAAGATTAGGCGAAAATCATTTTTGGTTATCTTTGGGTGACAGTGATATTTTATTATGGGCTCAGGGCGTAGCAATAAATTCAAATCTTGATGTTACGATCACTGAACCCGATGTTTCTCCTTTACAATTACAAGGACCAAACTCTGGACAAATAATGATTAATTTATTTGGAAATAGCATTAAGGACTTAAAATATTATTGGTTTAGAGAATTAGAATTAGATGGAATTCCATTAATAGTATCAAGAACAGGTTGGTCAAGTGAGTTTGGCTATGAACTATTCCTCAGAGATGGGACAAAGGGTAATGAATTATATGAGAAAATAATGGAAGCTGGAAAAAATTTTGGAATTAAACCAGGACACACTTCATCAATTAGAAGAATAGAAGGTGGTATGCTTTCTTATCATGCAGATGCCGATATTCATACAAATCCATTTGAATTAGGCTTAGACCGCTTAGTAAATTTAGAAAGTGATATAGATTTTATAGGTAAAGATGCATTAAAGAAAATTAAAAAAGAAGGCATTAAAAGAATACAAGTCGGTTTAGAAATTAATTGTGAAAGATTTAGTGGACCTAATACAAAATTTTGGCCTTTGAAATTTCAAAATAAAACTATAGGAAAAGTAACCTCAGCAGTTTATTCACCTAGACTAAAAAAAAATATTGCCTTAGCTATTGTGGATATTAATTATTCCAAAATAGGTTCAAAAATTGATGTATTAATTAATGACCAAATTTTTAATTGTAATGTTATCGAGAAACCTTTTTTTGATCCAAAAAAGAAAATAACTTCAAAGTCTTTACAACTCTAAATGGTGCCCCCGCACGGACTCGAACCGCGGACCTATTGATTACAAATCAATTGCTAAAGTTTAAATAAACATTTGTGAACATCATTAATCCTAAAACATTTTTAGTCTGGTCACAATCATGGCACAGTGATAAGGTTTTAAAATGATAAAACTTTTACGTATAGTTGTACTATTTTTAACTTTTTGTAGTGTTTCATTTGCTCAGTCAATGATATCTATTAAGCAGTATACTATTGATAACTCAAATGATGCAAAAGATCCTATAGTTCAAACATATGTATTAAAAAGATGTGGAGCAGCTTATTTATATGCAGCATCAATCACAAAAGACAAAAGTCCAACAACTGCAAAAGATTTATTAGATGCATTTGATAAAATATCAATGATGGCTGGTGCAATTTTAATGTCTAAAATGAATTGGACTGTAGAAACTGCAGGTGAAAGTGTAACTAAAGATATCGACAATATGCTAAACTATTACCAAAAAGATGGAGCTGACTCTTTTGCTAGAACAGGAAATTACATGATGAACAATTATATTGGAGATGACCTTGTTTATTGCAAAGGTGTTGTTGAAGCAATCCAATGAAACGTCTTTTATGTATCGTAATTCTTGGTTTATTTTTTAGCCTTAGTAGTTTTGCTGAAGATAATGTTTATTATTGTTCTGATGATCAAACTGTGGGATTTAATGCAAGTACAACTGGTACTCAAGTAATTAATTTTCAAGATATAAGATTCAAAGCTAAAATTGATATTGACAAAAGAATTTTTGAAACAAGTGACCTCGGCATCAGACAAAAATGGTTAATTAATCCTTCTCGTAATTTTTTTACAGATGGATCAATCGCTACAATAAGATTTTATGATGATGTTAATATGAAATATTTCAGATCTTCATTATTCGGACCTACAGATAGTGTTATTTTAGCAATGGGTAGTTGCTCAAAATTTTAAATGACACTGGACCATGTCTCAATACTGGTCCAATTCTGGCACAATTAATTATATAATTTAATTAAAATTTAACTTTGCAAAAATAAATAGTGTTGATTTTATTAAGTGATGGTGCCCCCGCACGGACTCGAACCGCGGACCTATTGATTACAAATCAATTGCTAAAGTTTAAATAAACATTTGTTTGCAATAATAATTCATAAATATTTTTGATCTGGTCACAGGCTTGGCACAATGATAAAGTTTTGATTATGAAAAAAATTCTCACAATTGTAGCTTTCAGTTTGTTATGTTTCAATTTAAGCTATGCAAGTTGTTTTGATGACATTGATATGAATGTTTCTCAGCCAAACCGTTACATTCCTGAAATTCATTTTGAAATATTAAATAATAATAATAAATCAATCAAAATTACAGAAGTAAAAATAGCTACTTCAGATAATCAAATTATAAAATCATACGAACCTTCCAATAAAATTTTAAAACCATTTGGAAGAGTTGTTATTAGAATGTCCATATCTGATATAAATAAAAATGTATGGAAAAATTCAGGATATAGTTGCAGATATAGTTAATAAATAACAGTATGCTCTCTAAACTAATACGAAATTACATTAAAAAAAATTATTATGGGAACGTTAGAAATTCATGTGGGATAAATTTATAATTGGTTACTGTAAGGTAGAATTTCTTTGCTATGAAGGAAATCCTCATTGGCTTGGTTGGGGTGTGCTTGGTATTGGAGCAATTCTACTTTTGTTCGGGATAATTGTGATTATCGGCTTAATGATGGATTAGTGAAAAAATTTATTGGAATTCTGTTCTTAACTTTTATTCTTGTATCATGTAGCGATAGTTACAGCGGTAGTGAATACGATAAAGGCTATGATGATGGTTATGATGGCGAAACACCTAAAAAGAATTCTGATGAATATTTAGAAGGTTATGAAGATGGAGATTATGATGCAGACTGTGATTATTATAAATATAATCAATTGTGGGATAAATATAGAGCTATAGGTTGTCATGAAAACAAATAAACTTTTGGGAATCGTCGTTATGGTTTTGTTGTTAAGTGCTAATGCAAAAGCTTTAGATCTTAACTTATTGTGTAAGGGTGATGGTTCTAGAAAAACTGGAACTGGAACAGGAATTACTCTTAATAAAGATGTCGATGGTGCTGTTATTTTATCTTTAAAAGCTAATAGAGGTGAAATCAATATTCCTGCTGCATTACTTCCAGGCTTTAATAGAACTCTAAATTTTTTAAAAAAAGATAAAAAAAATAAGTTTAAACTTTATAATATTAAAATAAATGAATCTGAAATTAAGGCTAACTTTAAACTAAATCCCGTCAATAAGCCTTCAGTTAAAATTGATAGATATACAGGTGTTTTATATATCGAAGGTTTAAATCTAACATTCAATGCAGAATGTGAAAAATTTGAAAAAAAAGAAAAAAAATTTTAATGACTACTTGATCTTGGCACAATCCTGGTCCAATCCTGGCACAATCAAGTATAAAATTTACTTGTAAATTTATTTTGCAAAAATAATTATTGTTGAATTTGTTGAGTGATGGTGCCCCCGCACGGACTCGAACCGCGGACCTATTGATTACAAATCAATTGCTCTACCAGCTGAGCTACAAGGGCATGAAACGTTTTTTAATATTATTTAATATATTATCAAGAAATTATTTTTGTTGATTTATATAGTGAAAAACAATTGCTGCACTATTTGATATATTTAAACTTTCAACTTTTTCATTTATATTAATTTTTACAGAAAAATCAGTATACTTTTCAGTATGTTTTTTGAGACCATGACCCTCAGAACCAAAAAGCAAAATGTTATTTCCATCCCATTTTATATCTGTGAAGTCTTTATTACTATTAGCTTCAAATCCATATACCCAAAAATTTTTTTCTCTTAAAAATTTTAAAGAAGTATTTATATTTGATACTTGAAAAATATTTAAATATTCAACACACCCACTTGCCGACTTATATAATAATTTACTTTCACTAGGAAAATGTCTTTCTTTTACTATCAGTCCATCGATATTAAATGACGCAGCACTTCTGATTAGTGAACCAATATTTCTTGGATCTGTTACTTCGTCAAGACAAACAAATGTTAAATTATTTTTTCCTTTGATAAATTCTTTTAAATCAGGGTTATCTAAATGTTCAATTTCTGCTACAAATCCTTGATGAAGAATATCCTCACTTCTGCAATATTTATCTAACTCTTTTTTGGTTTTAAAAAAAACTTTTATGTCTTTAAGTAAATTTTTATGTGGACTATGTTTGTGTATATTCTTTTTACTATCCTCTGTTAAAAAAACTTTTAAAACTCGTCTTCTTTCATTTTTTAAAGCTTCAATGACCGCATGACGTCCTGCTATGAAAAAAGAAGATTTTTGTGTCATATATTTAGGTTTTTAAGGTTTTTTATACTATTTTTCCTGAAATTCGAGTATTGCATTTGTACAATAAAAATATATAAAACGCATGTTGTTTAAAGCTTTATTGAACATGGGGACGCTTCCCCTGCTAAATGGGAGGGGTACCAAAGCGGTCAAATGGGGCGGGCTGTAAACCCGTTGACTTCGGTCTTCGAAGGTTCGAATCCTTCCCCCTCCACCATTTAATAAACTTTATTTAACTTTGGAGTGCGCACTTGGGTATGCGGGTGTAGTTCAGTGGTAGAACACTAGCCTTCCAAGCTGGTTGCGTGAGTTCGATTCTCATCACCCGCTCCAAAAATTATAAAATTAAAATAGTGAGGAAAAAAAGTAATGTCGAAGGAAAAATTTGTAAGAAATAAACCGCATTGTAATATTGGAACAATCGGACATGTTGATCATGGAAAAACAACTTTAACAGCTGCAATAACAAAAGTACTTTCTGAAGGTGGTGGAGCAAATTTTGTTGCTTATGATCAAATTGATAAAGCGCCAGAGGAAAAAGAGAGAGGAATAACAATTTCAACAGCTCACGTAGAATATGAAACTGAGAATAGACATTACGCTCACGTTGATTGTCCTGGTCATGCAGACTATGTAAAAAATATGATTACAGGTGCTGCACAAATGGATGGAGCTATCTTAGTTGTAAACGCTGCAGATGGACCGATGCCTCAAACAAGAGAACATATTCTCCTTGCTCGTCAAGTTGGAGTTCCAGCCATAGTTGTTTACTTAAATAAAGTAGATCAAGTTGACGATAAAGAGATGATAGACTTGGTTGAAGAGGAAATCAAAGATTTGTTAACATCTTATAAATTCCCAGGCGACAAAACTCCAATTATAAAAGGTTCAGCGTTGGCTGCAGTTGAAGGTAGAGACGATGAAATTGGTAAAAATTCAATTATGGAGTTAATGAAATCTGTTGATGAATTTATTCCACAACCAGATAGACCAAAAGATAAAGACTTCTTAATGCCAGTTGAAGATGTATTTTCAATTTCAGGAAGAGGAACAGTTGTAACAGGTAGAGTAGAGTCTGGAGTTATTAAAACAGGTGAAGAAATAGAAATAGTAGGTATTAGAGAAACCAAGAAATCAGTTTGTACTGGTGTTGAAATGTTTAGAAAGCTTTTAGATTCTGGAGAAGCTGGGGATAACATTGGAGCGCTATTAAGAGGTGTAGAAAGAACTGATGTTGAGAGGGGTCAGGTTTTATGTAAACCAGGATCAATTAAACCTCATACTAAATTTGAAGCTCAAGCCTATGTATTAAAAAAAGAGGAAGGTGGGAGACATACGCCATTTTTTACTAAATATAGACCTCAATTTTACTTTAGAACAACAGATGTTACTGGTGAGGTAGAATTGCCAGCAGGAACAGAGATGGTAATGCCAGGTGACGATGCTAAATTTACAGTAAAACTTATCACACCAATTGCGATGGATGAAAAACTAAATTTTGCGATCAGAGAAGGTGGTAGAACAGTAGGAGCTGGAGTAGTAACTAAAATTATAGAGTAAACTCAATAGGAGTGTAGCTCAATTGGTAGAGCGCCGGTCTCCAAAACCGGAGGTTGGGGGTTCGATTCCCTTCGCTCCTGCCAACTACAGTTAATAGAATATGAAAAACCCTTTAAAATTTATTCAGGATGTAAAACAGGAGGCTTTTAAAGTTACTTGGCCAACAGCAAAAGAAACTATCCAAGGTGCATTGATGGTTTTTGCTATGGCGGTTCTAGCTTCATTGTTTTTTTTACTGTTAGATCAAATATTGAAGTTTTTTTTAGAATTAATCCTTAAAGTGAGCATTTAATGAAAAATTGGTATATAGTTCAATCTCATTCAAGCTTTGAAAATAAGGTAGCACAACTTATTAAAGAGGAAGCTAAGAAAGCTGACATTTCTGAAAAATTTGAAGAAATCATAGTTCCAACTCATGATGTAACAGAGGTCAAAAGAGGAAAAAGAGTTCAAAGAAAGAAAAAATACTTCCCAGGTTATATACTTATTAAAAGTGAAATGGATAATAATATATATCATATGATCAAAAATTTAAAAAAAGTTAGTGGTTTTTTAGGATCCAAAGGAACACCAATACCTGTATCAGACAAAGAAATAGAAAAAATATTAGGTCAAATTAAAGATGGAGTTGCTCAACCAAAATCTGGAGTAGAATATAATGTAGGTGAAAAGGTACAGGTCATAGATGGACCATTTGCATCATTTAGTGGATTGGTTGAAGATATAGATGAGGAAAAATTAAGATTAAAAGTTTCTGTTTCTATATTTGGACGACCAACACCAGTTGACTTAGAATACAATCAAGTAGAAAAGGCAAGTTAATGGCAAAAAAAGAAATTAGTGGATACGTAAAATTACAAATTAAAGGCGGCCAAGCAAATCCTGCGCCTCCAGTTGGACCAGCATTAGGTCAAAGAGGTATTAATATTATGGAATTCTGTAAAGCATTTAACGATAAAACTAAATCATTTGCTGGAAAACCAGTGCCAGTAATTATTACAGTTTACAAAGATAAGAAATTTGATTTTGTTATTAAATCACCACCAGCATCACACTTTATTAAAGAAGCAATGAAATTAAAAAGTGGATCAAAAGAGCCAGGTAGAAATGTTATTGGTTCAATTTCTCAACAGCAACTAAGAGATATCGCAGAAAAAAAAATGGAGGATTTAAATGCTCATAATATAGATGAGGCTGCAAAAATAATTGCTGGTTCTGCAAGATCAATGGGAATTGAGGTAAAAGAATAATGACATCAAAAAGATTCAAAAAATTACCAGTGGAAACAAATAAACTTAACCCTCAAACAATCGATAAGATTTTAAGCACAGTCAAATCTAATTGTACAACAAAATTTGATGAATCAATAGATTTAAGTTTTAGGATAAATAATAAACAAAAAAAAAATGAAGTAAATCTAAGAACAGTTGTTAATTTGCCAGGGGGAACTGGAAAGACAGTTAAGGTTGCTGTAGTTTGTGAAGATAACAAAATAGATGAAGCAAAAAAAGCAAATGCAGATATAGTTGGAGGTGATGACCTAATAGATAAAATTAAAAATGGTGAAATTAATTTTGAAAAACTAATATGCACACCATCAATGATGATAAAACTATCAAAACTTGGAAAAGTTTTAGGACCTAAAGGTCTGATGCCAAATCCTAAATTGGGGACTGTTACAAATGAAATTTCTAAAGCAATTGTAGAGGCAAAAGCCGGTCAAGTTGAGATTAGAAATGACAAAGATGGTAATATTGGTTTAAGTATTGGAAAAAAATCTTTTGACGACGAGAAAATAATAAAAAACTATAATGCAGTTATCGAAGCATTAGAAAAGGAAAAATCCAATCTAACAATTAAAGGGGATCTAGTTAAACAAGTTTTTGTTACTTCGAGTATGGGCGTATCGTATAAAATAAAATTGGAGAATAATTTGTAGTTATGATGAACAAAGAGCAAAAAAAGCAGTACATTAGTGATATGTCATCACAGTTCGATAAAACTGAAGCTGTAATTGTCACACACTATCAAGGATTAACGGTTGCACAACTTGATGATTTAAGAAAAAAAATGCGTGAACATGGAATTAAATTTAAAATTACAAATAATAGAATTACAAAGCTAGCTTTGGAGAAAACCAGATGCAAAGAGCTATCAGAATTATTCACTGGACCAACAGCAATTGCACTGTCTGATGATGCCATTACATCAGCAAAGATTTTAACCAAATTTTCAAAGGAAAACGAAAATCTAAAAATTCTAGGAGGAATCATGGGTACCGATATTTTAGATGTTGCCGGCGTCAAAAATGTAGCTACCTTACCATCATTAGAGGAAGCAAGAGCCAAAATTGTAGGTATTTTGAGGTCTCCTGCTCAAAAAATTGCAAGTATTTTACTTGCACCGGCGTCAAAAATCGCTATTTTAGCGCTCGAAAAATCAAAAAAATAAACTAGGAACAAAAATTATTATTATGGCTGACTTAAATAAAATTATTGAAGATTTATCTAGCTTGACTGTTGTAGAGGCAGCTGAGCTTTCAAAACAACTAGAGGAAAAATGGGGTGTTACAGCAGCAGCAGCGGTTGCTACTGCTCCAGCTGCAGCAGGTGCAGCTGAACCAGCTGAAGAGAAAGATGATTTTACTATCATGCTTACCGCAGCAGGTGATAAAAAGATTAATGTTATCAAAGAAGTAAGAGCTGTTACAGAGTTAGGCTTAAAAGAAGCTAAGGATTTAGTAGAGGGTGCTCCAAAAGAAGTCAAATCCGGAGTAAATAAAAAAGAAGCTGAAGAAATTAAAGCTAAGTTAGAAGCAGCAGGCGCAACAGTAGAACTTAAGTAAATTTAAAACAGAAAGAATTTAATTACTGAACTTTAATTCAGTAATGAAATATTTATGCAGTTATCATTTACTGAAAAAAAAAATATCAGAAAAAGTTTTGGTAAACTAAAAGAGAGTTTATCGATACCAAATCTTATAGAAGTACAAAAAAACTCCTATAAAGAACTTACAGAATTTAAAGAGAATCTTGAACAACACTTGGTAAAAGGTTTTCATAGAGTATTTAAAGGAATTTTCCCAATAGAAGACTTAAATGATAAAGCAACATTAGAGTATGTTTCTTATAGGCTTGAAAAACCAAAATTTGATGTAGATGAATGTATTACAAGGGGACTTACTTATTCAGCTGCTCTTAAGTGTACACTTCGATTAGTAGTTTATGAAATAGATCAAGAAAATAATACAAAAGATATATTGTCAGCAAAAGAACAGGAAGTTTACATGGGTGAAGTTCCTATGATGACAAATAGTGGAACATTTATAACAAATGGTGTTCAAAGAGTTGTTGTAAATCAAATGCACAGAAGTCCTGGAGTGTTTTTTGACCATGATAAAGGTAAATCACACGCAAGTGGAAAACTTTTATTTAACTGTAGAGTTATACCAAATAGAGGGTCTTGGCTTGATTTTGAGTTTGATGTAAAAGATTTTTTATACTTTAGGATAGATAGAAAGAAAAAAATATTTGTCTCTACACTTTTACAAGCTTTAGGATATAGCAAATCTGATATTGTAAATGAATTTTATGAAAAAGAGATTTTTACATTTGATCAAAATTTAAATAAATGGAAAACTAAATTTGATCCAGAAAATTATAAGGCTAAAAACTTTGCTGAGGAAATAGTTGATGCTAAAAATAATAAAACTCTAATAAAAGTTGGAGAGCAAATTAATTATTTGACAGCAAAAAAACTTGAAAAAGAGGGTTTAAAAGAAATTTTAGTACCTAATAATGCTCTTTATGGCAAATTTCTGCACGAGGATATAAAGGTAGGTGAGGATATATTTAAAATTGGAACAGAATTAAATGAGACTATTATTAATAAAATTCTGGAAGAAAATATCAAAATAATCAATGCATCAAAAACTAATGCAATATCGAAAGGGCCATATTTACTTCAAACAATCCTTAATGATAAAAATGAAAATAAAAATGATGCAATCACCGAAATTTACAAAATTTTAAGACCAGGAGAGCCTCCAACAATTGAGATTGCAACTCAAATTTTTAATAATCTATTTTTTAGTTCCGATAGATATGATTTGTCTGATGTTGGAAGAGTAAAAATGAATTCAAGATTAGATATAAATTGTTCTGACAAAATAACAATTTTAAGGAATGACGATATTCTAGCCATTATAAAGAAAATGCTAGACTTAAGAGATGGTAAAGACGAGGTAGATGATATTGATCACTTAGGAAATAGAAGAGTTAGATCGGTAGGTGAACTTGTTGAGAACCAAGCTAGAATTGGTGTTTACAGAATGGAGAGGGCTATAAAAGAAAAGATGACCACTCTTGATGTTGAGTCAGCTATGCCACAAGATTTAATAAATGCAAAGCCTTTGACAATTTCACTTAAAGATTTTTTTGCAACATCTCAACTCTCACAATTTATGGATCAAACTAACCCACTCTCTGAAATTACTCACAAAAGAAGAGTTTCAGCATTAGGTCCTGGTGGTTTAACAAGAGAAAGAGCTGGTTTTGAAGTAAGAGACGTGCATCCCACTCATTATGGACGTATTTGTCCAATAGAAACTCCTGAAGGACCAAATATTGGCTTAATTAATAGTCTGTCCACTTATTCCAAAATTAACAAATATGGTTTTATAGAAAGTCCATATAAGAAGGTAGAAAATGGTATAGTTCAAGATAAAATTGAATATTTGTCTGCAATGGAAGAAACTAAGTTCACAATTGCGCAAGCTAATTCAGTACTTGATGAAAACGGAAAGTTTGTAGAGGAACTAGTATCAAGTAGGGCAAATTTAGATTTTATTTTATCCAAGCCTGAGAACATAGATTATATAGATGTATCTCCTAAGCAACTAGTATCAGTTGCTGCATCATTAATTCCTTTTTTAGAAAATGACGATGCTAATAGAGCATTAATGGGTTCTAATATGATGAGGCAAGCAGTGCCTTTATTAAAACCGGAAGCGCCACTTGTAGGAACTGGAATTGAAAGTGATGTTGCTTTAGATTCAGGAGTTACAATTGTTGCAAAAAGAGACGGAATAGTAGACAAAATTGACGGTAAAAGAATTGTAATTAAAGCTTCAAATGAAAAAGATTATTCGCAATCAGGAGTAGATATTTACAATCTACAAAAATTTAAAAGATCAAACCAAAATACTTGTATTAATCAAAAACCACTAGTTAGAGTAGGAGATAAAGTAAAATCTGGAGATATAATAGCTGACGGTCCTTCTACAAAGACTGGAGAGTTAGCACTAGGAAAAAATGTTACCGTAGCATTTATGCCTTGGCAAGGTTACAATTTTGAAGACTCTATTTTAATTTCGGAAAGATGCGTCACAGATGATGTATTTACTTCCATACACATTGAGGAATATGAGGTTATGGCAAGAGATACTAAATTAGGTGAAGAAGATATTACAAGGGATATACCTAATATAAATGAAGAAGCATTAAAAAATCTTGATGAGTCAGGCATTGTTTATATCGGTGCTGAGGTAAAACCAGGAGATATATTAGTAGGAAAGGTCACTCCAAAAGGAGATTCTGCTTCAGGACCAGAGGAAAAATTATTAAGATCAATATTTGGAGAAAAAGCTATTGATGTAACTGATACGTCACTCAAAATGCCTAGTGGAAGTGGTGGAATTGTTGTTGATGTTAGAGTTTTTAATAGACATGGAATAGAAAAAGACGAAAGATCAATTACAATCGAAAGAGCAGAAATTGAAAGTGTACAACAAGACAAAAATGTTGAAGAAGAAATTTTAGAAAGAAGCATAAAACAAAGAGCTTCATCAATATTAATAAATACGAAATTAATTAAAAAAATTAAAAATTATGAGAGCGGTGTAAATTTAACCGAAGAAATAGTTTTTGATTTATCAGTATCAGACTTATTTAAAATTACATTAGGAGACTCAAAAAAAATAGATGCTTTGCAACAACTTAAATCTCAGTATGAAAATGCGAAAAAAGATATACAAGACAGATTTGAGGATAAGGTTTTAAAAATTAGACAAGGTGATGACCTTTTACCTAGCGTTATGAAAATGGTTAAGGTTTTTGTTGCAATTAAACGAAGATTAAGACCTGGTGATAAAATGTCGGGGAGACACGGCAATAAAGGAGTTGTGAGTAAAATAGTTCCCGTTGAAGATATGCCATACAGAGAAAATGGAAAACCCGTTGATATTGTATTAAATCCTTTAGGTGTACCAAGTAGAATGAATGTTGGTCAAATACTAGAAACACATTTAGGATGGTCCTGTAAAGAGTTAGGAGAACAACTCAATAATTTAATTAATGAAAATCAGAAATCGATTGAGAAAAGTGAGAAGATTACTAAATTTTTAAAATCAGTTTATGGAGATAAAGTTTATTCTGATAACATTGAAACACTCTCAAACACTGAATTTAAGGATCTATGTCAAAATATTCAAAATGGTATCCCAATTTCTACACCTGTATTTGATGGAGCAAAGGAAAAAGATGTAACAAATATGTTAGATTTAGCAAAATTGCCAAATTCAGGCCAAACAACATTATGGGATGGTAGAACTGGAGAAAAATTTGACAGACCTGTAACAGTTGGAATTATTTATATGCTTAAATTACATCACTTAGTAGAGGATAAAATACATGCTAGATCAACAGGTCCATACAGTTTGGTAACCCAGCAACCACTTGGAGGAAAAGCTCAATTGGGTGGACAAAGATTTGGAGAAATGGAAGTTTGGGCATTAGAAGCTTATGGAGCATCCTATACTTTACAAGAAATCTTAACTGTTAAATCAGATGATGTAGCTGGCAGGGTGAAAGTTTACGAAACAATTGTTAAAGGTGAGGAAAATTTTGAGTCAGGAATTCCTGAGTCATTTAATGTATTAGTTAAAGAAATAAAATCATTAGCGCTAAATGTGGAGTTAAATTAATATGAGTAAAGAATTATCAGATCTGTTTAAATCATCAGAAATTTCTGAAACACAAAACTTTAATAGTATTAAAATTACTTTAGCAAGTCCTGAAAAAATCAAATCATGGACATTTGGTGAAATTAAAAAACCAGAAACTATCAACTATAGAACATTTAGACCTGAAAAAGACGGACTTTTTTGTGCAAGAATATTCGGACCTATAAAAGATTACGAATGTCTTTGTGGTAAATACAAAAGAATGAAATTTAGAGGAATAATTTGTGAAAAATGTGGTGTTGAAGTTACAAAATCTAACGTAAGAAGAGAGAGAATGGGTCATATTAACCTTGCTACTCCTGTGGCTCATATTTGGTTTTTAAAATCACTACCAAGCAGAATTTCTTTAGTAGTAGACATGAAATTAAAAGAAGTAGAGAGAGTGTTATACTTCGAAAATTTTATTGTTATTGAGCCTGGTCTAACAAACTTAAAAAAGAATCAATTACTTAGTGAAGAAGAATTAATAAAATATCAAGACGATTATGGTGAAGAAGCGTTTACAGCTGGAATAGGTGCTGAAGCAATACTTGAAATCTTAAAATCAATAAATCTTGAGGATGAAAGAGAAGTCTTAATTAAAACAATTAAAGAAACAAAATCAAAAGTCTCTGAAGAAAGATCGATAAAAAGGTTAAAATTAATAGAGTCATTTATTGAAACAGGCAATAAACCAGAATGGATGATACTAACAACTGTTCCAGTTATCCCACCTGAATTAAGACCATTAGTGCCACTTGATGGAGGTCGTTTTGCTACATCCGATCTTAATGATTTATATAGAAGAGTAATCAATAGAAATAATCGACTTAAAAGACTTATAGATCTTAAAGCACCAGATATTATTGTTCGTAATGAAAAAAGAATGCTACAAGAGTCAGTAGATGCATTATTTGATAATGGAAGAAGAGGCAGAGTAATTACTGGCACGGGAAAAAGACCACTTAAGTCCCTTGCAGAAATGTTAAAAGGAAAGCAAGGTAGGTTTAGACAAAATTTATTAGGAAAAAGAGTAGATTATTCAGGGAGATCAGTCATAGTTGTTGGTCCAGATCTTAAACTTCATGAGTGTGGACTACCAAAAAAAATGGCTTTGGAGCTATTCAAGCCATTTTTGTACGCACGTCTAAATAAATTGGGTTTAGCTTCAACAATCAAACAAGCTAAAAAACTTGTTGAACGAGAAAGGACCGAAGTTTGGGATGCGCTGGAACTAATAGTTAGAGAACATCCTGTGATATTAAATAGGGCTCCAACACTGCACAGATTAGGTGTTCAGGCTTTTGAGCCTAAACTTATCGAGGGTAATGCTATTGAGTTACACCCATTAACATGTGCTGCATTTAATGCTGATTTTGATGGTGACCAAATGGCAGTCCATGTTCCATTAAGCTTAGAGGCTCAATTAGAAGCAAGAGTTTTAATGATGTCTACGAATAATATCTTAAGTCCTTCAAATGGAAAACCTATCATTGTTCCAAGTCAGGATATGATCTTAGGTATTTATTATTTATCTCAACCTCCAATACAAACGGAAAGAGTGGATGGTTATTTTGTTAATACTACTGAAATTGAACATGCCTTAGAAACTGGACAAATAAAAGTACATTCAAGGATTGTTTCAAGATTTGAAACATTAGATGAAAAAGGTAATAAAAAGTTTGAAAAACATATAAGCACTGCTGGAAGATTTTTATTATCAAACCTAATTCCGAAAAATGTAAATAATAAATTTTCTTTAGTTGATAGATTGCTTCCTAAAAAAATTGTATCAGAGGTCATAGATCATGTATTTAGATTTTCAGGTCAAAAAAGTACTGTAATATTCTGCGATAAATTGAAAGACTTGGGTTTTAAACATGCGTTTAAGGCTGGAATTTCATTTGGTAAGGATGATCTAGTGATACCAGACAATAAACAACAACTAATTGATGAAACTAAAAAACTTATAGCTGATTATGAAGGTCAATATGCTGAGGGATTAATAACTAGAGGTGAGAAATATAATAAAGTAATCGACGCCTGGTCTAAATGTACAGATAGAGTTGCCTCTGAAATGATGAAAAGAATTTCAGCTACAGAAATTACTGAAGATGGATTAAAAATCAATTCAGTCTTTATGATGGCTGATAGTGGTGCAAGAGGATCAGCCGCACAGATGAAACAATTGGCTGGAATGAGAGGATTGATTGCAAAACCATCAGGTGAAATTATAGAGTCACCCATTACATCAAATTTCAAAGAAGGTTTAACTGCTTTAGAATACTTTAACTCTACGCACGGTGCGAGAAAAGGTTTGGCTGATACAGCCTTAAAAACTGCAAGTTCAGGATATTTGACCAGAAGATTGTGCGATGTTGCTCAAGATTTAACAGTAACGAAAAAGAAATGTGATAACCCAGGATCTATTGAATTATCAGAAGTCTTAGAAGGTGGAAATATAATGGTAAGTTTATCAGAAAGAGCGCTTGGAAGAGTTACGGCTCAAGATGTAAAAAATCCTTTAACTGGAGATATCATTATTAAAAAAGAGCAAATGATAGATGAAGCCGCATGTGAGAAAATTGATGCTGCTGGAGTTAAAATGTTAAAAGTTTACTCTGTAATGACTTGTAGCTCTAAAGAGGGTGTTTGTGCCATGTGTTATGGAAGAGACTTGTCTAGAGGTAAAATGGTTCATGTCGGTGAGGCAATTGGAATGATATCAGCGCAGTCTATTGGAGAACCAGGGACACAATTAACTATGAGAACATTTCACGTTGGAGGAACAGCTTCAGTAAAACAAGAGTCTCAAATCGTTTCAAATTCTGACGGTTTAATAAAAATTGTTAATACAAATTTAATTAAAGATTCAAAAAATAATCAAATCGTAATGGGCAGGAATACAGAAATATCAATTGAAGATGAAAATGGTTTACAAGTTGCCTCATACAAAGTTCCTTATGGATCAAAGTTATATTTTGAAAATGAGCAGAAAGTTAAAAAAGGAGCTAAAATTTGTGAGTGGGATCCATACACCACTCCTGTAATTGCAGAAAAGGATGGAATTGCAAACTATGTTGATTTAATTGATGGAGTATCAATTGCAGAAACGGTTGATGATGCAACTGGAATATCTACAAAAGCTGTAGTTGATTGGAAAACTCAATCAAAAAATACAGATTTAAAACCAAGAATAACCTTAAGAGACGCAAAGGGGAATGTTATTAAAAAAGCTGACGATAATGAAGCAAGATATTATCTAGTTCCAGACTCAATTTTATCAGTTAAAGATGGTCAGAAAATTTCTGCTGGAGATGTTATAGCTAGATTGCCTAAAGAAACTACTAAAACAAAAGATATAACTGGTGGACTTCCAAGAGTAGCAGAATTATTCGAAGCTAGAAAAGCCAAAGATAGCGCAATTATAGCTGAAAATGACGGAAGCGTTATTTTTGGAAAAGAGGTTAGGGGAAAACAAAGAGTAACTATTGAAGCTGAAAATGGTGAAACATCAAGTTATTTGATTCCAAAAGGAAAACACATAAACTTTAACCAAGGTGAAAAAATTAAAAAAGGGGAATATCTATTAGATGGTCAACCTTTGCCACATGATATTTTAAGAATCTTAGGAATCGAGGAGTTAACAGAATATTTTGTTAATCAAGTGCAGGATGTTTACAGATTACAAGGTGTTATTATTAATGATAAACATATCGAAGTTATTTTAAGACAGATGCTTAAAAAAGTTGAAGTAAAAGATTCAGGTGATAGCAAATTACTGCCTGGTGAAATTATAGATAGAATTAAATTTGAAAAAATGAATGATGAACTTAAGTCTGATGGTAAAAAACCTGCATTGGGAGAAAGAATTCTTATGGGGATTACTAAAGCATCATTGCAAACAGAGTCATTCATATCTGCAGCATCATTCCAAGAAACAACCAGAGTTCTTACAGATGCAGCTATAAAAGGTAAAGTAGATAAATTATCTGGATTAAAAGAGAATGTAATTGTTGGTAGACTTGTTCCAGCTGGAACAGGTGCAATTAAGAACTCATGGAATAAAAAAGCTCTAAAAGACGACCAAAAATTTTTATCTGAACAAGAGACTGTCGAGACCTCAGAAGCTCAAATAAACCAGTAATATAATGGTCTTTTAAGACTTATTTTAGTTTGACAAATACAATTTCTAATGTATTTTGGCCATGTTTTTGGTTGGAATGTAGTGACTAGATCACTAAACGCTGCCATAAATAACACGCCAGTTATTTTCATCCTTAAACGTTTAAATAAAAAATTAATAAATAATGCCAACAATAAACCAACTAGTAAGAAAAAGTAGAGTAAGACCGGTAACAAGAAATAAAGTTCCAGCTTTGCAGAAACAACCTCTAAAAAGAGGTGTGTGTGTGAAAGTTTACACTACAACACCAAAAAAACCTAACTCAGCATTGAGGAAAGTAGCTAGAGTTAGATTGTCTAATGGATTTGAGGTAACAGCCTACATTCCGGGTGAAGGACACAATCTTCAAGAACACTCTGTTGTTTTAATAAGAGGTGGAAGAGTAAAAGATTTACCAGGTGTGCGTTATCATGTTCTTAGAGGCAATCTTGATACCCAAGGTGTTGCAAATAGAAAACAAAGACGTTCACTTTATGGAACAAAAAAGGGCAAATAGATAATGTCGAGAAAAAGAAGAGCTCCAAAAAAATTACCTGTAGTTGACCCTAAATATAAATCTACAGTAATTCCAAAATTAATAAACTCAATCATGTATGATGGAAAAAAAACAGTAGCAGAAAAAATAATTTATGATGCAATCGAAAAAATTAAAAGCAAGTCGAAAGATGAACCACTTAATATTTTTAACGATGCAATTAACAACATAAGACCAACAGTTGAAGTAAGATCAAGAAGAGTTGGTGGAGCAACCTATCAAGTTCCAGTTGAAGTTAAAGCTAAAAGATCTCAAGCATTAGCCTTAAGATGGTTAGTTGATGCATCTAGAAAAAGAAAAGATAAAAAAATGTCTGATAAAATATTTAATGAAATATATGATGCTTATCAAAACAAAGGTTCCGCTATAAAGAAAAAGGAAGATACACACAAAATGGCTGAATCAAATAAAGCGTTTGCTCATTTTAGATGGTAATAATTTATGTCAAGAACTCATACTTTAGATAAATACAGAAATATTGGTATAATGGCACATATAGATGCCGGAAAAACCACGACTACAGAAAGAATTTTATACTACACAGGAAAAAGTCATAAAATAGGTGAAGTTCATGACGGTGCTGCGACAATGGACTGGATGGAACAGGAGCAAGAGAGAGGAATTACAATAACTTCAGCAGCTACCACATGTTTCTGGCAAGATCACAGAATTAACATTATTGACACTCCTGGTCACGTCGATTTTACTATTGAAGTCGAAAGATCTTTGAAGGTACTTGATGGTGCTGTAGCTGTATTTGATGGTGTTGCGGGTGTTGAACCTCAATCAGAAACTGTTTGGAGACAAGCTGATAAATATAAAGTTCCAAGAATTTGCTTTGTAAATAAGCTTGATAGAACAGGAGCTGATTTTTTTAGATGTGTTAGTATGATAAAAGATCGTCTAGGTGCTAAACCTTTAGTCATGCAAGTACCTATTGGGGTTGAATCTGAATTAAAAGGTGTTGTTGATTTAATTAAAATGAAGGCAATAGTTTGGAAAAACGAGGACCTTGGTGCAGCTTGGGAATTAACAGATATTCCAGAGGATTTAAAAGAAATTTCAAATAAATATCGTCAAGAACTAGTTGAAACAGCTGTCGAACAAGACGAAAAACTCATGGAAGATTATCTTGGAGGAAATGAGATCTCTGAGAAAGATTTAATTGCATGCATTAGAAAAGGATGTTTAGGATTTGATTTTGTTCCAGTTCTTACTGGATCTGCATTTAAAAATAAAGGTGTTCAACCACTTTTAGATGCGGTAGTGAATTTTCTACCAAGTCCAAATGACATAGGTTCTATAAAAGGTACTAAACCTGGATCAGATGAAGAGGTTGAAATGAAATTCGATGATAACGCACCTTTTTCTGCTTTAGCATTTAAAGTTGCTAACGACCCTTTTGTTGGTAGTTTGACATTTATAAGAATATACTCAGGAACTGTTAAATCAGGCACTGGAATTTATAATACATCAAAAGATAAAGAAGAAAGAGTTGGAAGAATGTTATTAATGCATGCTAACTCAAGAGAAGACATTAAGGAGGCTAACGCTGGTGATATTGTAGCACTTGCAGGCCTAAAAAATACAATTACAGGACATACATTAGCCAATAAAGAAGAACCAGTTCTTCTTGAGCCAATGGAGTTTCCTGATCCAGTTATAGAGATTGCAGTTGAGCCTAAAACAAAGGCTGACCAAGAGAAAATGGGAGAAGCTTTAGGTAGATTAGCAAAAGAAGATCCATCTTTTAGAGTAACCTCAGATGAAGAGTCTGGACAAACAATTATAAAAGGTATGGGTGAACTACATTTAGATATTATCGTCGATAGAATGAAGAGAGAATTTAAAGTTGAAGCCAATGTGGGAGCGCCCCAAGTAGCCTACAGGGAAACTATTTTGTCTTCTGCTGAATTTGATTACACTCATAAAAAACAAAGTGGTGGAGCTGGACAATTTGCAAGAGTAAAACTTACAGTGGAGCCTCTTGAACCAGGCAAAGGTCGAGAAATTGAAAGTAAAATTAAAGGAGGAGCTATACCTAAGGAATTTATACCAGGTGTAGAAAAAGGTGTTGAAACTGTTGCAGATGGTGGAATATTAGCAGGATTTCCTCTTATAGATTATAAAGTAACAATAGTTGACGGTCTTCATCACGATGTGGACTCGAGCGTATTAGCTTTTGAACTTGCTTCTAGACAATGTTTTAAAGAGGCATGCACCAAAGCTACATTGAAACTATTAGAACCTGTGATGAGAGTTGAAGTCGTAACGCCTGAAGATTATATGGGAGATGTAATAGGAGATTTAAATAGTAGAAGAGGTCAAATAAGTACACAAGAACAAAGAGGAAATGCAACTGTCATTACTGCAATGGTTCCTTTGGCAAATATGTTTGGTTACATCAATAACCTAAGATCAATGTCGCAAGGAAGAGCTCAGTATTCAATGTTCTTTGATCATTATGATAAAGTTCCACAAAATGTACAGGATGAAGTAACAAAGAAAACAGGTTAAATATGGAAAAGCAAAATATCAGAATTAAATTAAGAGCATATGACAATAAGGTTTTAGACCAATCTACTGAAGAGATAGTAAATACAGTTAAAAGAACTGGAGCAAATATTAAAGGACCTATACCTCTACCAACAAAGAAAGAGAGATATACCGTCTTAAGATCACCGCATATAGATAAAAAAAGCAGAGAACAGTTCGAAACAAGAACTCATAAAAGACTTATAGATATAATTGAACCAACTCCAGCTACAGTTGAGGCATTGATGAAGTTAGATTTGGCCTCAGGAGTTGATGTGGAGATTAAAATATAATGAGCGAAATTGGTTTAATAGGTAAAAAAATAGGAATGTCACGAGAATTTTATAAAACAGGACAGTCTGTGCCAGTAACAGTTTTAAAAGTAGAAAAAGGTAGAGTTATTCAATTAATAAATAAGGAAAAAAGAGGTTACAACGCTGTTCAACTTGGATTTGGTAAAATCAAAAATTCAAAGCTAACCAAATCGATGAAAGGATATTTTTCAAAAAAAAATACAGAGCCTAAAAAAATTTTGAAAGAGTTTAGAGTTAGCAAGTTAGAAGAATATAAAGAAGGAAATGAATTTGGCATAGAGATTTTTAAAGATACTAAATTTTTAGATGTAAAATCTAAAACCATAGGAAAAGGTTTTGCGGGTGCAATGAAACGACATAATTTTGGAGGCTTAAGAGCATCGCATGGTGTATCCATATCTCATAGAGCCCATGGATCTACTGGACAAAATCAAGATCCAGGAAAGGTTTTTAAAGGAAAAAAAATGGCTGGTCACATGGGAGATAAATTAAGATCTATTCAGAATTTAGAAGTTATTAAAACTGATATTGATAATGATCTAATTTATTTAAAAGGTTCAATACCTGGGTCTAAAAACTCAGAAGTTTTACTTAAAAAGGCTGTAAAAAATATAAACAAACTTACTATTAAAGAAAAGATTGAAATTGTCGAAAAATCAAAAAAAAATAAAGAAAAAAAAAGTAAATGAAAATAGATAAAATTAAAATTGACGGAAATAAAGAAACTATTGAGGTTTCTGACAAAATACTCTTGGCGAAGATAAATAACAAACTTGTGAGCAACGTACTTTATAAGACAAATGCAAATTACAAAGGCAGAAAAGCTAAAACTAAACAAAAAAATGAAATTGTAGGCTCAACATCAAAAATTTATGCCCAGAAAGGAACTGGAAATGCAAGACATGCAAGTAAAAAAGCACCAATATTCGTTGGTGGTGGTGTAGCCCATGGTCCAAAGGGTGAAAAAAATTATAAAAAAAGAAAACTTAATAAAAGTGAAAAAAAATTGAGCATAGCTTCGTTAATTACAAAAAAAAATAAATTAAATGATTTAATTATTTTTGATGATTTTGGAAAATCAATTATCAAAACTAAAGAAATGAATAATATTCTTACTAGATTTGAAGCAAAAAACTCAATAATAATTGCTGATCTAAAATCAAAAAATAATATTTTCAAATCCGTAAGAAATATTCCTAATGTAAAAATTACAGATATCAATCATTTCAGTGCGTATGATCTAGCGAAATTCAAAAAAGTAATATTTACCGAAACATCTATAAAAGAGTTAGAAAAAAGGTATTAAAAAATGCAAAAACTACATTTATATGACAAAATTATATCACCTCTAGTAACAGAGAAGTCAACCAATTTGTCTGAGCAAAATAAAGTTACCTTTAAAGTTCATCCTAAAGCTAATAAAAAGAATTTAAAAAATAATATCGAGAAAATTTTCAAAGTTAACGTGACAAAAGTAAATATTATTAACAAAAAAATGAGAATTAAGACAACAAGAGGAAAAAAAGTTAAAGTTAAGGGTTTTAAAAAAGCGATAATCACACTTAAAAAAGGTCAAAACATTGACCTAACAACAGGAATATAAAATGGCACTAAAGACTTTTAAACCATACACAAAATCTTCAAGAGGTACTATTCTAGTAAGTAGAGATGGTCTTTGGAAAGGAAAACCATTTAAATCATTGACTGCAGCAAACAATTCATCAAAAGGAAGAAATAACTACGGAAGAATAACATCTAGAAATCATGGCGGCGGACACAAACATAAATATAGAAAAATTGACTTTTATAGAAAAAAATTAGGTTTAACAGCTGAGGTCGAAAGAATTGAATATGACCCAAATAGATCTTGCCATATAATGTTAGTTAAATTTGAGGATGGTGAAAGATTCTATTATTTATCACCTAAGGATATAAAAGTTGGTGATATAATACAAAATGGATCAAATTCTGAAATTAAAATAGGTAACTGTTTACCATTAAAAGATATACCTGTTGGAATGGATATACATAATGTTGAAATTAATCCTGGTGGTGGAGGTAAAATAGCTAGGTCTGCAGGAACTTCGGTCTCCATATCAGGCATAGATGGAGATTATTCAATTATAAAAATGACATCTGGTGAAGTAAGAAAAATAAATTCTAACTCCATGGCAACTATAGGCGTATTGTCCAATCCTGATCAAAAAAATATTAAAATAGGTAAGGCAGGAAGATCAAGATGGCTTGGAAGAAGGCCTCATACAAGAGGAGTTGTAAAAAATCCTGTTGACCATCCACACGGAGGTGGAGAAGGTAAATCAGCTGGGGGAAGACATCCAGTTTCTCCTACTGGTCAATCTGCCAAAGGTTTAAAAACAAGAGATAACAAAAGAACAGATAAATTTATAATAAGAAGAAGGAAGAAGAAAAGAGCATAATTTATGGCTAGATCAGTTTGGAAAGGACCATTTGTTGAACAGAGTCTTATAAAAAAGGTAGAAAATATTAAAAATGATCCTGTGAAGAAACCAATTAAAACTTGGTCAAGAAAATCAACAATAATACCTGAATTTGTGGGAATAAGTTTTTTAATTCATAATGGAAAAAAGTTTATACCCATTACAATATCTGAGGATATGGTTGGTCATAAATTTGGTGAATTTGCACCAACAAGGCAATTTTTTGGACATACTCCAGCGGATAAAAAGGCAAAGGTGGAAGGTGGAGCTGATAAAAAATAATGACTAAAATAAAAAAGAAAATAGATACAAAAATAGTTAGATCAGTTAATAAAAATATTAGATCTAGTACAAGAAAATTGAAACCAATATTAAAATCTATAGTTGGAAAAAAAGTTGATATAGCAATAAGAGACTTATCATTCTCTGAAAAAAGAATATCAAAAGACATAAAAAAAACGATTTCATCAGCAGTAGCCAATGCAGAAAACAATTACCAATATGATATAGATAAATTAATTGTGAAAGAAGCTTTTTGCGGTAAACAAGTAGTAATGAAAAGGTTTCGAGCTAGAGCAAAGGGTAGAGCTGCCGAAATAATGAAGCCATATTCAAATTTAACAATAATATTAACAGAACAATCAAACAAAATGGAGAAACATGGGACAAAAAGTTAATCCAGTAGGGCTTAGGTTAGGAATTAATAGAGGATGGGACTCTGTTTGGTACGCAAAGAAAAAAGATTTTGGTAACAATTTAATAGAGGATTTCAAAATAAGAAATTATATCAAAAAAAATGTAATAAACTCAGGCGTATCAAAAGTAATGATAGAGAGAACAACAAAGAAATGTTTTGTAACAATTTACACATCAAGACCTGGATTTGTTATAGGTAAAAAAGGAACAGATATTGAAAAAATCAAAGGAAACCTCTCTAAATTAACATCAAATGAAGTTGTTCTTAATATTAAAGAAGTTAAAAAACCAGAGACAAATAGCTATTTAGTTGCCGAAAACATTTCCCAACAATTAGTAAAAAGAGTTTCATATAGAAGAGCAATGAAAAGAGCAATGCAATCTGCTCTAAGGCTAGGCGCAAAAGGAATAAAAGTTTCAATCAGTGGAAGATTAGGTGGTAATGAGATTGCTAGAACAGAATGGTTGAGAGAAGGAAGTATTCCATCACATACACTTAGAGCAGACATAGACTACTCTGAAGCTGAAGCACTAACTACTTACGGAATTATAGGTATTAAAGTATGGATATACAAAGGAGAAATTTTCACAAAAGAATTTAGTCAAGAAAGGAATAAAGCCTAAAAATGTTACAGCCAACTAGATCTAAGTTTAGAAAAGCACATAAAGGAAGAATTCATGGAAATGCCTCAAGATGTAATCTAATGAATTATGGATCATTCGGTTTAAAGGCTGTTCAACCAGAAAGAATAATTTCTAGACAAATTGAAGCTGCGAGAGTTGCATTAACTAGACATATGAAACGACAAGGAAGAGTATGGACTAGAATGTTCCCAAATATACCAGTCTCAAAAAAACCAACTGAAGTAAGAATGGGTAAAGGAAAAGGTTCTCCTGAGTTTTGGGCTTGTAGAGTTAAACCAGGAAGAATATTATTTGAAGTAGATGGTGTGCCAGAGCAAATAGCCAGAGAGGCGCTATACAAAGCATCTGCAAAATTACCTATAAAATGTAAATTTATTAAAAGAATTTAAGATGAAAAAAAAAGAGATAAAAAAACTAACAAACAAACAAATGATAGATAATCTTGAAAAACTGAAAAAAGACTTATTCAATTTTAGATTCCAAAAAGTTAACGGTCAGATTAAAAGTCCTGCAAAAATTACAGAAACAAAAAAAAATATAGCAAGATTAAAAACATTAATGGAAGATAAAAATGCCTAAAAAAATATTGAACGGAGTTGTTGTTAGCGATAAACCAAATAAAACTATAACCGTAATGGTAGAAAGAAAATATCAGCATCCAGTCTTAAAAAAAGTAATGAAAGCAAGAAAAAAATATAATGCTCATGACGAAGAAAATAAATTTAAAATTGGTGATAAAGTATCAATAAGAGAAAGCAAACCGTTTTCTAAAAATAAAAAATTTGAAGTTATTGGAGTAACCAAATGATACAAGTTCAGACAGAATTAATGGTAGCGGACAACACAGGGGCAAAAAAAATAGAGTGTATAAAAGTGCTTGGTGGATCAAAAAGAAGATATGCTAGTATTGGGGATACAATTGTTGTTGCTGTTAAGGAAGCGATTCCTAAGGGCAAAGTAAAAAAAGGTGCAGTGCATAAGGCTGTAGTAGTAAGAGTTAAAAAGGGTCTACATAGAAATGATGGCTCAAAAGTAAGATTTGATAATAATGCTGCAGTTTTAACAGATGATAAAGGTGAACCTATAGGCACAAGAATATTTGGGCCTGTTACAAGAGAACTTAGAAATAGAGGTCAAATGAAGATTATTTCATTAGCTCCAGAGGTATTATAATGATTAAAAAAGGTATGAAAGTAAAAGTTTTATCAGGCAAAGACAAAAATAAAGAGGGAGAAATAATTGAAATAGATAGAAAAAACAATAGAGCTAAAATTAAAGGGATTAATATTGTTAAAAAACATCTTAAAACTACTAAAGAAAAAAAAGGTGGAATTATATCTAAAGAAAATTTTGTTCATATATCAAATTTAAGAAATGTAGAAAAAAATACAAAATTAGAGGCTAAAAAATAATGGAACCTAGATTAAAAGAAATAATTTTAAAAGAAATAAATCCAAGTCTTAAAGAAATGTTTGGGTACAAAAATCAATATATGGGACCAAAGATTGAAAAAATTGTTTTAAATATGGGACTAGGATTAGATGGAAACGACAGTAAAATAGTTAAATCCTGTCAAGATGATCTTGCAAGTATAACAGGCCAAAAACCAGTTATTACTAAATTTAAAAAATCTATTGCTAATTTTAAAACAAGGAAAAATACCAATTCAGGTTTAAAAGTCACATTAAGAAAAAATAAAATGTTCGAATTTATTGATAGACTGGTAAATATAGCATTGCCTAGAATAAAAGATTTTAGAGGATTAAGCCCGAATGGTTTTGATAAATTTGGCAATTATACATTTGGAATAAAAGAGCAAATTATATTTCCAGAGGTAAATTTTGATAAAATAGATAAAGTTAGAGGTTTAGATATAACAATTGTAATTAAAACAATGGATAAAAAGCACAGCTATGAGCTTTTAAAAAAATTAAATTTTCCATTTAAAGAAGTAAGGAGTAATTAATGGCTAAATTGAGTTCAATAAATAAAAATAACAGAAGAATTAAGTTGTCTGATAAATTTTATAAAAAAAGAGAAAATCTAAAAAAAATAATAATGAACAAAAAATTATCATTTGAAGAAAGGTTTAAAGCTCAACAAAAGCTTTCAAATTTACCAAGAAATTCAGCAAAAATAAGAGTAAGAAACAGATGTCAAATTACAGGCAGACCACATGGCGTCTATAGAAAATTAAAAATATCAAGAATAGCTTTAAGACAATTAGGTCTTGAGGGTAAAATTCCTGGTATGGTAAAATCAAGTTGGTAGAAAGGATATTATGAGTTTAAGTGACCCAATAGGAGATATGTTAGCGAGATTAAAGAATTCTCAAAACAGAAATCATAAAAAAATAGAACTTCCTTCATCAAAGTTTAAAACAAAAATTGCGGAAATATTAAAATCAGAAGGATACATAATTGATTATGAAGTTAAGTCTGAAGACAACAAGCCAAGTTTGGAAATTAGTTTAAAATATAACTCAGGAAATCCAGTAATAAGCTCTATAGAAAGAGTTTCTAAACCTGGAAGAAGAATTTTTTCAAGTGCTGAAAGTCTTCCAAAAGTAAATAATGGACTAGGTATAGCTATAATTTCAACACCTAAAGGGGTTATGACTGACATAGATGCTAGAAAGCAAAAAGTAGGTGGAGAAATAATTTGTAAGGTATTTTAATGTCGAAAATAGGAAAATTAAATATATCGATCCCTGAAAAAGTTAAAGTTGTATTAAATAATAATATAATAAATATCGAAGGACCACTTGGAAAAAAATCACTTGATATTGACTTAGACATATTTGATTTAAATATCAATGAGGGCAAAGAAGTATCAATTAAACCTAAAAAAAATAATCAAGAAACTAAAAGACTATGGGGAATGAACAGAAGTCTGATAAATAACGCGATAATAGGGACTAGCAAAGGTTATCAAAAAATATTGGAACTATCTGGTGTAGGGTATAGAGCAGCTTTAAAGGGCAATGTTTTAAATCTACAGCTAGGATTTAGTCATGATATTAATTTTGATATACCAGAAGGAATAAAAGTTCAGGTCGAAAAACAAAATATTCTAAAAATTTCAGGCACTGATAAACAACAAGTAGGAGAAGTTGCAGCTGAAATTAAAAGTTTAAGACCACCAGAGCCTTATAAAGGAAAGGGTATAAAAGAACAGGGGCAATATATTTTAAGAAAAGAAGGTAAGAAAAAATAATGAAAATTACAAAACTAGACAGAAAAAAATTTAGAATTAGAAACAAAGTAAAAAAAGTTTCTTCAAAAGATAGATATAGACTAAGTGTAAATAGATCTATTAAAAATATAAGTGCTCAAATAATAGATGATTCAAAAAATATTACAATTTTGTCAGCCTCATCAAATACAAAAAAAATTAAATCTCAAAAAATAGATAAAAAACAAATGTCAACATTAGTAGCTGAGGAACTAGCTAAAAAAGCTAAGGATATGAAAATAACTAAAGTTTACTTTGATAGAGGGTCTTACAAATATCATGGAAGAGTTAAATTATTAGCTGATGAATTAAGAAAAAATGGAATGGAATTTTAAATTATGGAAAAAAATGCAGAATTTGTCGAAAAATTAGTTCATATCAACAGAATAACAAAAGTGGTTAAAGGTGGAAGAAGATTTGGTTTTTCTGCATTAGTTGTGGTAGGAAATCAAAATGGAAAAATTGGAGTTGCTCACGCAAAAGCAAAACAAGTTCCAGACGCTATTAAAAAAGCAAATGAATTAGCGAGAAGAAATCTTGTTCAAATTCCATTAAGAGAAGGTAGAACAATACATCATGATATATTTGGAAAAGATGGGGCTGGAAAAATTAAATTAAGAGCTGCCCCCAAAGGTACAGGAATAATTGCTGGTGGAGCAGTAAGAGCTGTATGTGAAGTTTTAGGTATAAAAGATATTGTTGCTAAATCTCTTGGAACAGCTAATCCACACAATGTAATTAGGGCATGCATGAAAGCACTTTCTAATCAAAATTCGCCAAAAAATATTTCATTGTTAAGAAATAAGAAAATTTCAGAAATAATTGAGAAAAGAGGATAATGAATTTTTTAAATAATAATGTAAAAGTTAAAATTCCAAAAAAAAGACTTGGACGTGGTATTGGATCTGGAAAAGGAAAAACATCGGGTAGAGGTGTAAAGGGTCAAAAATCAAGATCTGGAGTTGCAATTAAAAGTTTTGAGGGAGGACAAATGCCTCTTTACCGAAGATTGCCAAAAAGAGGCTTTAACCCAATAAATAAAAATAAAATCGCGAAAATAAATTTAGACCAATTACAAAACTTTGTAAATAATAAGAAAATAGATCCTCAAAATCAGATTAATTTAGAAAGTTTAAAAAAAAATAAATTAATAAACAAATCATATTTAAAGTACAAAATTCTTGCTAATGGAAATTTGACTTCTAAAATCAACATCGAAGCAGATTATTCATCAGTTGCAGCAAAAGATAAGATAGAAAAAATTGGTGGTATTTTAAAAATTAAAAATTTAAAATAAAATGAGTGAGTCATCACAAACAAATGATTTAAGAAATAGGATCATTTTCACAATATTCATACTTGCTATTTATAGATTAGGAACATTTGTTCCTTTGCCAGGCATAGATCCAGAACAGCTAAAAATAATGATGGATAGTAATCAAAAAGGCTTGCTGGGGATGTTTAATGTTTTTGCTGGTGGTGCAGTAAGCAGAATGGCTATATTTGCCCTTGGCATAATGCCTTACATATCATCTTCTATTATCATTCAGTTACTTACAGGTGTTACTGACTATTTTAAAAACCTCAAAGCACAAGGTGAAATAGGTAGGCAAAAGATTACTCAAATAACAAGATATGGAACTGTTTTACTAGCAACAGTTCAAGGATATGGACTTGCTGTAGGATTAGAGTCGTCTGCAGATTTAGTAATTAACCCAGGTGTTTTTTTCAAAATTTCAACTGTAACAACAATAGTAGCTGGAACAATATTTTTAATGTGGTTAGGAGAGCAAATTACTCAAAGAGGCATTGGTAATGGTATATCATTAATAATATTCTCTGGAATTGTAGCTGAAATACCTAGAGCTTTAGTAACAACATTTGAATTGGGAAGAACTGGAGCAATTTCCACACTAATGATTATTTTTATATTTGTTCTATTGGTATTAACTATTTTATTTATTGTATTTATGGAAAGAGCGTTAAGAAAAATACTAATAAACTATCCAAAAAGACAAATGGGTAATAAGATGTATGGTGGAGAGTCATCTCATTTGCCTTTAAAAATAAATTCAGCTGGTGTTATACCAGCTATTTTTGCTTCAGCTCTATTATTATTACCTGTAACTTTTTCGAATTTTAATGTTTCACAAAATGAATTATTCTTAAACATATCATCTTATTTTTCTCAAGGTCAGCCTTTGTATATGATATTATATGCATCTGGTATAATATTTTTTACTTTTTTTTATACATCAATTACATTTAATCCAAATGAAACAGCTGAAAATTTACGAAAGTATGGAGGTTTTATACCAGGAATAAGACCAGGTGAAAGTACAGCAATTTATATAGATACCATACTTACAAGATTGACAACAATTGGAGCCATATACTTGACACTAGTTTGTTTAATGCCAGAATTTCTAATAGCAAATTATCCTATACCATTTTATTTGGGAGGAGCTTCAGTTTTAATCGTTGTTGTTGTAGCAATTGATACAGTCACACAAGTCCAAACCAGATTAATGAGTTCACAATACGAACAACTGATTAAAAAAACTAAATTTGGTAGATAAAATAAGTGAATGTTATAATCTTTGGACCACCAGGAGCAGGCAAAGGAACACAGGCAATTAATATTTCTAAAAAATTTAACCTTTACCAAATATCAACAGGTGATTTACTTAGAAACGAAGTTAAAAACAAAACTGAAATAGGAAAAGATATTGAAAATATTATTTCAAAGGGAGATTTTGCTACTGATGAGATAGTAAATGAATTAATTAAAAAAGCAATTTTTGACCAAAATAAAAAAAATAAATTAATATTTGATGGTTATCCTAGATCCGTAAGCCAAGCAAAAAATCTCGAGTCAATGATGGATGAATCTAATCAAAAAATTGATTTCATATTCTTTTTAAATGTAAGCAAAGATACAATTATAAGCAGAATTGAAAAAAGAAAAGTTTTAGAAAAAAGAGCAGATGATAATCTAACTACCATTTTAAAGAGATATGAAACTTACATGATGACAACAAAGCCAGTATTAGATTTCTACTCAAAAAAATCAAACTTTTATGAAATAGATGGTAGTGAAAAAATCATTGAAATATCTAATAAAATTGAGCAAATTCTATCTGTTTAAGACATTGACTTTGAAAAAACTTCTTATATAAAAGGCTAAATTTTATCTCAATATTATGGCTCGTATAGCAGGTGTAAATATTCCACAAAACAAATTAGTTAGAATAGGACTAACTTATATTTACGGTATTGGTGAAAAAAATTCAAAAGATATTTGCAAGTCTTTAGAGATACCAAATACTAAAAGAGTTAATGAGCTTACTGATGATGAAATTTTAAAAATCAGAGAGTTTATAGACCAAAAATTTACTGTTGAAGGTGACCTTAGGAGAGATACTTCATTAAATATTAAAAGATTAATTGACCTAGCATCATATCGTGGATCAAGACATAGAAAAAAGTTACCTGTTAGAGGACAGAGAACTAGATGTAACGCTAGAACCCGTAAAGGTAAGGCAATAGCTATTGCTGGGAAAAAATTAACACCTCTAAAAAAATAACATAAAATTTATATGGTAAAAGAAAAAACAGAAAAAAAGGACTCGACTAAAGAAAATCAACCCAAAACAAAAAAAAGTTCTTATTCAAAAAAAAAGAAAAATAAGAAGAATATTCTAAATGGAATTGCGTATGTGCAATCAACATTTAATAATACAATAGTTTCAATTGCAGATACAAATGGAAATGTAATATCATGGGCATCTGCAGGTCAAAAAGGTTTTAAGGGCTCTAGAAAATCAACCCCATATGCAGCGCAAGTAGCTGCTGATTCTGCTGCTTCAAAAGCTTTAGAAGTTGGGATGAAAATATTATCTGTCGAAGTTAAAGGTCCTGGGTCAGGAAGAGAAACTGCCTTAAGAGCATTACAGGCAAGAGGATTTAAAATTATATCTATAAAAGATACAACACCAATGCCGCACAATGGTTCTAGACCACCAAAAAAAAGGAGAGTATAAATGGATACATCAGAAGTTAATATAAAAAACTGGAAATCTTTAATCAAACCCCCAAAGCTAGATATTAATCTTAGTGAGGATAAATCATATGCTAAAATAGTTGCTGAGCCTTTGGAAAAAGGTTATGGACTTACTTTAGGAAATTCTTTGAGAAGAATTTTGCTATCATCAATAAGAGGTACAGCTGTTACTGCAATTCAAATAGATGGGGTATTGCATGAATTTACGTCAATTAAAGGCGTTAGAGAAGATGTAACTGACATTGTATTAAATGTAAAATCACTTGCTTTAAAAAGCAATTCAGAAACAACAAGTAAACTTATATTAGACGCAAAAGGACCTGGTGAAATTAAAGCATCAAATATTACTACTTCTGCCGATATAGAAATATTAAATCCAGATCTTGTAATTTGTAATTTAGATGAAAATACAAATTTTCATATGGAAATGACTGTTAGCAATGGAAAGGGTTATGTTTCAGCAGAGATGAATAAGCCTGAGGAGCCTCCACTTGGACTTATTCCTATAGACTCATTATTTAGTCCAGTGAAAAAGGTATCTTATTCTATTAGTACAGCTAGAGAAGGTAAAGCCTTAGACTATGATAAATTAACTATGGAAGTTGAGACGAATGGTTCGATTTCAGCAGAGGATGCTGTAGCTTATTCTGCAAGAATATTCCAAGATCAATTAGGCATGTTTGTTAACTTTGACGAGCCACAAGAGGTAATTGTGAGAGAACAACCCACTGAACCAGAGTTTAATAAAAATTTACTAAGAAAAGTTGATGAACTAGAACTTTCAGTTAGATCAATGAATTGTCTTAAGAATGATAATATTATATACATCGGAGATTTAGTTCAAAAGTCTGAAGGTGAGATGCTACGAACACCTAATTTTGGAAGAAAATCTCTAAATGAAATAAAGGAGGTTTTAACTGGCATGTCTCTTTATCTCGGAATGGAGATACCAAACTGGCCTCCAGACAATATTGCGGAATTATCGAAAAAACTTGAGGAAGCCATCTAATGAGACATAAAATGGGCTATAAAAAGCTCAATAGAACATCAGAGCATCGAAAAGCATTAATTAAAAATATGCTTAACTCATTAATTAAGTATGAGCAAATAACAACCACATTACCCAAAGCAAAAGTTTTAAAACCTCAAGCAGATAAAATTATTACACTAGGCAAAAAAGATACATTATCTAATACAAAGACTCTAATCTCAAAACTACAGGATATTAAATCTACAAATAAAGTTAAAAAAACCCTTTCTAAGAGGTATGAAAATAGAAAAGGTGGATATACAAGAATTATTAAAGCTGGTTTTAGATATGGTGACAATGCACCAATGGCAGTAATTGAGTTTGTAGATAGAGACGTTGAGGCAAAAAAAGTAGATAAAAAGAAAAAGAACCCAACTAAAGATACACCAAAAGTTGAAGACAAAAAGCAAGCTACAGCTTAGTATTTAATTCATATTTTATTTAATTGATGTTGTAAATCAATTATCTAGTATTTTATATTAACTAAATGAAAAATATAATTTTTCAAATAATTATAATATTTTTTTTTATAACTAATAATTTAAAAGCAAATCCACCAAAAATTGATGGCTTAAAATTTTATACCTTAGGTGACGATGACATGCCTTGGTTTAATTTAGAAAATGAAAAAGATTTAATAGACTTATCAAATATTGATTGCCAATGGAGTCATGGAAAAAAAACCAAATGTAGAATGCACTTGTCACCTTTATATAACTTTCCTAAAGATGGATTGTTAATTCAAAATAAAATTGTTAGATCTGGCAAAATTGCTTGGAAATTTAAAAACGGTGATGGTGATTGTGGTCAGCAAAGAAAATCAGACGAGTGCAATACCTTTAGAGAAAGATCTGAAGTTAGTATGTTAGGATTAAAGTCTAAAAATACATGGTTTAAATTTAGTATTTATATCCCGGACAATAGTGAATTTACTATTCCTATAAGTAATACTATATGGCAAATACATTCTAAAGCGGGCCCAGTAAATTTTATGTTTAGAATTGCTCCAAATGGAGATTTGCAATGGACAGATTTTGTAAATCATAGTTTTGGAGGTTTTGACACTTATAAAATTTTAGAAGCAAATAATGTAAAAGGTAAATGGAATGATTTTGTTATTAATATAGAATTTGTTGATTGGCCAAATAAGAGTTTTATTAAGATTTGGGCTAATAATGAACCTGTAGTTAATTACAACGGGTTAACTAATAATAATATAAGTAAACAGTCGTATATGAAGTTTGGAATATACAAAAGTAATATTAATAGGTTTAATATAATGCATAAAGGCAATCTTCCGAAAAGAGCTGATACAATTGTATATTATGACTCCATAGCTATAGGCAAAAAGTGCAAAGACCTTAGGCTAGATCAGGAAAATTATAGTTGCAATGAATTAAAATAAAAATGAAAAAATCAATTAACGTAGATAAATCTTTTAATGACATGCGTATTGATAGATTTATTCGAAATCATTTAGGAAAAATTCCTCAAGGACTTATTGAAAAAAACTTAAGAAATGGAAAATTAAAATTAAATCAAAAAAAAGTAAAAAGCTCCCAAAAAGTTAAAACTGGTGACAAACTTAATATTTATAATTTAAATTTTGAGGAAAAAATTGAGCAACTCAAAAAAAAATATAATCCAAGTAATGAAATTATAAAAGAAAATGAAGATTTAATTATTGAAAATAACGATAATTTTGTTGTTCTAAATAAACAATCAGGAATTTCAGTGCAGGGTGGCACAAAATCTAAAAAAAATATAATTGATATATTTGCAAAAAGTAATTTATTTAGAGATGAGAAACCTTATTCTGTTCATAGATTAGATAAGGATACTTCTGGTGTTTTTATAATTGCAAAGAATAGGGAAACAGCCCAACTCCTAACTTCACTTTTTAGATTAAGAAAGGTTTATAAAACCTATTTAGCAATATGTAATGGTGAATTAATTTTATTTGATAAAGGTGTGATAAAAGATGATTTGATAAGATTTGAAAATAAAAAAAAAATTGTTGAAAAAGCTGAAACAAAATATCAAATCTTAGATAAAAATAATAATGCGACCTTCATACAGCTAAATCCAATTACAGGAAGAAAACACCAACTAAGAAAACAATTATTTAATTTAGGAAATTCTATTATTGGTGATAAAAAATATAATTCAACAAATAACTCAAAAATAAATAATAAAAATCTAATGTTACATTCTTATGAAATAAAATTTAAAATAGATGAGAAAAAATATACTTTTAGAGCCACTCCTCCAAATTATTTTAGAAATATGTTAAAAATTAAAAGACTTAATTTTTAATATTTGATAAAAAATTTTTAATCAAATCATTCTCAATATTTGTATAATTTTGTTTTTTAATATTATTTAAATTTGAAACCCCTCTATCTCTGATTCCACATGGAACTATCTTTTTATATGCATCTAGATTGTTAGATATATTTAATGCAAATCCGTGGTAAGCAATCCATTTTTTTACTTTAATACCTATTGCTGCAATTTTATTTACTTTTCCTGATTTATCCTTACACCAAATTCCAATATTCTTTCTATCAGCAAAACTATTTATTTTATATTCCTTTAAAGTATCGATAATTGTTTTTTCAATAGCAGTTAAAATTTTTTTTATATTTTTACCTCGTTTGTTTAGATCTAGAACAAAATAAAAAATTATTTGACCCGGCCCATGGTAGGTTATTTTTCCACCTCTATTTGTTTTTACAAAATTTATTGAATTATCTAAAATTTCACAATTTTTAAAACTTGTTCCACCAGTATAAATCTCTTCATGCTCAAGTATCCAAATAAGTTCTTTATTTTTATTCACTCTGATTTGATCCAATCTATCTTCGAGCATACCTATTGCATATTTATATTTTATGGGTTTTACTGACTTTTTGATCTCTATTATCATTATAAATTTGTATTATTTTTATTTTGTATTAATAGTGCCAACTAAATTATAGGTAAATTTTATGACTATAGTAAAAAAAATAAAGGATAAAAAAGTCAATTTTGAATTTAATAAAGAGTTCATTAAAGTTGTTACAGATAAAATTGCCTCAAATGATGCTGAATTTATTACAAATTCATTTAATGATATGCATCCAGCCGATGCAGCTGACATAGTTGAGCATCTAAGTCAAAGCGATAGAGAAAGTTTAATAAAATTAAATAATTTTAAAGTAGATCCTGAAGTTTTTGTTGAGTTAAACGAGTCAATTCAATCAGAAATGATTGCCTATTTATCATCTGAATCAATAGTAAATATTTTGAAAAACTTGGAGTCAGATGATGCAATTAAAATTTTAGAAAATGTAGATGAAAAAGATAAAAATACTATTCTTGGTTCATTACCACCCAAAGACAGATTTGCTTTACTTGAAAGTTTAAGTTATCCAGAGGATTCAGCTGCTAGAATTATGCAGCGTGAGTTTACAGCAATACCAAGCAATTGGTCTGTTGGACAAACAATAGATTATCTTAGAGAAAATAAAGAGCTTCCAGAGGAATTCCTTGAAATATTTATTGTTGATCAAGAATTTAAACCTATAGGCACCGTTCCATCATCAAGAGTGTTAAGAACACCTAGAGATACAAAAATGATGTCTATTATGGCTGAGTCTCAAACATTGATACCTGTTGATATGGATAAGGAGGAAGTAGGTAATTTATTTGAAAATTATAATTTAAGTTCTGCCGCAGTTGTAGATAAGTCCGACAAGTTAGTTGGAATGATAACCTATGATGACGTATTGACAGTATTAAAAGAAGAGGCTGAAGAAGATGCTCTTAGATTAGCTGGAGTAGGTGATGAAGAAATTACCGATGGAGTAATTACAAAAACAAAGAGAAGATTTAATTGGCTACTTCTAAATTTATTCACTGCTTTTCTTGCAACTTATTGTATCAGTTTATTTGGAGCTACTATTGAACAGATGGTAGTGCTAGCTTTTTTAATGCCAATTGTTGCTTCAATGGGAGGTAATGCTGGTATGCAAACTTTGGCAGTTACTGTAAGATCTTTAGCAACACAGGATCTTACAAAAAATAATTTTACCAATAATATTATTAAAGAATTTAATATAGGAGTTTTAAATGGAATTATTTTTGCAATAATAAGCTCTATAATAGTTTACTTTTGGTTCAACGATTCTCAACTTGCTTTTATAATTTCTATTTCTATGATTTTAACAATGATAGTTGCAGGATTGTTTGGAATTTTAATCCCTGTTACGTTAAAAAAAATGAATATTGATCCAGCTATTTCTTCTAGTGTTTTTGTGACCACTATTACAGATGTAATAGGGTTTGTCTCTTTTTTAGGTGTTGGTGCTTATTTTTTATAATTAAAAGTTGTCAATTAATCTTATTTTATTAATACTATAAGCCACAAAAAGTCTAAATTTATTTTTAAAGTTATTAAGTTTAAGATTTTTTTCATCTCTGAACTCTAAATAGTCTATTTTTATATTAAATTTTTTCTCAAGTTCTTTTTTATAATCAGATAAATTTACTTTGAATTTCGATTTGTGCAATTTAGTTCTTTTTTTTATTTTGATTAATAATTTTGCAATATGTGAGGCTTTTTCTAATGATTTTTTATTTAATAATTTATTCCTTGTGGATAATGCAATTTTGTCAGATGTTCTTATTGTTGGACATGCATTTATTCGTACATTAAATTTTTTTGATAAAAATCTTCTAATCAAGTGTAATTGTTGATAATCCTTTTCACCCATAAACAAATCTTTTGATTTAACAATAGACATCAATCTATTCATCACATTTAGCACTCCTTCAAAATGGCCTTTTCTGAATTTTGCACATAATATTTTATCTTTTTTTCTTAAAACAAATTTCTTAGCCTTAAATTTATAAATATCTTTTGTTGAAGGTAAGAAGAGGTAATTTACTTTAAATTTTTTTAAAGATATAATATCTTTTTCTAGATCTCTAGGGTATTTTTTAAAGTCACTGATTTTATTAAATTGAGTTGGATTTACAAAAATACTTACAATAGTTTTTTTGTTTTTCTTTTGTGATGCTTTTATTAAGGATATATGACCGTTATGTATTCCGCCCATAGTTGGCACAAATCCAACATTTTTGAAGTTTTTAATTTCTTTATTTAAATCAAAAATACTAGTAATTATTTTCATTTTATAAATATATGTTTATAAATAAATTATCTAAATGATTAAACAAGCTATTATTCCACTAGCAGGATTGGGAACAAGACTCTTACCTTTAACAAGTGTCTTTGCTAAAGAGCTACTACCTATAAATGGTAAACCAGGAATTGAATATATACTTGATGAATGTATAGAGGCTGGGATTACTGAAATTATTTTTATTATTTCAAAAAAAAAAGAGATGATAAGGAGATATTTTTATAATGATAATTTTTATAAATCTCTAATAAAAAAGAAAAAAGATCCAAGAATTATTGAAGAATATAGAAAAATTTTAAAATATAAAAAAAAAATTAAATTTGTATACCAAAACAAACCTTTGGGCACAGGCGATGCTGTACTTAAGACAAGAAAATTCATAAAAAATAATTATTTCTTAATGCTTCTTCCAGATGATTTAATTATGAAAAAAAATTGTTCAAAAGAAATGATTAGATTGCATAAAAAACATAAAGCTTCCGTTATGGCAAGTATGCCAGTAAAAAAAAACAATGTTAATCGTTGGGGGATATATTCTGTTGCTTCAAAAATAGATAGGAGCAATTTTGTAATATCTGATGTAATAGAAAAACCTACTGTTAAAGAAGCGCCCTCTAAAAATGCTGTTATTGGCAGATATATATTAAGTAGAGATATTTTTAAAATTCTTAAAAAACAAAAAAAAGGAAAAGGTGGAGAAATTCATATTACAGACTCGATTAAAACTATGATTGATAATAAATCATTATTTATTGGCCATAAATTTTCAGGAAAGTATCTAGATTGTGGTTCAATGGATGGTTATATAAAATCAACTTTAGAGATCGCCAAATTATGAAAATTTGCATTATTGGATCTGGTTATGTAGGTTTAGTGAGCGGAACATGTTTTTCAGAATTGGGAAATAAAGTTATTTGTGTTGATAATAATAAACAAAAGATTGAAAATCTTAAAAAAGGAATTATTCCAATTTATGAACCTGGATTAGAGGAATTAATAATAAGAAATGTCAAACAGAATAGACTTAATTTTTCTACGGATGTAAATAATTCAATAAGAAATTCAGACATTATATTTATTTGTGTAGGCACTCCTACTGCCAAAAATTCTAATAAGGCTAACTTAAAATATGTTTATAAAGTCGTATCAGATATAAAAAGAAATTTAAATAAATATAAAATCATAGTCACAAAATCTACTGTGCCTGTAACAACTGGTGATCAAATAGAAAAAATATTAGCTTCAAAAAAAAGTAAAATTAAATTTGATGTTATTTCAAATCCTGAATTTCTAAGAGAAGGTGAGGCAATTAGAGATTTTATGTATCCTGATAGAGTTGTAATTGGTACTAACAGCAAAAAAGCAAATAATATAATAAAAAACCTTTATTTACCGTTAATAAAAAAAACAAATAGATATTTTCATACCTCTAGAAGAGCTGCTGAATTAATAAAATATGCCTCAAATGCATTCTTAGCTACAAAAATTTCATTTATTAATGAAATTGCAAATCTATGTGAAAATACAAACATAGATGTAAAAGAAATATCCACTGGTATTGGATTGGATAATAGAATAGGCGATAGATTTTTAAGAGCAGGACCTGGATATGGTGGATCTTGTTTTCCAAAAGATACAAGAGCTTTAGTAATAACATCTAAGCAATTTAAAACCAACCTATCAATAGTTAAAAGTGTAATAAATTCAAATAAATCAAGATATAAAATTTTACTAAATAAAATAAATAAAATTATGAAAAATAAACTTAAAGGTAAAAATATTACTTTTTTAGGAGTTACTTTTAAACCTGGGACTGATGACATGAGAGAAGCTGCTTCTTTAAAATTAATACCCTACCTAACAAAAAAGGGTTCTAATGTTTCTTATTATGAACCGACTGGTCAAAAAGGTGATTTTAATAATAACAAAGTAAAATATATAAATAACATAAAAGAAGCCTGTAAAAATGCCAATTTAATTATAATACATACTGAATGGAATGAATTTAAACAACTTAATCTTAAAAAAATTAGTAATAAGAAAAATTATAAAATTTATGATTTAAGAAATTTATATTCTCCAGACAAAATGAAAAAAAATAAAATTAATTATTTCAGTATAGGTAGATAGCTATTTAATCTCAAATATAGCATCAACCTCAACTACAACTCCTAACGGCAAACTATTTGTGCTCACAGCAGCTCTAGTGTGAGTTCCATTTTCACCAAAAACATTCTTAATTAAATCCGAAGCGCCATTAATTACTTTGGGTTGTTCAATAAAGTCCTCTGTGGAATTAACAAACCCTGTTAATTTGATGCATGATTTTATTTTTGATAGATCGTCACCACAAGCTTTTTTAGCTTGAGAAATAATACTTAATGCACATCTCTCCGCAGCTTTATAAGCTTGATCTGTGTTAAAATCTTTTCCAACCTTCCCTTTGATTAACTTACCTTCAGAGTCAATGGATATTTGTCCTGAAATGAAAAGCAAATTACCAGCGATTTTAGTTGCTACATATGATCCAACGGGGTCAGTAGCTTTTGGTAAAGTAATACCCATTTCATTCAATTTTTTATCAATATTCATTATTTACTTTTTTTTTTCTTTTTATTTTTATCGTACTCTTTTCTTTTCTCAATTAAAATAAGCGCCTCCTCCATTGTTAATTCAATGGGGTCTTTCTCTTCAGGTATTGTCGCATTTAATGATTTATATTTAATATATGGCCCATATTGACCTTTCATTATTCTTACTGGTTTTTTATCTTCAGGGTGTTCTCCAAGATCTTTTATTAATGATGATGAAATTCTACCAGGTTTTGCTTCAGCAATTAATGTTACAGCTCTATTTAATCCAATGCTAAATATTTCTTCCACATTCTCTAAACGAGCAGATTTATTATCACATTTTAAATAAGGGCCGAATCTTCCAACATTTACGGTTATATCTTTATCATTTTCAGGATTTTTACCTAAGATTAATGGTAAAGAGCACAAATATTTTGCTCTTTCTAAATCTATACTTTTAATATCAATCCCTTTTGGTATTGAGACATTTTTCATATTATTTTCTTCTTTTTTCAATTTCCTTTTTTTCTTTGCTGCTTCCTCTTCTTCTATTTCTTTTTCATATTGCAAATAAGGGCCAAATCTTCCATTTTTTAAATATATATCTTTACCAAGATCATTTTGACCAATGAGTTTCGGCTCTGCCAAGGTTAATTGTTGAGCAGCCTTAGATTTAGACAGAGGTCTAGTAAATTTACATTCAGGATAATTTGAGCATCCAATAAATGCACCACCTCTGAAACTATTTTTTAAGCTTAATTGGCCACTATCACAAAGTCTACATTTTCTATTTATATTTCCATCCTTATCTTCTTCAAAAATTAATGATCCCAGACTTTCATTAAGTAAGTCTAGAACTTCTCTTGTTCTTTTTTCCTTAACATCTGTTACATTTAAATTAAAGTCTCTCCAAAATTCCTCTAAAACCTTAATCCAATTCTCTTTACCCGATGTTATGTCATCTAATTGATCTTCTAATTTTGCAGTAAAATCATAGTCAACATATTTTGAAAATAATTTTTCTAAAAACGCAGATAGCAATTTTCCTCTATCTGTTGGAAAAAATCTTTTATTTTCTATATCAGCATATCCTCTATTTGAAATAACAGAAATGATACTAGCATAAGTAGACGGTCTACCAATTCCTAATTCTTCAAGTTTTTTAACTAGACTCGCTTCAGAATATCTTGGTGGGGGTTGAGTAAAGTGTTGTTCATCATTAAAATCTTTATAAGATACTTCTCCTTTACTTACATCTGGTAAAATATTTTCCTCATCTTTATTTCCATCTAAATTTGAAACTTTTAAAAAACCATCAAACTTTAAAGTGGAGCCACTTGCTTTAAATATATTTTTTTCATCATCTGATGAGATAGTAATAGTTTTTCTATCAAATTTTGCAGATTCCATTTGTGAGGACAGGGATCTTGACCAAATTAAATTATACAATTTATATTGATCTGTACTTAGATATTTTTTCATATCATCAGGAACTCTACTTATCTCTGTTGGCCTAATTGCTTCATGGGCCTCTTGAGCATTTTTTGCTTTTTTTCCTGAATAATTTAATGGTGATGGTGGCAAATAATCATTTCCGTAGTTCTGAGTAATGAAATCTCTAAATGAGGTAACAGCATCCTTTGAGATATTTGTACCATCCGTTCTCATATATGTAATTAAACCAACTGTTTCACCATCTATATCTATACCTTGATACAATCTTTGTGCAATTTGCATTGTTCTTGATGCCCCAAATCCTAATTTACTAGATGAAGTTTGTTGTAAAGTTGAAGTAGTAAATGGACCAGATGGGTTTCGAGTGTATGTTTTAGAAGATATATCACTAATTTTATATTTTTTGTTTTTTATTAATTCTACTCCTGAATTAACTTCCACTTTATTTTTTAATGAAAACTTTTCAATTTTTTTTCCATCAAGTTGATTAATATTTGTATTTATTATTAAATTATCTTTTGTTAAAAAATTTACATTTAGTGTCCAAAACTCTTTGGGTTGAAATACCTCTATTTCATGTTCTCTCTCTGTAAGCAATCTAAGTGCTACAGACTGAACTCTTCCTGCGGATTTTGATCCAGGTAGCTTTGTCCATAAAATAGGTGATATATTAAAACCTACTAGATAATCTAAAGCACGTCTTGCCATGTAAGCATCAACAAGTTCATTCTCAATATTTCTAGGATTATCTATCCCATTTGTTACAGCTTTTTTAGTGATTTCATTGAAGACTACTCTTTCAACTTTTTTGTCTTTCAGAAGTTTTTTTTCATCTAAAAATTCTTTCACATGCCACGCTATTGCTTCACCCTCACGATCAGGATCTGTAGCAAGAATAATTTTGTCAGAATTCTTGGCTTTATCAGTGATTTCTTTTAAATATTTTTTAGAAAAACTGTCAACTTCCCAAATCATTTTAAAAGAATTCTCTGGATCAACAGAACCATTTTTTGATGGCAAATCTCTAATATGACCATAGCTAGCTAAAACTGTATAATCTGCACCAAGATATTTATTTATAGTTTTAGCTTTTGCAGGACTTTCAACAATTACAAGATTCATTATTGTTGAAACTACTTATAACTACTTAACTGTCAAATTAATAAATTTTACTCTTTGTTTCTTCTTTGTTTATTAATCTTTTTATATTTTCTCTATGTGTATAAAAAATTAATACAAACATAATGGTAAAAAAAATAAAATTACCATTACCTAAAATTAATATGTAAATTGGTATTGAGATTGATGCAATTAAGGAAGATAGGGAAGAATATTTAGATATAATAAAGGTTAAAACCCAAATAATCCCAAATATTAATGCATAATAAATATTTATTGAAATTAGTATTCCCACAAATGTTGCAACACCCTTACCCCCATCAAATTTTAACCAAACTGGAAATAAATGACCTAAAAAAGCACAAAGTGCTGAAATAAAAATTAAATCAGGATAATAAAGCTTTACATAAATAACAGGTATAACAGCTTTTAAAATATCTAGTGTTAGGGTTAAATATCCTAATCTTTTATTTCCTGTTCTTAAAACATTTGTTGCTCCTATATTTCCAGACCCCACATCTCTTATATCCTTTTTAAGAAATATTTTTGTAAATATATATCCAAAAGGAATTGAACCAAATAAATAAGATATTAAAGCTGTAATTATATAATCCATTATTCAGCTTTAAATAATTCTTCTCCATTAACAAAAGTATTCATTACTTTACCTTGCAATTTTTTATCTTCTATTGGAGTATTTTTTGATTTTGATATTAATTTTTCTTTTCTCACTACCCATGGTTTGTTTATGTCTACAATACAAAAGTCAGCATCATTACCTATTGATAAATTACCTTTATTTATTTTAAGTATTTTTGCAGGGTTAGATGTTAAAGCCTTTATAATAGTTTCTAATTTCACTGATCCGTTATGATATAACTCTAAACTTAATGGCAACAAAGTTTCGATGCCCGATGCACCAGTTTCTGCTTGTGCGAAAGTTAATCTTTTATTTTCTTCGTCTTCAGGTTTATGGTCAGATACTATTACATCAATAATTTCATCGACCAATCCTTGAACCAAAGCAATTCTATCCTCTTCAGTCCTCAAAGGTGGAGACAACTTTAAAAATGTTTTAAAATCACCAATATCATTTTCGTTTAAAGATAAATTATTAATTGAAACACCACAGCTAAAGTTAACTTTACTCTTTTTCTCTCTAATTATTTCAACTGAGCTAGCTGATGAAATTTGTGATATATGGTATCTACAATTATTATACTCTAATAAAATTAAATCTCTTTCTAAGATCAACAATTCAGCACTTACAGGAATTCCTTGCAAACCAAGTTTTGTAGCAATTATCCCGTCATTAATCATTCCATCTTTCGATAACTCTGCATCTTCAGCATGTTGTATAATTAAAGAATTTAAATCTGAGGCTGAATTCATAATTCTATTCATTATTCTTGGGTTTTGAATAGTTTTAATTCCATCTGTAAATCCAATAATCCCTTTTCCTTGCAATAACCCAAATTCAGTCATGTTCTCTCCCTCTGTATTTACAGTTAATGCAGCAGTTGGAAAAATATTTATTTTAGATTTATCTCTTCCTCTTCTTCTAAGAAAATCAACAATCGAAACATTATCAATTACTGGATTTGTGTTAGGCATTGTTACAACTGATGTTACTCCACCTGATAATGCAGCTTCGCTCAAAGTTCTAAAATTTTCTTTGTATTCAAAGCCAGGTTCACCAACAAATACACGCATATCTACTAAACCTGGGAATATATGTTTTCCTTTTAAATCAATTACTTTTTCTCGGGATGGAATATTATTAGTATTTACTTTTTTACCAACCCCTTCAATTTTTCCATTTTCGTCAATTATTAATCCACCTGTCTCATTTAACGAATTATGCGGATCAATTATATTTGCATTTATAAAGTATTTTTTTTTCATTTATTCACAAAATATCTTTAAGCAAGCCATTCTAACTGCTACTCCTAATTCAACTTGTTCTTTAATTACACTTTTATTAATATCGTCTGCTAAGTTTGTATCAATTTCAATTCCTCTGTTCATTGGACCTGGGTGCATTATAAGCGCATCTTCTTTAGCAAATTTTATTTTGTCTGGTGTTAAACCGTAATATTCATAGTATTCTCTGTTAGAAGATAGAAAAGAACTTGTCATTCTTTCATTCTGAAGTCTTAACATCATTACTATGTCACAGTCTTTAACCCCTTTTTTCATATCTGAAAAAATATTGACACCAAATCTTTCTATTTCATTTGGCATAAGATTAGTTGGAGCTACTATATTTATTTCAGCACCTAACATGTTTAGTAAATAAATATTTGATCGTGCTACTCTTGAATGAAGAATATCTCCACATATAGCTATTTTAAGACCTTCTATTTTTTTTCTTCTATTTATTATAGTTAACGCGTCTAGTAGAGCTTGAGTAGGGTGTTCTCTTCGTCCATCCCCAGCATTTAGAACTGCACAATTAACTTTTTGAGATAACAAATTACAAGCACCTGAATCTTGATGCCTTATAACGATGATATCTGGATGCATTGCATTTAGTGTCATTGCTGTATCTATTAGAGTTTCACCTTTTTTTATAGCAGAGTTTGTAATATTCATTGACATTACATCTGCACCTAATCTTTTTCCTGCTAATTCAAAAGAACTTTGAGTCCTGGTCGAAGGTTCAAAAAATAAATTTATTTGCGTTTTACCTTTTAAAATATCAAGCTTTTTGTTTTTGCTTTTGTTTAACTCAATGAATTTTGAGGCTTCATTCAAAATTATATTTACATCATTGACTGATAAGTCTTGAATACCTAACAAATGTTTTTGGGAAATTTTAATAGCTTTTTTAGATTTAATTGCCATTAAAATTAACTCTATAACTATATAGAGTTAACTATGCAAGCATTAATTCTGTAAATAATCTAGGGCTCCTTGTAAAATAAATGCTGCAGCAAATTTATCTATATCTTTCTCTCTTTTGCTAACGTTTATATCCAATTCACTGGACAAATTAAAAGCTCCAACTGTAGATAATCTTTCATCCCATAGACAAACAGGAATGTTAATTTTATCTGCAAGATTGATTGCTATGTCTTTAGCTGATTGTGATGATTTTCCATATGAACCATCCATATTTATTGGATTCCCAACTATTATACCTTTGACATCGTTCTCCTTGATTATACTCTTAATATCCTCAATTAATTTAGAAGACTTTATTTTTTCTAAAGTTTTATAAGGCGTAGCAATTTTTTGATTGCCATCGCTTATTGCAATTCCAATCCTTTTTGAACCCAAATCTATACCTATAATTCTTGATCCATCTGATACTTTTGATTTGAATTCGTTAATTGTGATCATATTGTATATTTTTAACTTAAGTGGTAGTTTGCGACAATATTTTTTACCATATGACTATAGATCTTAAAACTGTAAAACACATATCAAAATTAGCTAGAATCTCACTAGATGAGAAAAAAGCAGAAAAACTAGCAACTGATATGAATTCAATATTTGAATTTATTGAAAAATTAAATGAATTAAATACAGATAATGTTGAACCATTAACTTCTATAGCTGAAACAACGTTAAGATTTAGAGATGATAAAATAACTAGTGAAAATATAAGAGAAAAAATTTTAAAAAATTCACCAGAAAAAAATGATGATTTTTTTGTTGTTCCGAAAGTTGTTGAGTAATGTCTGAAATAACATCTTTAACACTTTATGAATTAATTAAAAATATTAAAGAGAAAAAAATATCTTCAAATGAAGCTGCAAAATCTTTTGTTGATAGAGCTGAAAAGTCAAAAAAAATAAATGCATATGTAACTGAAAATTTTGAAAATTGTCTTAAACTTTCAAAAGAGTTTGATGATAAACCAAATTTTGATTTAAAACTTCCAGGCATTCCGATTGCTGTAAAAGATCTCTTTTGCACGAATGAAGTAAGAACAACAGCTGGAAGCAATATCTTAAATAATTTTGTACCAACCTATGAGTCTACTGTAACACAAAATATATGGGACGAAGGAGGCATATTGCTTGGCAAACTTAATTGTGATGAATTTGCAATGGGATCATCTAATGAAACAAGTTTTTTTGGCAATGTTCAAAACCCAATCGCAGAAGATTTAGTTCCTGGTGGATCATCTGGTGGCTCTTCAGCGGCTTTAGCGGCTAATTTAACACCTGTAACAATAGGCACTGACACTGGTGGATCTATTAGGCAACCTGCCTCCTTCACTGGTACAGTAGGACTAAAACCTACTTATGGCAGCTGTTCAAGATATGGAATTGTTGCTTTTGCATCATCTCTAGATCAAGCAGGTCCAATGAGCAAAGATGTCAAAGATAGCTCCATTCTTTTAGAGGTGATCTCATCATTTGATAAAAAAGATTCAACCTCAATTGATTTTAAAAGAAATAATTATTCATCAGAGCTAACTAGAAATATTAAAGGTTTAAAAATCGGTATTCCAAAAGAATATAGAGTTGATGGGATGCCACACGAAATTGAGAAACTTTGGAAAAAAGGTATTGAGTATGCAAAAGATTGTGGAGCAGAAATAATTGACATTTCATTACCTCATACTAGCTATGCTTTACCAACTTATTATATTGTAGCGCCAGCTGAAGCATCATCTAATTTAGCAAGATATGATGGTGTTAAATATGGTCTAAGATCTTCCGGGAAAAATTTAATTGATATGTATGAAAAAACTAGATCAGAGGGATTTGGTGAAGAAGTAAAGAGAAGGGTAATGATTGGCACCTATGTTTTATCTTCTGGATATTATGATGCTTACTATCTTAAAGCTCAAAAAGTTAGACAATTAATTAAACAAGATTTTGACCAAGCTTATAATAAAGTAGATGCTATTTTGACACCTTCAACACCTAGTTCTGCATTTAAAATAGGAGAAAAATCTAATGATCCAGTTTCAATGTATTTAAATGATATATTTACTGTTCCAGTAAACCTTGCAGGTTTACCTGGAATTTCAATACCTGCAGGTGTAGATAAAAATAATTATCCATTGGGTTTACAAATAATAGGTAAACCGTTTGATGAACAAACAGTTTTAAATATTGCTTATTCAATGGAGGAAAAAATCAATTATAAAAATAATATAACTGATTGGTGGATGAAATAATGTCTAAAAATAATTCGGAATATTTAATTGAAAGAAATGATAATGTTTATGAAGTTGTTATAGGACTTGAAGTTCATGCTCAAGTAACATCAAATTCAAAACTTTTTTCATCTTCTTCTACAAAATTTGGTGCTGAACCTAATACTCAAGTAAGCTTAGTTGATGCAGCTTTTCCAGGCATGCTTCCAGTAATTAATGAATTTTGTGTTAAACAAGCTATAAAAACTGGCATTGGTTTAAGAGCTAAGATCAATAATAAGTCTGTTTTTGATAGAAAGAATTATTTTTATGCAGATTTACCTCAGGGCTATCAAATTTCACAATACAAATACCCAATCGTGGGTGAGGGTAATGTTATTTTGGATATGCCTGAAGGTCAAAAACAGGTTGGAATAGAAAGATTACATTTAGAGCAGGATGCAGGTAAAAGTATTCATGATATTGATCCTAGTAATACACTAGTTGATCTTAATAGATCAGGTGTAGCTTTAATGGAGATTGTTAGTAAGCCTGATCTAAGATCACCAGATGAAGTGAATGCTTATATAAAAAAACTTAGATCTATTATGAGATATTTAGGAACTTGCGATGGGAACATGCAAGAGGGATCCTTAAGAGCTGATGTTAATGTGTCTGTAAGAATAAAAGGCTCAACAGATTTAGGAACAAGATGTGAAATAAAAAATGTTAATTCTATCAAATTTATGCAAATGGCAATTATTTATGAAGCAAATAGACAAGTCGATTTAATAGAAGAAGGTCAAGAAATAGATCAAGAAACAAGGCTTTTTGATACAAAAAAAAATGAAACAAGATCAATGAGGTCGAAAGAAGATGCTCATGATTATAGATACTTTCCAGATCCAGATTTACTTCCATTAGAAGTTACGGATGAATTTATTGATAAACTAAAATCTGAAATCCCTGAATTACCAGATGATAAAAAGAAAAGATTTATTGATGAATTTAAAGTGTCACCTTATGATGCAACAATACTGGTCTCTGATATCGATACAGCTAAATATTTTGAAGAAGTTGTTGCCAAAATGGGTAAAAACCGTGACATGAAACTAGCCGTAAATTGGATTACAGGAGAATTATTTGCAGTTTTAAATGAAAAAAATATTGAAATTGCTCAAAGTCCAATAAGTGCAAAAAATTTGGCAAAATTGATTAATTTAATTAAAAATGGAACAATCTCAGGAAAAATTGCTAAGACAATATTTGAGTTAATGTTAGATGGTGACATAGACCCTCAAATAATTGTTGAGGAAAAAGGGTTAAAGCAAGAAAGTGATCCAAAAGCATTAGAGGCATTAATTGATAAAATAATCAATGATAACAGAGAAAAAGCTATTGAGTATAAACAAGGAAAAGAAAAGCTATTTGGCTTCTTTGTTGGACAGGCAATGAAAGCTTCTGGTGGAAAAGCTAACCCTCAATTAATTAATGAAATATTAAAGAAGAAACTTTGATTTAACTAAACCTATACTCATTATATAATTAAGATAGATGGGAAAGAATATTGAAATTTCTGAAAAAATCGAAAAATATATTAATAATTTTAGTTTTAAACTAAACTCAGTTCAAAAAGAAATCATAGATTATAATAATACCCTTGGAAATGAAAAAAGAATGCAAGTAGCAATATCTCAATGTCATTTTCTCCATTTAATAATAAAAATATCTAATATAAAAAATGTGCTTGAGATTGGAACTTTTACTGGTTTAAGTGCACTTTCTATTGCCCTTGCACTTCCTGATGATGGAAAACTTACAGCACTTGATAAAGACAAAGAGACAAACAAGATCGCAGTAAGTTTTTTTAAGAAAGCTAATCAAGATAAAAAAATTCAAACGATTGTAAAACCTGCGCTAGATAGTTTAGATGAATTAAAAAAAAAAAAATATGATATGGTTTTTATTGATGCTGATAAGCTTAACTATAAAGAATATTATGAAAAATCATTAAAAATAATAAAAAAAGGTGGTTTGATCATTATTGATAATGTTTTATGGCATGGTGAAGTTGCAGATGAAGACAATATGGATAAATTTACATTAAATATTAGAGAATTAAATGAGCATGTATCAACTGATAAAAGAGTAGAACAAATAATTATCCCATTAGGAGATGGAATGACTGTTTGTAGGGTTTTATAATGTTCAATATTTTTGGTTTTTATAAATTTAAAAAACTTAATAATCTTAAAAAATTGAAAAATAGATTAGAAAATAATCTTAAAGATTATGAAATTAGAGGAACAATAATAATTTCACCCGAAGGTGTTAATGGAACAATTTCAGATAAAAAAAATAACCTTTTAAAATTCAATAAACTTCTAAAAAAAATATTATCTATAAAAAAATTTAATTCAGAAAATAATTCTAATAGTAAATTTAATCCATTTCATAAACTTAAAATTAAAATCAAAAAAGAAGTTGTTCCAATGGGTTTTAAAGTTAGAAACTATAATTTTCCTAAGAACAACCTAAATCCAAGGGAATGGAATAAAATAATTAAAAAAAAGGATACAGTTTTGATAGATGCACGGAAATCTTTTGAGTATGATGTGGGTACTTTTAAAAAATCTTTAAATCCAAATATAGAAAACTTTCGTGAATTTCCTAAATATTTAAATCAATTTAAAAATAGCGAAAATATAGCAATGTTTTGTACAGGTGGTATCAGGTGCGAAAAAGCAAATATTTATTTGAAAAAAAAAGGATTTAAAAATGTATATGTTTTAAAAGGCGGAATTATTAACTATCTGAATAATATTAATAAAAAAAATAGTCAATGGAACGGCGAATGTTTTGTTTTTGATAATAGAGTTTCAATAAAACATGGCTTGAGGCAGGGGAGTTATTCAATTTGTAGTGGTTGCAGAAAACCTGTTTCTATTAAAGAAAAAAAATCTTCTAAATATTTAGAAGGCATTCATTGTCCAAAATGTCACGATTCTTTAACAGATGATCAAAAATCAAGATTTGCTATGAGGCAAAAACAGATATTACTTGCAAAAAAATTAGGTAAGAGACATATCTTCAAAAAAGAATATTAAAATAATAATTAATTTATATGGATTTGCTTAAAGAAAATATTCCTGTGCTTGTAAGAAAACTTGCAATACCAGCAAGCGTTGGAACGCTCTTTCAAACTCTATACAATATTGTAGATACATTTTATTCTGGACTAATTTCACCAGAGGCTCTATCAGCTTTGAGTAAATCTTTTCCAATATACTTTATAATTGTTGCAACATCTATTGGTGTTACTGTAGGTGGAACTTCATTGATAGGAAATAGTATTGGAGAAAAAAATGAAAAAAATGCTTCGTACTATTTTACTCATATTATAATTTATGGTTTACTAATTTCAGTTTTTATAACATTTATAGGACTCTATTTTTCAGAAAAGGTATTTAATCTGATGGGATCAACTCAAGAAATTACAAATTTGGGTCTCCAATATACAAATATTATGTTTTATGGATCATTCCTATTTTTCCTTGTTGTTTCATTAAATTCGCTTTTACATGCTGAAGGAGATACAAAAACATACAGAAATGTTTTAATCCTTAGCTTTCTTTTAAATATAATTTTAAATCCCATTTTAATATTTGGGTTTTTATTTATTCCTGCAATGGGAATGATGGGAATAGGGTTATCAACAATTATTGCACAATTAATAGCATTTCTTATTATTCTTTTTAAAGTTTTACAAAATCCACGTGTTAAAAAAATTACAATTGAATATTTTAATGTAAAATTTACTTTTTTAAAAAATATTTTCTTTCAATCAATGCCTATATCAATTGCAATATGTGGATATGCTGTTGCAGCAACATTTATTTTCACCTATGTTGGTCAGACAAGTGAGCTAGCAGTTGCTGGTTATGGTGCTGCTACGAGAATAGAGCAGGTTGTTTTGCTACCAATACTGGGAATAAATACTGCAATAATCTCAATTATAGCTCAAAACTTTGGTGCAAATAACTTTGATAGAGTTAAAGAGACTTACTTCGTTTCAATTAAATACGGATTTATCTTGATGGTTTTTTCAGGGATATTAGTTTATTTAACAGCCGATATAGTTCCAAGGTTTTTTTCTAGTAACGAAGTGGTATTAGAATATGGAGGAAGGTATTTAAAAATTGCAGCTTTCATATTACCGGCTTACCCAATTTTCTTTTTATCTAATGGTTTTTTTATGGGTTTGAAGAAGTCAAATTATGCTATGGTCAATAATATGATGAGAAATGTACTAGTGCCAATATGTGTTTTCTATTTAGCTAAATACTTATCAGCAGACTTCGATACTTTTTTTTGGCTATGGTTTGTTTTCCAGTGGACTCTATCTATACTTCTATTTACTTATGTTAGCTATTATATAAAAAAAAAATTAGATAAATCTAGCACTGTCCTTAATCCACAACCATAAATCTTCAGAAAAGGATCTTCTTACAAAAAGATTAATTTCATTGATTTCTTTATGGTGGATAATCACATCTGTATGATTTAACAAGGTTTGTGAAACTGAGTTTTTAGTTTTTTTGAAACTTTCAAAATTAAATGGCGATCCAGAGGAAAGAAGATCAAAAGTGTTATTGCCTTTTATATTAATACAAATCCATTGATCTGAGACATCAACGACTGAACCAAAATTGAGTTTTGAAATTTCATTAAAAAGGTTATTGAATAATTGTCGATCTTCACCGTTAAAATATACTAACCATTCGTCTGGGCTTAGCCACAGTGTATTGTATTGTTGATTTGATGAACTTGTATTCGGCTCAATAGGTAAAATTATAGATAAGATTTTTCCTATTTTGGTAAAAAATTCTTTCTTTTTTCCTCTTAAATTTATTTTTACGATTGGTTCAGATAGTGAAATTTCGAGACCTTCAAATGAATTTTTTTTAAATTTGGGATATTCTTTATTAAGCATAAATCCTCTTATTTTCCTTATCTAAAAAAACAGAGTCAGAAACTGTTACATTTATGTTTTTATTTTCCATTGGTACAATAAGTTTTTGACCACTCATTTTTTTTCCACTTTTTACGACAGCAAGTGCAATTGATTTATTTAAATTTGGACTAAAATAACTCGATGTTACATGTCCAATCATTTCTATTGGTTTTTTGCTCATATCAGATACAATCTGAGCTCCTTCCTCTAAAACTTCATTTGGATCATCTGTGAGCAATCCTACAAGTTGCTTTCTATCTTCTCTAATAGTATCACTTCTATAAAGTGATCTTTTTCCAATAAAATCATATTTTTTTTTGCTAATTATCCAATCCATTTGAAGATCAATTGGAGTCATTGTTCCATCTGTATCTTGACCGACAATAATAAAACCTTTTTCAGCTCTTAATAAATGCATGGTCTCTGTTCCGTAAGGTGTAATCTTAAATTCTTTTCCTACCTCAATGCATTTTTCCCATAACGATTTTCCATATTTTGACTCTATGTTAATTTCATAGCTAAGTTCGCCTGTAAAACTTATTCTCATTATTCTACAATTTATCTCATCAATTTTGCTATTTTGATAAGACATATGTGGAAAAGCATCGTCACTAAAATCTTTATCTGGAAATATTTTTTTTAATATTTTTTTAGAGTTTGGACCACATATACTTGCTGTCGAGTAGTGGTCTGTGACTGAAGTTAAGTAAACATCTAACTCAGGCCACTCTGTTTGTAAATAATCTTCAAGTTTTGAAAGAACATTAGCTGCTCCTCCTGTTGTTGTAGTCATTAAATAATGATTCTCACCTAATCTAGTCGTAACACCATCATCATAAACCATGCCATCTTCATTTAACATCAATCCATATCTACATTTTCCAATTCCTAATTTTGACCATGCATTTGTGTATACTCTATTTAAAAATTCAGATGCATCAGTTCCTTGAATATCTATTTTTCCAAGTGTAGAAGCATCCAAAATTCCTGCATTTTCTCTAGCTGCCTTACTTTCTCTTTGAACAGCATCATGAAGACCTTCGTTATTAATAGGATAGTACCAAGGCCTTTTCCAATGTCCAACATTTTCGAATTTAGCATTATTTTGAATATGCCATTCATGAATTGACGTTTTTCTTGTTATATCAAAAAAATTACCTACACTTCTTCCAACTATTGATCCAAAAGTTAATGGCGTGAACGGAGGTCTAAATGTTGTTGTTCCTAATGTACCCATTTTAACTCCAGCAGTATCGGCAATAATTCCCAATGCATGCATGTTGGATAATTTACCTTGATCAGTTGCCATACCAGTAGTTGTATACCGTTTTACATGTTCAATAGACTTAAAACCCTCTCTTAGTGCAAGTTTTATATCTTTTGCTGTAGAGTCATTTTGAAAATCAATAAAAGATTTGCATTTACCCTCTGATATATAATTTGGTAGTAGCCATATATTTCTTTTATCTAATTCTTTTGAGTTTAGTACAGAAGTGTTGTCAAATTCAGTTTCGCTGATCTTTAAAAAATTCTTTACCTTTTTATTTGTATTATTTATTATTTCTTCAAGTTCAAAGTCACCATTACATGAACCGACATTAATATGATTTTTGTCGATTTCATTTGGTATAAAAGTTTGATCAATTTCTCTAAAATCTAACTTTCCACCAGATTGTGTGTGCATATGGACCATTGGTGTCCAACCACCACTTATCGCCAAACAATCACAGTTAATTCTATTTTTTTCTCCAACAACATTTGATCCATCCTCAGATAAATTCATTATATCAACAGAACTTATTTTTCTATGACCAAAAGTGTTAACTACTGTTGAGTTCCAGTAGATTTTAACTCCAAGTTGTTCAGCATTTTTTACAATTTGTGAATTAGATTTTTTTCTTATATCTATCATTTCGACAGATATTCCTTTTTCTTTCAAGGAAACAGCCGTTTCATAAGCGCTATCATTATTAGTAAATATCACATTATTTAATCCACAAGACACACCATAAAAGTCTAAATATTTTTTAACGGAGTTAGAAAGCATTATTCCTGGTCTATCGTTATTATTAAACACAAGGGGTCTTTCTATAGCACCAGTTGCTACTATTACTTTATCAGCTCTGATTTTCCATAATCTCTGTCTGATACCACCATTTCTTTTATCCAATGGTAGATGGTCTGAAATATTTTCTTTTGCTAAGAGGTAATTATAACTATGATAAGCTGCTAAGCTTGTTCTAGTTTTGATTGTTAAATTATCTAATTTTTTAAGTTCTGCTATCTCCTTACCTATCCATTCACCCGAATATTTATCATTAATTTTATAATTTTCATTCTTTTGAAATATTGTTGACCCTCCAAGAATATTTTTATCTTCAATCAATATTGTTTTTAAATTATTTTTAGCAGCAATTTTTGATGCTATAATTCCAGAAATACCACCACCTATAATTAATACATCACAATGAACATGTTTATGGTCATACAATTCAGGATCGGGTTTTGTTGGTGATTTCCCTAGTCCTGCAGACCATCTTATCAACGGTTCATAAATTTTTTTCCAGAAACTTTTAGGCCACATAAAAGTCTTATAATAAAAACCTGCAGGTATAAATGAAGATATAAAGTTGTTAATTCCTCCTATATCAAAATTAACACTGGGCCAACAATTTTGACTTGAGGCTTTTAAACCTTCATACAATTCAATCTCTGTAGCTCTAACATTAGGTTCTGTTAAATCTGTATCCTCGTTTATTTGGCATATCGCATTAGGTTCTTCAGATCCGCAAGACATTATTCCTCTTGGTCGGTGATATTTAAAGCTTCTACCAACTAAATGAACTCCATTTGAAAGCAGGGCAGATGCCAAAGTATCACCTTCAAAACCGTGATAAGATTTTCCATCAAAATCGAATGAAACTGTTTTAGTTTGATCTACGTGTTTTGTCTTATTAACTCTGTATTTTGTCATTTATTCTACCGGTGGTTTTTCGCCCATTTTATAAACTGCGTGTATCTTGTCATTTGATGTGTCTCTAACCATATTAAACCATTTTCTACATCCATGAGTATGGTTCCATCTTTCGAACTGAACTCCTTTAATATTCTTTCTCATAAATAGATATTCTGCCCATTGATCATCACTTAGCTCAGTTGGTTGTTTTGGCCTAACTATGTGAGCTTCACCTCCACATGAAAATTCACTTTGGTCTCTTTCACCACAATATGGACAATTTATTAAAAACATTAGTGTGCTACAGCGGCTGCACCATGCTCATCAACTAGATCTCCACTCACAAATCGATTAAGATTAAATGCAGCATTTAATTTATGTGGTTCGTCATTTGCAATAGTGTGTGCAAATAAATCACCAGATCCAGGTGTTGCTTTAAAACCTCCAGTGCCCCAACCACAGTTAAAATAGAGTCCTTTTATATTTGTTTTACTAATTATTGGACTTGCATCGGGACATATATCAACAATTCCTCCCCATTGTCTCAACATTTTCATTCGGCTAAAAATAGGGTACAGCTCCAATATTGCTTTTAATGTTCCTTCGACAACATCGTGACTACCTCTTTGAGTATAAGAAACATAAGCATCCGTACCAGCGCCTATTACAAGTTCACCTTTGTCTGACTGACTAACATATGCATGTACAGCGTTCGACATTACTACAGTATCAATTATTGGTTTAACTGGTTCTGAAACTAATGCTTGTAAAGGTTTACTTTCCAATGGTAATTTTAACCCTGCCATGTTAGCAATTACACTTGAGTGTCCTGCTGCAACAACACCAATTTTTTTTGTTTTAATAAATCCTTTTGATGTTTCAACACCTTCAACTTGATCTCCATTTCTTTTAATACCTTTAACTTCACAATTTTGAATTATATCAACTCCCATTTCATTAGCGCCTCTTGCATAACCCCATGCAACTGCATCATGTCTAGCAGTTCCCGCTCTTCTTTGTAATGTTCCACCAAGCACAGGGTATCTTATATCAGGAGAAGTATTTATTATTGGACAAAATTCTTTTACTTGATCTGTATTTAACCACACTGCATCAATACCATTAAGTCTGTTTGCGTGAGTTCTTCTTTTTAAATCTCTTACATCTTGAAGGTTATGGGCTAAATTCATAACTCCTCTTTGACTGAACATTATATTGTAATTTAATTCTTGAGATAAATTTTCCCAAATTTTTAATGCATGGTCGTATAATCCAGCACTTGCATCCCACAAATAATTTGATCTTATAATTGTAGTATTTCTCCCTGTATTTCCTCCACCAATCCAGCCTTTTTCTAACACAGCAATATTTGTCATGTTATGCTTTTTAGCTAGGTAGTAAGCTGTTGCTAAACCATGACCACCACCACCAATTATAATTGCTTCATATTCTTTTTTTGGCTCAGGATCTCCCCAAGCTTGCTTCCAATTTTCATGCTGTGAAAAAGCATTTTTAATTAGTGAGAAAATCGAATATTTGTTTTTCATAATTGCCAGAAATTACTTGATTAATATTGAATATTCAATGATTTCAAGTTACACATCTATGTACGGAAGGATGGGTGAGCTGGTTGAAACCAGCGGTTTGCTAAACCGCCGTACGCTTGAAAAGGTGTACCGAGGGTTCGAATCCCTCTCCTTCCGCCATTAATATAGTGGCTTATTTTTAAAAAAATCGCTGAGATAAATCGGTTTTTGAGACAATATGTACCTATAAACATTGTAATTTTCCAAAACTCTTTGAACGTAATTTCTGGTTTCTTTAAATTTGATTAGCTCAATCCAATCTACATAATCTATTTGTTTTTTTTGAGGATCCTTGTTTAATTTCTTCCAGTACTTAACTCTTTTGGGTCCTGCATTATAAGCAGCTGTAGCAAAAGGGTAGGATCCTTTATAATTACTAATTAATCCAGCAATATAATGAGATCCTAAATTTATATTATATTCAGGGTCGGTTGTTAATTTTGATTTAGAGTAACCAAGTTTAGCTTGCTTTGAAACTGTTTTAGCAGTGTATGGCATAAGCTGCATTAATCCTTGAGCACCAACTCTGCTTCTAGCCGAGGTATCAAATTCACTTTCCTGTCTTATAATAGATAATATTAAAGCTGGATCAGGAATTTTCCTGCCGCCTACAAATTTTGGCACACTCATGATTGGATAATTAAATTGGTTATGAAATCTTTTTTGATATGATGCTATTTTAGAAACTTGTATTGCAAAATCAAATCGTGAAATATCAGACGCCAGTTTCGCAGCCAAAATCTCGCTTCCTTTTTCTATGTTATCATTAGCTAAATGTCTTAATATATGCTTGGTGTATTTATCTTTATTTAAATAATCAAGTAGATCCACAATTGCGACAAGTTTTTTTAAATAAAATTCTTGCTCATATTTATCATCAACAAACATTAATTTATCTAATTCAAATTTTTCTTGCGGTTTAACTTTCATATGTGAAAGTTGTCCATAATAAGTTGTTAAATATTTTGATCCTTCAAAATACCATTTGTTAGAATTTTCTTTATCACCAATTTTTTCATAAGTTCTTCCCAACCAGTAAGCACCTCTAGAAAGACTTATTGGGTAGTTAACACTGTAATAAAAATTTTTAAAATGTTTTTTTGCCAGCTCAGGTTTTTTTAAAAAACTTAATGCTATCCAGCCGCTCATCCATTCCGCTTCTGCATATTCAGGACCCTCTGACATTGCATGTTTTGAAACTATTTTATAAGCAGTATTATATTTTTTTTTATATAATAAAGATCTTCCAATTATTGATCTTTCTTTCCACCATTTGTCAGGTCTAATTAAATATTCCTTTGTATTTTGAATATTATTTAATATTTCTAATGAACTATCTACTCGACCTTTTTTTCTTCTCCATTTCAACCTGTCATATTTTAAGCCAGGGTCATTTTTTAATTTTTGAGGTACTTTTTTTATTGCCTCATCAACACCATAGCCTCTACTAATTAATATTTGTCTAGCTGTATAAAGTAATTGATAATCCTTTGGTAAATATCTAATAATTCTTTTGAGGTCCCAGTGTTTTCCTTCCCACGCATAATAGTCTGCTCGTTTAATATAATCTGATGTATCTAAAATATTTTTAAATTTCTTCCTAAAATATTTTAAGCTATTTGTATTTAAGTCAGCATTTACAAAGCCTTCTTTGACAAGTTTAATACCTTCTCCAGATCTACCAATCCTTATCAAGCTTTCACCTAACATCATTTTTCCATATCCACTTAAGGGTTCATTTTTTGTAAACCAATTAATTATTTCTGAAGGTGATTGATTTTGTAAATTGATCTTATGTTCTGCTAGATATTTAATTCTATCAAATCTTGGATAATCTTTAACTCTTTCAATAAAACTTTTATATTCAGAAAATGATGCTTTATTTCCTGATGTTAACAAATGTCTCCATTCAATAAAATTGTAAATTGATGGCGCTCTAGCTTTTTTTGCAACTATTTTTGCATCTCTCCAATTAGACTTTTCCATAAATCTAATTGCTTGTTTTGCGTATTCAAAATCTCTTTCACTATAGTATTTTGTTTTTTTTGCAGTTCTTAATAACTGTTTTTTAACAACAAGTGGTTTTTTTGGAGGTAATAAAATTCCAAATATCTCTTTAGGTAGATCTTTATCATTTTTTAAGCTTTGTTTTTCAATTACAGTGCCTGGTTTAAAAGGAGGAATTATTAACTTGTTATTAAAAGAAGGTTTTTTTTTTGGTATTATTAATTCATTTGAATATGATGATTGAAAAAAGCTTAAAAAAAATATAATTGTAAATAAGAATTTAGATTTTCTAAAAATCATTTCTAACAACTTATGATATAAATATTTATGTTTAAAGGTTCAAATGTGGCTTTAGTAACACCTTTTAAAGGCGATAGTCTTGATGAGGAAACTTATATTAAAATTATTAACTTTCATTTAGAAAATGGTACAAATGGACTTGTTCCAGCTGGTACAACAGGCGAATCTCCAACTTTATCACATAAAGAACATGAAAAAGTAATTGAGCTTTGTATCAAAGAAGCAAAAGGAAAAATACCTGTTATAGCTGGCACAGGATCAAACTCAACAGTTGAAGCAATTTCACTAACAAAGCATGCCGAAGAAGCCGGAGCTGATGGTGCATTGATAGTTACCCCATATTATAATAAACCTACTCAGGAGGGCTTATATGCACATTATAAAGCTATTAATGACAGCTGTGGAATTCCTATAATTATTTATAACATTCCTGGAAGATCTGTGATCGATATGACGGTAGACACAATGGCTAGATTATTCGAACTTAAGAATATTGTTGGAGTTAAAGATGCCACTGGAGATCTGAACAGAGTTGATGAGACTTTCAAAAAAATTGGAAATGAATTTATTCAATTAACTGGTGAAGATGGACTTGCTTTTGAATATAACAAAAGAGGTGGAGTAGGATGTATTTCAGTCACTGCTAATATTGCTCCTAAAATGTGTTCAGAGATGCAAAAATTTTCTAAATCAAGTGATAAAAATGAATTAAAAAAAGCAGAAAAAATTGATCAAAAACTACAACCTGTTCATAAATCATTATTTATTGAAAGCAATCCGTCTCCAGTAAAATATGCAGCAAAACTTATTGGTTTATGTGACGACAAAGTCAGGCTACCATTAGTGACAGTTTTAGACAAAACCAAAAGTGAAATTAAAAAAGCTCTTATATCAGCTGAATTAATTAATGAATAACAAAACCAATACTGGTTTTAAAATTATTACAATAAATAGAAAAGCATCTTTTAATTATTTTTTTAAGGAATTATTTGAAGCAGGAATTGTCTTAAAAGGATCAGAAATAAAATCTGTTAGATCAGGAAAGATTAATATAGCTGACTCATACGCTGTTGACAAAGAGGGAGAAATATTTCTGATAAATTCACATATACCTATCTATAAGCAAGCAAGTTATTCAAACCATAATCCATATTCTGAAAGAAAATTATTACTTAATAAAAAAGAAATTAATAAGATAATCGGTAGAATTCATGAGGATGGGCTAACTATTGTACCTACTAAAATGTATTTTAAAAAAGGAAAAGCTAAATTAGAAATTGCTGTTGCTAAGGGTAAAAAGCAATTTGATAAAAGACTTACAAAAAAAACAAGAGATTGGAACCGTGAAAAAGCAAGATACATTAGGAAATCAAGTTAATCAGGTATATCTAGCTTTTGGGTCTAATTTAGGGGATAGAAAAAAAAACTTAAATAAAGCACTTAGCTTATTAAAAAAAGATAATATTATTATAAAAAAAATATCAAGATTGTATAAATCAAAATCTTGGCCAAATGAAAATTTCCCAGAATTTATCAATTTTGTTGTATTCATTGAAACAAGACTTAATTTAAAAAAATTATTCACTAAAATAAAAAATGTGGAGTCTCAAGTTGGAAGAATTAAGTCAAAAAGAAATTTTCCCAGAGTTTGTGATATTGATATTATTGATTTTAACGGTCAAATAAATCAAAAAAAAATTGGTAATAATAAAATCTATGTACCTCATAAAAGAATGCACATTAGAAATTTTGTATTACTTCCTTTATATGAAATAAATAAAGATTGGGTTCACCCTAAAATTTGTAAAAATATAGTATTTTTGTTATCAAATTTATCTTCAGAACAGTTATTGGGTATTAAAATTGTTCAATAAAGTGATATAAATAATTATGCTTAAATCTGAGGAATTAATAAATAAGGTTAAAAATTATAATAAATTTTTAAACCCTGAAACTTTATCAAAAGCTTATGATTTTGCTTTAAAAGCTCATGAAAAACAAAAAAGAGATGAAGGTTCTCCATATATTATTCACCCAATTGCGGTTGCTGATATTTTAACAGAGTTAAAACTCGATAGCGCAACTATAGCAACAGGCCTACTTCATGATACAATTGAAGATACTTACGCAACATACAACACTATAGAGTCAGAGTTCGGTAAAGAAGTTGCTGATTTAGTAGATGGTGTTACAAAAATATCAGTGTTTGAAAACCAAGCAATGTCAAATTCTAAAGCTGAAAACTTTAGAAAGTTAATTTTAGCAACATCAAAAGATATAAGAGTTTTACTTGTTAAGCTAGCAGATAGATTACATAACATGCGTACAATAAAAGTTGTTGAGAAAGAAAAACAAATTAGAAAAGCAAAAGAGACCATGGAAATTTATGCCCCACTTGCCGATAGAATGGGAATGCATCGAATAAGAGATGAATTAGAAGATCTTTCGTTTGAAGTTTTAAATGAGGATGCGCGAAAACTTATTAAAGATAGGTTGGATAAAATTAAAGAAAATAATCTTATAAATTTTAATAATATTTCTGATCAATTCTCTGAAATATTAAAAGATAAAAATATAAATTCTCAAATTGTTGGAAGAGAGAAAACACCTTTTTCAATTTGGAGAAAAATTCAAAAGAAAAGAACTTCACTCGAACAAATTACTGATATAATTGGATTTAGAATTATTTTAGAGAATATCGATGATTGTTATAAATCATTAGGTATCTTTCATAGCAAATGGAATTGTATTCCAGGTAAATTTAAAGACTATATTTCTTCACCAAAAATTAACAAATATCAGTCATTACATACTGCAATAATTGGACCAAACAAAAGACCTATAGAAATTCAATTAAGAACTAAACAAATGCATGAGTTTGCAGAAAGAGGTATTGCCTCACATTGGAAATACAAATCATCTGAAAAATTTAATTCTTTGACTTGGAAAGAATATGATTGGTTAGCAGATTTAGTTGAAATTATCGATAAGAATGAAAATCCTGATGATTCATATGAGTATACAAAGCTTCAAATGTTTCAAGAAAATGCTTTTTGCTTTACACCAAAAGGATCTATCATAAAACTTCCAAAGGATGCTACTCCAATTGATTTTGCTTATGCTGTGCATACACAAATAGGTGATGCAGCAATTGGTTGTGAAATTAATGGAAAAGACAGTGCCTTACAATCTATTTTGAGAAATGGAGATGTAGTAAAAATTTTAACCTCAAAAAAAGCCTCTCCGTCACTACACTGGTTAACTAGTACAAAAACTGGTAAAGCAAGAGCTGCGATTAGACGTTATTGGCAGTACCGTGAAAACAATAAACCAATTAAAGAAA
>CACEMI010000003.1:0-95533 GCA_902560585.1 uncultured Pelagibacteraceae bacterium | reverse complement strand
GCTTATTAATTCAAATCAACTTATAGAAATAGAAAAAGTTCCTGAAATATTTGGAGATTTTAAAATTAATGACTTTCTAAATTTACAGAAAATTTTAAATATTTATGATTTAGAAGTAAATAAAATTGAAAAATATTATTATTTCAAAAATAAAAGATGGGATTTATTATTTTCAGATGGCTTGATGTTGATGTTACCTTCCAAAGATGTTGAAAAATCGATTAAAATTTTCAAAGAAATGTCTATTAGCAACAATTTAATAAATGCAAAAATTATTGATCTACGAGTAAATAGTCAGATTATATTGACGAATAAAAATGAGTGAATTTGACACTGTAATTGATTTTGGTTCTAATAATTTGAGAATAGGTGTTTTTGATAGTGAATCAAAAAGTATTTACTCATCAAAAGTTACAATTCATGAGTCTTTAAATAATAAAGATTTAAATAATTATCTCAATGAATTAATTAGAGATGCTGAAAGGCACTTATCTACTCATTTAGAAAATGTAAAAGTTTTATACGATTCTTCAAAATTTAAATTTATAGAATTATCAATTAAAAAATCCTTTGATCAACCAACTTCAATTAAAAAACAATTTGAAAACTTGATTGAGGAGGCAAATTTTTTAATTAAGGAAAATCATTTTGAATATAATATTATACACTTAATAATTAATAGTCTTATTATTGATGATAATAAAAAATTAAAAAAAATAACAGATAAAGTAAAAAGTAAATCATTAATACTGGAACTTAAATTTATATGTCTAGGTAAATCGATAATTAATAATATTTTTTCCACATTTAAAAAAAATAGTTTAAATATTTCAAATATATTTTGTTCAAGCTATGTGAAAGCAACATTTTATAACAAGAAATTTAAATTTAAAAATAACTTTGTATTTTTAGATATTGGTTTTGAAAGAACAACTGCATGGTTCTTTATTGATCATAAGTTTGTATTTTTTAATTCCATAAATCTAGGTGGAAATAGTATTACGAAAGATATTTCAAAAGTATTAGATTTGGATATGGATTATTCAGAAAATTTAAAAAAAAATTTTAATATTGATGAAAATGACTTTTTTAATAAAGACCAAAGTAAAAATATTAATCTTTATAGCGAAATTCAAAAGAAAAATATTTCAATTGATAAATTGAAAAATATTATTCAAGCCAGAGTAGATGAAATAATTGAACTTGCAGTTTATAAAAACCATTATTTTAAAGATACAAATAATTTAGAAATTCAAAGTTTAATTTTTATTGGGAGTGGATCAAAAATACTATCGAATAACACAAATTTTGAGTTTAGAAAATCATTTCAAGAATTAATTTTTTTGAAACAGAATGAATCGACTATTTGTGATGCCGGTTTGAATTATGACAAAAGCAATGAAAGTCAATTAGTGTTTTCCAAAAAAAAATCAAAAAGAGCAGGATTTTTTGAGCGTTTTTTCAATCTTTTTTCAAAATAATTGTATTTTCTTGTAATATTACTTGAATACTAAATTTTCTCCATTTTCCGTATAACTTGTTTATGTCAGTTTTATCTCAGTCTACTATAGCAAATAAAGTTTCATTATCAGGCATAGGAGTTCACACTGGTATTCCAGTTAATATTAGAATTTTGCCATCACAACCTAACTCAGGAATTATTTTTAAAAGAGTGGATTTAAAAGAAAATAATATAATTGTTCCAAATTTTGAAAACGTCTGTGAGGCTACACTTTGTACAACTATATCAAATCAGTTTGGAATTAAAGTTTCTACAATTGAACATTTAATGGCTGCTTTTTTGGGATTAGGTATTGACAATGCAATTGTTGAGACTGACGCGCAAGAAATACCAATACTTGATGGATCCGCAAAGGAATTTATAGAGGCATTAAAGAGGGCAGGAATTAAAAAGAGTGACCTACCGATTAAATTAATAAAAATAAATAATCATGTGGAGACTCATGATGGTAAAAAATTTATATCAATTGATAAATCAAACACCACGTTAGAAATAGACTTTGAGATTAACTATGAAAATCAAATTATAAAAAGTCAAAGAAATAAAATTAATGTATTTGAGGATAACTTAGACGATATATTTAATTCAAGAACATTTTGCCTTTACGAAGATATTGAAAAACTAAAAAAAATGAATTTAGGAAAAGGTGGATCTCTTGAAAATGCAATTGTTGTGAAAAATGAAAAAATATTGAATGAAAATGGATTAAGAAATAAAAAAGAGTTTGTAAATCATAAAATACTTGATTGTATGGGTGATTTATATTTAACAGGTTATAGATTAATCGGATCTCTTCAATGTAAACATGGTGGTCACAGTTTGACAAATAAATTATTAAGAAAAGTATTTAGTGATACAAGAAACTACTCTTTAATTGAAATAAAAGGAAAAAGTTTACCACATTCACTTATAAATAATCGTCATAATTTAAAATCTATTGCTTAAAAATTAGAATTTTAAAAATATTCTGCTAAGATTCATTAATGAAATTTCAAAATTTTTTATCTTACTTAATAGTATTATTAATTTCATTTTCCTGTTCTCAAAAAGAGGAAAAAATATCAATTATTAAAGAAGATAATTTAGAAATGCAAATGATCGAAGCATACAATGAAGGTTTGCAAGAATTCAATAGAGGGGACACTTTCTTTGCAGTTAAAAAATTTAACGAAGTTGAACTTTTGTATCCTCAATCAATATGGGCACCAAGATCAACTTTAATGGCAGCATATGCTTTTTATTCTGATCTATATTTTAGTGATGCAATTTTTGAATTGGAGAGGTTTCTAACCAAGTATAAAAATCATCCTAACACTGATTATGTTTATTATTTATTAGCCATATGTCATTACAACCAAATAGTTGATGAAAAAAAAGACTTAGGAGAAATAGTCAAGGCTCAAAATTATTTTAATTTATTAGTAAAAGAATTTCCAGAAACTGATTTTGCAGAGGATGCAAAATTCAAACTTGAGTTAATTCAAGAAATACTTGCCTCAAAAGAGATATATTTGGCAAATTACTATTTAAGTAGAGAAAAGTGGATACCAGCCATGAATAGATATAAAAAAATTGTAAATCAATATGACACAACTATATTTATTGAAGAAGCCTTGTTTAGATTGGTTGAATTAAATTATAAAATTGGACTTGAAGATGAAGCAAAAAAATATGCTTCTTTACTTGGTTATAATTATCAATCAAGCGAATGGTATGAAAGATCTTACGAAATATTAAATAAAAATTATAAAAAGGTCGATCTTAAAAAAGATACTGATAATCAAAAGATCTTACTTAAAAGGTTAAAGGAATTATTTAAATAGTAATTAATGAAAGAGTCTGAAATAAAAAAACTTTATAAGAATAAATTAAACGAAATAAAAAAACATAATAAAAACTATTTTGATAAAAACTCGCCAACAATTTCAGATAAAGAATATGATAAAATTAAAATAGAAGTAATTGAATTAGAAAAAAAATATACTTTTTTACAAAGCCAGTATTCTCCTTCAATTTCTTTAGGATATCCACCTTCTAAAAATTTTGTCAAATCTAATCATCGGGTAAAAATGCTTTCTTTATCAAATGCTTTTAATAAAAACGATCTAGTAAATTTTGAAAAAAAAATCTTTAATTATTTGAATCAAAAAATAGAAATAGAATATAGTGTTGAACCAAAAATAGATGGTATTTCAGCTTCATTAACTTACAAAAATGGAATGTTAACAATTGGCACATCTAGAGGTGATGGTGCTACAGGTGAGATAATTACAGAAAATTTAAAAACTATAAAAGATATACCCCACATAATAAGAGAAAAAGATTTTCCTGAAGATATAGATATTAGAGGTGAGGTTTTTATTAAAAAAAGCGAATTTGAAAATCTAAAAAGTAATTTTGCAAATCCAAGAAATGCAGCATCAGGTTCATTGAGACAAAAAAACCCTGAGCAAACCAAAAAAATTCCTCTGAATTTTGTTGCGTACACATTTGGCTTTTTTAAAAATAAAAACATAAAGAAACAATCAGAATTTTTAAGTGCCCTAAAAAAATGGGGATTTAAAATAAGTGAACACAATAAAGTATTTAAAACAATTAATGAGTTAGAAATTTTTCATAAAAAATTTGAGAATGATAGGTTTGATTTAGAATATGATGTTGATGGTTTAGTTTATAAAATTAACAGCCTTGAACTTCAAAATAGATTAGGTTTCACTGCGAATGCTCCAAGATGGGCCATAGCTCATAAATTTTCAGCAGATAGTGCATATTCAAAAATAACTGACATTAATATTCAGGTTGGTAGAACTGGGGCATTAACACCTGTAGCCAGAATAAAGCCAGTAAATATAGGAGGAGTAGTTGTTTCTAATGCAACTTTACATAATGAAGATGAAATTAACAGAAAAGATATAAGAGTTGGAGATACTGTTAAAATAGAGAGAGCAGGGGATGTAATACCACATGTAATACTTGTTGATTTAAAAAAAAGAAATAAAAAATCAAAAAAATTTATTTTTCCAAAAAAATGCCCCTCTTGTGGCTCAGAAACAATTAAAGAGCTCAACAGAATAACAAAAAAGCATGATGCAGTTAGAAGATGTATTAATGAAGGTTTTGATTGTGAAAAAATTGCGATTGAAAAAATAAAACACTTTATATCTAAAGATGCTATGAATATCGATGGACTCGGAAAAAAAGTTGTTGAAAATTTTTGGGATCTTAATTTAATAAGATTTCCACAAGATATATACAATTTAAATTATACCAAAATATCAAATTTAGAGGGATGGGGAGATCTTTCAGTTTCAAATTTAAAATATTCTATTGATCAATCAAAAAAAGTTTCTTTTGATAGATTTTTATATGCCATTGGGATTAGACATATAGGTATAGAAAATGCCAAATTAATAGCAGAATACACAAAGTCTATTCAAAATTTTATGAGCTATGTTAAAAAAAACAAATTTAACGAATTTTTAAATATTGACGGAATTGGAGATACTCAAATAAAATCATTGAATAAATTTTTTAATAACAAATCAAATTATAGTGTTTTTGAAAAATTATCCTCGATATTAAGTATTTCTTACATTAAATTAAATAAAAATGGAAAGCTTCTAAACAATACATTTATGTTTACCGGAAAATTATCAGGTATAAGTAGAGCCGAAGCCAAATCACTGATAGAAAAAAATTCAGGATCTGTTGTAAGCTCAGTTAATAAAAAACTAAAATACTTAATTATTGGCGAAAAACCAACAAATCGAAAAGTTGAACAAGCTAAGGAATTAGGAATTAAAATTTTATCTCAAAAAGAGTGGCTCAATTTACTGAATTAATCTCGCCAACCACCTTTTTTCATTTTTTTTTAAAAAAGGAGAAATATTATTATAAACATCTAAGTGATATTTAAATAAGTAATTTTTTTCATTTTTATTGAGCATTTTAAAGTTAACTAAATCTATATCTATTGGTGCTAAAGTAAGATTTTCAAAAAATAGTTTTGATTTATAATTTTTTATAAAAACCAAATTTTCAATTCTTATACCAAATTCATTTTTTTTATAAAATCCAGGTTCATTACTTAAAATCATACCCTCTTTTAAATCTACATAGTTATTTTTTGATATTCCTTGTGGTCCTTCATGAACATTAAGAAATGCTCCAACTCCGTGTCCCGTTCCATGTCGATAATCAAGGCCTACAGAATTTAGACTTTTTCTTGCAATTTTATCAATATTATGTCCATTTCTCTCTTTTTTTATATCTGATAAGGCAACACCGATATGTCCTTTTAATACTCTTGTAAATATATCTTTAATTTTATTCGGAACATTAGAAAAACACACTGTTCTAGTTACATCTGTTGTCCCCCATTTATATTGTCCACCAGAGTCAATAAGTAACAAATCATCCTTTTTTATTTTTCTGTTTGAGTATTTAGTGGATCTATAATGAATTATTGCTCCATTTGGTCCTGATCCTGTAATAGTATCAAAACTAGGATATAAATAATTTTTATTTTCTTTTCTAAAATTCTCTAATTTTTTCTCAATTTTTTTTTCTGTTAGACTTTTTATTTTATGATTTTTTACCCAATATAGAAATTTTGTTAAGGCTATACCATCCTCAATGTGTGCATTAATCATATTTTTTATTTCGATTTTGTTTTTAAGAGATTTTAAAATGTAAATTGGGTCCTTTCTTTCAATTATTTTAAAATTAAAATTTATTAAGCCTTCTTCAAAAACTGAACATGTTTTGCTATCAATACAAAAATTTCCTTGTTTAAGTTTTATCAAAGATTCTAAAATTCTATTTTCTTCTAAAAAATATATTTTATATTTTTTTAAAGTTTTCTTAATTTTGTATATTTTACTTTTATTAGCGAAAAAAAAAATTTTTTTTTCTTTAGAAATTATTATTTTACAATTAGCTATGGGGGAATTTGGCAAATCTTTTCCTCTAATGTTAAGAAGCCAACAAATATTTTCCCCAGCACTTATGTACGAATAATCAATCTTTTTTTTTATCATCAATTTTACTAAAAGATTTATTTTTTTAGTAACACTTTCGCCTGCAACACTTGCATCCAAGCTAAAAAATAAATTATTTTCTTTGTTTATTTTCTTATTTTTAAATTTATAATTTAATGGAATTAGAGAGTATTCATCTCCAAAATATTTATTTAATGTTTCTTTTGTGAAAAGACTTGGATCAAAACCAACTTTTATATTTTTTTTTAGTATGTTTTTAGGCCAAACATAAGGAATCTCACAAATTTTAAAATTTTTACCAGACTCCTTTTCTGCTTGAATAGTGTATCTTCCATCAACAAATAAATACCTTTTGTTTTTTAAAAAAATTGCAAAGCCTGCTGATCCAGAAAATTTTGAAATTGATTTCAGATTATTTATTTTAGAATATTCTGTAAAATAATGATCGTTTTTTGGCAGAATATATCCATCCAAGTTATTAGAGTTGATGATTTTGTTTATTTCAACGCTCATTTTAATTTTTTTTGATATCGTATCCACCCTGGACTTCTAATTTCACTATCATCATTAAAATCTATATCTTGATTAAATTCAAAATCTTCCTCTTGTTCGTCCAAAAAATTGTTATTTTTTTTTATATAATCATCTGGCAGTTCATCAACAAACCTAGATGCCATACTATCAATCCAATCACCCTGATAAAATCTATTCATAGAAAATGATATTTTAGCAAGTTTTTTTGCTCTAGTAATTGCAACATAAGCCAACCTTCTTTCTTCCTCTAATCCACTTTCACCCTTTTCCTCAATACTTTTTTGGTGAGGAAACAACCCTTCTTCCCATCCTGGCAAGAATACTACATCAAACTCCAAGCCTTTTGACGCATGAATTGTCATCAAGTTCACCTTCTCACTCTGCCAATCTTGATCCAGTGATGTCGCAAGCGCAACATGCTCTAAAAAACTTTCTAAGTTATCAAATTCCTTCATTGCATTTAATAATTCCTTTATATTTTCTAATCTATTTTCATTTTCTATATCCTTCTTATTTTTTAACATTTCACTGTATCCTGACTCATCTAAAATTGTTTGTAACAGTTTGTTATGATTCATTTTTTTATTTAAATCATTTCTCCATTTAGTTAAAAGATTTAATAATGAATTAAGTCCTATTTTCGTTTTAGGTTTAATTTTATTTTGTTCTATTAATTTTTTAGAGGCTACCTCTAGGGAACACTTGTTTAGTTTAGCAAAATTGTTAATTGCTTTTACTGTTGTATCACCAATAGATCTCTTTGGAACATTTAGAATTCTTTCAAATGATAAATCATCTTGTGGTTGATAAACAGTCTTTAAATACGCTACACAATCTTTTACTTCTGCTCTTTCATAGAATTTTATACCTCCTATAATTCTATAAGGTACTCCAATTTTTAAAAATCTTTCTTCAAACTCTCTTGTTTGAAAAATAGCTCTTACCAGTATTGCAATTTGGTTTAATGAGAATTTATTTTTGAAATCCTCAATATTAGAGCCAATTTCGATCGCTTCATCTTTAACATTTCTGAAACAATTTAAAGATACAAGTTCACCATCTTCTTGGTCTGTAAAAAGTTTTTTTCCAACTCTATTTTGATTATTTTCAATTATATTTGACGCAACACTTAAAATATTTTGAGTAGATCTATAATTTTTTTCTAGTCTTACAATTTTAGTATTTTCATAAACATTTTCAAATTGAAGAAAATTTTTAATTTCAGCACCTCTCCAACTATATATTGATTGATCATCATCTCCAACACAACAAATATTTTGATTATACTCTGCGAGATACTTAAGCCACTCACTTTGAATAAAGTTTGTGTCTTGATACTCGTCAACTAAGATATATTTAAACTTTTTAGAATACATTTTTGAAATATCTTTATTCTTTTCAAAAATTTTTACAGTATGAAGAATTAAGTCACTAAAATCAGCAGCATTTAAATCAATAAGTTTTTTTTGATATATTTTATAAATACTAAGAAAGCTTTTTTCTAATACATCCTTTCGTTTTAGTACTACCTCATTTGGATAAAAACCCTTATTTTTCCATTTATCAATTATTGCCAAAATATATCTGGGAGATATTTTTTTTGTATCTATATTTTCTGATTTACAAATATTTTTAATTAATCTTACTTGGTCATCTTGATCAATAATTGTGAAATTTGACTTTAGTTCAACCGCCTCTGCGTGTTTTCTTAATATTTTGGCGCTAATTGAGTGGAAAGTTCCTAACCAAGGAAGACCTGTTGCCTCTTTTTTTAAAAAATTAGAAACTCTTAGTTGCATTTCCTTTGCTGCTTTGTTTGTAAAAGTTACTGCTAATATTTGATTTGGAAATGCCTTATGCTGTTTTACTATGTGTGCAATTCTTGATGTTAAAACTCTTGTTTTACCAGATCCTGCACCTGCAACAATTAAAAGTGGGCCATTTAAATGCAAAACAGCTTCTTCCTGACTTTTATTGAGATTTGCTAAATAATCAAAATTCATCGTTTATTTTTTTTTAATTTAAGCGATATTAAATCAATGGAAAAAACAGGCAAACTCTCGTTATTTGTAAAAAGTATTTTTTTATTAATTATACTATTTTTTTTGTTTGGCATTTATTTATCAATACCAGTTTTATTTAATTATAAAAGTATAGAAAACATCATTGAGAAAAAATTTTACACAAATTTCGATTTTAAAATAAATATAAATGGTGACATAAAGTATCAATTATTGCCAAAACCACATTTGTTAATTAATAATTCATCCTTTTTATTAGATGATAAGAGTGGTCGGGAAATGTCAATTGACATTGAATCATTAAAAGTATTTCTAGACACAAATAAATTGTATCCAAAATCTAAAATAAGTTTCGAAAAACTTGAATTACAAGAGAATAATTTTTCAATTAAAAAAAAAGAATATAATATTTTGAGAAATTATTTTCATTATAGTAAAAGCAAACCAATTCATATCAAAAAAAGTAAAATATTTATATTAGATGAAAGTGGTGAGACAATTGTCATTTCTCCAATAAAAAAATTAGTTTTTATAACTTCTCAAAATGACAACATTAAAAAATTAAATATCAATGGAAATATTTTTGACTTAGATTTTGTATCTAGTTGGAAAAAAGAATTTACTTCAAAATTTAATTCACAAACAGAAATTGATTTTAAAAATCCAAATATATTTATTAAAAATATATTAAATTATGAAAATAGTTTAAACTTTAAAGGATCAACATTCATAGATTTTTTAAACCAGGATATTGAAGTTAAGTATCAATTTGAAAATAATACTTTAACTTTAAAATCACCAAATAATAACAATGATATAAAATTAGACACTATAATTGAATTAAAACCATTTTATTTAAATTCAAATATAATTTTGAATACGCAAAATTTAAATTTTTTAATTGATGATTTAGTTTACTCAATACTTCATTTAAAAACTGATTTGATAGGAAATTTAAATGGAGACTTAAAATTTTCCTTAACCAATCTTAAAAATGAAATTATAAGTGATGGTTTAATAAACTTTAAAATTTCAGAAAGATCTATTGTTTTAAATAAAGCAGTATTTAATCTAGGAAATGCGGCTTCGATTATGTCTGACATCAAATATGAAAATGAGGATGGAGAAATAATATTTAATTCATCAAATGTTATTACTATCAAAAACAAGAGAAATTTCGCAAAGAAATTTCAATTAAATTTTAAAGAAATCGAAAAACTAGATAAAATATATTTTAAAATTAATAAAAACATAAGCACAGACTTGATTTCAATCTTTGATATAAAAATTAATCAATTAGATAACCTTCATAAAACAAAGGACGATTTACCTTATTATTTTAAAAAACCTCAAGAATTTAAATCAATAGTTAAAAGAATTTTAAGTAATTAGAAAGGTCTAATCATTTTAAGTGGATCAACAATTTTATCATAATCTTTTTCATTAATAAGGCCTGTTCTCATAGCCTCAATTTTAAGAGTAGTTTTATTTTTTAAAGCATTTTTTGCGATTTTGGCTGCATTATCGTAACCAATTACTGGTGATAAAGCAGTTACAAGCATTAAAGAATTGTCTACTAATTCTTTAATTCTATTTTTATCTGCCTTTAATCCAGAAATGCAATATTTCCCGAAACTTTTTGTGCTATCAGATAATAATTTTATGGATTGAAGTACATTATGAATTATTAGAGGTTTGAAAACATTAAGTTCAAAATGTCCATGTGATCCGGCCATGGTAATCCCATTATGATTTCCAATTACTTTAACACAAACCATTGTTACAGCTTCACATTGAGTAGGATTTACTTTACCAGGCATTATAGAGGATCCTGGTTCATTTTCTGGAAGTATCAATTCACCATATCCAGCTCTGGGTCCTGATCCTAAAAATCTTATATCATTGGCAATCTTCATTAAACAAACTGCTGTTGTATTTAATGTTCCAGAATAGTTTACTATTGCATCGTGTGCAGCTAATGCTGCAAACTTATTTTTCGCAGGTTTAAATGGCAGTTTAGTTATTTTTTTAATTTCATTGACTATTTTTTTATCAAAATTTTTTTTTGTATTAATTCCAGTCCCAACAGCAGTTCCGCCTTGAGCTAAGTAATATATTTCATTTAGCGAAACTTTAATTCTCTTAATGCACTCATCTAGTTGAGATTGATAACCTGAAAATTCTTGACCTAATGATAATGGTGTTGCATCTTGAAGGTGTGTTCTTCCAATTTTTACAATTTTACTAAACTTTCTTACTTTTTTTTTTAATTCATTATTTAATAATTCTAAACTTGGTAATAGTTTTTCTTTAGTTTCCATTGCTATAGCGATATGCATTGCAGTTGGAAATACATCGTTAGTTGATTGTGATTTGTTTACGTGATCATTTGGATGAACAGGTTTTTTTGTGCCTTTTTTTCCTTTTAAGATTTCAATAGCTCTATTAGATATTACCTCGTTCACATTCATATTAGTTTGAGTACCTGAGCCTGTTTGCCAAACTTTAAGTGGAAAATGATTATCTAATTTCCCAGAGATTACTTCATTTGCAGCTCGAACTATTGATTTAAAAATCTTTGAATTAATATCTTTATTTTTAAAATTTGTTATTGCGGCAGCTTTTTTAATTATAGCTATAGATTTAATTAATTTAGGCCTAACGAATATATCTCCAATATCAAAGTACTTCTTTGATCTTTGTGTTGATGCGCCCCAATATTTATCCACAGGTACATTTATAGAACCTATGCTGTCATATTCTTTTCTGAATTTCATTATCTAATTTTGAGAGTATATTGAGATATTTATACATTAAAAAATATTAAAATCATATAGGAGTAAAATGACAAATTTTGAAAAGGTTGGTTTCTTTATGAAAACTTTTAATCAAGAAGTAAAAGTTTCATCAAGTTTAGGCACTGAAAAGATTAATTCTTTGAGAATATCACTTATTAGTGAGGAACTTGAAGAGCTTAAACAAGCCATATTTGAAAAAAATTTAACAGAGGTTGCTGATGCTTTAACAGATATATTATACGTTACTTATGGAGCGGGGCATGCGTTTGGTATTGATTTAGATAAATGTTTTGACGAGGTTCAAAATTCAAATATGAGTAAGTTAGGAAAAGATGGCAAGCCCATATTTAATGAATTCGGTAAGGTGATGAAAGGTCCTAATTATTTCAAGCCAGATTTATCTAAGTATATTAAATAATTTAAACCCAACTTGGTTTAATAGCTTTAATACTTGCATCTCCACATTTTAAATTTGCGTCAAAATTAAATTTTTTATTCTCTAATTTTAATAAAGCAAAAGGGTTTTTATTATTGATTAATAACTTTCCAATATTCTTATTCTCAAAAGTTATTTCTTCACTATTGAGTTCACCATCTAAAACTTTAATTGCAAACAATCTCTTATTTAATTTATCCTTAAGCTTAATTCTTGCTGTGTTTTCTTGCCCAACATAACAACCTTTTTGAAAATCTATTCCATTTAGTTCTTCAAAGTTACATTCAATTCCAAAAATTTTATCCTGAAGATTTCTGGTATTAATTTGAGGTATACCCAACTCATGACTAAGATTATAATATTCATTAACATCTGAAACTTCTAATCCTAATTTTTTTAATGATAAATACAGTTTTTCTAAATTAATAATTAATCTAGCTCCTAATTCTTTGGATCTTGGATCTAAAAGTAAAGGATCCTCTCTAAATTTTATTGTAAAACCTTCTTCATTTTTAGAACTTTCTATTTCTAAAAATTTTTCTTTATTTAGATTTGCAACAACAAACTCATTACTAAGATTTAATATCTCAACTTTTGACCTTAGTTTATATAAATTTAATTGTTTATATAAATCATCGATAATTTCCTTTTCACAATCTAAAAAAAAGCCTGATTTATGTTTAATAATTATAAAATCGTAAAGATATTTTCCTTGTGGAGTCAAAAGAGCTGAAAAACAACTTCTATCTTCTGATACGATTTCAATATTATTTGTAATTATATTTTGTAAAAATCTTTTTGCTTCCTCTCCATTTATGTAAAGAAGACCTCTATCCTCTAAAATGTAAACACTACTTCTATTCATATTGTAATACTATAACAAATGATATAATTACTTTTTTTAAATATGTTAGATCTTATTATTAAAAATGGAAAATGCTATATTGATAAAGATTTAAAAGATGTTGATATAGGTATTCAAAATAGCAAGATTAGTAAGATTGGAAAAATAGAAGAAGAAGCAAGCCAGATAATCGATGCAAGCGGACTTACAGTTCTGCCTGGTTGTATTGACACACAAACACATTTTAGAGAACCAGGATCAACAGATACCGAGGATTTACATACTGGTAGTAGAGCAGCAATAGTTGGAGGTATAACCTCAGTTTTTGAAATGCCTAATACTAATCCAGCAACCACAAATCAAAAAGAATTTCAGAGAAAAATAGATTTGGCAAAAAATCGAATGTTTTGTAATCATGCATTTTATTTTGGAGCCACTCCTACTAATCAAAATGAATTAGCAAGTCTTAAAGGCTTAGAAGGGTGTTGTGGTGTTAAATTATTTGCAGGCTCATCAACAGGAACTTTGTTAGTACATAAAGAGGAAGATATAGAAAAAGTCTTTGAGAGCACGTCAAAAATTGTTGCAGTTCATTCAGAGGATGAAGATATTTTAAATTTAAGAAAAAAATTAAGAGAAAAAGGAAATGTACATTCTCATCCAATATGGAGAGATGAAGAATGCGCAATTTCATCGACAAGAAAAATTGTTAAAATTGCAAAAAGATTAGGTAAGAAAGCACATATTTTACATATTACCACTAAACAGGAAATAGATTTTTTATCTCAGAACAAAGGAAATATTACTTTTGAGATAACTCCACAGCATTTAACCATGTATGCACCTGACTGCTATGATAAACTTGGAACTTACGCTCAAATGAACCCGCCATTAAGAGATAAAAGTCATTATGATCGTTTGTGGTACGCGGTAAGAAATAATTACAACGATACAATTGGCTCTGATCATGCTCCACATCTAAAAGTGAATAAGGACAAAGAGTATCCTGATACGCCATCTGGAATGCCAGGAGTTCAAACCCTGATGCCTGTGATGCTTAATCATGTAAATGATGGTAAATTATCTCTAGAACAGCTAATGAACCTTGTTTGTGAGAATCCAGCTAAAATATTTGGAATTATAGGTAAAGGTTTTATAAAAGAAAAATATGATGCAGACTTTACAATTGTAGATATGAATAAAGTTATTGAGATTAAAAACGATAAAATAGAGAGTAAGTGTGGTTGGTCGCCATTTGATGGATACAAGTTTAAGGGAACTCCAGTTTATACAATTATAAATGGAGACATTAAAATGGAAGATGGAAAAATTATAGGAGAACCATCTGGAAAACCAATTAAATTTAAAGATTAGATAAATTTAGTTTTTGAGAATTTTGTTTTCTATTAAACTTTGAGTAATTTCATCTAGAATTGTAGGATCATCGATTGTTGCTGGCATTTTATAATCCTCACCATCAGCTATTTTCCTTATAGTTCCTCTTAAAATTTTTCCAGATCTTGTTTTGGGTAATCTTTTAATTACTATTACAACTTTAAATGCCGCGACTGGTCCAATTTTATCTCTAACCATCTTAATACACTCTTGGGAGATAGTATCATTTTCTTTTTCAACTCCGGATTTTAAAACAACTAAGCCTATAGGTAATTGTCCTTTTAATTTATCTGCAATTCCAAGAACGGCACACTCTGCAACTGACTGATGCTCAGATAAAACTTCTTCTATTGCTCCTGTAGATAATCTATGCCCAGCAACATTAATAATATCGTCAGTTCTTGACATAATCCATATGTAACCATCTTCATCAATATGTCCTGCATCATACGTTTGATAGTAACCTTTATAATTAGACATATAATTTTCTTCATACCTTTTATCTGCATTCCAAAGTGTAGGAAAAGTTCCTGGTGGCAAGGGTAACTTAACAACTATATCTCCCATCTCATTTGGTTTTGCAATTGAATGGTCTGGTTTAATTATTTTTACATCATAACCAGGTACCGCTTTGCATGCTGAACCGTATTTAGTTTTTTGCATTTCTATACCAGTACAGTTTGAACTTATTGCCCAACTAGTTTCAGTTTGCCACCAGTGATCAATGACTGGAACATTTAAAAGATTTTCTGCCCACTTCAAAGTATCAGGATCAGCTCTCTCTCCAGCTAAGAACAATGACTCAAATGAACTCAAGTCATATTTAGAAAAAAATTTTCCATCTGGGTCTTCTTTTTTAATTGCCCTGAAAGCTGTAGGAGCTGTAAACAAAGATTTTATATTGTATTCAGAAATTATTCTCCAAAAAACTCCTGCATCAGGAGTTCCAACTGGTTTACCCTCAAACAAAACAGTTGTACATCCTTTGAACAGAGGGGCATAAACAATATATGAGTGTCCTACTATCCACCCAATATCACTAGCAGACCACCAAACATCATTTTTATCTACATTGTAAATATTCTTCATTGTCCACTTGAGAGCAACAATGTGACCACCAACATCTCTTACTATACCTTTTGGTATTCCAGTAGTTCCTGATGTGTATAAAATGTAAGCAAATTCATTAGCTCCTATTTCAACACAATCTTTATCTTTTGCATTTACCAAAGATTCTTCCCAACTTATCTCAAGTGGAGAGTTTAGTTTTACCTCATGGTCTTTTCTTTGAAAGAAAATTACTTTTTCAACTTTATGTTTTGCAAGTTTAAGTGCTCCGTCAACTAAAGGTCTATACTCAACTGTTCTACCCGGCTCAAATCCACAAGAAGCAGTAATCAAAATCTTTGCTTTGCTATCATCAATTCTACTTGCTAGCTCATTTGATGCGAAACCACCAAAGACAACAGAGTGTATTGCCCCAATTCTTCCACAAGCGAGCATCGCTATAACGGCCTCTGGTATCATTGGCATGTAAATGATTACTCTGTCACCTTTTTTTATACCTTGATTATCAAGTGCACCAGCAAATTTTGAGATTCTATTTCTTAATTCATTGTATGTGAACTTTGCTTTATTGTTTGTAATAGGGCTGTCATATATTAGGGCTGTCTTATCACCATTACCCTGATCAACGTGAGTATCAATTGCGTTATAACAGGTGTTAGTTACCCCATCTTCAAACCATTTATAAAATGGAGGTTTAGATTTGTTTAAAATTTTTGATGGTTTTTTAAACCAAAAGATATCCTCGGACACATTTTGCCAAAATTTCTCAGGATTTTGGATTGATTCTTGATAAATTTTGTTAAATTTGTCTGCCATATTGATTTGTTTTTTGATTCACTTTTATAATGATTTTATGTAACAGGTTGTATTTAATTTCACAAAGTAAGTAAAATCAATACTTTTTAGAGGTCAAAAACTCTTCAATAAACTAATTTTTTTTGCTATCTAACCCTAACTTTAGACTAATCATTAGGTTAGTCTGTAGTTTAAATTTAAACTAATAAAAAAAACTAACTATGAGGGAGTTTTTTATGAAGACAATGAAAATGTTAGCTTTAGCGGCAGTGCTTTTCGGAGCAACTACGGCAGCTAACGCAGCAACAGCCTTTTTAGCTACAGACGATTTCGTAGGTATTTCGTTTTGGTTAATTTCAATGGGTATGTTAGCAGCTACAGCGTTTTTCTTTATGGAACAGGCTAATGTCGGTTCTCAATGGAGAAAATCAGTAAACGTAGCTGGATTAGTAACTGGTATAGCATTTATTCACTATATGTATATGAGAGCAGTATGGGTTGAAACAGGTGATACTCCAACTGTTTACAGATACATTGACTGGTTAATTACTGTACCGCTACAGCTAGTAGAATTTTACTTAATTCTTTCAGCAGTAAGAAAAGTTGACACAAACATATTCTGGAGAATCTTAATTGGTTCACTAGTTATGTTAATAGGTGGATATCTTGGAGAAGCTGGATTCATTAACGCTACACTAGGTTTCATAATCGGTATGGCTGGATGGATTTACATTCTTTATGAAATCTTTTCTGGAGAAGCAGGAAAAGTTGCTGCTAAATCTGGAAATAAAGCTTTAGTAACTGCATTTGGAGCTTTAAGAATGATTGTTACTGTAGGTTGGGCAATTTACCCATTAGGTTACATTTTTGGTTACCTAACAGGTGGAATTGATGCTAACGCATTAAACGTTATCTATAACTTAGCAGACTTTGTTAATAAAATCGCATTTGGTTTAATTATCTGGTCTTGTGCAGTTTCTAACTCTACAAGAAGAGCATAGTAACAGTTAGTTAAGATATAAAATAGGGCAAGTTTAATTACTTGCCCTATTTTTTTTTGTGCTTATATAAACTGAATGGCAAATATCAAATACATCGAGCATAACGGCAAAGAACATATAGTCGAAGTCCAAAATGGTCTGACTGTTATGGAAGGTGCTGTTCAAAACGATATCCCAGGAATTGATGCAGATTGTGGTGGCAGCATGTCTTGTGCTACATGCCATGTTTATGTCAAAGAAGATTGGTATGATAAACTTCCAAAAAAAGAAATGGGTGAGGATGATATGCTTGATCAAGCCTATGAACCAAATTCAAGAAGTAGGCTTAGTTGTCAAATTATGGTCTCTGATGACCTAGATGGTCTAAGTGTATACATGCCGGAGAAACAGGTTTAATGATTAAAACTGATGTTGTGGTAATTGGTGCAGGCCCAACAGGATTATTTTGTGCGCATCAATTAGGTATCATTGGTTTGAAATGTGAAATAGTTGATAACTTAGATAAAATCGGTGGACAATGTATTGAACTCTATCCAGATAAACCAATTTATGATATTCCCGCGGTTCCTGAATGCACTGGAGAAGAGCTTACTAACAATTTAATTAAACAAATAAAACCTTTTAACTTTAACTTTCATTTAAATGATAGAGTTCAAGAACTAAGACAAGAAAATGAAAGCTGGATAGTAAAAACAACTAATGGCAAAGAGTTTAACACACCAAATGTAGTAATTGCTGGGGGAGTGGGATCTTTTGAACCACGAAAATTTCCAACAAAGAGTGCAGAAAAGTTTGATGGTAAAACAGTTTTATACTCAATCAAAGACAAAAGTATTTTTAAGGATAAATCAGTAGTCATTTTTGGAGGTGGAGATAGCGCGCTTGACTGGGCAATTGAACTTTCAAGTACTTCAAAAGTTTCTCTTATACATAGAAGAGATGAGTTTAGAGGAGCACCTGCAAGCGTTCAAAAAATAAAAGAACTTAGTGAAAAAAATAAAATTAATTTATTTACAAAGTACTCAATTAAAGATGTGAGAGGCAATGGCTCTTTAGAGGAAGTGGAGATTAAAAGCGAAGAAGGTGAAAGCAAAACTCTAAAGGCTGACTATGTTTTAGGCTTTTTTGGTTTAATAATGCAACTTGGCCCAATTGCGGAATGGGGACTAAATTTAGATAAAAAAACAATACCAGTTAATACAGAAAATTTTGAAACTAATAAAAAGGGTATTTTTGCTATTGGCGACATTTGTAATTATCCAGGAAAACTAAAATTAATATTATCTGGTTTTCATGAGGGAGCTTTAGCTGCCAGAGGATGTTTTAAATATGCGAGACCTAATGAGAAATATAGGTTTGAATTTACTACTGCATCTAACACTATAAAAGACAGATTAGGTGTGAAATAATGATCGAGCTATTTACAGCCGATACTCCTAATGGTTGGAAAATTAGCATAATGTTAGAAGAGATAAGCTTTGACTACAAAATTACTAAAGTAAACTTAAACGAAGGTGAACAACATAAACCTGAATTTAAAAAAATTAGTCCTTTCAATAAAATACCAGTGATCACTGATCACGATAATAAAAAGTCAATATTCGAGTCAGGAGCAATATTGATGTATTTGGGTGAAAAAAGTAAAATGTTTTATCCAGAAAATAATAGATTAGAGATAAATCAGTGGTTGATGGCTCAAATGGGTTTGATTGGTCCAATGATAGGTCAACATCATCAGTTTCATTATTATCACCAGGGAAAAAGTGAATGGGGAGAGGAAAGATATTTTAAAATAACTAGAAAGTTATATGAAGATTTAGAAACAAGACTGTCATCAAGTGATTACTTAGCAGGTAAAGACTATTCTATTGCTGATATTGCGACATGGTCTTGGATAGCAAGGCACAAAAGACATGATATTGGATTAGAAAACTTTAAGGGATTATCTAGATGGTTTTTAGATATTGCAAAACGTCCAGCTGTTATTAAAGGATTTAAAGCGTTAAATAAAGATGCTGAAATAGACTATCCTTAAATATCAGCGTAAACTTTTTCTTCTTTTTCGTGTTTCTCTTGAGCTGATATGCATAATGTTGCAACTGGCCTTGCCATTAATCTTTTAAGTCCAATTGGTTCTGCAGTTTCCTCACAAAAGCCATATGTTCCGTCTTGAATTTTTTTCAAAGCTCCATCAATTTTTGAAATTAATTTTATTTGTCTGTTGATCGCTCTCATTTCAACATTTTTTTCTGTATATGAACTCGCTTGATCAACAATGTCTGCTGAAGCACTGTTATCATCCATCGAAGCATTGAATATTGCTTCATTATTTGTTCTCTTAAGATCTTTTTTCCAGTCCATTAATTTTTGTTTAAAATATGCAAGATGTTTTGCACACATGTATTTTTCAGTTTCTTTTGGAATATATTTTTTAGAGATCTTTACCATACTCAATTTTATAAATCTGGTGAATATATTCATCATTTATTAAGTGTCAAGAATGCATTAATTGTATAAATTAATAAAAATGGCCATTTATAAAAAGAATATAAACAATATATTTTATATTTTTATTGCATCACACTTATTGATCTGGACGTTGATTCCAACTTTTACAAATCATAATTTGCCATTAGATACAATAGAAGCCTTAGCGTGGGGAAGCAACCTTGACTGGGGATTTAATAAACATCCTCCAATGAGTGCTTTTTTACCAGAAATAATTTATTTTATATTTGGACCACAAGATTGGGCGTACTATTTGTTAAGTCAAATTTGTATTGTAGTTTCATTCTTTGTAATTTTTAAGTTAGCAGAGGATTTTTTTGAAAATAAAATTTATTGTTTACTATCTGTATTGTTATTAGAAGGAATATACTTCTATAACTTCACCACACCTGAATTTAATGTGAACGTATGTCTTATTCCTTTTTGGTCACTTTCCATCTTTTATTTATGGAAAGGAATTAAAAGTAATAAAATATTAGATTGGATATTCCTTGGTCTTTTTGCTGGTCTTGGGTTTCTTTCTAAATATTTATTTGTCTATTTAGGTTTAGCAATAGCTGTTCTTTTAATTTATTTAATCATTAACAAAAAAACAAATTTTAAGTGTTTGGTATCTTTAATTCCATTCTTTTTAATTTTATCTCCTCATGTTATTTGGCTATCTGAGAATGATTATGTAACTATAACTTATGGACTAATGAGAACTGGATCAGATGAAGTTAATATTTTTAATCATTTAATGCACCCATTTATATTTTTACTAAAACAAATTGGAATATTGATACCATTACTACTTATGATTTTAGTATTAATAAAAAAATTTAAAATAAATATTAATTTGAATGACGATAAATTATTATTTTTGTTATCAATAAACTTAATCCCTCTTTTATTTATTTTTTTAACATCTTTTACTATGGGTGTTAAAATAAGAACTATGTGGATGACACCGTTTTATATAAGTTTTGGTTTGCTATTTGTTTATATTTTCAAATCTGAGATTAATTTTGAAAAAATGAAAGCTTTTACTTCTCTCTTTTTAGTCTTATTTTTAATTTCCCCAATTTTATATGCATATGTTTCTATTTCAAAAACTGACAAAAGAACTGATTTTAATGGAAAAAATTTAGCTAAACAGGCTAAAAATTTTTATGAAACAGAAGCAATTGATCTTGGAAAAATGGAATATGTTAAGGGTAATGAGTGGATTGCAGGTAATATATCTTATCATCTTCCAGAAAGACCAAAGTGGATTTATAGTTCAAAGGATATTTACATGTGCAATAAAGATATGGAGTGTATAAAATATAAATGAAATTTCAATTGAACCAAAAAAATAAAAAACTTTTATTCATTATTGGAATAATTGCTTTAATAGAACTTTCAGGTTATGGTTTTTTTGCCTCTTTATTTAGGTTAATAGGTTCTGTGAGTTAATGAATATTATAATATTAATTCCAGTCTTTAATGACTTTAGATCTACATCAAAATTAATTGAAGAAATTGATAGCAGTATTTCTAATTTGAATGCTTCATTTTCGGTAATAATAATTAATGATGCATCAACAGAAGAAAAAAATTTAGAAAATACAAATTTAACAAATATTAAATCTCTAAAATTAATAAATATGAGAAATAATAGGGGCCATGCAAGATGCATTGCTGCTGGACTAAAACATATTTCAGAAAATGAAGATTTTGATTATGTGATACCTATGGATGGTGATGGAGAAGATAGACCTGAAGAGATCAAAAACTTTGTAGAAAAGATTAAGGATAATCCTAATAAAAGTATTGTTGGAGAAAGAGTAAAAAGATCAGAAGGTTTAATTTTTAAAATCTGTTATTTTTTGCACAAAATAATTACTTTTACATTTACAGGAAAATTTATAAAATTTGGAAATTTCACTTGTCTTACAAAGGAAACTGTTAAGAAATTAATTGAAGAGAAAGCAACTTGGAGCAGTTTTTCAGGATCTTTGGCAAAAACTGAAAGTAATTTAATTAATTCTCCATCAATAAGAGGCTCAAGATATTTTGGTCCTTCCAAGATGAGTTTTTTAAACTTAATAAATCATTCTCTAGCGATTATCGCTGTGTTTAAAACTGGGGTGATCTTTAGATCAATAGCATTTTATGCGATATATTTAATAATAATTGCTGATTATATAAGTGTAATTACAGCAATACCTTTGGCTTTAATCATTATTTTTGGACTAGTTATTCTAAAAATCTCAGGACGAGAAAATATGACAGAATTTAATAATTGTTTAACAAATATTTCAGATATTGACATTTTAAAATAGTATATTTTAGAATTATTTATGAAAAATTTTTATCGTAAAGTAGCATTTGGACTCGGACCAGACGATAAAATACCCTCTGACCCATTAATATGGGCAACAAATCAATTGAACGATATTCCTGAATTTTCTTGGAAGGGGAAAATTTTACCAGAGAAAGAACTTAGAAATTATTATCGAGATTACGTTTATGGAGATAGAAAAGTTCTAAGAAAAAAATTTAAAAATGACAAAGAAGGCTACAAAAGGGAAAAAAATAAGTTAAGGCATGCAACTGGTCAAAAATTTTGGTGGAACCTTGAACTTTGTATAAGGTATTCAGAAGCATTAAAAAGTGAAACACCAGTTTTAGCAAAACTTTGGTACTTCTGGGGAAATCATTTCGCAATCAGTGAAAAAGATTTTTTGGCACAGTATACAACAGGTGCTTACCAAAGAGAGATTATTAGAGCTAACATGAATCAAAACTTTGAAAAAATGGCCCAAGAGGCAACCATCGGTTGGTCAATGATACATCATCTAGATAATGACCAGAACGTAGGACCTAAGAGTCAAGAAGCAAGGTGGGCAAGAGAGAAAGGAAAGACAAAAGGTGTAAATGAAAATCATGCAAGAGAACTTCTAGAACTTCACACTGTTTCCCCAGAATGTGGATATACACAAGAAGATATAATTCAAATGGCATATATAATGAGTGGATGGAGACCTAAATGGGGAAAGAAAAGATTAGAGACAGGAGATGTTCATTTTAACCCTGATGCTCATGAGCCTGGTACTAAAATAGTTTTAGGTAAAAAATATAAAAGAGGTAGAAAAAGTTTATCAGTTGCAATTACAGATCTTGTTAATCATCCTTCCTGTAGAAAATTTATTGCTATGAAACTCTGTAGATATTTAATCACAGATAACCCAACTGAAGAAATGATGGAACCGATTATAAAAGCTTGGGAAAAATCAGATGGTTTTTTACCAGAGGTTCACAAAGCCGCTGTAGAAGTTGCTTTTAATTATTCTGATAAATATAATAAATTTCAGAATCCAGAAAACTGGCTATTACAAATGAGCAAAATGGCTGATGTTGATTTAATCCCATCTCCTTCATTTATGGATCTTTATCAACTTGGAAATAAACCGATTAAGGATCAAAGAGCTTTAGAAAGGTTGATGGATGAGCTTGGACAACATCCTTATTTAGCAAAACAACCAAATGGGTGGTCAGATATTTCAGAGGATTGGATGTCACCAGAGTTACTAATTAGAAGGCTGGTTTATGCAAGAGAGGCTTATTACAAAAAGTCAGGCAAGTCACAGACAAATGAATTTTATGAAGAAATGATTGAAAAAAATTATGATAATCCAAGCGAAATTTTACAAATTATAAATCAGTATAAAGAGCTTGTTCATAAACATGTAATATTATTTAATTTACCGGAGACACTTAAGTCATGAAAATATCAAGAAGAAATTTTTTAAAAGGTTCAGCTACTACATTATTTTTAGCTGGTTTTAATTTTCCAGTTTTAGCAAATACGGACAAGAAAAAAAATCTCGTTGTTATAATGTTAAGAGGTGGAATGGATGGTTTGTGTGCTGTTCCAATAATTGGAGATAAGAATTTTGAGAAAAGAAGAAAAGATTTGATTTTAGATGAAACACTAAAGTTAAATTCTGATTTCGCACTTCATCCTAAACTAAAAAATTTTCATAATTTGTGGCAAAATAATCTGGGAGCAATTGTTCATGCAACAAATATTCCATATACTAAAAGATCTCATTTTGATGGGCAAAACTTAATGGAGACTGGAGGTCATATCCCTTACTCCATAAAAACTGGTTGGTTAGGAAGAGGAATGAAATTAGCAGAATTGAAAGGTGATGGTCTTGCATTGGCATTACCAATGCCTCTACTTCTTAGAGGAATTCCTAGTAATGATAATTTTTATCCTTCAAAAAAAAGACTTCCAAGAACAGAACTTTTGCAACTTTTGAAATCAGTTTATGCAGATAAATCCGAACATGACTTAGCAAATATGATGGAGATAATTGCTAACAGATCTATGATGAATAATGGAGGCAACTCTATGTCTAGAAAGAATTCATCATTAGCCCATAAGGCAGGTTTAGAACTTAAAAAAATCAATGGTCCAAGGGTTGCAGTTTTTGAAGTTGATGGATTTGATACACATGCCGCACAAGGCGGTGTGAATGGTTCACATTCAGATAGTCTGATTGAAATGGATTCAATTTTTAAAAGTTTAGAGAAAGGTCTAGGATCAGAGATAGAAAATACTCTAGTTTTAACTTTAACAGAATTTGGAAGAACAATTAAACAAAATGGAGGTCGTGGAACAGAGCATGGTTATGGATCTGCAATTTTTATGGCAGGTGGTCTTTTAAAAAAATCTCAAGTTTATACAGACTGGCCAGGACTTAAGCGAAAGGAATTATTTGAAGGAAGAGATTTAAATTCAACAATTGATGCTAGATCTGTATACGCTTCAGCAATGTCTACCGTTTTTGATATAGACTTTAAAAGAATTCAAAAAGAAATTTTCTGGGGAGATAAACTCCAAGATTTATCTGACAAATTATTTAAAATTTAATGAAAAAAATTTTCTTAATTTTATTAAGTATATTTTTATGTTTATCTGCTGAAGCAAAAGTTAAATCTAAAGATATATCTTTTCCTAAACATTTTTATATAGATAAGATTAAATCATGCTCATATGTGGGTGGTGAGACTTTTAAATCTAAATATAAAAAAGCTAGAATTGAAAGCTTAATACGTTTAGATTGGATGAGTGAATGGGCGCTGGGTAATTCTAGAAGTGTAAATCACCTAAATCTAACTGGTCCAATGAGCTCATATGCTGTTGCTACCCATAATGCAATTGGTAATAATGATAAAACTGACATTGATGCCGCTAAAGGAATATTGATTAAAATAGCTAAAGCAAATGTTTTACTAGATACAATCGGTAAAGAAGAGTTAAAAAAGAAACCAAAATGTTGGAAAGATGGAAATCCCGAGGCACCTTGCTGGTATCATGCATATGAATTTGCAAGGGATGCTTTTACAAATTATTTGCTGATAGCAATTTATCTTAAAGATTACTTAAGTGATAAAGAAATTAAAATTGTTAACAAGTATATTAAAAAAATGCATAAAAAATTTATTAAGCCTGAAGAATTTTTAGAGAAAGAAAAAGGATTTTATGCAATGGGAAACGGAGGAATTCCAAACTTAGCTTATGCTCATTGGACAAACAATAAAAAACTAGCAGCAAAAGAATTCAATTTTAGATTTAAAAATATAGAGGAAGTGTTTTATGATGATGGCTATATCAATAACAATTCTTTTAGAGGGTTTCGAGCCTTATGGTATCACTCTTATGGTTTAAATTCAGCTTTAGGTTACATCTATTTAGCTAAAAATTGGGGGGCTAAAGTTCCAGACTCAGTTATGAATAGAATTACTAAAGCAGCAGAAGTATTAAATTTAGGGATCACTGATTATGAAAGTTTCTCCTCAAGAAAATACGATGGTAAGCAAAAAAATAATCAATATAAAAAACATAATGCTAGAAAGCACACACATCAAGAGGCTATAGCTATTGATACCTTAATGGAAATGGTAACTGGAATAAAACATGAAAAAGATATTACTTATTTAGCCAAAAGATCAAAGTATGGCATAGACAATCTAATTGGATTTAATGCTAATTGTATAAAATGAAAAAACTTTTAATTATCTTTTTTATTTTAATTTTATCATCTTTTGCTCAAGCAAAAGATCCGCCTAAAAAATATTTAGATGAAAATTATGTTTTTAAACACTCGAAATTTATAAAATGGCCAGAGAAAACAGGATCATGGGGTAAAATTGAAACACATGGACGTATCGCGCCAAATCCTTGGAATTTAAGATATGAGACAAAAATTGTTAGAGATGGAAAATATTCTTTACGTTTTGAAATGAGAGATGGTGATTGCCATCGACGAGATTGTGATAGATCTAATAAAGCTGGACGGAGTGAAGTTATTTTTGAAGGAAATTATCCATCTAGTGCAAAAGGGCATATAGGAAATGTTTGGTATGCATGGTCTATGTATATCCCCGAAGGTACAAATCATATTAGACCTGCCTATACAATCTTAGGACAATTTAAAATGCCAAGTGACTATACTAAGCAATTGAATAGAGTTAATTCTTCTGGTTTTGATGAAGATTGTCCCGAAATACCAATAGTGTTCAAATTAGAAAGAGAAGGAGTTACAATTGAAAAAGATGGAGTGCTCCAATGCGAAGGGTATGGAAGAGAATTAATTATACCTACAAAGGCTTTGCACAACAAATGGCATGATTTTTTAATGAACGTAAATTGGACTGATAAAGAGGATGGTTTCATTGATTTATGGATTAATGATAAATTAGTTTATCAATCAAAAGGCAAAACATTTGGTAAGTTGCTCAAAAGAAAAAAAGATGGAAAAAAAATGGGACCTAGTTTTCGTTTTGGAATTTACAATGGAAAAAGAAAAATTCCTGTAAAAACACAAGTTGCTTATTATGATTCTTTTAGAAGTGGAAAAAAATGTAAGAAAACAGCCTTATTTCATGATTGTAATAATTTACCAAAATAATTTATGAAAAAAATTTTAATCATTCTTCTATCTCTCTTGTTAATTCCATCATATTCGTACGCTGGTAAATGGCATACAAATATGAAAAAGCAAGAAAGGAAAGATTTTGCTAATTATGTACTAAAAGCTCAATCAGATAACAAAATGGTTTTTAATACAAGAAATATTAAAAATCCGAATATTTATAAATTTTTTGACAAGCTTGAGGATAGAATGGGCGTTGCCGAAAAAGGAATAGAATTCGATTTAAAGTATTCATATGAAGGGCATAAACTTGATTGGAAAAGATTTGGCATTGAAGGTCATGCTCAAAGATTTCAAATCATGGAACCTTACAAAGAAACTACAAAAAAAAATAAAACAAAATGGTATAGAGTTGGTTATTTTGTTCCAGAGGATATTAGGACTGATAAACATACGATATCTTTATTTGATTTTAAAAAACTTTACGGAAAAGGCGAAAAAACCCATGATGGATCGTTTGCCATTGTAAATAATAGATTTACATGGAACTTTAACTCTCCAAATTATACAGCGTATGAAAATGAAGTGGTGGGCGCTGAATACTTTTATCCAGAACATTATGTTGTTAATCTTGATCCTAACTTTTCTCCATTAAAAGGTAAGTGGGTAAATATTTTATTAAATATAAAGTGGGCTGAAAAAGGTTTTATGCATTTATGGATTGATGGTACTTTAAGATCCAGTTACTTCGGAGATACTTTAGCAGGAGCCTCAAGTGTTAGATTTAAATTTGGACCATACAGACACCATATGCATCAGGCAACCAATGAAGGTTTAGAAGTTCCAGATCTTAAAATTAGATACTCTAACGTTGGTAAAGCTGACAAATGTGAAGATTTATGGAGTGGATGTAATGAAATTATAAGTCAACTATCAGATCAATCACAACTTAAAGGAGTTAGGGTTGTTGTATTATGTAAAACTGCTCCACAATCTAGTACTTGCAAAAATTTAGGCTACCCAAATAACCCAAGACCTTTTTAATGTTAAAAAAATTTTTGTTTGTAATATTTTTTTTCTTATTATCACATTTTGCTAATGCATCTGAAAACCCTTACAAATTTTTAAAAAAGGAAGTTTTATTAGGAAAAGCTAGTTCAGAGTTGAAAAATGATACAAGATCTATTTCAAAAAAAAAAGCACTTTCTATTTTTGAAGACACAGATGGTAAGGCAATAAAAATTACTTTAGATACTAAATTTAAAGGAAATAAAAAAGATTGGGAAAGAACAGGTGCAAGAAATCAAAGATGGGAAATGGCAAATAAAAAAAAGCCAAGAAAATTTAAAAAGCCCGTTTATGTAAAATATACATTTAAGCTAAATGATTTTCCAATACATCCAGCAGTAGGAGGAAGTTTTTTTCAAGTTATTGCTAATAAAGGAAATTCGAGACTTTTGCCTTGGATGAAATTAGAATATAGAGGAAATTCTGTTGTTCATCAGTTAAACTTTACTAAAGAAGTTTTTTATTTAAAAGGCGATCCTGAAAATTCTAATTTTGATAAAATTTCATATAAATTTCCCTTGGGAACTGTTGATCAATTTAAAAATTACAGAACTGTAAGTTTCAAAATATTAGCTTCAAAAGAGGATAACGGAGAGATAATAGCATGGGTTGATAATAAGAAAGTTTTTGAAGTATATGGTCCAAACTTTACCATAGGTAATGGTTATACATTTAAATGGGGTTTTTATCGATGGCTTAAAGATGCATTTTTAAATGAAACTCCAACACAATCTTTAACAGTAAAAGAATTTGGTTTCAGCGATAAATGTGAGGAAATTTTAGATCAGGATAAATGCTCATACTTATCAGAAAATAAAGAGTCTATTTCATATGTTAGATATAGAAAAAGCAGTTATAGAATGCCTACTTACGGAAAAAAAATTACTAAATCAATTAAATGGACTAAGCCATTACCTGAAATCAAAATCAATTAGCTCTAATTGTTGGTAGCAAATAGAAGTCAGCTGTATCTATTTTAGAAGAATGCTCTCTTCTCATATTCCATCTTTTTTGGACACCAGCGCTAGCAAGACTTAGCGTAGATCTTCCGTACCGGTAGTTAGTGTTATCAATAGACTTCATTAAACCCTTAATTTTCTCATCTTTTTCAGAATAAAATAGGTTCTTACTACGATCTTCATTGGATAAACCAGTAAGCATTACACCTGCTTTTTGATAACGATAACCGTTTTTAAAGATAGAGTCTAAAGCAACCAAAGCAGTTTTAACTATTTCAATACTATTATTCGTTGAAATCGCAAAATCTATTGTCTTTGAGTTCGAATAATATCCAAATCTACTTTGAAAAGGACTTGTTCTAACAAAAACTGTAATTGACTTTGCAATTAAAGACTCAGATCTGATTTTTTCAGACGCATTCAAACAATAATTTGCAACTGCTTCTTTTAATTCTTGGTATTTTTCAATTCTTTGACCAAAAGAACGAGATACAACACAACTTTTTCTTTTTGTTTGTGTTGTCTCTAAATCAATACAAGGAACTCCTCTTAACTCCATTGCAGTTCTTGAACCCAAAACATTAGAGTTTTTCTTTATCCATGTATTTGATTTATTCTTTAGTTGTTTTGCATTATAAATTCCGTTTTTATGATAAAATTTTGTTAACTGTCTTCCCACACCCCATACATCGTTAATTTCAACTTTTTCTAATATAGGATCAATATTTTCAATTCCTATCAAACTTGTTACACCTGACTTTTTTTTCTTTGCGATATGATTTGCAACTTTGCTTAAAGTTTTTGTTTTAGCAATACCAATACTGGTTGGAATACCTGTCCATTTTAAAACTGTTTCTCTAATTTCTCTTCCGACCTTTTCAACTTCATCATCTGAAAAATTCGATAAATCTAAAAAAGCCTCATCAATAGAGTAAACTTCAATAGCAGAGTTAAATCTTTTTAGAGTTCTCATCACTCTTCTAGATAAATCTCCATATAAAGAATAATTAGATGAAAAAACCTCAACTCTATTTTTAATAATAATATCTTTTGCCTTGAAGTAGGGCTCTCCCATTTTAATACCTAAAGCTTTTGCTTCTGTTGATCTTGAAATTATACAACCATCATTGTTAGATAAAACGACAACAGGTTTTTTTCTTATCTTAGGATTAAATAATCTTTCACAAGAAACATAAAAAGAGTTACAATCAATAAGTGCTATTTTTTTAGTATACTGAATGGATGACATAAGTTACAACTCCCCAAATAAATATATCTTCATCTTCATTAATTAAAATTCGATCTGTAAATTCTTTAGAACCTGATGTTAAAAATTTTTTATCTCTTTCTTGAACTAAACTTTTAACAACTAGCTCGTCATGAACATTTGCAATAACTGTTGAGAAATTTTTTGGTGTTAAACTCTTATCAACAACTAATAGATCGCCATCATTAATTCCCACATCCACCATCGATTTTCCCTGAACTCTTATGATGAAGGTTGCTGGAACATTTTTGATTAAGTGAACATTTAAATCGATATCTTCTTCAATATAGTCTGTGGCAGGAGACGGAAAACCCGCACCAGCTTTATGTAAATAGTAAGGTATAGTTAGCTTCATAAATGTTCTTATTTTGTTCTAATTAATATCTAAGTTATTCAATAGTGTCAATCAGGTTGTATTTTGAGTCTGTAACTGAATCAAAAGTGAATCAAAACGTGAACATCAAAACCACATGTTGTATACATGTGGATAACTTTAACCATAAATAGTTTGAATATAATAAATGGAAAAAAATGAAAGCTTAACTGGAAGATGTATTTGTGGCCAGGTTAAATATAAAATTACTAAGAAACCTTTATTCACACAAGCTTGTCATTGTAAAGATTGCAAAATTATAACTGGGTCTTCTTATGTGATTAATACAAGCGTTTTAGACAACACTTTAATTATAGAAGGAGAACTAGCATCAACAGAACTCAAAGCAGGAAGCGGTGCCACTTCTAATGCATATTTTTGTACCAAGTGTGGAACTTATATTTATACTGATTATGCCTCAGCTGTTGGTAGATTAACAGTTAGAACTAAAACTTTAGATAATTCAGAAAGTTTTCCACCACAAGTCCATATTTTTACAAAAGATAAAGATCCATGGCTGAACCTTGCAGAGGATGTAATTTGTTTTGAAAAGATGTATGATCCTAAAAAAACATGGCCAGAGGAAAGTTTAAAAAGATACGGAGAATATTTAAAAGTTATTAATAAATAATTTTATTAGGAGATTAAAATATGAAAAAGTTAACTTGTCACTGCGGAGCAATTGAAGCTGAAGTTAAAATTCCTATAGGTGGTGTTGAAAAAATCATGCGTTGTAATTGTTCGATTTGTAAAAAAAAAGGTTACATTATTGGAGTGCTTGGTCCTGATGATTTTAAACTTACAAAAGGAGAGGATAAGTTAACACTTTATCAGTTTTATACTAATACAGCTAAGCATTATTTTTGCTCTATCTGTGGAATTCATACTCATAATAGACCTAGAAGCAATCCAAAAATATATGGTGTAAATATTGCTTGCATAGAAGGTGTGGAGCCATTCGAAATTGATGATGTGCCAGTAAATGATGGTAAAAACCATCCTCTTGATCAAAAACAATAAATCTTTTTATGCAACCAGTTGTAGATTGTTATAAAAAAGTAAGCAAAGATTGTTTTAAATTTATTAAATCTCAAGAAACTTCCAAAGAAAAATTTAAAAATAAAGAAAAGATGATTAAATCATTTTTAATTCCAATAAGTTTCTGGATTTCAAATAGAGCAAAAAAATCTAAACCTTATTTAATTGGTTTGGCAGGAGGGCAAGGAACTGGAAAAACAACTATTAGTTCAATTTTAAAAATCATTCTAACAAATTATTTTAAAATGAATGTTTTTAAAATTTCTATTGATGATTTATACAAAACCAGAAAAGATAGAATCAAGTTAGCAAAAACAACTCATTCATTGTTAAAGACAAGAGGCGTTCCAGGAACTCATGATTTAAAATTTATGTTTAATCTTTTAAAAAAAACAAAAAGCAAAGGATTTAATAAGTACAGAATTCCTAAATTCAATAAGGCTATTGATGATAGACTAAAAAAAAAGTCTTGGTATTTAGTAAAAAGAGTACCAGATGTCATAATTTTCGAGGGTTGGTGTGTAGGGGCTAGGGCTGAAAAACAAACAACTTTAAAAAAATCTATAAATTCACTTGAGAGACAAGAAGATAAAAATTTAAAATGGAGAAAATTTGTAAATTATCAATTGGAAAAAAAATATAAAAAACTATTTTCAAAATTAGACTGCTTATTATTTTTAAAAGCTGGAAATTTTAAATTATTGCAAACTTGGAGACTTAAACAAGAAGCACTACTAAAATTAAACTCAAAAAATAAGGCAAACAGCAAAGTGATGGATAAAAATGAAGTATTAAAATTTATGCAGACATACCAAAGAGTTACTCAAAATATGTTTAAATTTGCCCCAAAATATTCATCAATCGTACTAAATTTAAATAGAAATCATCAAATTAAATCAATAAAATATAATAAATGAAAAAAATATCTTTAGTAGCTTTTTGTTTAATATCTTTTACGCTAACTGCTAGCGCAGCAACTTTAAGTGATGCATTAAAAATTACTTTTCAAAACAATTTAGAGTTACAAGCTGAGAGAAAAAACCTGGAAGTTCAAAAAGAAGTTTTAAATATTTCAAAAAGCGATTTTTTCCCGACATTGACTTTGTCTGGTACTAAAAATTTTGAAAATACAAATGAACTTACAAATCAAGATGGATCCGATGCATCGATCACAGATACGGATACTATGACTTCATCAGTAAAATTAGAGCAAACTTTAATGGATGGTAGTGCTAGAAGTAATAAGTATGAAAAAAGCAAGTTAGGTCTCAATCTTTCAGAGGCCAAGCTCATTAAAAAAGAACAAGATGTTTTTATGAAAGCAATTGAAGCCTATACAGGTCTAATACTTGCTTATGAAAAATTAAGTATAAATCAAGAAAATGTAAATTTGCTTCAAAGACAGTTTGAAATAGATAATGCTAGATTATCAAGAGCTCAAATTACTGCAACTGACCTTGCACAATCTCAATCTTCTTTATCAGGAGCACAAGCAGGCTACATTGGTGCACAAAACAATATTGTAACAAGTAAGCTAAATTATGAAAACATAATTGGACCAATCAATACAAACGAAAAATTAAAAAAAATATATAATTCAGAAGTTCCAATTCCATCAAGTTTGGTTGAAGCAAAAAAAATATCCGAACAAAAAAGTCCAGATCTTATAATCGCAGAAATAGAGTATGGACAGTCTGAATTAGATGTGAAAATAGCAAGATCAGATTTATCACCGACTGCAAAACTTTCTCTTGAGAGATCATATACTGATGACCTAAGTGCTACCTATGATGAAAGAGAAAAAGATGTTCTTCAAGCAACAGTTAGTTGGCCTTTTCAATTTGGTGGAAAGAATAAGTCTAATATAAACAAAAATCTTCAAGTAAAAGGAATGAAAAAATTATTACTTGAAAATGCTTTTAGAAATAATACCCAGGGTGTTACAGCAGCTTGGTCCACTTTAGAGTCATCTAAAAGCCTTTTAAGAGCTGTTCAATCCCAAGTTAAGGCTGCTGAAATCGCAAATGAGGGAATTAGTTTTGAGTATGAAAGTGGTTTAAATAGATCAACCTTCGATGTGCTTCAATCAAGATCAAATTTAATAAACGCAAAAATAAATCTTGCAGAGGCTGAGAGAAACTATTTATTAGCTCAATATAGATTATTAAAGTCAGCTGGTTTGTTAAACAGTGATTACCTAAAACTTAGATAAATATAGACTTTTTCGCTTAATTCTAAAAAGATATTGCTAATGAGAACAAAATGTGTACATTTATTCTCATGATTCGATTGTTAAAAAACGTAAAAAAAGAGGCAAAAAATGACTAAAAATAACTTAAAAGTGGTTAAAACCGCTAAAGATAAAGAATTGGAAAATAAGGAAAAAAATAAAGCATTAGACGCAGCAATTAGCCAAATTACAGATAGCTTTGGAAAAGGCTCTGTAATGAAACTTGGAGAACAAAAGGCTATGGACGTTGAGTCTGTTTCAACTGGATCTTTAAGTCTTGATCTAGCACTTGGTATAGGAGGACTACCAAAAGGTAGAATTATTGAAATTTATGGACCAGAGTCATCTGGAAAAACTACATTAGCATTACAAGTAGTTGCTGAAGCACAAAAAGCTGGCGGAATTTGTGGATTTGTTGATGCAGAGCATGCATTAGATCCAGTTTATGCAAAAAAATTAGGTGTTAATACTGAAGAGCTGCTTATTTCACAACCAGATACAGGTGAGCAAGCTTTAGAAATTACGGATACTTTAATTAAGTCTGGCTCAATGTCAGTACTTGTTGTTGATTCAGTTGCTGCATTAACCCCAAGAGCTGAAATTGAAGGAGACATGGGAGATCATCATGTTGGTCTTCAGGCAAGACTAATGTCACAAGCACTAAGAAAATTAACAGGTTCAATATCAAGAACTAATACAATGGTTATATTTATTAACCAAATTAGAATGAAAATTGGTGTCATGTTTGGAAGCCCAGAAACAACATCTGGCGGTAATTCTTTGAAATTCTATTCTTCAGTCAGAATGGATATTAGAAGAATTGGTGCGATTAAAGATAAAGAGCAAATAATTGGAAATACAACAAGAGTTAAAGTTGTTAAAAATAAAGTTGCTCCACCATTTAAAGTAGTTGAATTTGACTTAATGTATGGAAAAGGAATTAGTAAAGTAGGGGAACTAATCGACCTTGGTGCTAAAGCTGAGATTGTAGAAAAATCAGGAGCTTGGTACGCTTATAAAGGAGAAAAAATTGGTCAAGGTAGAGAGAACGCTAAACTTTACCTTGAACAAAACCCAAAAGCTGCAGCTGAAATTGAAATGGCTATTAGAGAAAAAGCAGGCGTTATTTCAAAAAAGATAGAGGGAAACCCTTTAAGCGAAGAGAAGGTTGAGGCTCAGAAAAAAGAGGAAGAAGTTCCAACTAAAAAAAATTAGCAGATAACTTTTAGTTATTAAGAAAAGGCGCTCAATTGGGCGCCTTTTTTCCCTTCAGAAGTGTAGACATCATATAAAAATGCTGTATTTTGGCAATATATGGCCAAAACACTAAATGAAATTAGATCAGCATTCTTAGATTACTTTGAGAAAAACGATCATAAAATAATTGAGTCTAGTAATCTGGTTCCAAATAACGATCCAACATTGATGTTTGCGAATTCAGGTATGGTTCAATTTAAAAATGTTTTTACTGGGTTAGAAAAGAGAGATTATCTTAGAGCTACAACTTCACAAAAATGTGTTAGAGCAGGTGGGAAACATAATGACTTAGAAAATGTAGGTTACACCCCAAGACACCATACTTTTTTTGAAATGCTAGGCAACTTTTCTTTTGGAGATTACTTCAAAGAAAGAGCTATTGAGCTTGCCTGGAATTTAATAACTAAGGACTTTGGTTTAGACAAAAATAGACTGTATGTAACTGTGTTCCATGAAGATGATGAAGCATTTAATTATTGGAAAAAAATTGCTGGTTTAAGTGAAGATAGAATTATTAGAATAGCAACTTCAGATAATTTTTGGTCTATGGGCGAAACTGGGCCATGTGGACCATGCTCTGAAATTTTTTATGACCATGGAAATCACCTTGAAGGTGGTTTGCCTGGAACAAAAAATGAGGATGGTGATAGATACATAGAAATTTGGAATTTGGTCTTTATGCAATTTGAACAGATTTCAAAAGATAAAAGAATAAATCTACCAAAACCTTCAGTTGATACTGGCATGGGTCTTGAAAGGATTGCTGCACTACTTCAAGGAACTCATGATAATTACGAAACTGATCATTTCAAAAAAATAATAAATTCAGCAGCAGAAATTTTAAAAGTAAAACCAAATGATGACAATTTAGCGAGCTTTAGAGTAATTGCTGATCATTTACGAGCAAGCTCTTTTTTAATTGCTGAGGGCGTTTTGCCGTCAAATGAAGGTAGAGGTTATGTTTTAAGAAGAATAATGAGAAGGGGAATGAGACATTCTCATTTACTAGGTTCAAAAGAACCAATTTTTTATAACATATTTAAAACACTCAAAGATGAGATGAAAGGAAATTATTCTGAAATAGAAAGAGCAGAGTCTTTAATTAAAGAAACATTAAAGATGGAGGAAGAGAAATTTTTAGTATTATTAGACAGAGGTATTAAAATTTTAAATGAAGAAATAGAAAAAATTGATAAAATATTGCCTGGAGAGGTAGCCTTTAAATTATATGACACTTATGGTTTTCCACTAGACCTAACTCAAGACATACTAAAAAACAAATCTTTAACAATAGATATCGAAAAATTTCAGAATTTAATGAAAGAAAGTAAAGAGCTAGCCAAAAAAAATTGGAAAGGATCAGGAGATAGTGCTGTTGATGATATATGGTTTTCAATTAAAGATAGACTAGGACCCTCAGAGTTCTTGGGATATGAGACAGATCAGGCCGAGGGAATTATACTCTCATTATTAAAAGATAATAAAGAGGTAGAAGAGCTTAAAGAAAATGATGAGGGAATAATTATTGTCAACCAAACCCCCTTTTATGGTGAGTCTGGTGGACAAGTTGGTGATACTGGAGAGATAATTTCTGGTGATTTCAAATTTGAAATATCTGATGTGCAAAAGAAATTAGGAGATCTATTTGTGCATTTCGGAAAAGTAAAATCTGGAAGCATAAAGATTAAAGATAATGTTGAAATGAAAATTGACGTTGAGAGACGAAATAATATAAGAGCATATCATTCAGCAACCCACCTTCTTCATGAGTCCCTTAGAAGAGTATTGGGGACACACGTTACTCAAAAGGGATCACTGGTTGCACCAGATAGACTAAGATTTGATTTTAGTCACATGAAACCGATTTCTGAACAAGAAATTGAAAAAATTGAAAGTCATGTTAATTCGATGGTAGAGCGTAAATCGGAAGTCAAAACAAGAATAATGACCCCCAAAGAAGCAGTTGATAATGGAGCACTTGCACTTTTTGGAGAAAAATATGGTGAAGAGGTAAGAGTTTTGTCAATGGGCGATGAAAATGAAAAATATTTTTCTACAGAATTATGCGGAGGGACACATGTGAGAAATACCGGTGACATTGGAAAATTCAAAATTATAAGCCAGTCATCTATAGCTGCTGGTGTTAGAAGAGTTGAAGCCCTTAGAGATAATCAACTAAATAACTTTCTTCAAAATAAAGAAAAATTATCTGATCTATCTGCACAAAAAGAAGAGGAATTAATAAAAGATTTATCAAAACAAATTATTAACTTAGGTGGTAAACCAAATTTAGAGAATGAGGATAATAAAAGCTTAATTAAGGATTTATCAAAACAATTGGAGCAATTACAATTTAGCTCAATTTTAAATGATAATTCTTTAAATAAAATTCAAAATAAGAAAATTAAAGATATCAATATTAGATTTCAAAAAGTTGAAGGTCTTCCACCAAAAGAACTTCGAAAATTAGTTGATATAGGAAAAAAAGAATTAAAAAATGGAATAATTGTTGTATTTGCCAGTCTTGATGGAAAAGTGGGTCTTGCAGTTGGTGTAACAGAGGAATTGGTTGATAAATATGATGCTGTTAAATTTGCTAAAACAGGTTCTGAAGTAATAGGTGGTAAAGGTGGTGGTGGAAGAAAAGATTTTGCACAAGCTGGTGGACAGTTTAATGACAAAATTGATGAAGCTTTTGAAAAAATGATTAATCTAATTTAATTTTTGTCTCAACTTACCATCAATTGTATCTAAGAATTGATTTGTAGTAAGATACTTGGTGGAAGGACCTATTAAAATAGCCAAGTCCTTTGTCATAGAACCCTCTTCAACACAATCAACACATACTTTTTCAAGAGTTTCTGCAAATTTTATCAATTCCTCGTTTCCATCTAGTTTTCCTCTATGAGCCAAACCTCTTGTCCAAGCAAAAATAGAAGCAATAGGATTTGTAGATGTTTCTTTTCCTTGTTGATGCATTCTAAAATGTCTGGTTACTGTACCATGAGCAGCCTCTGCTTCCATAGTTTTTCCATCTGGAGCAAGAAGAACACTTGTCATTAAGCCTAAAGATCCATACCCTTGAGCAACAGTATCTGATTGAACATCCCCATCATAATTTTTACAAGCCCAAATATATTTACCATGCCATTTCATGGCACAGGCGACCATATCATCAATTAATCTATGTTCATAAATAATTTTATTTTTTTCAAATTTATCTTTAAATTCTTTTTCAAAAACTTCTTGGAAGATATCTTTAAATCTTCCATCATATCTTTTTAAAATCGTATTTTTTGTAGATAGATATACTGGCCATTTTTTTATTAAACCATAGTTGAAGCAAGATCTTGCAAAATCTTCTATTGATTTATCTAAGTTATACATAGATAAAGCAATCCCTGGACCAGGAAAATTGAATACTTCATACTTTCTTTCATCTGTTCCATCCTCAGCAGTCCATTTAATTTCTAATTTGCCTTTACCTGGAACATTGAAATCTGTTGCTCTGTATTGATCGCCAAAAGCATGTCTTCCAATAATTAACGGATCAGTCCAAGACGGCACAAGTTTTGGTATATTTTTACAAATGATAGGTTCTCTAAAAACAGTTCCTCCAATAATGTTTCTAATTGTTCCATTTGGTGATCTCCACATTTTTTTTAGATTAAATTCTTTTACTCTAGCTTCATCTGGAGTGATGGTTGCGCATTTGATGCCAACACCATTTTTTTTGATTGCATTAGCACATTCTATCGTGATTTTATCTTCAGTCTTATCTCTACTTTCCATCCCCAAATCGTAGTATTCAATTTTTAGATCAAGGTAAGTAAGGATTAGTTTATTTTTTATGAAGTCCCATATGACTCTAGTCATTTCATCACCATCAAGCTCTACAATGGGATTTTTAACCTTTATTTTACTCATTTATTTGATGTATCTTAATAGTTGAATTTATCTTTTTTGTATACATATTAATTCAAAATTATCAATTATAGGATTGTCATGAATAAAATTTTTCCAAAATTACACAATGAAGGATACAAATTTATTATTATTTTTGCAATCGCAACTATAATTCTTTATCTCATAAATGGTTTTCTTGGCTTTATAGGTTTGCTACTAACAATTTGGTGTTACTATTTTTTTCGTGATCCTGAAAGAACATCGATTGGAGATGATAACTATCTAACTAGTCCAGCTGATGGTGTTGTTCTGCAAGTAAAAGATACCAATGGCCCAAAAGAATTTGGTTTAGAAAATAAACAAATGAAAAAAGTAAGTATTTTTATGGATGTATTTGATTGCCATGTTAATAGATCGCCGTGTTCCGGAGCAATATCTGAAATACTTTATAAACCAGGAAAATTTTTTAATGCATCGTTAGATAAAGCAAGTGAGGATAATGAAAGAAACTATTACAGAATAAGAAACTCCGATGGAAAAGATATAATTGTTGTACAAATAGCAGGACTTGTTGCAAGAAGAATTGTGACTGAGGTCTCTAAAGATGAGCTAGTAGATCAAGGTTCAAGAATTGGGATGATCAGATTTGGAAGTAGGGCAGATATGTATTTTGAAGACTATACACCTTTGGTAAAAGTCGACCAAAAAACAATAGCAGGTGAAACTCTTATCGCAAAAAAATAATTTCATGCAGTCTCAGAATAAAGATATTAAATTGGTTTCAAATAAAAAGACTAGAGTTATTCTACCAAATATTTTGACACTTTTTGGAGTTTGCATTGGATTAACATCAATCAAATTTGCATTCGATGGAAAATTTGAATTATCAATTATTGCAGTAATAATTGCTGCGATTATTGATGGATTGGATGGTAGAATTGCAAGATTAATAAAAGGAACTTCTAAAGTAGGTAAAGAGCTTGACTCGCTTACCGATGTAATTAGTTTTGGTGTTGCTCCAGCTTTTATAATGTATTTTTGGGCATTATCTGAAACAGGCAGAATTGGTTGGTTAATTTCTTTAATTTATGTTGTTTGTGTTGCACTAAGACTTGCAAGATTTAATGTTACATCAAATGAAGAGAGTTCATGGAAGGATAATTTTTTTGAGGGGATACCTTCACCAGCTGGTGGAGTTTTAGTTTTAATGCCTCTAATTTTAAGTATTAGTGAATTTCAATTTTTAAATTTAAATTATCAAATTATTGTTCCTATTATGTTTATAATTGTTTCAATATTACTAATAAGTAAAATACCAACTTATTCTTTTAAAAGAATAGCTGTGCCGAGAAGCGCATCAATATTTTTGTTATTTGGTATTATTTTATATTTTGGTTTAATTCTTGTTTATACATTTAATGCAATAATTATATCAGGAGCAGTCTACTTGTTGATGATACCTATTAGTTCTATCCATTTTATGATGATTAAAAAAAGTGAAAAAAATATGACGGACTATACTGATCATCATGAAGATGTATTGTAAATGAAGGAAAACACAATTATTTCCCTTGCAGACGCAAATTACTATGAATTATTAAATGAGTTAGTTGACTCAATTAACAGATTTACGCAAAGTAAAAAATTAGACATATGCATAATGGATGCAGGATTAACAGATGATCAAGTAAAAATACTAGAGAAAAAAGTATTTAGTATTAAAAAAGCTAATTGGGATATAGAGGTTCCAGACTCTAAAGTTAAAGGAAAAGAATGGTTAAAAAGCCAAGTATCAAGAGCTTTTATTCCAAAATATTTCCCTGGATATAAAAAGTATTTATGGATAGATGCAGATGCCTGGGTCAATTCATGGGAATCTATTGATTTATATTTTAAGGGATGTGAAAATAAAAAGTTAGCAATAGCAACTTCAGCTGATAGAGCATATGGAAGAGTTTTAAGAGCTGATTGGATATTTGGGAGTCTGGCTAGAATAAAATCTCAAAACTATAAACATGCCAAGTCTTCTGGATTTTCTGAAAAAATTTCAAGAGAAGTAGCCCTAAAACCTCATTTGAATATTGGTTTGTTTAGTTTAGAAGCCGATGCTCCACATTGGGAGGTTTGGCAAAAAAACTTAAGAAAAGCATTATCTTCAGGAAAGATTTGGGGTTCAGAGCAAATTGCAATGAATATCACAATTTATTCTGATAATTTAGAAGTAGAAATTTTACCAGCTTATTGTAATTGGACACATATTGATGCGATTAAATTTGATAAACAAAATGGAACTTTTGTTGAACCATATTTACCAAATCATGAGATTGGAATTATCCATTTAGCAGGAAAAAATAATGACAATATAAGAAATGATAAAAATTATATTTCTAAGATTAAAACATTAGATGGTGATATAATTGAAAAATCATTAAGATTTGAGAATAATTGAAAAAAAATAAATTTTCAAAAAATTGGATTATCAAACAAAATAGAGATATTTATGTAAAAAAATCAAAACTGGAGGGTTACAGATCCAGAGCAGTATATAAATTAATAGAAATTAACGATAAATTTAAATTAATCAAAAATAATTCTTTGGTTGTAGATTTAGGAGCTGCACCTGGAAGTTGGTCTCAATATATTTCTAGAAATTTCAATAATTCAAAAATAATTTCAATTGATTTAAAAGAAATTGAACCAATCAAGAATTCAATACATATAAAAGGAGATTTCACAGAAGAATATCAAAAACTAAAAATAAAAAAGTATTTTGAAAAAAAAGTAGATCTCATAATTTCTGATATGGCGGTAAACACAACTGGAAATAAAAGTGTAGACTCATTAGTTACGGGAGAACTATGTATAGAAGCAATGAATTTTGCTTGTGAATTTCTTAATAAAAAAGGAAGCTTTGTTTCTAAAATCTTTATGGGATCAACGTTTAGCGAGATTGTCGCACTTGGAAAGAAATCATTTAACGAAGTAAACATTTTTAAGCCACCCTCAAGTAGAAAAGATTCTAAAGAAAATTTTATAATTTGTAGAAATCTTAGATAGTAACTCTTTTATTTTTACAAGAATCATTTATATAAGGACATGGATAGTATTAAAGAAGCATTAACATTTGATGATGTCACATTAGCTCCAAATTACTCAGAAATACTGCCTAGCCAAGTTAACACATCGATAAATTTAACACCAAAACTTAATATAAATATTCCTCTTCTATCATCTGCAATGGATACTGTAACTGAGTCACCGATGGGAATTGCTATGGCAAAAGCCGGAGGTATAGGAATTATTCATAGAAATCTAACTATAGACGAGCAAATTAAAGAAATAAGAAAAGTAAAATCAAAAAAACTTCTAGTAGGAGCAGCAGTCGGAGCAAGTGAAAAAGAATTAACTAGAGCAAAAAAACTTTTAAAAGAAAACTTAGATATTATTGTAATTGATACAGCTCATGGACACACAAAAAAAGTAGCGGATATAATAAAAAAAATTAAAAAATTACGTCCAAAAAATACAGCAATATGTGCTGGAAATATTGCAACAACTGAGGCAGCAAAATTTTTAGTAAAATTAGGAGTAGATATTATTAAAGTTGGTATTGGTCCAGGATCAATCTGTACTACAAGACTTGTTGCAGGGATAGGAGTTCCACAGTTAAGTGCTATCTTAAATGTAAAAAAAGGAATAGGTAAAAGTAAAACGACACTAATTGCTGATGGGGGGATAAAATTTTCTGGAGATATTGCAAAAGCTTTAGCGGCCGGAGCTGATGCAGTTATGATAGGATCTTTATTTGCAGGAACAGATCAAGCCCCAGGAAAAAAAATTAAAAAAAAAGGCAAAATATATAAATATTTTAGAGGCATGGGATCAATCGGAGCGATGAATAAAGGTTCTGCAGATAGATATTTTCAATCTAAACAAAAAGATACATCAAAATATGTTGCTGAAGGAGTAGAGGGATATATTAAATATAGAGGTAGTGTTGATAAAATTATTTATAACCTAATAGGAGGTTTAAAGTCATCTATGGGATATTTGGGTGCAAAAAAAGTTACCGAACTAAGAAAAAATCCAAAATTTGTAAAAATTACCAAGGCAGGTTTTTACGAAAGTATGGTACATAATATAGATCTAGTAAAAAAATAATATGAAATACTTTATTTTAATAATATGTTTTCTTTTACTTAATACTATTGCAAAGGCCAATGAAAATAATTTTTTTAATGAAGCAAAGGATTTATTTGATAAAGAAAAATATGAGGACTCGAAGTTTTTATTCCAAAGAAATATAGTTTATAATCCAAAGGATTCAGCATCATACTTATACTTAGCAAAAATATTTAAAATTGAGGAAGATCAAAGACAAGAGGAAAAAAATATAAATACAACTCTTCTTTTAGATCCAAAGAACGAGGAAGCAATGTATCTTCTAATAGATATAGAATTGGAAAGATCAAACTTCTCAAAAGCAGATGAGTTAAGCAAAGATTTTAAAAAAATATGTAAAGAGATGTGTAACAAAATTGATTTAATTGAAAGTCGTTTAAAAGTTTTCGAAAAAAAAGATGCGTCTTGAAGACAATCTTAAAAAGATATTAATTGTAGATTTTGGATCTCAATTTACACAATTGATTGCTCGAAAAATTAGAGAATTTGGAATTTATTGTGAAATAACAAGCCATAAAAAAATCAAAAATTATATAAATTTTCATAAAAATATTAAGGGTATTGTTTTGTCTGGAGGTCCATTAAATGTTTATGAAAATAATAAAGTAAAATTTAATAGCAAGATTCTCAAATTAGGTATCCCAGTTTTAGGTATTTGCTTTGGACATCAAATTATATCTAAAGAATTAGGTGGAAGGGTTAAAAATTCAAAATATAGAGAGTTTGGTTTAGCTGAAGTAGAAGAGGTTAAAAAAAGTATACTTACAAAAAATTTCTTTTCTAAAGGTAAAAACAATGTATGGATGAGTCATGCAGATCAGGTAACCAAGTTACCAAAAAATTTTCATGTTCTAGCAAAGAGTAAAAACTCAAAATTATGTATAATTGAAAATTTAGAAAAAAAATTTTTCGGTATTCAATTTCACCCAGAGGTTAGTCATACCAATAAAGGAAAACAAATACTGAAAAATTTTGTATTTTCTATTTGTAAAATCAAAAGAAACTGGTCTTCAATTGACCAGAAGAAAAAACTGATAAACGAAGTAAGAAATCTAGTTGGAAATTCGAAAGTAATATGTGCATTATCAGGAGGCGTAGATAGCAGTGTTGTTGCAAAACTATTATCGAATGCAATTGGAAAAAAATTGACTTGTATATTTGTTAATACAGGCCTTTTAAGAAAAAATGAAGAAATCCAGGTGGTGAATACATTTAAAAAAAGATTTAAAATTAATTTAATATACGTAAACGCTGAAAATATATTTTTGAATAAATTAAAAAACGTTACAGACCCTGAAAAAAAAAGGAAAATAATTGGCAACCTTTTTATTAAAATTTTTGAAAAGTATGCCAAAAAAATTGAAAATGTAAAATTTTTAGCGCAAGGTACTTTATATCCAGATTTAATAGAGAGCAAATCTGTTACAGGAAGCCAAACTTCAAAAATTAAATCTCACCACAATGTAGGAGGTCTACCAAAAAAAATGAATCTTAAGCTAGTTGAACCTCTTAAATATCTATTTAAAGATGAAGTAAGAAAATTAGGATTAGAACTTGGACTAAATAGAGAAATAATTTCAAGGCACCCTTTTCCTGGACCTGGACTTGCTATTAGGATGCCTGGCAAAATAACCAAAGAAAAAATAAAAATTTTAAAGGAAGCTGACAATTATTTTATTCAGTCTTTAAAAAATAATAATTTATATGATAAAATATGGCAGGCATATGCAGCTTTATTGCCTGTAAAAACAGTTGGTGTAATGGGTGACAATAGAACTTATGAATACCTATGCCTTCTGCGAGCAATAACATCTGAAGATGGAATGACAGCTGATTTCTATCAATTCAATAAGTCTTATATTCAATCAATTTCTAATAAAATTGTGAACAATATAAAAGGTATTAACAGGGTTGTTTACGATGTTACTTCTAAGCCACCAAGTACTATTGAATTGGAATAATAAGCGTATATAAAGAATTCTATGAAATATTTACATACAATGATTAGAGTTTCTAATATCGAAGATTCTTTAAGATTTTTTTGTGAAGGTTTGGGATTAAAAGAGACAAGAAGGAAGGAAAGTGAAAAAGGTAGGTATACCTTAGTATTTCTAGCTGCTCCTAATGATAATGGAGCGGAAATAGAATTAACTTATAATTGGGATGGCGATAGTCTAGGTGAAGGATCAAGAAATTTTGGACATTTAGCATATAGAGTTGAGAATATATATGAGACATGTCAAAGATTGAAAGACATGGGGTATACTATTAATAGACCCCCTAGAGACGGTCACATGGCCTTTGTAAGATCTCCAGATAAAATTTCAGTTGAAATACTTCAAGATGGTTATTTAGAGCCTCTAGAACCATGGAAATCCATGGAAAATACAGGTACTTGGTAATACATAATTATGCTTACAAAAATACGTAGGCTTACTTTAAAAAAAAAAAATAAATCAAAAGTTGTTTGTTTAACTGCATATTCAAAAAACATAGCTGAGGAAATTGACCAGTATGCGGACTTAATACTTGTAGGAGACTCGCTTGGTTCAGTTTTATACAATTTTGATACTACAAGAAAAGTTAATCTCAAAATGATGATAGAACATTCTAAGAGTGTAAGAAAAGGTGTCAAGAAAAGCTTAATGATAGTTGATATGCCTTTCGATACTTATAAAAACAAATCTCAAGCTCTTAAAAATTGTAAAAAAGTATTAAAAGAAACAAAGTGTGATGGTATTAAACTAGAAGGTGGTAGAAAACTAAATAACATAATTAAGTATTTGATTAATAATAAAATTCCAGTCATGGGGCACATAGGTATAACTCCACAAACAATAAGAGGAAGATACAGATATAAAGGGAGAACAGCTTTTGAAAAAAAAAAATTACTCAAAGATTCTAAATCATTAGAGGAGGCAGGTGTATTTGCAATAGTTCTAGAATGTATTGAAAGAAAGTTGGCTCAAGAAATTACTAAAACTGTCAAAATACCTACAATAGGAATTGGATCTTCAAAATATTGTGATGGTCAGATTTTAGTTACAGATGATATTTTAGGTTTGACAAACTCAAAAATGAAATTTGTAAAAAAATATATTAATTTAAAAAAAAATATAAGAAACGCTGTAAAAAAATTTCAAACAGATGTTAAGAATGGTTCTTACCCATCAATAAAATACTCATATTAAAAGTATTTTTTAAACTGTTCATTAATTCTTAAGATTTCTAAATCAACAAGTCCGCCAATAATAAGTTGTATCGCAAGTAAAACAATAAATGCAATTCCTACATAAACAACCCATAAATGTTTTTGTATATAGTTAGCTAAATAAGTAGCCATTGCTCCAGTAAGAACTACGGATAAAATTAAACCAAATATCATAAAACCAAAGTTACCTTTAGAAGCCCCAACGACACCTATAACATTGTCAAAACTAATTGTGATATCTGCAAAAAGAACTTTGTACATGCCCTTTGCAAAAGATGGTTCTAAAGATTTTTTTGTGGGTGATTTTATTTGCTTTTGAGCTTGTAATAGATCTTTTCTTAAATCATTTACTATCCAAATTAAAAGTAAACCACCTAGAATTTTTATAAAATAAAATTTGAACAAATATGTTGCAAATACTGCAAATAAAATTTTAAAAATTAAAGCTCCAACCACTCCCCAAAATATGATTTTTTTTCTATTTTTCGGAACAAAATTAGCTGCAATTAGACCAATTATTATGGCGTTATCAGCTGCCAATATTATATCTATAAAGATAATTTGCAGTAAAATAAGGGCTTCTTCAATCAAGATAACTATATAATAGTAACAATTATTAATTTTTCAATAAATCTTGATAAAATTTTTATTGATTTAATAAATAATACATAATGAGATGTATTTTTTAAAAATTAAGGAGGATTAATGAAAATTTTAAAAACTTTGTATTCTATTTTATTTTCTGTCTTGTTAATAGCAAATGTAAATGCTTCTGAAAAGTGGGATATGGCTCTAGCTTACGGTGCGAGTAACTTTCACTCTGCAAATGCAGCAGAATTTGCTAAAAACGTTTCAGAGAAAAGTGGAGGAAAACTAACAATAGTTACACATCCTGGTGGATCATTATTTAAAGGTGGAGAAATCTTTAGAGCAGTAAGAACTGGTCAAGCACAGATGGGTGAAAGATTTATGTCAGCGTTAGGAAAAGTTGACCCTATTCTTGAAATCGACTCACAACCTTTTTTAGCAACATCATATGACGATGCTATGAAATTGTATCAAGCATCAAAGCCAGCAATCATTGAAAGTTTAAATCAAAAGGGATTAGTATTTTTATATGCTGTTCCATGGCCTGCACAAGGACTATATAGTAAAAATGAAATCAATAGTGTTTCAGATTTAGAAGGTTTAAAATTTAGAGCTTACAACTCTGCAACAATTAGAATTGCAGAACTTACAGGTATGGCTCCAACAAAAATTGAGGCAGCTGAAATTAGCCAAGCATTTTCAACTGGTGCAGTTGAAAGCATGATTACATCGCCAACAACTGGTAAAAATAGCAAAATATGGGAGAACGGTGTTAAATATTTTTATGATATTGCTGCCTGGTTCCCAAAAAACATGGTTGTTGCACATAGAGGATCTTGGAATAAGTTAGATGCAGATACTCAACTTTTAATTAAAAGAGAAGCTGCTGCTGCAGAAGAAAAAGGTTGGATGTTGTCTAGAGTTGGCAATATCGAAGATAAAAAAGCTCTAGCTGCTGCAGGAATGGTAGTAGGCAAAGTAAATGCTGATTTAGAGAAACATTTCCAAAAAGTTGGAAAAAAAATGGCAAAAGAATGGAAGAAAAAGGCTGGCAAAACAGGAGCTAGCGTACTTGCCGCATACAAATAAAATAATTATAATAAAAAAGGCCGTTTAAAAAAACGGCCTTTTTTATGTTACAAAAAATTAACAAATCATTAAATAGTCTATATAATTATTCCGGATATATAGCTGCAATTTTCTTAATTCTAATAGCAGTTTTTATATTAACCGGAATTGCATCTAGAATTTTTGGTTTTTATATAAGGGGTTTAGCTGAATATTCAGGATATTGTATGGCTGCCTCATCTTTTTTTGCTCTTTCATATACATTCGTAAATGGGGGGCATATAAGAATCACATTATTTTTAGAAAAATCAACAGGTTTTAAAAAAAAATTTTTAGAAGTCTGGAGCTTAGTCGTCACAACAATATTCGCAGGCTATATGTCATATTATTTTATCAAAATGTTAAAAATTTCATACGAGTTTGAGGAAAGAAGTGAAGGTGCTGATGAAATTTTAATATGGATACCTCAGTGTAGTGTCGCTATTGGAGCAACACTTTTTTTTATATGTGCCTTTCATTTACTAATCATAAAAATTTATAATAATGATTGAAATTTTATTAGCTATTTTTTTTATAACAGTTTTACTACTTTTTTTAAGCTCTGGAATATGGGTAGCAATAAGTATGATTGGCGTTTCTTCTATTGGAATGATTTTATTTACTTCTCGACCAGTTGGAGATGCGATGGCCACAACAATTTGGGGCGCATCGTCATCATGGACTCTGACTGCATTACCTCTTTTTGTATGGATGGGAGAAATTTTATTTAGGACTAAATTGTCAGAAAATTTATTTGAAGGATTGGCCCCTTGGTTGCAGAAACTTCCTGGAGGTTTAATTCATGTCAATGTTGTTGGATGTGCATTGTTCGCAGCAATATCTGGATCTTCAGCTGCAACAGTTGCCACTGTTGGAAAAATGTCAATTCCAGAGCTAAGAAAAAGAAAATATCCAGAAAAAATTTTACTTGGAAGTCTAGCGGGCTCAGGCACTTTAGGATTATTAATCCCTCCTTCAATTATTTTAATTATCTATGGAGTAACTGTTCAGGAGTCTATTGCTAAACTATTTATAGCAGGAATTATTCCTGGAATAATGATTGCTCTTATATTTATGGGTTATGTAATCATTTGGTCATTGCTAAATAAAAATAAAATGCCCTTAACTGAAGAAAATTATTCATTTTTAAATAAATTAAGTAAATCAAAACAGCTAATACCTGTAATTTTATTAATCCTTGGTGTAATCGGCTCTATTTATACAGGAATTGCAACAGCAACTGAGGCTGCATCTTTAGGCGTTGTAGGAGCTTTAATACTTTCTTATTTTCAAAAAAGTTTGAACTTGAAAACTTTCAAGGAGTCTTTGCTTGGAGCAACAAAAACTTCATGTATGATTGCTTTCATTTTAGCTGGAGCAACATTTTTATCACTCGCAATGGGATTTACTGGCCTTCCTAGAAATCTAGCTATTTGGATACAAAACATGGAATTATCGCCATACGTTTTAATTTTTGTATTAATGATTTTTTATATAATTTTGGGGATGTTTCTCGACGGAATTTCAGCAGTTGTTCTGACAATGGCAATTATAGAACCTATGATAAGGCAGGCAGGCTTTGATATGATTTGGTTTGGGATATTTTTAGTTATAGTTGTTGAAATGGCACAAATTACTCCGCCAGTTGGATTTAATTTATTTGTTTTACAAGGTATGGCTAACAAAGATATGGGTTACATCGCGAAAAGTGCTTTTCCGTTATTCTTGTTAATGATATTTGCAGTAATCTTAATTGTTTTGTTTCCCCAAATAGCATTATGGATGCCTGAGCAGATGATACAAAATATAAATTAATATTTTGATTTTTTTGTTCCGTCGATAATTTCTTTTAATTCCTGATATTCTTCACAATTACAATTTTTTAAAACTTCCAATCTTTCTTTAGCCAAATTTATTCTGTTCGTAACAACATATAGTTCACCTAAGTACTCGTTAATTCCAACATGATTTGGTTCAACTTGCAAACCAAGTAAGTAATATTTCTCTCCAGCTTCAAAATCTCCAAGTTTTCTAGTTGTAAAACCCAGATAATTTAAAGTATCTGCTTGTAAAGGTTTGTTTTTATCTAATTCCAATAAAATTTTTTGTGCTTTTTTGTATCTTTTTAAAGCTTTGTCCATTTTATCTTTCGATTCATATTTTTTTGCAGCCTCAATCAATTTTACTGCATTTTTATAACTTGGTTTTTTATCTGACGAACTTGTTCCAGCCGCAAAAGACTGAGCAGCAAAGGTTAAAAGTAAAAATAATATTAAAAATATTTTAGTAATTTTCATAAAAATTTAATCATTTTATTTAAAGGTTTCAAATTTAAATTATTCTCTAATAAATTTTGTTTTACAAACTTTGCAGTCTCTAAAGAACTCTGATTATCACCATGTATGCAGATGGAGTCAATTTCACAAGGTATTTGTTTACCGCTGTGACAATTAAGGGTTTGGTTTTTGACCATATTCAAAACGTGATTTTTAGCTTGATTAGGATCAGTTATTAAAGCATGATCTTTGGTTCTGGAAACTAAGGTTCCGTCATCTTCGTAATTTCTGTCAGCAAATATTTCACAAGCAATTTTCATATTAAGTTTTTTAGCTGCTATCTCCATTTTCGAACCAGTAGGAACTAAATAAATTATGTCTTTATCTATGTGATATATTGTTTTAGCTAAAGTTTTTGCTAATTCTAAATCTTCACAAGCCATATTATTTAACGCGCCGTGAGGTTTAATGTGTGAAACTTTTTCTCCTTGAAGACTGGCTATATTCTGTAATATCTCATATTGATCAGTAACTAACTTGGTTATTTCACTAGCTGAAAGGTCCATTCTTTTACGTCCGAAATTCTCTGGATCCTTAAATGATGGGTGTGCCCCTATACTAACATTATTTTCTTTAGAAATTTTCACTATTTCTTGCATTGTTTGCTCATCACCAGCGTGATAACCACATGCTACATTAGCAGAATTTACAATTTTGAGTAGCTCAGGATCATTTTCATTTGAATGATGCTTTGATTTTTCGCCTAAATCACAATTTAAATTAATTTCCATACCTAACAGCTTAAAGTATAACATGACATGATAAAAAATATATCAAATCTTGGTGACGCAGCTTTATACTGTGACTTTGGAAATGATGTAAACAAGGAAATAAATTCAAACGTAATACAATTTTTTAAAAATATTCAGAAAAGCAAAATCCCTGGTGTTATAAATATTACACCAAGTTATAATAAATTAATAATTAGTTTTGACTTAAACATTACCAACTTTGATAAAATTAAAACAGAGGTTGAACAATTAAGTTTCAAAAATGAAATAGCGAATGTAGGCAAACTCATCAAAATACCTGTCTGCTGTGACAACGATTTTGCTCTAGATATAAAAAGATTAGAAAAATTATTAAAACTTGAAAAAGAGGAAATTTATAAAAAATTTTTTTCTAAAAAATATTATTGTTATATGACAGGTTTTATTGCTGGTATGCCATTTTTGGGAGATTTGGATGATTCTTTATATGCAAGACGTTTAGACACACCAAGGGTTAAAGTGCCAAAAAACTCCATAGGCTTAACAGAGCAATTTTGTAATATTTATACTTTTGAAAGCCCTGGTGGATGGAACATAATTGGAAAAACACCTTTAGATATATTTGATAATAAAAATAATTCTTCACCAAATTTAATAAATCCAGGTGATACAATATCATTTTTTCAAATATCAAAATCAGAGTTCGAAAAAAAATATGACTGAAAATTATTTTGAAGTTTTAAGACCAGGTATAAATACAACTTTTCAAGATAATGGTAGAAAAAATTTCTATCATATAGGAATACCTTTTAGTGGTGCGATGGATAATAGAAATTTTGTTATAGCTAATGCTCTTTCAAATAATAAAAAAAATAATCCTGTTATAGAATTTGCATTACAAGGGCCAAAATTGAGATTTAAAGGTGACAAAGTTTATTTTAATGTCACTGGTGATGTAAACTTTCAAATATTAAGAAAAAATAAAATAGAAGAGGGAGTTTGTTATCAAAATATTGTTTTAGAAAATAATGATTGTTTAGACCTTATATCCACTAATAGGTCTGTTTATGGTTATTTATCAGTAAATGCATCATTTAAGATAGATTTTTATCTTGATAGCTGCTCAGTAAATACGAAAGCAGAAATTGGCGCTAATAACGGAAAAATATTGGAAAAAAATCAAATAATTGAAATAGAAAATATAACAAAAAAATATTCTCTTAATAAATTAGATTACATAAATTCAAAAATTGAGAATATACGAGTGATAAAAGGACCACACTTCGATTATTTTTCTAAAACCGCAAAAGAATTATTTTTTAAAGAGAAATTTAGTGTAACCAAATTGACTGATAGAATGGGAATTAGATTAGACGGACCAAAAATTGAAAATATTAAAAATACAAACATCAAATCTGAGGGATTAGTTAAAGGAACAATTCAAATAACAGCTGATGGCAATCCAATTGTTATGCTTTCAGATCATGGGACTATCGGTGGTTATCCCAAAATTGGAGTTGTCATAAGCGCTGATTACGATAAGTTAGTTCAAATACCACCTGGAAGTAAAATTAAATTTAAAGAAATCAATTTAAAAGACGCTGAGACTATTTACAAACTTTATGAAATGGAAACCCAAAATTTAATATCTAAAACTAAATGAATTTAATTTCAAAATTACCTGGACCATTATTAATTTTTCTTGGTGCATTTTGTCTTAGTTTTGGAGGTTTAATTGTAAAATCGTTTGAGGGGTCAACTTTATGGCAAATATTATTTTGGAGACAAGTTTTTTTTATAATCACTGTAACTATATTTTTATACTTTAATTATAAAAAGAATGTATTTAGCAAAATTTACTTATCAGGAGTTCCAGGATTAATTGGAGGCATTATTCTTGGTATTGGATTTAGCAGTTATGTTTTTGCCATGTATAATACTACAGTTGCAAATACTAATTTTATTATTCAGACGCAAACAATTTTTTTAGCAATTTTTGGTTATTTTTTTTTAAAAGAAAAAATTTCAAAAATTACACTAGCATCAATTATTTTAGCAATATCAGGTTTAATACTTATGCTTGGAAATACCCTTTCAAGTGGTCAAATGTCAGGAAATATTGTTGCTTTTGTAATGCCTATTACTTTTGCAATTTTAATTTTAATTGTAAGAAAATATCCGACAGTTGATATGGTGCCTCTTCAACTAGTGGCAGGTGTAGTTGCGATGATTATTGGTTTCTTAGCATCAACTAAAATTTCTATATCTATGTACGATATATTTTTAGCATTTATATCAGGCACATTTCAAATTGGGCTTGGTTTTATATTTATAACAATTGGAGCTAAAAAAACATTATCTGCAATGGTTGGCATAATTATGCTTACAGAAGCAATTTTAGGTCCTTTGTGGGCATGGCTTTTTGTAAATGAAAATCCATCATTCTACGTGTTAATTGGTGGTGGGATAATAATATTTGCAGTTTTCCTACAATTTGTCTCATCATTTAAAGGCGAAAATAAATATAATCCTCAATAATGAAATTAGCAATTATAGGGTCTGGTATTTCAGGTCTAAGCTCAGCATACTATCTTTCGAAAAATCATAAAGTTGATCTTTTTGAGAAAGAAGATCACTTCGGTGGACACTCTCATACTATAGATATTAAAATTCAAGATAATATTATACCAGTAGATATTGGTTTCATCGTTTTTAACAAAAAAACTTATCCTCATCTTATTAATTTTTTTGAAGAAAATAATATAGCCATAGAGGAAAGTAATATGTCATTTTCAGTATCGGTAAGAGGAACAGAAATTGAATATTGTGGGAAAGGAATATCAGGAATATTTAGTAATAAATTAAATTTATTTAATATTAAATTTTTAAAAATGTTTTTTACAATAATTGATTTTTATAAAAAAAGTGAAAACAAGAACTTAATTGACGAAAATATTAATTTAGGCGAGTATTTAGAGCAATTGAATGTTTCAGATTATTTTATAAAATTTCATATTATCCCAATGGTGTCAGCTATATGGTCAATGCCACCTTATGAGGCAAAACAGATGCCACTAGGTTTTTTTTTAAAATTTTTTCAAAATCATGGTCTTTTTAAATTAAAAAATAGACCTCAATGGTTCACAGTTTCAAACAGAAGCAGAACATACGTTGATAAAATACTTAGTAATATAAGTGGAGAATATTTTAAAAATTATCACATAAATAAAATTAAAAGAATTCAATCTGGTATTCAGGTTTATTATGGCGATAAAAATGAGTATTTTACTTATGATAAAGTCATACTAGCCACACATGCCGATCAAGCTCTTTCAATAATTGAAGATCCAAATGAAATTGAAAAAAAGATTTTAAGTAATTTTAAATATAAAACAAATGAAGCTGTCATTCATGAGGATATAAATTACATGCCAAAAAATAATAAAGCCTGGTGTTCTTGGAATTCCTCAGTAAAGGCAGAAAACAGTGAGCAAAATTCTATAACTTACTGGTTAAATTTATTACAGAATCTAGATATTTCTAAAAATATATTTTTGACATTAAATCCGTATTTAAAAATATCTGAAGAAAAAATATTTAGGAAAGTACAATTTACACATCCATATTTTGATCAAAAAGCTATTGATAGTCAAAAGGATCTTCATTTAATCCAAAATAAAAATAATATTTTATTTTGTGGAAGTTATTTTGGCTATGGTTTTCATGAAGATGGTATAAAATCATCATTAGATATGATGAAGTATATTAATGCTTAAAAACTCAAAGATTTATATTGGGAAAGTAATTCACAGAAGATTTAAACCTAAAATTCACCATTTTAAATATAGGGTATTTTCATTGTTAATTGACCTTGATGATTTAGAGGAAATTAATAATAAAATGACAATGTTTTCTTATAATAAATTTAATATTATCAGTTTTTTTGATAAAGACCACGGCGCACGTGATGGAACATCTTTAAAAAATTGGGTTAAACAAAATTTAGACAATATTGGCATTGATGAAAGCGAAGTCAAAATTAAATTACTATGCTATCCAAGAATTTTTGGCTACGTATTTAATCCTATAAGTGTTTTCTTTATTTATAATAAAGATAACAAAATCATTTCAATTTTCTATGAAGTTAAAAATACCTTTGGAGAGCAGCATACATATATTTTTAAAACACAAGATACTGAGATTATAAAAAATAGCTGTATAAAAAAATTTCATGTTTCACCTTTTATAGAAATGGAGTGTATTTATAAATTTAGAGTGAACAAACCTTCTGATAAAATATCTGTTATAATAGACCAATCTGATAAAGAAGGTAAATTGTTATTTGCATCGCAAGACGGTGTCGTAAAAGATTTTAGTGAAAAAAATTTGTTCTTTTCTTATATTTTTCACCCGTTAATGACATTTAAAGTTATTGTCGCAATCCATTATGAAGCATTTAAATTATGGTTAAAAGGAATAAAATTTATTAAAAAAAAGTTAAAAATTAAAAATAATATTTCAGAAGAAAATAATGAATTTAAATAAATTTTCAGACAAGATCGTGTTTAGCTCTCTCAAATATATAAAACATGGAAAGTTAAAGATAATTAATCATGATGGAGAAGTCTATAATTTTGGAAATGACAATGAAAAATTATATGCTAATTTAAAAATAAACAAACCAGGCCTTACTCTAAAAATAATTAAAAATGGTAGCATCGGTTTGGCAGAAGCGTACATGGATAACTGTTTTGAAACAGAAAATTTAACTAATCTAATAGAGTTAGCTGCCAAAAATATAAAAATAATACATAAATTTTCTGGATCTTTTGACCTTGCAATACTTAACAAAATTAAAAATTTCTTTGTTAAAAATAATAAATCTAGAAGTAAAGAAAATATAAGAAAACATTATGACTTAGGAAATGAATTCTTTTCATTATGGCTTGATAAAACATTAACATATTCGAGTGCAATCTTTGAAGAAGGGAATAATTTAGAGGAAGCTCAAATAAATAAATATAAGAAACTTTCAAATCTAGTAAGGCCCAAGTCTGGTGATAAGATGCTTGAGATAGGATGTGGTTGGGGAGGTTTTGCAGAATATATTGGCAAAAATTATGATGTAAAATTAGATTGTATTACTATTTCAAAAAAACAATATGAATTTTCAAAGGAGAGAGTTCATAAAAATGGTTTAAATGAAAAGATAAATATACAAATGCTAGACTTTAGAGACATTAAAAATAAATATAATTCAATTGCATCAATAGAGATGATTGAGGCTGTTGGTCACAACTATTTAAAAAATTATTTTAATACTATAAAGCAAAATCTATTAGATGGTGGGACTGCAGCCATTCAGGCAATCACAATTGATGATAGTATTTACGATAGGTACAAAAATAAGACCGATTTCATTCAAAAATACATTTTCCCTGGTGGTTTTTTACCAAGCAAGAATGAGTTAATTTCTTTATCAAATCAATCAGGACTCAAATTTGAACAATGTAGTTCTTACGGAGATCATTACTCAAATACACTAAGCATTTGGCGTGATGAATTTTTCAAAAAATGGGATCAAATATCATCTCAAGGTTTCGATAACACATTTAAAAGAATGTGGAATTTTTATTTGTCTTACTGTGAAGCTGGATTTAAATCCAAAAATATTGATTTAATACAATTTGCTCTTCAAAAATAACTTCATGAAATTAAAATATTTTTTGTTGATAATAATTGCTGTATTGATTACAAATTGTTCTTCTAATCAAGGCATGAAACCAGAAGATTTTAAAAACCAAAAACCTCGACTGATAATTGAGGAGTATTTATCCGGAAATGTAAAAGCTTGGGGTATTTTACAAAACAGATCAGGGAAAGTTACTCGACAGTTCTCTGCAGATTTGAATGGTAAGTGGGATGGTAAGCAATTAATACTTGATGAGAAATTTATTTGGAATGACGGAGAAATACAAAATAGACAGTGGACCATAGATAAGATTGACGAACATAACTATGCGGGTACTGCTGGGGACGTAGTTGGAACAGCAAAAGGATATTCTTATGGGCCTGCTTTTAAATTTGAATATGTATTACTTGTGCCTGTAAAAGGAAGAGAAATTAAAATTACGTTTGATGATTGGATTTTCATGCAAGATGAAAGAGTAGCAATCAATAGAGCGAAAATGACAAAGTTTGGAATTAAAGTTGCAGAATTAACAGTGATGTTTGTTAAGGACTAAAACTATTTTTTTTGTAATTTAGTCATTTTTTTTACTAAATAAAAATAAAATCTGTCTGGAATAATTTTAAAAAATTTTAATACAAGAGTTAATGATTTTGGAAAATGTATTTCAAATTTATTACTTTTAATTAGACCATCATAAATTTTATCCGCAGAATATTCTGGTGTTTTAAGAAATGGCATTTTAAAATCATTTTTATCAGTCATAGGTGTTTTTATAAACCCAGGAGAAACTAAACATACTCTCACACCGTATCTTCCAAAATCAAAGTAAAGACTCTCTGCAAGATTATTTAAAGCAGCTTTTGACGGACCATAGCCAGTAGAGTTTGGCAGACCTTTGTAACCTGCAATAGAGGAAACTATTGTTATTATTCCATTTTTCCTATTTCTAAAATGATCTTCAACAGCTTTTATACAATTGAGAGTTCCAAAAAAATTTACTTTAAATACATTTTCAATTTGCTCAACATCAATTTCTTTTTCTTTTTTAGGGTCCCATGTGCCTGTAGAAAAGAAACAAATATCAATATCTCCAAACTCATCTTTTATATTGTTCATAATCTCAAAACATTTTCTCTTATCATTTACATCTAAAGGAAATGATTTGATGTTTGGATTGATGCCCTCAACCTCTTTTAAAATATTTTCTCTTCTTCCAGAAATCGCAACATTCCAACCTTGATTTGCAAACTTAATTGCTACTGCCTTTCCTATTCCAGTGCCACCACCAGTTATCCAAATTACTTTTTTCATCTATATTTAACGTTTTATCATATAAAAATCCTTAGACATGCGACAAGAATTGAATAGTATTAATTATAATGAGAATTATATCAAGTTTATGTTTAAAATTATAATTGTATATGAATTAATTTTTGTATTGTTTTGGAATATTCTTTATTATTCTAATTCAGGTGTTGAGAATTGGTTCCAAGAAAAAATTTTAACAGCTATATTTGTTTTCCTATCGACAATGGCTTTAGGACTTACTCTAATTTATGTAATTTACTACAGTTTGAAAATTACTGGATTATCAAAAATACTAAAATCTTTAAAAGATCCTAGAAAGAGTAAAACTCAGTAGTTAATTATTTGAAGCACATTTCTTTGAACAATATTTTACTTTATCCCAGTTAAGCTTCCACTTTTTTCGCCAAGTAAAAGGACGATTACAAACTTTACAAATCTTAGTTGGCAAATTTTGTTTCTTCATTTTAATTGTTTCCTATTTTTTAAAAATAAAAAATAAGCTGCAATTTCATAAAGATAGTGAAAAATAAAAAATAATGGTTTTATTGAGAAAATTTTAGATAAAAATTTATATTTTGGTATTTTTGACCAAATAATAATAAAAGCTTTAGCTCCGCCAATAACTTCTCCATCAACTATAACATGCAATCTTCTAAGTAATTCTTTTTGAGATTTAGATGTAATTTTAACAGCATCTTCGTTATTGGTAATATCAACCCATTCTAAATCAGTATTAGCAATTTTTTTATAGTGGTTAATTTCCATCCTACAAATATTACAAGAATTGTTAAAATATACTTTAGTTCCCATATGTATTCGTCTTAATAAATTTATCTGCCTCTGATAAGATTAATTTTTTTCGATCTTCCTTCATTTTATCAAAAATCCTCACCATCATTGATAGTCTAGGATTTTTTAAAAAAAACTTTCTATTTTTATCTATGAATCGCCAGTAAAGACCATCCATAATATTGCACCAACTGCCTCTTTTAAAGTCCATCATTTTCATGAAATAACTAGAACCACATATGTAAGGTTTGGTAGCGAATATACCACCATCACTAAACAATCCCATACCGTAAACGTTTGGTACCATTACCCAATCTGACGAGTCAACAAACATCTCCATAAACCACTTATAAACTGATTTTGGTTCAACTTCGCACAAATTCATTATGTTCGATAATATCATTAATCTTTCAATATGATGCGACCATCCATACTTATCAGCATTTTTAATAGAGTGATCCAATGGATCTAAGCCAGTAGTGCCATTGTAAAATGAAATTTTTATTTTTCTAGAATGTTTAAAGAAATTTCCATTTTCCATTTCTTTGTTATAATTTTGGTATATTCCCCTCATAAATTCCCTCCAACCAATAATTTGTCTTATAAAGCCTTCTAAGGAATTGAGTCTTACACCTTTAGCATGATGAAAATTCATAACTTTTTGCATAATAATATCAGGTGTAATTAAACCTAAATTTAGATAGGGACTAAGTGCGCTATGGAACAAAATATTATTTTTTTGATCGACTGCATCTTCGTAATCTCCAAATAAGTTAAGTTTTTCTTTTATAAAAAAATCTAGCAGTTTCAAAACATCTTTATATTCAGTAGCAAACCAAAAATTTTCTGTATGACCAGGATGTTTATTAAATAATTTTTGAATAACAGGTTTTAGATTTTTTGTATGACTACTTTCTTTGATATTTGGTTGTTTAGGAATGGAAATATTTTTTGGTAATTTTTTTCTATTATCCTCATCAAAGCTCCATTTTCCACCTTCAGGTGAACCATCTTTGTTTAATAAAATATTTAATCTTTCCCTTTTGTCTTTATAATATTTTGCCATAAAGGGTTTTTTTGTATTTGATAAATATCTCTTAAAATCCTCACGACTATCTAAAAACATAGGAGATTGTAAAATATTCCATTTTACATTCTGTTTGCTTAAAAAATTTTTTATTTTTGCTTCAAAAAATTTATCCTCTATTTCGAAACTTGTGACTTCCTTTATTTTATTTTTTTTTAAAATTAATTGTAATTTTTTAGTATAATCTTTTTTAAAATCACTCGAATCGATCTTTGAATAATTGAGTTTAAATTTATTATCTTTCAATCTGTCTGCGTAGGACCTCATTGAAGACAAAAATAATAGAATTTTCAATTTATGGTGTCTCTCATACGTGCACAATTGGTAGTCTTCCGACATAAAAAAAAGGTGGTCTTTTTTGTAGCGGTCAAGGTTTTTTAATGGAAATAATTGATTTCCAAGTATAAAAAATAATTTCATTAATATTTATATGGCAGAAAAATATCTAATTGTCGGTGCGACAGGATCTATCGGCTCTAATTTATCAGAGCAATTGTACTTTTCAGGCAATAAAGTACATTTAGTTGGTAGAGACGAGAGTCAATTAAAAATATTATCTGAAAAATTGAATTCTCAATATACCGTCACAGATGTGTTAGACGATGGGTTTGTAGAAAAAATAAAATCAGATATTTCAGATATTAAAGGTTTGGCTTACTGCGTTGGATCAATTGATCTAAAGCCTTTAAAGAATACAACAGAGAATGATTTTAATAAATGTATGAAACTTAATTTTTATTCAGCTGTAGATTTAATAAAAGGCTTTCAGGATAATCTTAAACAAAATAGTGGTTCAATAGTCTTATTCTCAACTGTTGCAGCTCAAAGGGGTTTCACAAATCATTCAATAATTGCATCAACAAAAGCTGCTATTGAGGGATTAACAGTATCATTAGCAGCTGAATTTGCGCCAAACATTAGAGTAAATAGTGTTGCATTAAGCTTATCAAATTCAAAAATAGCTCATCCAATTTTAAAAAATTCGGCCATAGCACAAGGAATAGCTAAAGCACATCCTCTTAAGAGATTGGGAGAGGGTAAAGATGGAGCTGCACTTGCAAAATTTTTACTTACTGAAGAAAGTTCTTGGGTAACAGGACAAGTAATTGCAGTTGATGGAGGAAGATCAAAACTTTCCTAAGGTGAAAATAAATTTTTTAATTATAATTTTATCTTTAATATTTATATCAAATTCTTATTCTGAAAAAATTGTTTTAGAAAAATTAGTTGAATTAGATTCTCCTTGGGGATCTTCTTTCATTAATAATAATGAAATTATTATAACAGAAAAAAGTGGAAAAATTAAAATAATTGATATTTTATCGAAAGAAATTCAAGAGATCAGTCACCAATTGAACTTTGTGGTTGATGGTCAAGGAGGATTATTAGATATTATATATAAAGACAATACAGTTTGGGTTTCATATACCGAGGACAGGGGAAATTATAAAACTAGTACATCCATAGCTAGATCAGACTTTAATAAAAAAAAATTAGAATTTAAAAATATTTTTCAGTCTAATCCACCAATTGATTCAGGATATCATTTTGGTTCAAGGCTAGTAATTAAAGATAATTATATTTATGCGTCTACTGGTGAAAGAGCACAAGGTATGATTGCACAAGACGCATCAAAGCATCCTGGAAGTATAATTAGAATTCATTTAAATGGTGATATCCCAAAAGATAACCCGAGGTTCGATGGCAAATCTGAATGGCTTCCAGAAATATATCAAATAGGAGTAAGAAATCCTCAAGGAATGACACTATCTAAATTTGATGGAAAAATTTATATAAGCAATCATGGTGCTAAGGGAGGCGATTGGTTTGGAGAAGTTAAAAAAGGAGAAAACTATGGATGGAAGATACTTGGATGGGGTGGAACAAACTATTCTGGAATTCCAATTGGTCCAAAATGGAAACCTGGTTTCACCAAAGCTATACAGTATTGGGTACCATCAATTGCCACTAGTGCTATAACAATATATGAAGGTGAGGAGTTCAAAGAATGGAATGGTCATGCTTTAATAACTTCACTTAAAGACAAGTCTTTGAGAAAATTGATATTTGATGATTTATCAAATGTTAAGGAAGAGATTATTTTTAAAAATAAAATTGGAAGAATAAGAGATATTCAAGTTCATCCATCTACTGGTAAAATTTACTTTTTAAGTCAGGATGCTATGTGGTTAATGCAAAAAAAATAGTGTATAATAGGCATTATGGATGATGTAATTATAGTTGGTGGGGGCATTATTGGCACTGCAACGGCTTATTTTATGTCTTTGGATGGCAGAAAAGTCAAGGTAATTGAAAGAGATCCAACTTATAAGACTGCATCATTTCCACTATCACTAGGTGGGTTTAGGAGGCAATTTTATCAGAAAGAAAATATTCTATTAGGTAAATTTGCAAGAGAGTTTATTTTTAAAATTCCTGAACTTCTTAAAACAAAAAAAAATCCAAATCCAACAGCCAGCATGGTCCCTAATGGCTATCTATTGATGTTTGGACCAGAACACGCAGAAGAACAGTATAGAGCTTTAGAAAATCATAAAGAATGTGATGCTGGTACAAAAAATATAAAGGGTTCAGAATTAAATAAAATTTTTCCTTATATTAATAATGAAGGGATAGAAACAGCTACCTATACTGATAACAAAAGTGAGGGATGGATAGATCCTTTTATGTTTCATAGTGCTCTAAAAAGTAAGGCTATAGAGCTTGGGGCTGAATTTATAAAAGGTGAAGTTAAAGATTTATCTGAGCTTAATGCAAAGACTATTATATCAGCAGCAGGTTGTTGGACAAAAGAACTTTTATCAGATATCCCAGTCGAACCACAAAAACATACAGTCTTTAGAGTCAAATGTCCTAAACATTTTCCCGATATGCCTTTGACAGGCGACTTAACCACAGGTGTTTATTGGAGACCAGAAGGGAAGGAATTTTTAGCTGGATCACCAATATCTGTATTTGATGCAAAGGATTTAGAGCCAGCATGGAATGATTTTGAGGAACTTGTTTGGCCTGCTCTTGCAAAAAGAATACCAGCTTTTGAGGAACTTAAATTGACAGGGGGTTGGGCAGGATTTTATGATTGTAATAAGTTAGATAACAATGCAGTTGTTGGAAAACATCCAAAATATGAAAATGTTTATTTAGCCTCTGGATTTACTGGAAGAGGATTAATGCAAGCTCCAGGAATTGGTAGAGCCCTTACTGAATTAATAAACACTGGCAGTTATCAATCAATAGATATAAGTGTTTTTGATGTTGAAAGAGTTTTAAAAAGCAACGCTAGACCTGAGCCTTACGTATTATAATTTTTTAATATAAAAACCTAAAAAACCATTAAAGATAGATACAGCTAAAATTAATAATTGTCCCTTAAATGAATAAAATTCAAAAGATGGGTAGAAACTTATCCCAATAGAAAAAAAAAGATAAGTTAAAATAAACGGTCGGTAAAACTTTTTTAAAAAAAAAATAATTTTCATTTACTTTCTTGTTGCAATATAAACTCCTATAGTTGCCAATATAAAACCTACTACATCAATATTTGATAGTTTCTCTCCTAAAAATAAATATGCCATAACAGCTGTTGTAGGCGGAACAAGAAAAAATAATGTTGAGGTCTTACTTACAGAACCTGCTTTAATTAAAAACATTAAAATTGTAAAAGCTCCGAAAGATACCAGTATGATTTGATGTGTCATTCCTAGTATAAACCCTGTTGTGAAATTAATATAAGGAGTTTCTAAAATTAGTATTAAAATTAGATTAAAAAAACAGCCTCCAAACGCTTGAAAGCCATTATTTACTGACAAAGGTACATTTCCGCTTAATTTTTTTTGCCAAAGGGTTCCTGCAGTGATTGCGGTAAGAGCAATAAAACAAGTAATAATCCCATCTTTAGGAAATTCATTTCCAAAATCAATTCCAAGAACCATTAGAGAACCAACAAATCCAAAAACTATACCAACCCACTGTCTCCATCCTATAACCTCTTTATAGATTGGTCCTGATAACAAGTTAGTTAAAATTGGCTGAAGAGTAACAATTAATGCAACTACACTTGCAGGAACACCCACATGAAAAGCATACCAACAACCACCAAGATATAATCCATGGAATAACACACCAGTAGTTATGCTTTCTAGGATAAATCTTATCTTTGTAAAAATTATTTCTTTTTTAAGTAATGCAAATAAAAAAAAACCGATAGTTACAATTCCAAATCTAAAGGCAAGTGCTGCAAAAGGTGAGGCATTTTGAACTATAATATCACCAGATATGAAAGCCGAAGACCATAATAATATAAATAGTAATGGAAAAGTTTTTATCATTATGAAGGATTTATATTGCCATAAATTTTTAAACTAAATTTTGACAAGCATTTTACCAATATTTTTTCCCTCTAATAAATCGATAAATGATTTCGGTGCACTTTCTAATCCCTGATAAATAGTTTCTTTAAATTTTACTTTGCCTTCAGATAACCATTTTAACATATCAGTTTCAAATGGCTCTCTTTCATTTTCATGATCAAATATTAAAAATCCTTTAATTGTAAGTCTTTTGACAAGTACGTATGCCATATTTTTGATTCCAGATCCTGGTGTAGTCACATTCATTTGAGAAATTCTCCCACAAATAACTATACGACCATAATTTTTCATTTGAAAAATTGCAGACTCTAAAAAATCGCCACCAACATTATCAAAGTATATATCAAACCCATCAGGACAAATTTCTTTGAAATGCACAACAAGGTTTTCCACCTTTTTATAATTAAATGCATAATCAACTTTTAATTCATCTTTTAACCATTCAACTTTTTCATCTGAACCAGTGCTAGCAATAACTTTACAACCAAAATTTTTTGCAATTTGACAAACTGTTGAGCCAACACTCCCTCCAGCTGAAGAAACTAAAACTGTCTGTCCAGCTTTTAATTCTCCATGTTTTAATAATCCGATATATGCAGTATGTCCTGTCATACCAAGAGGACCCAAATAAGACTGTATGGGCATGTTAATGGGCTTAAGCTTTTTAAGTTGATTAGCATTACAAACAAAATTATCTCTCATACCATGGTTACTAAATACTAAATCTCCAACATTTAAACTGTTATCATTTGAAACCTCTACTTTTCCAATTGCATATCCTTCCATTTCCTCACCAATCTTAAAAGGTGGTTTATAATTTTTTCTTTCAGTCATTCTTGCCCGCATGTAGGGGTCAACTGATATCCATGAATTTGATACCAAAATATTATTTTTTTCATTAATTGAGATTTCTTTTGATTTTATTTCAAAATCTGTTTCTTTTGGTAAGCCAGTTGGAATATAATTTTTTAAAGCTACAAATTTGCTGATTATAGCCACTTTAAGACCCCCAAATATTATTTAATGTTGCCTCACGCCTACATGCTTTTTTATATCTTAAATAATTAACAAAATTTATTTGGTAATAATCTTGATGGAAAGCTTCTGCTTTGTAAAATTTTTCAAACTTTCTAACGTAAGTTACCACTTTTTTTTTAAATTTTTTTTCTATTTCTTTAATACTATTTTCTATTAAATCTTTTTGTTTTTCATTTTGATAAAATGCAACTGATCTGTAACTATATCCTTTGTCACAAAACTGTCCTGCAGCATCAAAGGGATCGATGTTTACCCAGAATTCTTCTAAAAGTTTTTCATAGCTGACAACTTCTGGAACATATATAACTTCAATAACTTCAAAATGGCCTGTATTTCCATACGTTACTTCCTTATATGTTGGGTTTTCTGTAGTGCCACCAGAGTATCCTGAAATAACTTTTGAAACTCCAAGAATGTTTTCAAAAGATTCTTCCATGCACCAAAAGCATCCTCCTGCAAAATAAGCTTTCTCAAAACTTGGTGAGTTTGCAAAGCTTGTTGAAGACAGAAATAAGAATATTATTGATAAAAATTTTTTCATTAAAGGTAGCTATCTAACTTAATTATAGCTTACCTTTAATGATTTGTATTTAAAACTTTATTTTTTTTGGTATTTTGCCGCTTCTTCAGAACCGCCAGTAGCACTTCCTTTACTATAAGAATGTGCACCCATACCTGCTAATTGTCCATCTTTAACAATTAAGTATTGGTTACGTATTTCACGACCCTCAAAGAAACATTCCAAAATCTCTCTAACACCATCAGCATATCTAGCTTGTGCAGAAAGTGAAGTTCCAGAAGTATGTGGCGTCATTCCATGATTTGGCATCGTTCTCCAAACGTGATCATTTGGTGCTGGTTGTGGAAACCATACGTCTCCAGCATATCCACTTAATTGGCCACTTTTTAATGCTTTAGCAATGGCGTCTCTGTTACAAATTTTACCACGAGCAGTATTTACGATGTATGCACCTTTTTTCATCTTACTAATCATTGCATCATCAAATAAATTCTCTGTTTCAGGGTGTAGTGGACAGTTTATAGTTACCACATCACAAACCTTAACCATTGACTCAACTGTTTCATGAAAAGTTAAATTTAATTCTTTTTCAACTGACTCAGGTAATCTATGTCTATCAAAGTAGTGAAGATGGACATCGAAAGGTTTCATTTTTCTCAAAGCATCTAGTCCAATTCTTCCAGCTGCAACTGTTCCAATATGCATTCCTTCAACGTCATATGATCTTTGAACAGCATCTGCAATGTTCCAACCACCCTCATTAACTATTCTGTGTTGATTATGGTAATCTCTTACCAAAGATACAATCATCATTACAATATGTTCGGCAACTGATCTTGAGTTACAGAATGTGACCTCTACAACATCGATTTTATTATCCATTGCTGCTTGAAGATCTACGTGGTCAGATCCAATTCCTGCAGTGACTGCCATTTTTAAATTTTTTGCTTTTGCAATTCTTTCTTTGGTCAAATAATAAGGGAAGAAAGGTTGAGAAATCACTATATCTGCATCTACGATGTGTTTATCAGCCTCACATCCTTCACCATCTTTACTATTTGTTACAATTAGCTCATGACCATTGCTCTCTAAAAATTTTCTTAATCCCAACTCTCCAGACACACAACCTAATAATTCTCCTGGTGTAAAATCTCTACCTTTTGGACTTGGTAAAGTCATTCCGTCAGGATATTTTTCTAATTTTGGAAGATCTGATAGGGCATAAGACTTAGGCATACCACCTTTTGGATCATCATATAACACGCAAAGTACTTTCATTTTATCTCCTAATATTTAAGTTTAAAATCTCTCTATAGATATTTTGTAAATAAAGTTTAGCATAATTGTAACATCAATCAAATGAATAGTAAGAGGCTAAGGATATTTCTTTTGAGCAACAAATTTATTTAGAAGAATTCCAAAAACTATTATAATCAAACATCCAGTTAGTATTGGAGAGAATAGATATTCAAAAGATACTGATCCTAAAATGACTATAATGGGGTTTCCTCCTGCTGGGGGATGAGTTACATCTAACAAAATCATTAATCCAACACCTATACCTACTGCAAGAGGAATTAAAATATATATTGGTAATGGGACGTAGTTATAAAATATAATTCCAATAGCTGATGTTACTAAGTGACCAAATAATATATTTTTAGGCTTCGCAAAAGGACTGTCGGGATAACCATAAAGCAGAACCATTGAAGATCCAAATGAGGCTACTAAAAAAAGGCCAAAGTTAGTTTTATAGGTCAACAATGTTAGAACTCCAATTGTTATTGTGGAAAAAATCAAAGCTAAAAGTGATTGATAGATTTTATCTTTTTTCATTTACTGAATAATTTTTTTTAAAGCTTTAATTGGTAGTGTTATACATTCTTTTCTCATAAAATTTTTTGTATTAAAAATTTTTTTAAAATCTTTCCATTCATTTGGAAACGAAATATTTCGTTTATCATTATATTGTTCGAGTAACTTAAAAAAATCCTTTATTTTGTCCTTACTTTTCAACTTAAAATTTTTTGTGGCTAAATTCGCTGATGCATTGCAATATATGCAAGATTGTGATTGATATGAAAAATCTTTAATCATATTATTTTTAATAATTAAAAAAATTTCAATTTCATCTCCGCATATTGAACTTTTGAATTTAGTTGAGTGAGTACAGTTATTAATATGTTTATTATTTTTAGTATCTGAAGCTATTTTTAAAATATTAATGTCCATTAATTCATGTATTTATTTGATTGTTATTATACAAATTTATATTTATATTTTCACACTTCTTAAATAAAAAAATTACATATGCCTGATTTAAAAAATCCAAAAGCAGCCATTCCAATTGTGCTCATAGCTGGGATTTTATGGTCGTTTGGCCCTTATGTTGTAAGGCATATTGATCAACCAGAGACAGTTCCATGGCAATATTTATTCACTAGAGGTCTAGTAATTTTTATTTTGTTGAACATGTATTTATTTCTTGAAGAAGGAAAAGACTTTTACAAGAATTATTTTAAGGTAGGTATATCTGGAATTATAGGAGGAATTGGCTTAGGCACGGCAATGATTACGTTTATATGGTCCATAACTAATACTACTGCAGCTATAACTTTGCTTTGTCTTGCTGCTATGCCATTTATAACTGCTTTACTTGGTTTTTTATTTTTAAAAGAAAAAATCTCTATAACAGTATGGATAGCTATAATAGTAGCAGCAGCTGGTATATGCATAATGGCATTTGATAATTCAGAACAAAATACTTTACCTGGACTTGTATTTGGACTTATTTCTGCAATAGGTTTCTCAATATTTTCAGTTTCACTTAGGTGGAGAAAAGAAACACCAAAATTTACAACAGTTGCATTAGCTGGATTATTTTGTTGTATGTTTTCTGCCATAATGCTTATGAGTATTGGTGTTGACTTTTTATCTACTGGAAAAAATGAAGCTTTATTTGCAACCCATGGAACTTTAGTTTGCATGGGTTTGATTTTATATTCAATCGGCTCTAAAAATATACCTGCAGCAGATCTTACATTGCTTTCATTGACCGAAGTTATAGGTGGAATTTTTTGGGTATGGTTACCTTGGTTAGGAATTAATGAAGTTCCATCAACAAATACTACAACTGGTGGATTTTTTATCTTTATGTCAATTTTTTATTATAGTTTTATAATGCAATCCAATAGAAGATTTATAGGCTTAAATTAATATGAGTGATGAAAAAATAATTGTTAATAGTTGGAATGAGTGGGATCCACTAAAACATGTGATAGTAGGTAAAGCAGATGGTACTTGTATTCCAGCTCCTGAACCAGCATTAGATGCAAAGGTTCCTGAGGATAGCGATATGAGAGGTAAATTTGGACCTCGTACTAAAGATACCGTTGATAAAGCTAACCAACTATTAGATGATTTTTCAGATATACTAAGAAAAAGAGGAATTATAGTTGATAGACCAGATCCTATTGATTTCAATCAAAAAACATCTACACCAGACTGGGAAGCAGAAACAATGTTTGGATGTATGCCCCCAAGAGATGTTTTACTGACTGTTGGTAATGAAATTCTAGAGGCTACGATGAGTTACAGATGTAGATGGTTTGAATATCTTTGCTACAGACCTTTGCTAAAGAAATATTATAATTCTGATCCTAATATGAGACACGAGTCTGCACCCAAACCAAGATTAACAGATGCTGACTATAGAAAAGATTATCTTTCAGATAAAATTGGCATTCAAAAAAGATTAGAGTGGACTGAAAAAAAATATTTTGTAACTACTGAAGAGGAGCCACTGTTTGATGCTGCTGATGTTTTAAGATTTGGAAAGGATTTAGTTGTACAGCATGGTTTTACAACAAATTTAAAAGGAATTGATTGGTTAAAAAGACATTATAAAGATCATAGAGTGCATGCTGTTAACTTTCCAGGCGATCCATATCCTATTCATATAGATGCAACTTTTACACCTATAAAAGAAGGTTTGATAATTAATAATCCTCAAAGAAGACTTCCTAAAGAACAAAGAAAATTATTTGAAAATAATGGATGGGAAATAGTTGATAGTGCTCAACCAGCGCATAACGAACCACCACCCTTATGTTATTCATCAACTTGGTTATCAATGAATGTATTAGTTTTAGACTCAAAAACTGTATGTGTTGAAAAAAGTGAAATATACCAAGCAGAACAACTTGATAAATTGGGAATGGAGGTTCTTCCTATTGAATTAAGAGATGCTTATGCATTCGGAGGCGGATTACACTGTTGCACGGCTGATGTATACCGAGAAGGTGAATTAAAAGATTATTTTCCAAAGCAATAATTGTGGCAAAAATTAAAACAAAAAGAGAAAGAGTAAAATTTGCATCAGACAATGTTACTGGTGCTTGTCCAGAGGTTTTAGATGCAATTCTTAAAGCTAATGATGAAGATAAAACTCCTTATGGTAATGATGAATTGTCAAAGAATCTGCAAAATAAATTTTCAGAAATTTTTGAAAAAGAAGTAATAGTTTTTCCAACAGCATCAGGAACTGCTGCGAATGCTTTAGCTTTATCAACTATGACGCCCTCTTTTGGAAATATTTACTGTCATAGACTTTCTCATATAAATGTAGATGAATGTGGAGCACCTGAATTTTATACTGGAGGAGCAAAATTGGTTAATCTTGATGGGATTAATGGTAAGATTATTCCTGAAGAGTTAGATGATAGCATATCTGGCAAAGGAATTGTTCATCACACTCAGCCTTCATCAGTTAGCATTACACAACTTTGTGAAACAGGTGTGGCTTATCAATTAGATGAAATAAAAAAAATATCAGAAGTTGCCCATAAACATAAACTAAATATTCATATGGATGGTGCAAGGTTTGCAAATGCAATAGTTTCATTAAACTGTTCTCCAGCAGAAATGACTTGGAAATCTGGTATAGATGTGTTGTCATTTGGAGCTACAAAAAATGGATGTTTCGCTGCTGAAGCAATAATATTTTTTAATAAAGATTTAGTCGGTAACTTACCTTTTTTAATGAAAAGAGCAGGTCATTTATTATCAAAAATGCGTTTTGTATCTGCACAATTAGATGCTTATGTATCAAATGATGTTTGGTTAAAAAATGCAAAACATGCGAATGCTATGGGGAAAAAACTAAGCCAAGGCTTGCTGAAACACAAAAATATTGAATTAGCTTATCCAACAGATGCAAATGAGGTTTTTGTTAAAATACCAAAAAATATAATTGATCAATTTAATTCAAATGGTTACAAAATTAATGATGAAGAATGGGAGAATAAAGCAGTAAGGTTGGTTGCCGCATGGAACACAGACCCATCTGATGTTGATTCATTTTTAAATATAATTAAATATTAATTTAACTAGGATTTTCTCTTAGAAAGTTAATATAATTTACCACTTCATCAAATTTTTCATCCTCAATATCTTTATAACTTGCATTGAATTTACTCTTTACGCAAATTGCGACATGAGCATAAGGATTTCTGCCTTTAGGATGATTAGGATGATCTGGAAGTTGTCCTTGTAAATAATCGCCAGCTTCCTGAATAATTTTCCACAGTTTACTTGCGTTTTCTTTATTCACATTAACCTATTTTTTGTTTTATCTCTTTTGTTTCAAGTTTGTTTCAAGTTGTCCTATAAAATCCTATAAACCATAACCAAGATTGCTGTCTTTACCCAGCTTTAATTGCAGTATAAATAAAACCAACTACAGCTAATGTACCACCTATGTAAGATGCATAGATAGCCCAATCAAATGTAGTCTGAAATATCATCCCAAAAAATATAAATGGCGCTCCTGCAAATACCATCAACCATCCCCACATGTCCTTATCTTCAATCATACTTTTTATGGTTTCGATAAAGGGCTCTGTGCCATCTAGTTTATGTTTTTTACTCATCACTCCTCCAAATAAAATAATGGATTGCCGAACCTACCGCAAAAAGTCCACCAAGATATTCATAAAAATGTGTATAAATTGTAGAAGTTCCTAAAATGTCAATTCCAATAAGTTCTAATGGTAAACCTATTGCCAGACATCCAATTAAACCTTTGATCGCAATGATAGGAATTTCTTCAACAAACTTTCTAAATGGATGTTTAGGAGGTTCTTCTTTTTTCATTGGCTATTAGAATATATTGTATAAGCTAAGGCTACAAGTTCTAGTGCTATTAATACTTCAATCATGTAAATGGTAAAAACCCAATACCCCAGACTATAGCAAGTCTTTTAAACAACCATAATCTGCCTTTTTTTTTAATTCTTTTTTCTTCTTTCAATATAAGTTTTTGTAATGCATCTTTTTTGTATTCATAAGCTTTTTTGTTTCTCTTTCTTATTTTCTGCCTGACATCACTTATAGCTGCATCTCTTATAGATGATTTAAATACACTTGATAAATTTGAATATCTTTTTTTAAAATAATCGACTGTTTCATTTGGCTTGGAAACAAATGGAGCACAAATACTATCAATAATTAGTAGACCTGTTGTAGATATAGGAGACTCTTTAAATTCCTTTTTTAAACTTTCAACTTCCTCTTTTTCAGTATCTGATATCTTAATTCTAAATGCTTCAAAAATTGCAACTTCGTTTAGTTTTCTCATTTCTTCCCAAGTTTTATCTCTTGAGTTGTTCTCAACTTTTTCTTACCTCTAAATTTATCGAAGTAAGCATCATCTATCTCATTTTCTTGTAAATTTGTTTTAGGTTCTAATTTTTTCTCAGAATATGTTTTGAGTTTTTTGTCTCTAAATTTATCAAATCCATCATTTTTAAGTTTTGACCTTTTTATGCTAAAAAATAATAAAATTAACGATAATATTATTAAAGTATTTTTAAGAATATATGAAAATGTAAGATATTCATTTATTCCAGAGACCGCTGACCAACTTATAAATTCATAATGAATATAGATAATTAAAAGCACAAATAAAGCACATAAAATTATATTCCTAAATACAATTTTTAGCTCAGGTTTAAAAAAAAATAAAATTTTAGTACCTATTATCGCAAACAAACTTTTTTTATACATATTAAAGATTTGCTAAATAAGACAAACCCTCTGCTGTTAATAAAGTAAATAAAATTGTTTTTAATTGATCATCCTTAAGATTTTGTTCCTCATCAGCAATCATTCCTTCCATCTCATCATCATCAAAATCATTTAAGCTTTTTCCAGACTTAGAAATTTTATCTTTAATAATTTCAATGGCTCTTTCTCTTTTTTTAATTAAGAACTTGTCCTTAACTGATTTTGGAACTTTATCTAAAATTTCTTGGTATGTTGCCATAAAAAACTATAACAAATCCATAACTACGAGTCTATTTGCTTTAAAAATATCCTTTTGATTTATCTCTTTTGTTTCAAGTCTGTTATCAAGTTTTTCAATTAAATTGATGAGTCTTTTAGCGATTTTTTTCAAGGTAACTTTTTAATATCCACATAAGTACTGTAGAATAATGCAGTTTAATGTGGAATAATGTGTCCCTCTAATCCCGCAAATAATCGCCAGCTTCCTGAATAATTTTCCAGAGTTTACTTGCGTTTTCTTTGTTCAAACTACTTCAATCCTTGTTTTATCTCTTCATTATCGAGTTATTATCGAGTTATCCTATAAAATCCTATAACACTGAATTATGATCCTTAAAAGTTTTTTCATTTTATTTCGTAATTAACATTGGGTGCAATGTAAAAACTCTAGAAGGCTCAGATTTAATTTTTGGTAAATATTTATTATTATAGGTATCGTTATATTTTTTTAAAACTACATCTGAATTTTTATAATCTGGAAATTTACTTACATACACCATCAAATAAGTTGAAGATTTTATAAAACTTTTTGAAGGTTTTTCAATTGATCCCCATCGATCACCTCCACCTGGACACGAGATTGCATAGATTTGATTTGTTTTAGAGGGATCCATTATGCCTTTGATTACAAAATCTGCCCCGTTATGTAGACTTCGATCATCTACATTATATTTAAATAAATCTTGTTCTGTAGTATCCTTTAAAAGAGATGCCATCATTAATAGATATCCATAACTATCAGCATTATATTTTAATCCCATACCACTTCTTTGAGTATCAATAGGAAAACTACCGTCTGGTCTCATATCATTAATGGCAAGCTTAACCACATCAATTGAATGCTGGACAGCTTTCAAATCATTGATCATTAATCCCCAAATCATTGTAATATAAGAAGTTAGATAAGCTTTATTATCTTGCCTATCCTTCCATCTACTTTTAGCAACTTTTTTTACTAAATTATTTAACCAAGGTCCTAAAATTTTTCTTTCCTCTGCATCTAACTTGTCAGCGATAACAGCTGTAGTTGTTAAGATTGAATTTATTAGTACCATCATTTGCCAATCCACAGGTTTTTTACCCCAAGAAACATTGATACCTTTTCTTAAAGCATCTTTTTGAGCCCAATCTAATAATACCGCTTTAATTTTATTGATGTTTTCTTCATTATTGCTAGCTCTTCCTGCATATGCTGCCTCTTGAAAATAATTCATTGCAAAATTAGCTTCTTCTAATTCTTCACCGTAACTTTCATCTAATTTTATTTTCTCAAGTGGTTTTGGTGCTCTACTTAAACTTATCTTATGTTTGTCTTCATCAGACAGTTTATAAAAGGGAGTAATCCATTTTTTTTTAATGAAATAATCTTCTTTTTGTTTAGTTAATTTATATCCAAAACCTTCACCATAAGTTGGGTGTTCAAAACACTCTTTTGCTTTGCTGAAAGCATTCCATAAAGCTTTTGTTTTGCTTTTTGATAAAACCTTTTTAGGTTTAGAAGTTAAGTCTAGATCTTCATAACTATTTATCGTTTTGGAAAAAGCACTCCCGCTCCACAACAAAACCAGAACCACGATCCCTAAAAGTTTTTTCATTAATCCTTAAATAAATAAATAAATAAATAAATAAAAGTAACAATTATAAGCACTATGATAATCCATATAGTAAAATTAGTTAACAATTGTTTTAATTTAGAATTAGACTGTAAAAAAGCAGGTAGAACCAACAATAGAACTCCTATCATATATACTACAGGTATTAGTTGATCCATCATCCAAGATTATCAAATCCTGAACCGTAAGTCTATTTGGTTTAAAAATGGCTATTTGATTTATCTCAAAAAGTTCTTGTTTCGGAAATAATTACATTATTTTCTCAAGTTTCCAAGCTTCATCTTTAGCATTAAACTTTGCGTTCCAGTCTTTAGATCTTTGATCTTCAAATAAGGCATAAAATTTTTCTTCATCAGTAACATTTGCAATAAAAATCATTTTACCTTCACGAATGTGTGCCCATTCAAATGATGACGTGCATTTTGCAAGATCATCTTTAAACATACTGTATAATTCATCTGCATCTTTTTTAGTTCCTTGATATGTTGTTGTTCCAACAAAGTTCATAGTTTTTCCTTTCTTAAATTAATTAAGCTAATATAGGCTCAACGAATTTCCAATCAATAAAATTTTTCAACAAATTTCTCTCACCTTGTTCTAGTTCTGGTTCTAGACTGACCTTTAAAATCCACCACGCCAATTATTTTTAGATTTCAAATCTTTCTCTTCTTGCTTTGAAGTAGGTCTAAATAAATAAAAACCTACGACAACAATAACGAATATACCTAAAATGATTTCAATCATATTTGATTAATCTCTAAAGTTTATAAATTCAATTGGAAGTCCTATATCCATAGCTTCTATTGCAGATATTGCTTCTTGAAGGTCATCTCTTTTTTTTCCTTGAGCTCTTAATTCTTCTCCTTGAATTTTAATTTGGATTTTAAGTTTTAGTTTTTTTACATCAGCAATAATCTTCTTAGCATTTTCTTGGCTTATTCCCTCTGTTAATTCACTGATTTGCCTGATAGTTCCACCTGCTGCACCTTCTGAATTTTTAACGTTTATTACCCTTGGGTCTACCTTTCTTCTTATAAGATGAACTTGTAGCAATTCATTTACCTGTTTTAATTTTAATTCATCTGGCGCTATTGTAGTTATTATTTTATCTTTTCTCTCAATTGAAATATTAAGTCCCTTAAAATCATATCGGTTAGCAATTTCTCTTAAACAATTTGCTAGAGCATTATCAAATTCTTGATAATTAATTTTACTTATTACATCAAACGAAGGCATAATTTTAATATTCTATACAATATTACATTTTTTTATGAGAACAACCTTCTTTAATCATTGTTATAATTTTTGAAATTTTAGTATATTTTAATTTTAAATGTCCAAAGGTAAAATTAAAATTCATATAAGAAATAATCACTGGAAAAAAGGTTCTTTGCCTTGTGATTTAGAAGGTGAAAAAAATAGTAGTGTTCCAAAAGAATTATTTGAAAATTTTCTCAATAAACACCCAAAGATAAAACATAAGATTTCATACATAGTTGATTGGGACGATGATAATTGGAAATCATCAATGAAAGATGCAGATATCTTACTTGCTTGGGACTTTCCAACAAATGATTTGAGTGAAATAGCACCAAATTTAAAATGGATTCATATTGTTTCAGCAGGAGTTAATCACCTTTACCCATTTGACTGGATTAAAAAGGATTTAGTTTTAACGAATAGTAGTGGCATACACGCAAAAAAAGCTGGAGAATTTGGTTTGATGAGTATTTTGATGCTTCAAAACCATATGACAAAAATAGTTACCAATCAGAAAAAAAAAGAGTTTGTAACTTTATTAAGCAACCCAATTGTGAACAAAACAGTTTTGGCTGTAGGTACTGGATCATTAGGAGGTTCAATGATTAAACATATCAGTTCTTTAGGTGCGAATGTAATTGGTATAAATAGAAGAGGTAGAAAAGTTGAAGGGTGCTCAAAAGTTTTAACATATGATAAAATCGATGAAGTTTTACCTGATGCTGATTTTCTTTATTTAGCTGTTCCAGAAACAGACGAAACAAAAGGATTAATAAATAAGAGAAGATTAGATGTTTTAAAACCTTCCTGTGGAATAGTTAACATTGGACGTCAGTCTGTAATGGATTATGAGCATCTACAAAAAAAATTGACAAAAAATGAAATTTCTGGAGCAATTTTAGATGTTTTTTCAGAAGAGCCTATAAATAGAAATTCTAAATTCTGGGATACTCCAAATTTGGTAATTACACCTCACATATCGTCAGATAGCAAAGGAAAATATATAGAAATGGTTTTAGAAAAGTTTTTTGATAATTTAAAACTATTTATTGATAAAAAAGAACTATTTAATCAAGTGGACCCTGATCTAGGATATTAATTGTTTTGTTAATTATTAATTTTATTGAGAATTACCCTAAAGTATTTGTGACTTCCTTAGTCCCATTTACATTATTTGAATCTGATATTGATGGTTCTTCAATAGGTTCAGCCGCTGGATTTAATTCTAAACCGATTGGCGTAATTGTTGTTGGCAAAGGTGTAAACTGAGACTCAGGGTTTTCAATAACTTCTCTTACCCTCATTCTATAGACACCATACATACCTATCAAAACATGAAATATGATCAAAAAAATAAAATATCCATTTTCGCCAACAAAATCCATAAACAAGGAGCACAAAAATGGACCACTCATAGCACCCATACCAAAAGCAAATTGTAAACCAGCACCTGCAGAAACAAACTTTTCTTTAGCTACAAAATCATTTGTATGCGCAAATATTAACGCGAACATCGGAAGACTAAAGAATGCATATAAACCTGTAAACACATAAAACCAAAATTTTGAACTTGCTAATCCGTCGGGCAAATGCATTGTGCCAACAGAAAAAATTGCACATAGCGCAAAAAAAGCTGCAGCAAAAGTGGAATAAACAGTTACTGTCCTTCTGTCATAAATATCAGATAGTTTTCCAATTGGCCATTGTGAGATAGCACCAGAAATTGCAACTAGAAAAGTTACAAAAGATATTTCAAATATACTAAAATTCATTGCTGCAGCATACACTGCAATTAATGCAAACATTGCAGAATGACAAACACCACACAAAACAGCACTTACTATACCAAACGGGGAGGCTTCATAAAGTTCTTTAATTTTCATTCCAACAATTTTTTTAAATTTTGGAGCTTTCTTTTTTGTAAGTAGAATTGGAACAAGCGATAAAGACATAAATAGTGAAACTAAGATAAAAGGTTGAAAGTTTTCAGGTCTACTAAAATTTAAAAAAAACATTCCTATTGCCATAGAACTAAAGAGTACAATCATATAAATTGATAAAACACTTCCTCTATTTTTATTACTTGCCCTATCGTTTAACCAACTTTCTGCAATGGTATAAAGACAAACCATAGAAAATCCTGAAAAAACTCTTAGTACAAACCAAGTAAAAGGATTTATTACAATTGAGTGAACTAATACGACTATTGATGCAATTGAAGCAAAAGCCGCAAACACCCTTATGTGACCTACCCTTGAAACAAGGATAGGTACTGATCGTGCACCGATAAAGTACCCAACAAAATATCCTGTTAACATAAACCCTGTAGCTGTTATACTAAAACTCTCATGTACCGCTCTTACTCCTAGCAAGGATACTTGGAAACCGTGAGCTAACATAATTAATCCCATACCAGTAAAAAGGGCCCATGAGTTTTTTAATATCTTCTCCATAATTTCGCTATCTATGGATGATTTAATATTAAATCAAGAAATTAATTATTAATTTTTTGAGGTTCTCTTAATTTTAAAAATGAGTGGATGCCTATAGTTGTTATAATTATAATCCCCCCAATAATGGTCTCTAAAGTTGGTTGCTCTTTAATAACCAACCAAACCCAAATTGGTCCAATTATAGTTTCAAGCAAGAAAAACAAATTCACTTCCTCAGCTGGAATAAACCTGGGTGCAATTGTTACTAAAACAAATGGAAGAGCTACACAAACTATGCACATCAAAGGTATATAAATCTGATCAGATCCGATTAAATTGAAGTTTTCTACAAAAAAGAAGGCAAAAACTGCAACTCCTAATTTTCCCATGACAGCAGATGGCAAAAGATCTCTGTCTTTAGCATATCTTATCAGTACAGCGTTGACTGCTAACCCTGCAGCGGTAACAAATCCCATAATATTTCCAAAGAGATTTCCTATTTTAATTGAGTCATAGAATATGAATAAAACAGCAAAAAATGTTATAAAAATAGCTATCCAGGTTCCTTTACTAGGTATCTCTTTTAAAAAAATAGCACCTAAAATTGCAGATAGCATTGGCGCTAGTGCAATCATGATCAGGGTATTAGCTACATTTGTATTTTGAATAGATATTATGAAGGTAATATTGCATATTGAAAAGCTGATAGCATAAAATATGCCAACAGTACCTACTTTGAAAAATGCGTTAATGAAGTTTTGTCTATAAAATAATAACAATCCAATAAAAACTAAAAAAAAAGGGATTATACCTCTGTAAAAAAGCATTCCCCAAGTTTCAATGTTAGAAAGTCTAATTAAAAGTGAGTCAGGTGTTATGAACATTACAGCCACAAAAGCTAGCAATGATCCTTTTTTTTGATCAGATAATTTATTCAAGCTTTTAAACCTTTCCAAAATGTCTTAGCAAGATTTATTTTAGATAGGTCGTAGTATGTTTTTAATCCAGTAGGGGAGGTAACATTAATATCTCCGTTTAACTGTTGATCTATAAAGTCTATCCCAGCAAAATAAATATTATCCTTCTTTAATTTTTTACCAATAATTTTTGAAATCCTAATTTCTTTTTTAGTAAGGCTAGTAAGTTTTGGTACAGCACCTTTACTCATATTGCTTAAATATGAGCCTTTCTTAGGAACTCTTGAAATTGCACCACATACTTTGCCATTTATTATAAAAACTCTTTTATCGCCTTTAGATATGTTTTTTAAAAACTTTTGAAACATTGAATGTCCATTTTTTTTTAGAAAGTTTGTAATTAATTTTTTATTAAACTTATTCTTAATTAGATGAATTTGATTCCCTCCATATCCATTTATGGGTTTCATAATCATATTTTTATTTTTATTAAAAAATTTTCTAATTTCATCAATATTATTTGAAAATATTGTATCTGGCATATATTTTGTAAATTTTTTCGAATATAATTTTTCAGATACGTTTCTAATAGCCACTGGGTTATTTATCACTCTTGTTTTTTTTAGATCATCCAAAATAAGAGTAGTAATTAAATATTCTGAGTTAAAAGGTGGATCTTGTCTAATTAAAATAAATTTAAGATTTTCAACGTCAATTTTTTGTTTTTTATAAATTTTATAAAATTTTTTTCTTCCATAATTTAATTTGACAAATACTCCATTTGCATATGTTTTATTTTTGATGATGGATAAGTTTGAAGGAGTATAATAAAATATTTTATATCCTAGTTTCTGAGCTTCATGAGCTAAAAATATTGATGTATCAGAAGATATATTAATTTTATCTAATTTATCGCCTTGTATGCCTATTATTTTATTTGTCATATAAATCTTCTAAATTTTGAAATTTAGAGAATTTATTTATAACATGACTGGCCACTGTTTCTTTATTATTGATAATCTTATTAAGATGTTCCAAATATTTAGTTTCGTTTGTACCACTTTTTCCAATAAAATCTCTTTTTTCTAAGCCTTTTTTAGCAATTTTTAACAAGTTAGAGATCCAATAAATCATGTCTCTACCCATTAAATTTGTATCAAGTCCTTTAATTGGTGCATCTTTATACGCATTCAATAAATCTTTCTTTTCCCATTTTGAAATAAACTCTAATGCTTCGTCTAAATTACCATATAAAAGGCCAGTAAAAAAAGCAGGGCCAGCACAGATACAGTCCCAACCACAAGTATCCATAGATCTTAATTCGATATATTGTTTTAATCTATTCTCTGTAAATATAGTACTTAAATGCAATCCAAGATCGTCAATACTTGGTAAAGATTTATTTATTTCTTGAATATTACCATTCATATAATCAGAAAATTTATAATTTTTACCAGATAAATATTTATCATTTTTTTTAATAAACAGTATTGGATAATCCATTACAAATTCAGCATATTTTTCAAAATCAACATTTTCTAAAAAAATTTCTGGAAGGCCGCCCCTTGATGTTTCTTGCCATACTTTTGATCGGTATGATAAGTATTTACTATCTTTTTTCTCAACTATTGATGAGTTTGCAAAAAGTGCGATACTTAACGGAACTAAACTATTTGCTAATTTAAACTTTTTTATGAAATCATTTTCAGACGTGTAGTCTAGATTTAGCTGTGTTCCAGATGTTCTATACATCATATCTAAACTGAGAGGTCCGCCTTTAGGCATATCCTTTGTCATTACTTCATATCTTTTTTTAGGATTATTTGGAATTTCAGACAACTTAGATATTGGATCAAATCCAGCGCTTACTATTTTTAAATCTAATTTTTCAACAACTTGTTTAAGTTCAAACAAATAATTATTAGCTTCAGAGCAAACTTCATGAATATTATTTAATTGAGCACCTGCAAGCTCAATTTGATTACCTGGTTCTAAAGTTATACTCTTATTATCTTTATTTAACGCTATAACATTCTCACCTTCATAGGATGGTTTCCAACCAAATTCATATAAAATTTTGAAAATATCTTTAATTGTAGAATAATTAATTCTTTTATTATTCTTCTTATAGAAAAGGAATTTTTCGTGCTCAACGCCTATTTTGGAATTTATAGGCTCCTTAATTCCAGATTTAAAATGATCTATTATATTATCTTTATTCATATTAATGATTTAATAGCTCTTACTTAGATATTCAACAGTTTCGTTTATGTTAGTTAATTTGTTAGAACAAGTTTGGTTTTTACATACAATAACACTAGCTTTTGTATCATTATTTAATTGGTAAACAAATGTTGCAACTCCTAGATATTCTTTTTGTAAATAAAGCTGTATTTCCTTAATAGACTGGGATGTTCCACTGAATGTGAATGATAAGCTATTATCGCAAATATCTAGGGTTTTAATAAAGCTAAACATTTGTGAATAATAAGAGTTTAAAACCTGATGAAATGATTTTTTAAGAACCTCATTTCTTTCAGACCATATTTTATCATTTGTAATTGAATATAATTTATTTGAAATTAGTAGATAAACACTATTACCATTTGGTATATTGCTATCGTTCAAGTCTAGAGGACTCGCAAACAAATCATTATCTTTAATAATATTTTTCTGGAATAGCTGTGTTTCTTTATTAAAGAATAATTCCCAAGTATCATTCATTATTTTTATTGATTTTTCTAAAGCTTTTTTGTCAGCATTAACTTCATATAGCGTTATCATGAGCAAAGCATAATATACATAGTCCTCAAGAAAAGTTTCTATTTCTTTATTTTCATAACAATGAATAATTTTTTGATGCAATTTTGTATTTAAAATTTCAATTGTTTCTATCGTGTTATTTTTTAAATCTTCGTCATCTAAATATACTGAAGTTTTGAGAAGAACTTGGAGCATATATGCATTTAAATCAGTTTGAGATTTATCGTCAAAAAATGGTTTTACTCTTTTTCTTCTGATATTAAGTAATTTATTTTTTATTTGGTCTAGGTTATTTTTATCTTCATCAGGTATTAAATTTTTTTCCACCAAAATGTTATTACCTTCAAAATTACCGCTTTCCGAAATTTCGTACTTATTTTCTAATAATTTAATATCTTCTTTTAAAAGATTTTTTAATTCTTCATATGACCAAACATAATATTTTCCTTCAACACCCTCGCTGTCAGCATCATATGCTGAACCATATAATTTTTCATTATTTTTAAATTCATTATTAAAATATTGAATTGTTTGTAAAAGTTTATCTTTAAAATAATTATTTTTTGTATTTTGATAAAACTTAGTCAAAAGATCAATAAACTGAATATTATCATAAAGCATTTTCTCAAAATGTGGTATTATCCAATTTTCATCAACGGCATACCTTGAAATTCCACCATCAAGATGATCATAAATTCCTTTTGAGCATAGGTTAGTAAGCAAAGTTTCAACGGGTTTAAAATAATTATTATTTTTCGTCTTTAAATAAAAATAAAACATTGCATCAAATAAATAAAATTGTGGAAACTTTGGAGCTCCTTTAAAGCTGCCGTTACTTTCATCTAAATAATTGATAATTTTTTCAACAAATGGCTCTAGAGGTTGGTTTAAAACTGCAGATCTTTGATTTATTTTTGAAAAAATATCTTTTACTTGAGGGGCTTGAGCTAAGATTTTTTCTCTATTCTCTTTGTAAACATTGTGAACATTATTTAAGACTTTTTTAAAGTCCGGTCTTCCTTGAATTTCTTTTGGTGGGAAATATGTTCCACCTGTAAAAGGCACACCATTTTCATCTAAAAACATTGATAATGGCCATCCTCCCTGAGCACCAGTTAGTATTGATAAACTTTTTTGAAAAACATAATCTAAATCTGGCCTTTCTTCTCTATCAACTTTAATATTTATAAATTTTTCATTCATAAGTTTGGCAGTTTCCTTATTTTCAAAGCTTTCATGTGCCATTACATGGCACCAATGACAACTAGCGTATCCAACACTTAAAAATATTGGTTTTTTTTCTTTTTTGGCTTTTTCTAAAGTTTCTTTATTCCATGGAAACCAATCAACAGGATTATCCTTATGTTGTTGAAGGTAAGGGCTTTTCTCGTTTTTTAAAATATTAGACAATTTAGTGATGATAGAAAGGTTTTCTTGCAAAAATATTTCTAACCATAGGCTCAAAATCTTTCAAAGTCATTGATTTATAATTTGGATCAAATGAGGCTTGGTCATAGTTTTCACAAAAATCTACTGTTGCTTGATAATGTTCTGCATCTTTATATTTTTCTCTAGCATTTTTATCTCCGCCTAAATGTTCAGCAGAATAATAAGTTTGAAATAAACCATGATGCAAAATAATCCAGTATGTTTTTTCCGATACATATGGCTTAATTACTGATGCTGCATATTGAGAATGATTCATTGGAGCTAACTCGTCTCCAAGATCGTGTAGTAATGTAGCTACTACCATTTCTTCACTTTCACCATTTTTAAATGCTCTTGTTGCTGCTTGTAAAGCATGTTCCAGTCTAGTTATTTGATATCCTTCAAGGGTAGTAGTTTGTGATGCTAAATATTTTAGAATTCTATCTGCTGTTTTTCTTTCATATTGACTTTCTAACTTTTCTAAAAGCTGATAATCGTCTTTTGTACCATTTTTCATTTCAGTAAAACTTACTTTTTTCATATTAATTATTTGATGCTGTACTTAATAATGAAAGTTGTGTTACTTTGTCTTCACCAAGTTCATCAATTATTTTTACAGGATATTCACCTGTAAAGTGGTGATCTGTCAACTGTGGGTAGTTATTATTTCTTTTATCAAAACCCATTCCTAAATATAAGCCGTTTAAGCTTAAAAATTTAAGGGATTTTGCTTTAATAAATTCACAAATTTCATCTGTAGATTTATTTGCAGCCATGAGTTCTTTTTTAGTAGGTGTATCAACTCCATAAAAGTCAGGAAACTTTATTTCTGGACTTGCTATTCTAACATGAACCTCCTTAGCACCAGAATCGTAAAGCATTTTGACTATTTTAGATGAAGTAGTTCCCCTAACTAAAGAGTCATCTACTAAAATTATTTTTTTATTTTTAATTACAGATAGATTTGGATTTAATTTTAGTTTTACTCCAAGACTTCGAATTTGCTGTGAGGGTTCAATAAAAGTTCTACCAACATAGTGGTTTCTAATTAAGCCTAAGTCAAATTTCATTTTTTTTTCTTCGGCATATCCCAATGCTGCTGCATTTCCGGAATCTGGCACTGGCACAACTAAATCTGCATTAATTTTGTCCTCTTTTGCAAGTTGAGCGCCAAAATTTTTTCTATACTCATAGGCTGTTTTGCCATTTAAAATACTATCTGGTCTTGAAAAATAAATATACTCAAATACGCAAGGCCTTATTTTTTTTGGAGGAAAAGGTTTTACACTTTTCAATTCATCATTTTCAATATAAACAATTTCTCCATTTTCTACTTCTCTAACAAATTTAGCCCCTATAATATCAAAGGCACATGTTTCAGATGCAAGAACATAGGAATTTTTTAACTTCCCAATCACCAATGGTCTTATCCCATATGGATCTCTAACACCAATAAGTGTATTTTGTGTCATCATTACAAGTGCATAACCACCCTGAATTTGAAAAATTGCATCTATAATCTTATCAATAGTTTTAACTCTTTTAGATTTAGCTATTAATTGAACGATAGTCTCAGTATCAGAGGTTGTGTAAAAAATTGCACCGTCTTGAACTAGCTTATTTCTTAAAGTTATGGCATTTGTAAGATTACCATTATGTGCAACACCAATACCACCAGCATTTGTATCAGCAAAAAATGGTTGAACATTCCTTAAAGCCGTTCCCCCGGTTGTTGAGTAACGATTATGACCTATTGCATATTTTCCAGGAAGTTTTTTTATAACTTTTTCGTCATTAAAATTGTCTCCAACCAAACCAAATCTTTTTTCTGAATGATATTTTTGGCCATCATATGATACAATACCACAACCCTCTTGGCCCCTATGTTGAAGAGCATGAAGACCCAAAGCAGTTAGAGTAGAGGCATCATTAGAATTACTTATACCAAAAACAGCACATTCCTCCTTTATTTTCGGATTATATATCTTGAACTTTTTCCTTAGTTTTCTCATAATCTTTTTTATCTGGGAATTCTTTTATAAGATAGTTACTACCTTTTTCAACCCATGCATACGTAAAAGCATCATTTAAGTTAATTGGCCATTTATTATGATTATAGACTATATTTATAGTTGTATAGATACACACTATTATAACGTAAGCTCTTATAAAGCCAAAAAAGAAACCAAAGATTCTATCTAAATTTCCTAGTACAGAATATGTGATAGCTCTATTTATTCCTTTGTTTATTAATAAAATTAAGAAAATTACTATTACATATAATCCTATGCCAACAACTAGATCAAGAACGTATTCACTATCAATAATATCTTTTAAATACGGTTTTGCTTTTGGAAATAAGAAAAGCGTTATTACATAAGCTAGAAGCCATTTAGAGGCTGACAAAATACTCAAAACAAAACCATGTTTTGTACATTTAATTAATGAAAGTAACGTAAATACTAAGTAGACAATATCAAATGTATATAAACTACTTAGTGTATTTTTAAAAATTTCAACCACTTATTTAATTTTAAAAGGTTTAAATACTAAAAGAAGAGATGGTAATAATGTTAAAACGGATACCATAGCTAACAGCATTGCAATTCCAGTAAAGACCCCAAAATAAATTGTCGGGATAAAATTAGATAAAATCAGAATAGAAAAACCAAAAACAATAGTAATAGATGTATTTAGTATTGCCACACCAACTGTTGAATGACAATATTTAATAGTTTTATTGTAATCTTTTAAATAACTCAATTCCTCTTTAAATCTATAAATATAATGAATACTATTATCGACTGCTATTCCAATTGTAATAGCTGCAATTGTTATAGTCATCATATCCAGAGGTATTTCTGCTAAGCCAATTATTCCAAGTATAAAAAAAGCTGCAATAAAGTTCGGTATTACCCCTATAAGTGAAATTTTTATATTTCTAAAAAGAATTAAAAACATTATTAAAATTCCAATCATTACAAATCCAAGAGTTAATATTTGAGATTTAAACAAACTTTGAAGTAAATTGTTGAATAGTATGAGCACTCCTCCAAGTTTGAATTCATCTTTTTTAAAACCTAATTTATTTTCTAAATCAAAATTAATTTTATTAATAAGTTCATTTCTTCTTAATCCATCTAAAGAGTCTTTTATTCTCAAACTTATTCTTGCCTCAGAAGCATCAATTGAGATATATGGATCTATTATTTCTTTTTTTATTGAATCAGGAATTTTAGTATAAAGAACACCCATCTCTAATGTTCCAAGTGGTTTGTTATTATTTAATTTAGTTGCAACTTCGACTATTGAAGAAAAAGATAATACTTTGCCAACAGCCTCAATATTATCAAGATAATTATGAACTCTGTTTATTTTATCTATTTTATCTATTGTAAACCAATATTTATCGTCATTTTCTTCTTCATCACCCCAGTCATTTTCAGCATCTTTTTCTTCATCTTTTGCTACTGGAAATTTTAAAATAACCTCTAAAGGAGTTGTTCCACCAAGTTTTTCATCTATTAATTTCATTCCCTGATATATTTCAGTTTTTTTATTAAAATAATTAATGAAACTATTTTCTACTTCCAACTTAGAAATACCAAAAATACTTAAAAATATAATTACAGTAGTTAATCCAAAAATGTAATTTTTATTATAAAGAGATAGGTTGCCTAAATATTTTGTAATTTTTGACTCTTTATCTTTAGTCATAGACACATCTGAGTTTTGTATGAAACTTAGCAGTGTTGGAAGAAGTGTAAATGTAATCAATAGTGATGTAATCAACCCAAAAGTCATCATCCAACCAAAATCTATTATAGGTTTTATTTCACTAAATATTAATGATAAAAAAGCACAAATAGTTGTTATGACAGTGTAAAAAATTGGCCATATCATTTTTCTTGTTGTTAAGATTATAATTTCAGATTTATTTTTATTTGAAAACTGCTTACTCAATTGTAAATATCTAGTACTCATATGAATATTCATCGCCATTGTCAGAATTAACATCAAAGCGATAAAGTTCGATGAAATGACAGTAACTTTCCACCCAACTAATCCAAGAAATCCAATCATTAAGACAACAGAAAAGAAACAGCTACTGATTGGTATTATTATCCATATTAATTTTCTAAACACATACCAAAGAGTTATGATAATAAAAGCAAGTACGCCAAGACCAAAAGTAATTATATCTTTTTTTATAAAAGTCATCATATCGTCAGCGATCATAGGAATACCGCCAAGAAAAATTTGTGTATTTTGATTGTATTTTTCTATTACTTCTCTTATTTCTAAAATATTTTGGTGTCTCTCTTTTTTAATTTTATCCTTTAAAAAATCTAATTCTTTCTTTGATTTGTTCTCTTTTTCCTCAGTATATGGTTTAATATAGACAATTATTCCACTCGTTTTTGCATCTTCACTAATAACAAAGTTTCTAAACACAGGACTATTAAGTATTTCATCAAAAGCTCTTTTTTTATCAACATTCTCACTTTTTAACGTTTTAAAATTTTGAATACGATCAACTAATTTCTCATCAGTTACATCTAACAAAGGAATGTCCAATAACGTAATAACATTGTATACCCAGTTTAAGTTTTGTAACTCATTTTTGAGCTCAGAAAGATTTTTAATTGATTCCTCTGAAATCATTTCACCTTTTGGCGAATAGGTGAGTACTAAAAACTCTTTAGCACCATATCTATTATTAATTTCATTTAAATATTTAAGATCTGGATCATTTTCTAATAATAAGGTTTCCGAGCTTGCATCCAACCGAAAGTTTTTTGAGAAGTAAAATGCTGAAATTAATATTATTAGGAGTATTAAAAAAACAAGTTTTGGTTTTTCAATAATATTTTTTTGATAAAAGTTAGCTAACATTTGATATTAGCTTTTATAATTTATATTAATTATTTTGAATATCCTTAAATTTTGTAAACATTTCTTCAAATTCAAGCATTATTGTACCTGTAGGGCCGTGTCTTTGCTTAAGTATAAGAAGTTCTGCTAAATGAGAAATTTCATTCATTTTTGCTTGCCACTCTGCATGTTCAACGGTTGCAGGTCTTGGCTCTTTATTTTTCAAGTAATAAGACTCTCTAAATACAAACATCACTACATCTGCATCTTGCTCAATTGAGCCAGATTCACGTAAATCAGAAAGTAATGGTTTTTTATCATCTCTTTGTTCAACTGCTCTTGAGAGCTGTGAGAGAGCCAGTACTGGAACCGATAATTCTTTGGCAAGGGCTTTTAGCCCTTGTGTTATTTCAGAGATTTCTTGCACACGTCCATCTTTAAAACTAGTTCCCTTCATTAATTGAATATAGTCAATAACAATCATGTCTAAACCATGTATTCTTTTAATTCTTCTTGCTCTATTGCTTAGAGCTGCGATTGAAATTGCTGGCGTTTCATCAATATATAATGGAAGATCCGCAATATTTTTTGATGTCTCTATAAATTTATCAAATTGTTCATCTGAAATTTTACCTCTTCTTATATCATTCGATTTTATTCTTGATTGCTCTGCGAGAATTCTTGTTGATAACTGCTCTGAAGACATTTCTAAAGAAAAAAAAGCTATGCAAGATTTTTCTCCTTTTTCTTGAATATTTTTTGCAGCATAAAATGCTATATTAGTTGCTAAAGCAGTTTTTCCCATTGAAGGTCTTCCAGCAATAATTATTAAATCTGACTTATGCATTCCACCCAATCTATCGTCTAAATCTTTTAACCCCGTGGGAACTCCAACAATTCCCTCTTCATTTTTATAAGCATTAGATGCCATCTCTATAGTTTGTCGCATCGCATCATCAAATTTTATAATAGATGAATTAAATGATCCTTTTTCAGCTAAATCAAATAGTGATTTTTCAAAATTTTGAATAATTTGTTGACCATCATTATTTAAATCATTTAATTTTGCTGTATCAATTATGTTGTCTGAAATTTTTATTAATTCCCTTTTTACATATAAATCATAAATTAACTTTGAGTATTCAATGCTTTGCCTCATAGATGTTGAAAATTTAGTGATTTTAACAAGATATTCTGGAATATTTAATTCATCTTTTTCATTTTCGAAATGATTTTTCAATGTGATCGGATTTGCTAGCATTCCTTTATAAATTAAACTTTCAATAGCATTGAAAATTTTTTGGTGCATTGGATCGTAAAAATTTTTACTACTAATTAATAAGCTAATTTCATCAAATATGTCATTTGAGAGGAGTATCGAACCTATAACTGACTGTTCTGCCTCTATATTATTAGGCATTTCTTCAATTTTATTTTTAACTAAGTTAAGTGATTGAGACACAAATGAAACTTATAGATTAGATAAGAAATTACAATTACTTAATCTAATTGGGGAAAAAATTGTATAATTATTTTATTTCCTCTTGCGCCACTATTTTAATTACAATCTGAGTTTGAATTTCAGAATGTAAATTAATAGTAACTTTAAAATCACCCAATGATTTAATTTCTTTTGATGGTTGTATTAAAGAGGGATTAATTTTAACTTGTTCTGCTTCTTCTAAAACTTTAGAAATTTCAGTGGGTTTAACAGATCCGTATAATTCTTTGTTTTCAGTGCTTAATTTTTTAATTGTATAATCCTTATTTTTTATTTTATCATGAATAATTTTTGCTTCCTTTTTTCTATCTTGGTCTTTTTTACCTAATTCTTGTTTAATTTTTTCTACCTCTTTAATATTTTCTTTAGATGCAAAGAGAGCTTTATTTTTTGATATAAGAAAATTTCTAGCAAAACCTCTTTTTACGTCAATAATTTCACCAATTGATCCTATTTTTCTAACGTTTTCTAACAGTATTACTTTCATATTATAGCAATGCTAAGTTTCGAGCTCTTTTAATTGATAAAGATAACTCTCTTTGTTTTTTCTGACTAACAGAGGTAATTCTTGAGGGTAAGATTTTGCCATTTTCAGAGACATACCTTTTTAAAAGTTTTATGTTCTTGTAATCAACTGGAGGAGCACCCTTTCCAGATAAAGGGCATTTTTTTTTGAATTTATATTTTTGATTTTGAAAAATACTTAGTTTTGCAAAATTGCTTTGTTTTGTTTTTTTTTTATTATTTCTTTTTTTCATAAATTATTTTAGTTAGATGAAATTTCATTCTCTCCATTTTTTTTAAAATAATCAGCATCCAAATCAAACTTTTTTACCCTGACAGTCAAATATCTTAGCAAATTTTTATCAATTTTTTCATTTTTTTCTAATTCAGATATAGTTTTTCCGTCAGCTTTAATTTTAAAATGAATGTAGTTACCTTTTTTATTTTTTTTTATTAGATACGATAAGTTCATTAATCCCCAGTTTTCTAGTTTTACAACATTGCCATCATTCTTCTCCACAATTTTAGAGTATTTATCTTGTATCTGCTTTAATTGGGTTGGGCTGACATCTTGTCTGGCTATAATTGTATGTTCATATAAGTTCATAATAATTCTTTCAAAAAAGAGAGGATATACTATTATAATTTTTTAAATACAATATAAAAAATAAGGTTTTTGCTTATATTTTCTATGTTTTCTGTTTTATTTCCAGGTCAAGGTTCTCAAAAGGTCGGAATGGCAAAAGAATTATACGACAATTTTGATTATGTTAAAGATATTTTTAATGAAGCTAATGACATATTAAATTTCTCAATAAGTAATATAATTTTTGATGGTCCAAAAGAACAATTAGATTTAACCGAAAATACACAACCAGCAATATTTTTAGTGAGTTATTCAATATTTAAAGTGATAAAAAAAGAAACTAAATTTGATATAGACAAAGCCAATTTTTTTGCTGGACATTCTTTAGGAGAATATTCTGCCTTATCATGTGCAGGTGTAATTAATTTTAAAGAAACGGTTAAATTACTTAAAATTAGGGGTAATGCTATGCAAAATGCAGTTCCTAAAAATGAGGGTGGAATGGTTGCTGTTTTGGGCGAGGAAATAAAAAAAATTGAGGAAGTAATTGAAAATAATAATGGCAAATACAGTTGTTTTTTAGCTAATGATAATTCCAATGGCCAAGTAGTTGTGAGTGGAAAAATTGAAGATATTGATCAATTCATTATTGAATTGAAAAAATTAAATATTAAAAATATTAAATTACCAGTCTCTGCACCATTTCATTGTCCTTTAATGAAACCTGCAACTGAAATTATGAGTAAAGAACTAAACCTAACTAAATTTTCTATTCCAAATAATATGATAGTTTCAAATGTAACTGCAAAACCATCAAATGACCCTGACAATATTCGTAAACTTTTGATAAATCAGATAGAAAAACCTGTGAGATGGAGAGAAAGTATAATAAATATGATTAATTTTGGAAATAAAAAATTTATTGAAATCGGCCCTGGAAAAGTTTTATCAGGACTTGTAAAAAGAATTGATAGAAATGTTGAATTATTTCAAGTAAACAATATGAATGACCTCAATAATCTTACAAATTAATGATTGACCTAAAAAAATTGAACATTATTTTAACTGGTGCAACAGGAATAATAGGTAATTCTATAATTGACAAATTAATTTCCTCAGGTGCGAATATTCTAGCAACAGGCACAAATGAACAAAAACTACTAACACTTAAAGATAAGTATCATAATTTAAATATTTTAAAATTTGATATAAATGATCATTCAAAAATTGAGCAATTTGTTGAAGAATGTAATAAAACTTTGTCAAATAAAATTGATGTATTAATAAACAACGCTGGAGTTACTCAAGATAATTTGTCTATAAGGATGAGAGAGGAAGAATGGAAAAAGGTAATTGATTTAAATCTTACATCAACATTTCTGATAACAAAAAATGTAATCAAAAAAATGTTAAAATTAAAAAGTGGAAAAGTTATAAATATTACCTCTGTAGTAGGGCATACTGGAAATATTGGGCAAGCAAATTATGCCGCATCAAAAGCTGGGATAATTGCAATGTCAAAAAGTCTTGCTCTAGAATATGGAAAAAAAAATATTACAATTAATTGTGTATCACCAGGTTTTATAATTTCAGACATGACTGCTAAAATTAGTGAAGAACATACAGATTTGATGAAATCAAGAATACCACTCAATAAATTTGGTAGTCCAGAGGATGTAGCTAATTCAGTAGTTTTTCTGAGTTCAAATCTATCAGATTACATAACAGGAGAAACTTTACATGTTAACGGAGGCATGTATTTTAGTTGACAAAATAAATAAAATATTTATTAACAAATTAACTATAAGGAACAAAATGTCAGATGATATTTCAAGCAAGGTAAAAAAAATTGTTGCAGATCACTTAGGAATTGATGAAGCAAAGGTTAATGAGGAATCAAGTTTTATAGATGACCTTGGAGCAGATAGTTTAGATACAGTAGAGCTAGTAATGGCTTTTGAGGAAGAATTTGGATCTGAAATATCTGATAGTGATGCTGAAAAAATTTTGACTGTTGGAGATGCAGTAAAATTTATTGAGAATAAAGCAAACTAATTTTTTACTTAAATGGCCGAAAATAAAGATGGGGTTATAGTAATTCTATCCTCACCCTCTGGCGCAGGAAAGACAACTTTAGTAAAAAAGATATCACTTAGAAAAAATTTTAAAATTTCTATTTCACACACTACACGAAAGCCGAGACTAAATGAGAAAAATGGAAGAGATTATTTTTTTATAGATAATAAACAATTTAAACTTCTAATTAAAAAAAGAAAGTTTTTAGAACATGCCAAAGTTTTCAAGAATTATTATGGATCTTTAAAAGAAACTGTTATAGAAAATTTAAAGCAGGGTGAAAACGTAATTTTTGATATAGATTGGCAAGGAACTCGTCAAATAATAAATAAAAAACTAAAGTACAAGATAATAACTATATTTATACTTCCACCATCAAAAAAAGAATTATTCAATAGATTGCTAAAAAGAGATCAGAAAGATAAAAAGATTGCATCTGAGAGAATGAAACAATTTAAGGCAGATGTAATGCATTGGAAAGATTATGATTTTACAGTTATTAATGATAAAGTTGAATTATGCTATAAGGAAATAGTTAATTTCATTGAGAAAAGAAAAAAAGATAGTGTTGATCTAGGCTACGATAAAAAAAAAATAAAAAACCATATTAAAAGTTTAATCAACTAAAGTTTCGTAAATTTCACAAATTTTATAATAAGTAAGATTATTTAAATTTTGAGGTCTAAGATTTAAATCTAGTTTTAGTTTTTGTGATACGTCTAGAAAATCTTTAAATAAAAACTTTAAGGGTTTTTTAATCATTTTACGTCTTTGGCTAAAAAAAATATTTGTTATATACTCTAAATTCTTTGGATCTTTTAAATTATATATTGTTTTTTTTGGTGTAAAAACCAACAATGTGCTTTCCACTTTTGGCGCTGGTTTAAAACACGATGGTTCTATATCTGCAATTTTTTTTATTTCCATTTTCCAATTGGATATTATTGATAGTCTTCCATAGTTTTTAGTATTTGTTTTAGCAATTATTCTATCTGCAACTTCTTTTTGAAACATGAGTACAAATTTTTTACAAAAACTACTTAGGTTTTCAATTTTGATCCATTTTGTTAATATTTGAGTTGATATATTGTAAGGTAGATTGCCAAAAATGATCAATTTTTTATTATAAAAATCTTTATATGAAAATTTTATCATATCATCATTAATAACTTTTATTTTATTTCCAAATTTTTTATTTAAGTATTCCACAAGTCTCTTATCTTTTTCGATAACTATAAAATCTCTAGGTTTCTTTTCTAAAATTTTTTCTGTTAGTTTTCCAGTACCTGGTCCAACTTCAATCACTATATCCTTATTGTCAACGTTACCTGTTTCAGAAATTAAATTGATAATATTTTCATCATTCAGAAAGTTCTGTCCTAAGCTTTTTTTAGCAAAAAAACTCATCTAATTTTATTTAAAAAATCAAAAGCATAAAAAATTGATGCTGGATCAGATTTATTTTTACCTATCATTTTAAAATTGGGTCCATGATCAGGAGTGATTTTTATAAAAGGCAATCCAACTGTTATATTTATAGCATTAAATTTAAATAAGGTTTTTACAGGAGTTAAGACTTGATCATGATACATTCCAACAACTACATCAAATTTTTTAATGTTTTTCTCTAAGAAAAAAGTATCAGCTGGCATTGGACCCTCAACACTAATTTTTTGCTTCCTTAAAAATTTTACAGCTGGAATAATTTCACTCTTTTCCTCACTTAAGGTATCTATACTTTCACAATGCGGATTCAAGCCAAGAATCGCAAATTTAGGTATTTTTCCTAAGCTTCTTTTATAAAATTCATTTATTTGTCTAACATTATCAATTATTTTTTTTTTTTTAATTAATTTACTGACTCTTTTTATTGGTATGTGAGTTGTAAGAGGGTTAATTGCTAAATTTTGGTTATAAATTAACATAACAGGTTTTTTTGAATTAGTTTTATCAGCAATATACTCTGTTATACCTGGAAATTTTTTATTTAGAAAATGTTTCTTTGAAATCGGTCCATTAATAAGAGCTTGTACATTTTTATTTTTAATTAATTTTAAACTCAGGTTAAAACAATCCTCGATGTAACTGTTTGATCGATTTGAGATATCTGAAAAAGGTTTTTTAAATTTATAATCTATATTCAAAATATTTATGCTTCTTTTTAATGAATCATCTATATTTTTTATTTTATTTATTTTCATGTTATAATTCAGGTATTTCATCTGTTTTTTTAATAATTCATAACTGCCAACTAAAACTATTTTTTTATTTATTTTTTTAAATATTTTTGATTCAAAAAATTTCAATAAAATTTCTGAGAAAGTTGAATTAGGTTCTCCAAGCA
>CACEMI010000002.1:0-152836 GCA_902560585.1 uncultured Pelagibacteraceae bacterium | reverse complement strand
GGCCAACAGGTTGTGGAAAAACGTTATTAGCTCAAACTCTTGCAAGAATACTTGATGTGCCTTTTACAATGGCAGATGCAACTACTTTGACCGAAGCTGGATATGTTGGTGAAGATGTTGAAAATATAATTCTGAAATTATTACAAGCAGCAGATTATAATGTTGAAAAAGCCCAAAGGGGAATTGTTTATATAGATGAGGTTGATAAAATTAGTAGAAAATCAGAAAATCCATCTATCACTAGAGATGTATCTGGAGAAGGTGTTCAACAAGCATTATTAAAAATTATGGAGGGAACTGTTGCAAGTGTTCCACCTCAGGGTGGAAGAAAACACCCTCAACAGGAATTTTTGCAAGTAGATACAACTAATATTTTATTTATATGTGGAGGAGCATTTGCAGGATTAGATAAAATTATATCGCAAAGAGATAAAGGATCTTCTATTGGATTTGGAGCAGAAGTTAAAACTTTAGAAGATAAAAAGACTGGTGAATGGATGAAAAACTTAGAGCCAGAGGATTTATTAAGATATGGACTTATACCAGAATTTATTGGCCGTTTGCCAATTACAGCTACATTGGATGATTTAGATGAAAAATCTTTAATAAAGATTTTGCAAGAGCCAAAAAACTCTTTGATAAAACAATATCAAGAACTTTTCAGATTAGAAGGCGTGAAATTAACATTTCAAGATCAAGCTGTAAAAGATATAGCTAATAAAGCTATAAGTAAGAAAACAGGCGCAAGGGGATTAAGATCAATTTTGGAAAATTTATTACTAAAAACTATGTTTGATTTACCAGGTCAAGATAATATAGAAGAAGTCATAATTGATACTGGAGCTACTAAAGGTACTTCGCAGCCAATAATAGTTCATACTAAGAACAAATCAAAAACAGAGAAGACTTCTGCGGCTTAATAAGAGTTAATAAACAAAAATTTCCTATTGCATTATAAAATATAATATCCATATTCTTCAATATGGAAGTCAAATTAACACAACCGTTGTTACCACTAAGAGATATAGTTGTATTTCCAAGTATGGTTATTCCACTATTTGTTGGAAGAGATAAATCTATAACCGCATTAAATGAGGTTATGAAAAGCGAAAAAAAAATAATTCTTGTTACACAAAAAAATTCTGAAGTTGATGATCCAAAAAAAAATGACGTTTTCTCATATGGGTGTGAAAGTAATATTTTGCAACTTTTAAAACTTCCAGATGGAACAGTAAAGGTTTTGGTTGAAGGTATTAAAAGAGTAAAAATAGTTGATTTCATAGATGATGAAAAATTTATAACTTGTACGTATGAGCATCAAAAAGATATTTTAAATAAAGATGAGGATTTATTACCTCTAGCACTTACCGCTGTAAGAAGATTAGAAAAACTTACATCGGTAAATAAAAAAATTTCTACTGAAACGATTAATAATATTAAACAAATTAAAGATCCTTCTAAAATTGCTGACAATATCGTTTCAAATTTGAATGCAACAATATCTGAAAAACAACAAATATTTGAAACACTTGATGTAAAGAAAAGATTAAACGCAGCTATAAAGATGATGGAAAGTGAGACCAGCATTATTGGAGTTGAAAAAAGAATTAGAGGAAGAGTTAAAACTCAAATGGAAAAAACTCAGAGAGAATATTATTTAAATGAACAGTTAAAAGCCATACAAAAAGAATTAGGTGAAATCGAAGATGGAAAAGATGAAACAACAAATTTAAAAAAATTAATTCAAAAGGCAAAAATGCCAAAAGATGTTGAGAAAAAATGTATGTCTGAGCTTAAGAAATTAAAAAATATGAGCCCAATGTCTGCAGAAGCAACAGTTGTAAGAAATTATTTAGATTGGATGATTGATCTTCCATGGTTTAAAAAAGACAATGTAGATATTGATTTAAATAAAGGACTTAGAATTTTAGATGAGGATCATTTTGGACTTGATAAAGTAAAAGAGAGAATTATTGAATTTCTCGCAGTTCAAAAAAGAATGGATAAAATTAAAGGACCTATATTATGTTTAGTTGGACCTCCTGGAGTAGGTAAAACATCTTTAGGAAAATCTATTGCAAAAGCAACTAATAGACAGTTTATAAGGATGTCCTTAGGTGGAGTAAGGGATGAGGCTGAAATTAGAGGTCATAGAAGAACTTATATTGGCTCATTGCCAGGAAAAATTATTCAAATGATGAAGAAAGCAGGAACAAAAAATCCATTATTCTTATTAGATGAGGTTGATAAAATTGGTAATGACTATAGAGGAGATCCATCATCAGCCTTATTGGAGGCTTTAGACCCTGAACAAAATACTGCATTTAATGATCACTATTTAGAAGTAGATTATGATTTGTCGGATGTAATGTTTGTAACGACCGCAAATACATTAAATATATTGCCACCATTATTAGATAGAATGGAAGTGATAAGAATTCCTGGTTACACAGAGGATGAGAAAATAAATATCGCAAATAAATACTTATTACCTAAGCAAGTTAAAGAAAATGGTGTTAAAGAAGGAGAGCTTGACATAGCTGATGGAACAATTAAGGAAATTATAAGAAGCTATACAAGAGAGTCAGGAGTAAGAAATCTAGAAAGAGAAATTTCAAAAGTAACGAGAAAAGTTGTTAAAAAAGTTGTAAATGGTGAAGTAGAAAAAGTACAGGTAAATGATAAAAATGTTCCTGACTTTTTAGGCATTAAAAAATTTAAATATGGCGAAGTCGAAGACAAAAATAAAACTGGAATTGTAATTGGATTAGCATGGACCGAGGTTGGTGGTGAAATTCTAAAAATTGAAACTGTAAACATGCCTGGAAAAGGAAGAATGCAGATTACAGGTAAACTTGGCGATGTAATGCAAGAGTCAGTCAAGGCTGCAAAATCATTCGTTAGATCAAAAAGTCTAGAGTATGGAATTATACCTCCATTTTTCGAAAAGAAAGACTTCCATATTCATGTACCCGAAGGAGCGACACCTAAAGACGGACCTTCAGCTGGTATAGCTATGGTGACCTCTATAGTATCATCAATAACAAACATTCCAGTAAATAGAGAAATCGCAATGACAGGTGAGGTAACAATAACAGGACAAGTTTTACAAATAGGTGGTTTAAAAGAAAAATTACTAGCAGCGCACAGAGCTGGAGTTAAAAAGGTATTAATTCCAAAAGAAAATGAAAAAGATCTTGTAGATGTACCAAAAAAAGTTAGAGAAGACATCAAAATTATACCTGTCGAAACTGCAGATGAGGTACTAAAAATCGCCCTTACAAAAGAACTTAAACCAGTGGAGTGGACTGAGGTCGAAAAGATCTCAGATGATAAAAAAGACGATAAATCACAAGCCAGCATTCAGTAATAAACAATTTACTTTATCAATCTGTTGATGTAAGAGTACCATGATTTTGGGTGGTTAGCTCAGTTGGTAGAGCATCTCGTTTACACCGAGGGGGTCAAAGGTTCGAGTCCTTTACTACCCACCATTACACCTGTGGGGGTGTAGCTCAGTTGGTTAGAGCACCTGCCTGTCACGCAGGGGGCCGAGGGTTCGAGTCCCTTCACTCCCGCCATAACTTAAGTAAAATTAGGCTTAAAAATGTGACATATCTCCACTTTTAGTTGATATAATAGTTGTTACATAGGAATCAAATGCTTGCGGAATTTTTAAAAGATTATCTACCGATAATATTATTTTTGATAATAGCTTTAGGCTTAAGTTTTGCTTTTGTTGCATTAAATTATATTGCGGCTCCAAAAAGACCAGACCCAGAAAAGCTCTCAGCATATGAATGTGGATTTGAACCCTTTAATGATTCTCGTATGGAATTTGATGTGAGATTTTATTTGGTTGCAATTTTATTTATAATATTTGACTTAGAAATTGCATTTTTATTCCCCTGGGCAATTTCACTTGGGCAAATAGGTTTATACGGTTTCTGTTCTATGATGCTGTTTTTATTTATTTTAACTGTTGGGTTTATTTATGAGTGGAAAAAAGGAGCCTTAGATTGGGAATAAAATGAATTTAGAAGATAGAAAAAAAGATATCCCTGAAGAGTTTAAACAATTAGCACAAGATTTTAGTGATAATGGTTTTATAACAACATCATTAGATAATCTTGTTAATTGGGCAAGAACTGGTTCATTGCATTGGATGACATTTGGATTAGCATGTTGTGCTGTTGAAATGATGCAAACATCAATGCCTAGGTATGATCTTGAAAGATTTGGTGCGGCACCAAGAGCATCACCTCGACAATCAGATGTAATGATAGTTGCTGGGACTTTAACAAATAAAATGGCTCCAGCACTAAGAAAAGTTTATGATCAGATGCCTGAACCTAGATATGTGATATCTATGGGAAGTTGTGCTAATGGTGGAGGCTACTATCACTATTCATATTCTGTAGTTAGAGGGTGTGATCGCGTGGTGCCAGTTGATGTATATGTTCCTGGGTGTCCCCCTTCAGCAGAAGCATTGCTCTACGGAATTTTACAATTACAGAAAAAAATTAGAAACAAAGGTTCTTTAGAAAGATAAAAAATGAAAAATCTTGAGGACTTGGAAAAGTTTATAAACTCTGAATTAACATCTAAAATAAATTATTCATTTATAAAACATGATAATATTTATCTAAACATTGATCATGACAAGTTGATTGATGTTATTTCTTTTCTAAAGACCAACAAGGAGACTAAATTTAGGCAATTAATTGAAATTACAGCTGTGGATTATCCTGAGAGCGAATACAGATTTAAGATGGTGTATCTGCTTTTAAGCCATGAACATAATAAAAGAGTCATTATTGATTATTCAATAAAAGAAAACGATATAATCTCGTCAATTACTTCATTATTTCCCTCAGCAAATTGGATGGAGCGAGAGGTATTTGATATGTATGGTTTAAACTTTAAAAATCATCCTGATTTAAGGAGAATTTTAACTGACTATGGCTTTGAAGGACACCCTTTAAGAAAAGATTTTCCTCTCACAGGACATAATGAGGTTCGATATAGTGAGGAAGAAAAAAAAGTTATCTATGAGCCTGTAAAACTAGAGCAAAATTATAGAAACTTTGATTATGAGAGTCCTTGGGAAGGAACAAAATACATAAAAGAAATTAAAAAAAGTGATGGCTAAAGAAAAAAAAACATTAAACTTAAACTTTGGACCACAACATCCAGCGGCTCATGGAGTCTTAAGATTAATACTGCAATTAGATGGAGAAGTTGTTGAAAAAGCTGATCCACATATAGGCTTGTTACACAGAGGAACTGAAAAGTTAATTGAAAATAAAACTTACACTCAAGCTGTTCCATATTTTGATCGTCTTGATTATGTTGCTCCAATGAACCAGGAGCATGCATTCGCATTAGCTATAGAAAAAATTCTCAAAATTGAAGTTCCTGCTCGAGCTAAATATATAAGAGTAATTTTCTGTGAAATTGGGCGAATATTAAGTCACATATTAAATGTAACTACTCAAGCAATGGATGTTGGGGCATTAACACCAACATTGTGGGGATTTGAGGAAAGGGAAAAATTAATGGGATTTTATGAGAGAGTTTCTGGATCTAGGTTGCATGCCAATTATTTTAGAGCTGGTGGAGTGCACAAAGATCTTCCTTCTGGGCTTGATAATGATATAGATGAATTTTGTGATAAATTTCCAAAAATCATCGATGATTTAGAAACTTTACTTACTGACAATAGAATATTTAAACAGAGAAATGTAGATATAGGAATAGTATCAAAGCAAGATGCTCTAGATTATTCTTTCTCTGGAGTAATGTTAAGAGGTTCAGGAGTTGCTTGGGATCTAAGAAGAAGTCAACCTTATGATTGTTATAATGATTTACAATTTAAAATTCCTGTTGGAAAAAATGGAGATTGTTATGACAGATATCTTTGTAGAATTGAAGAAATGAGAGAAAGTGTAAAAATCATCAAACAATGTTTGCAGAATTTACCAAAAGGCCCAATTAAGACTAATGATGGAAAAATTTCTCCACCACCTAAGAAAGAGATTAAAGAGTCTATGGAGGCTTTAATACATCATTTTAAATTATTCACAGAGGGATATAGAGTAGAAAAAGATGAAATATATATGGCAGTAGAGGCACCAAAAGGTGAATTTGGAGTTTATTTAATATCAGATGGGTCAAGCAAACCTTACAAATGTAAGATTAGAGCTCCTGGATTTACACATCTTCAAGCAATGGATTATTTAATAAAAGGTCATATGCTAGCTGATGTACCTGCTGTTTTAGGATCAATGGATATTGTTTTTGGTGAGGTTGATAGATGAGTATAAAAAAAATTCACAAAGACCAGCCTGAGACTTTTGAGTTTAATGAAAAAAGTATGGAAGCTGCAAATAAAATAGTTTCAAATTATCCAGACGGAAGACAACAAAGTGCAGTAATGGCTTTGTTGTATATCGCTCAAAGACAACATGATAATTGGATACCATTAAAAGCAATGAAATACATAGCTAAGTTTTTAGACATGCCATACATAAAAGTTTATGAAGTAGCAACTTTTTATTCAATGTATAATTTATCTCCTGTTGGTAAATATTTTTTTCAAGTTTGTACCACTACGCCTTGTATGCTTCGAGGTGCTTATGATCTAGTTAAAGTTTGTAAAAAAAAGATATCTGAAAAAGAAAATGAATTATCTGAAGATGGAAAAATTTCTTGGATGGAAGTAGAGTGCCTTGGTGCATGTGTTAATGCTCCAATGATGCAAGTTAATGAAGATTATTATGAAGATTTAAATGATAAAAAACTTGAAGAAATAATTGATACGATATATCAAAACAAAATACCTAAACCAGGATCTTATGCAGGACGAATTAATGCAGAACCAGTTGATAATCGTAAAACTTTATTAGGAAACAAAAATGCTTAAAGACGAAGATAGAATATTCCAAAATTTATATAATGATAGTGGTGCAGATTTAGAGTCTGCTAAATTAAGAAATGATTGGAGTGGAACAAAAGATATTTTAGAAAAAGGACGAGAATGGATAATTAATGAGGTTAAAGCCTCTGAACTCAGAGGCAGAGGTGGAGCTGGTTTTCCTACTGGTCTAAAATGGTCTTTTGCACCAAAAGAAATTGGATCTAGACCTCATTATTTAGTTATTAATGCAGACGAGTCAGAACCTGGCACATGCAAAGATAGAGATATATTAAGATTTGAACCTCACAAATTAATAGAAGGATGTTTAATAGCTTCTTATGCAGTTAATGCTCACAAATGTTATATTTATATAAGAGGTGAATATTTTAATGAAGGTCAAAAACTTCAGACTGCTATAGATGAGGCTTATAAAAATAAGTTAATTGGTGAAAATGCATTAGATTCAGGATGGGATTTAGATATCTACATTCATTATGGAGCTGGCGCTTACATTTGTGGTGAAGAAACTGCATTACTTGAGAGTTTAGAAGGCAAAAAGGGACAGCCAAGATTAAAGCCACCATTTCCTGCATTAATTGGACTTTATGGATGTCCAACGATCATAAATAATGTTGAAACCGTTGCAGCTGTGCCTACTATTTTAAAAAGAGGAGCAAAATGGTTTAGCTCACTTGGAAGACCAAAAAACACTGGAACAAAAATATATTGTATTTCTGGAAATGTAAATAACCCATGTAATGTGGAAGAGGAAATGGGAATTCCACTTAAAGAATTAATCGAAACTCATGCTGGAGGTGTTGTTGGTGGGTGGGATAATCTTAAAGCTGTAATACCTGGTGGATCTTCTATGCCAATGTTACCTAAGGAAATTTGTGACAATATTAAAATGGATTTTGATGCATGTGTTGAGAATAAAACAGGTCTTGGAACTGCTGGAATTGTTGTAATCAATAATGATCAAGATATCATTAAGTGTATGGCAAGAATAGCCAGATTTTATAAGCATGAAAGCTGTGGTCAGTGCACACCTTGCAGGGAAGGATCTGGCTGGATGTGGAGAATGTTAGAAAGAATGGCAGCAGGTGAAGCAACCCCTGATGAGGTTGACATGCTTTTTGATGTAACCAAACAAATAGAAGGTCATACAATTTGTGCTTTTGGAGAAGGATCTTCTTGGCCAGTTCAAGGTTTGATAAGACATTTTAAAGATGAAATATTAGAAAGAAATAAATTTGATCCTGTTGTGAAAAAACAAAAAAACATTCCTTACTTAGTAGATCAACATTTATTAGAAAAAGAAAATGCCTAAATTAAAAGTAAATGATATTGATATTGAAGTTGAAGATGGCCTAACGGTACTCCAAGCATGTGAACAAGCTGGAGCTGAAATACCAAGATTTTGTTATCATGAAAAACTTTCCATAGCTGGAAACTGTCGTATGTGTTTGGTTGAAATGGAAAAATCACCTAAGCCTATAGCTTCATGCGCAATGCCTGCAACTGAAGGAATGGTTATCAAAACAAATACAGAAAAAGTTGAAAAAGCAAGAAAAGGTGTAATGGAGTTTTTACTGGCTAACCACCCACTAGATTGTCCTGTTTGCGATCAAGGAGGGGAGTGTGATTTACAAGATCAATCTATGTTTTATGGAATTGATAAATCAAGATTTAAAGAGAATAAAAGATATGTGCCTGAAAAATACATGGGTCCTTTAATAAAAACGCAAATGACCAGATGTATTCATTGTACAAGATGTATTAGATTTGCTACTGAAGTAGCAGGAGTACCAGAGTTAGGTGCGATCGGACGTGGAGAAAATATGGAAATTACTACATATTTAGAGAAATCCATGGAGTCAGAAATGTCAGCTAATGTAATTGATTTATGTCCAGTTGGTGCATTAACTTCTAAACCTTATGTGTTCGAGGCAAGACCCTGGGAGCTTAAAAAAACTGAAACAATTGATGTTATGGATGCTGTTGGGTCCAATATTAGAGTCGATACTTACGATTGGGAAGTAAAAAGGGTTTTACCAAGAATTAATGAGGAAATTAATGAAGAGTGGATTTCTGATAAAACAAGATATGCATGTGATGGTTTAAAAAATCAAAGATTAGACACACCATTTATAAAAAATAATGGAAACTTTGAAGAAATAAGTTGGCAAGATGCATACAAAAAAATTAAAGAAAAAATTTCAATAACATCGCCAGACAAAATAGTTGGTTTAACTGGTGACATGACAAACATGGAAACTATGTTTGCTGTCAAAAACTTATTTCAAAAAACATTAAATTCAAGTTTTTTGGATTCTAGAGCTAAACATACTTACATAAATTTTGAAAAAAGAAGTAATTATTTGTTTAACTCTGGCATAGAAGGGATTGAAGAAAGTGATCTTATATTACTAATAGGCACAAACCCAAGATTTGAGGCAACTATATTAAACTCAAGAATAAGAAAAACTTATTTAAAAAATAAAACTGAAATATTTTCTTTAGAGGATGTGGGTGATTTAACTTATCCTTATAAAGTTTTAGAAAATAATTCAAAAGTAATTGATAAAATAATCAAAAATGAACACAATCTTTCAAACAAAATTGCCAGTGCAGAAAAACCTATAATTATCTTAGGTCAATCAATATTAAATAGTAACAACGGTGCATATATATTTGAAGAGCTAAAAAGGTATTTAACTAGTATTAATAAAATTGATGAAAATTGGAATGCACTAAATATTATATCAACTGATGCATCAGCTGTTGGTTCTTATGATTTAGGAATTTTTTCCTCAAATGATGGAAGTAACAAAACCCTTAAAAAAATCAATGATAGTGAAGCAGAAATAATATTTTTGTTAGGCCAAGATAACCTCAAAATTAAAAAAAGTAATGAATTTATAATTTATATTGGAAGTCATGGCGATAATGGTGCAGATATGGCAGATCTTATATTGCCTGGTGCCGCATATACCGAACAAGATGGTTATTTCACTAACTTAGAAGGAAAGCTTCAAAAAGCATATAAAGCTTCATATCCACCAGGAGAAGCTAAAGAAGATTGGCAAATAATTAATGAATTATCTTCTACTATCCTTGGAAATCCTCTCTTTAACAATAAAGATGATCTACTAAAATCTATGCAAAACTATTTAAATAATCAAAATATTAAAAATTTTGAAGTTCCTACATATAATTTGAATGATGAAAAAATATTAGTTGAAGATATTGATTATTACTATTCTAATGCGATTGCCCGTGCATCCAAAACAATGTCAGAGTGTAGATACGCAAGAACTAATTTGAAAAAAACTGGAACCGAGGGTTAATGGGCTCTTATTTTTCAATATTATTTACTGAGGTTTATAAAATTTTATTTTTATTAGTGCCTGTTTTAGTCTCTGTAGCAATGATAGTTTGGCTTGATAGAAGAGTCTGGGCCTTTGTACAAAAACGAAGAGGACCCAATGTTGTTGGTCCATTCGGTTTATTCCAATCTTTAGCTGATGCATTAAAATATATCTTTAAAGAAATAATAATACCTGCAAGCTCAAATAAACTTGTATTTGTATTAGCTCCAGTCGTGACTATGACATTAGCATTAATATCATGGGCTGTAATACCATTTAGCGAAGATTTTGTTCTAGCTGATATAAATGTTGGTATTTTATATCTTTTCGCAGTTTCATCATTAGGTGTATATGGAATAATTATGGGAGGATGGGCCTCCAATTCTAAATACCCTTTTTTAGGTGCAATCAGATCTGCTGCACAAATGGTATCATACGAAGTTTCAATAGGAGTTATAATTATCAACGTTCTATTATGTGTTGGTTCTTTAAACTTAAGCGATATTGTTTTAGCACAACAAAATTTATGGTTTGTAATTCCTTTATTTCCTATGTTTGTAATTTTTTTTATTTCTGCACTAGCGGAAACAAATCGTCCTCCGTTTGATTTACCAGAGGCAGAAGCTGAATTAGTGGCTGGTTATCAAACTGAATATTCAGGAATGATGTATGCTATGTTCTGGTTAGGAGAGTATGCAAATATTTTGTTAATGTGTGCAATGGGAGCAGTTTTATTTTTGGGTGGCTGGTTATCTCCAATAGACATCTTCCCATTTAATGCTATTCCAGGTCCATTTTGGTTAATCTTTAAAATATTATTTTTATTTATTTTGTTTGCGTTAGTTAAAGCAACTGTTCCAAGATACAGATATGACCAATTAATGAAGCTTGGTTGGAAGATATTTCTCCCATTTTCACTGTTTTATGTTGTTTTAACTTCAAGTTTTTTACTATATTTTGATTTATTACCGGGAAAATAAATGAAAATTTCACGATTATTAAAAACTATATTCATGATAGATTTTGTGACTGGTTTATTGGTTGCAATAAAAGAGACTTTTAAGGCAAAAAAGACGATCAATTATCCTTTTGAAAAGGGCTCTTTAGGAACGAGGTCTAGGGGGGAGCACGCTCTCAGAAGATATCCTAATGGGGAAGAAAGATGCATCGCATGTAAACTTTGTGAAGCAGTATGCCCAGCCCAGGCTATCACAATTGAGTCAAAGGAAAGAGACGATGGAAGTAGAAAAACTGTTAGATACGATATTGATATGCTCAAATGTATTTATTGTGGTCTTTGTGAAGAATCTTGTCCTGTAGATGCAATTGTCCAAGGTCCTAATTTTGAATTTGCAACAGAAACTAGAGAAGAACTTTATTATACAAAAGAAAAACTTTTGGAAAATGGGGACAGATGGGAAAATATTTTAGCTGCCAATATTAAGGCTGATAGCTCTCACAGATAATCTTATGATTGCACACTCAGTTTTCTTTTATATTTTTTCTTTAATAGCTATTGTTTCAGCAGTAATGGTAACAGTTTCAAAAAATACAGTTCACTCAGTATTTTTTTTAATACTAGATTTCATTAGCATATCCTGTTTGTTTATTATGGTAGGTGCAGAATTTTTAGGCATGATAATGCTTATAGTTTATGTTGGAGCGGTTGCAGTTTTATTTTTATTTGTTGTAATGATGTTAAACGTAGCTGAGCAAAAAGGTCAGTGGTTTAGTTCAAGATGGGATGGTGGAACACATATCCCAGTTGGTTTGTTAGTAAGTTTAATTATTTTTTTTGAACTTATTATTGTAATTGGAGGGTGGAAATACAAACCTGATTTATTAAATAGTCTATCTCTTAACATATCTACTGAAGTCACTAATACCAGGTCTATTGGAAATGTTTTGTATACGGATTATATACTCCTATTTCAAATTTCAGGAATGATACTGTTAGTTGCTATGATTGGAGCAATTGTTTTAACTTACAGAGAGAGAGCTGGAGTTAAAAGACAAAGTTATGTCAAACAAATTTCTAGAGAAAGAGACGAAGGTGTTGATTTAGTTGAGGCTGAGAGAAATAAAGGAGTTAAAATAGATGCTTAGCATAGGTTTAGGACATTATTTAACATTAGCTGCGATAATATTTACTGTAGGTGTTGTTGGAATTTTTCTTAATAGAAAAAATGTAATAGTTATTTTAATGAGTATCGAACTAATATTACTTGCAGTTAATATAAACCTTGTTGCATTTTCTATATTTATTAATGATTTAAGTGGACAAATATTTACACTATTTATTTTAACAGTTGCCGCCGCTGAAGCAGCTATTGGGTTAGCTATAATTGTAGTTTATTTTAGAAATTCAGACACAATAAGAGTTGAAGAAATTAAAAATTTAAAAGGATAAAATGGAATACCTAATTTTGTTTCTACCTCTTATAGGATCTGTAATTAGTGGTTTTTTTGGAAAGAAAATAGGTGACAAAAATTCCCAAGTTTTAACAAGTTCATTTGTGAGTATTTCAGCAATACTCTCTTTAGTTGTTTTGTATAAAGTTATTAGTTCGGACTATTCAAACAATCTTGTAGTAGCTACCTGGATTAACTCTGGAACTTTAAATGTTAATTGGTCGATAAAAATTGACTCCTTATCAGCGGTTATGTTTGTTGTGGTAAATTTTGTTTCAGCTTTAGTTCATATTTACTCAATTGGATACATGTCACATGATCCTCACAAAACTAGATTCATGGCATATTTATCATTGTTTACTTTTGCAATGTTAACTTTAGTAAGTTCAGATAACTTTATTCAACTATTTTTTGGATGGGAAGGTGTAGGCTTATGCTCATATTTTTTAATTGGATTTTGGTTTAAAAAAGAGAGTGCAAACAAAGCTGCAATAAAAGCCTTTGTTGTTAACAGAGTTGGTGACTTTGGTTTAGCTCTTGGAATTTTTCTGATTTTTTATGTTTTTGGTACAGTCAATTATGATGAGGTTTTTGAACAAATTCCAAATGTTTTAGATAAAGAAATTAATTTCATTGGCATTAATATAGAAATTATTGATTTGATTTGTTTGCTTCTATTAATTGGAGCAATGGGTAAATCAGCTCAATTTTTATTACATACTTGGTTGCCCGATGCTATGGAGGGCCCAACGCCAGTATCAGCATTAATTCATGCAGCAACAATGGTAACAGCAGGGGTATTCCTGATTGTCAGATGCTCACCTATATATGAATACTCTCCATTAGCTCTCACAGTTATTACCATAATTGGAATGACTACTGCTTTCTTTGCGGCAACAGTTGCACTTGTTCAAAATGATATAAAAAAAATTATTGCTTATTCTACGTGTAGTCAATTGGGCTATATGTTTTTTGCCGCTGGAGTAGGCGCTTACAATGTTGCAATGTTTCATCTATTTACACATGCCTTTTTTAAAGCTCTACTATTTTTAGGAGCCGGTGCTGTAATTCATTCATTTCATGAGGAACAAGATATAAATAAAATGGGCGGAGTTATTAAGAAACTCCCATACACATATGTATTAATGCTTATTGGCACTCTTGCTTTAACAGGTTTTCCTTTTTTATCAGGTTTTTATTCTAAAGATGCAATTATAGAATTTGCTTACCTAAGAGGAAATGGAATAGGAATATTTGCAGCTTTTGTGGGTATTGTTACAGCTTTATTAACATCAATCTACTCTTGGAGACTTATATTTAAAACATTTCATGGTAATTTTAATAATAAAGATCTTAGTGTTGATAAAATACAAGAGTCTCCTATGGTTATGATTGCCCCGTTAATAATCTTGGCAATAGGAGCTATTTTTGCAGGTATGGCGTTTAAAGATTTATTTATAGGGCATGAAATAGCATATGAATTTTGGGGTCAATCTATAAAATTTTTAGAACCACTCAGTACAGATCATCCACCAACATGGTTTTTACTTTTAACACCTATACTAGTTACTTCTGCAATTCCATTTTCATATTATTTGTATCTAAAAAATAAATACATAGTTTCAGGATTAAAAGAAATGAATGAACCAATTTACCAATTTTTAGTTAAAAAATGGTACTTTGATGAAATATATGATTACCTATTTGTTAATCCTTCAAAAAGAATTGGAAAGTTTTTATGGAAAAAAGTTGATGGATCAATAATAGATAAATTCGGTCCTGATGGTATTTCAAGTATAATTAAAAATTTATCTATCAAGGCAGTGAAATTTCAATCCGGATTTATATATCAATATGCATTCGTTATGTTGATAGGTTTTTCAATTTTATTAACAATACTGATTTTAAATTAATGAACTTTCCAATTTTATCATCTTTAATTTTGCTCCCAACAATTGGAGCTTTATTTATATTATTTACAAAATCATCAAGTGGAAAATATCAAAGTGCCAAATACGTATCGTTGTTTATTTCATTAGCAAATTTTTTGTTGTCAATATATCTTTGGTATATCTTTGATAAAAATTCAGTAGACTTTCAATTTGTAGAAAATAGGGAGTGGTTATCAGGATTTATAAATTACAAAGTTGGAATAGATGGTATTTCAATTTTATTTGTAATATTAACAACTTTCATAATTCCAATTTGCATTATTTCAGTAAATGCTACAATTACAAATAGACTTAAGGATTTCTTGATTGCTATATTAATAATGGAAACATTTATGATTGGTGTTTTCTGCTCACTTGATCTAGTAGTATTTTATTTATTTTTTGAGGCAGGTCTTATACCAATGTTCTTAATAATTGGTATTTGGGGTGGAGAAAGAAGAGTCTATTCAGCTTTTAAATTTTTTCTGTACACTTTATTAGGATCAGTTCTTATGTTGGTTGCTATTATTTCAATTTATTGGATAACAGGAACCACTGATGTTGAAAAACTTTATGAACTTGGCATTAAGGCTGAATATCAAAATTTATTATGGTTAGCTTTTTTTAGTTCTTTTGCAGTTAAAACTCCTATGTGGCCAGTACATACGTGGCTACCAGATGCTCATGTAGAAGCTCCAACTGTTGGATCTGTATTACTAGCAGCAATATTACTTAAAATGGCCGGATATGGATTTATTAGATTTTCGATAGGATTATTTCCTATAGCTTCTGAAAATTTTACAATGTTAGTTTATATCTTAAGTTTGATTGCAATTATTTACACATCTCTAGTTGCTTTAATGCAGGAGGATATGAAAAAACTCATAGCATATTCCTCAGTTGCACATATGGGATTTGTAACACTAGGCATATTCACAATGACCCAACAAGGCATTGAGGGAAGTATTTTCCAAATGATTAGTCATGGACTTGTATCTGCTGCACTTTTCTTAAGTGTTGGAGTTGTTTATGAAAGACATCATACAAGATTAATAAATAAATACGGTGGTTTAGTCTCCATAATGCCAAGATATGCAATTGTTTTTATGGTATTCACATTAGGAGCTCTAGGACTACCTGGAACAACAGGTTTTATTGGAGAATTTTTAATTTTAATGGGCGCATTTGAGAAAAATATCTTAGTTGCGATGATTGCAAGTTTGGGAGTAATTTTAGGAGCAGCATATATGCTTTGGCTTTTTAAAAGAGTTGTTTTCGGCGAAATGAATAATCAAGAGCTTAAAAGTATGAAAGATTTAAAAACTTTTGAAATTATCACTTTATCAGCTCTAGTTATACCAATTTTATTTTTTGGTTTTTACCCAGAGCCTTTAATGAATTCAATTGAAACATCAGTCGAGAATACTTTAAACATGTACAACTTTGACTTAATTAACAACCTTGCATCGAAAGACTGATGGAAAATTTTCAATATATATTACCTGAAATCTTCATATCGGTATCTATGATGATGTTTTTACTAGTTGGAGTTTTCAAAAAAAATAGTGCAACTTTAATTTATAACTTATCTACTATATCGTTAGTTATTTTATTGGCATTAATAATAAATCTGAGTTCATTTAATAAAATTTATTTATTCAATAACTCGTATTTAATTGACAATTTGTCTAATTATATGAAGATTATACTAGTCGGATCTGGAATTTTTGTAATGCTAACTGGATCCAAATATATTCAAGTTATTAATTTAAATAAAATTGAATATCCAATCCTTATTCTAAGCAGCATTTTGGGAATGATGATAATGATAAGCTCAAATGATTTAATTGTTTTTTACATGGGCCTTGAATTGCAATCATTAGCTTTATATGTTCTTGCATCTTTTAATAGGGATAATTTACTTTCTACAGAGTCTGGACTAAAATATTTTGTTCTTAGTGCATTATCATCTGGTTTGCTATTGTATGGATGTTCATTAACTTATGGGTTTTCTGAAAGTACAAATTTTGATGAAATACTTATAAACTCTACTGAATTTAATTATGGCACCACGTTTGGGATAGTGTTTATTTTAGTTGGTCTTGCATTTAAAATATCGGCTGTACCTTTTCATATGTGGGCTCCAGATGTTTACCAAGGCTCCCCAACATCTGTAACATTATTTTTTGCTATACTTCCAAAAATAGCTGCACTCTCTGTATTCATTAAGTTTTTGTACACACCTTTTGCTAATATGAATGATCAGTGGCAAACAATAATTGTTTTTATTTCATTAGCTTCAATGATATTTGGTGCCGTGGCAGCCATAGGTCAAAAAAACTTAAAAAGACTAATTGCTTATAGTTCAATCAGTCATATGGGTTATGCGTTGGCTGGGCTAGCAACAGTTAGCAACCAAGGAATACAAAGTTCTATTACTTATATATCTATTTATTTAGTAATGAATTTAGCCTTTTTTAGCTGCTTATTTATGCTTAAGAGAAATGATAAATATTATGAGAATATAGAGGATTTATCTGGACTTTCTAAAAAACATCCAATTTTGTCTTTCTCATTGTTGATAGTTTTATTTTCTTTAGCAGGAATACCCCCACTTGCAGGTTTTTTTGCAAAATTTTATGTATTCTTAGCTGTTATAGAGCAATCAATGTATTTTTTAGCAATTGTTGGATTACTAGCAACCGTCGTAGCAGCTTTTTATTATCTAAGAATTATAAAAATAATATATTTTGATCCAGAAAAAGACGAATACGAAAAATCACATAATCTAGGACTAAAAATTACTTTAGCTATTTCAACAATATTTATTATAGCATACTTCATATATCCAAGTGGCATAACAGAAATAGTATCTAAAATTACAATGATTTAATGAAATTAAAAAAATATTTATACAAAAAAGTTGAAAGCACTAACAACGTAGCAATAAGATTAATAAAACAAGGCAATCAAAGAGGGATAATTTTGACAGATCAACAAACAAAAGGTAAAGGACAAAGAAAAAATAATTGGATATCTATTAAAGGTAATTTATTTTTATCAGTTTTCTTTGAAGTTAGTAAAAAAATATCCTTATCTAAAATAACAAATTTTAATTTAAAAATAATTAAAAAAATAATCTATAAAAAAATAAACGCTTTAATTCTAATAAAAAAACCTAATGATATATTAATAAATAAAAAAAAGGTTTGTGGAATTTTACAAGAAACAATTTTTAAGCAGAATAGAAAATACTTAATTGTAGGAATTGGAATTAATGTTTCTAGTAGTCCAAAAATTAATAACTATCCAACTACATTTTTAAATAATTATACAAATAAAAAATTAAATAGACTTAAATTATTTAAAGAAATTAAATTGCTGTATGAAAAAAACTTACACTCATTTGGAGTTTAATGCATGTATTTAATAGGTGATATCGGAAATACTGCAATTAAAATTTGCTTATTTAACAATAAACTAAAATTGATTAAAGATATTAAAATTTATAAAAAAAATTTAAACAAAAATTTTATCAATAAAAAATTATTATTTTTAAGAAAATATAATTCAAAACTTAGGAAAGTACTCTTCAGCTCGGTTGTCCCTAAATCATATAAAATTATAAAAAAAACTATTCAAGAAATTACCAAGTTGGACTGTGTTGAGTTAAAAACATGTAATTTAAAAAAATTTATAAATATAAAAGTCAATAGAAAACAAATTGGTTCTGACCGTTTAGCTAATGCGATTGCGGTTATTGATGGTAGGTTTAATTATATTATAGTTGATTTTGGTACAGCCACAAATTTTGATATTGTTATTAAAAAAGATTATATTGGTGGTGTTTTAGCACCTGGTGTAGAACTTTCTTTGAAAAATTTAACAGATAAGGCCTCTTTAATACCTAAAATTAAGCTGGAAAGGACAGCAAATGTCATTGGTAAAAACACTAAAACTGCTGTAAGAGCTGGCTTTTATCATGGTTATACTGGTTTAATTGAAAATATAATTAAACTTATTTTAAAACAAACTAGAAAGAAGTTTAAAATTATACTTACAGGTGGATTTGCACACTTATTTAAATCATCAATTAAAGGTATTAAAATAGTTGATAAAAATTTAACAATTAAAGGTATCTTAAGAGTTGCTATAAACTAAAAAAAGATGAAAGATGAATTATTGTTTTGTCCTCTAGGAGGATCAGGTGAAATAGGAATGAACATGAACCTATTTGCATATGGTAAACCAGAAAATCAAAAATGGATTATAGTAGATGTCGGAGTCACATTTGCGGATGATACAGTTCCTGGTGTAGATATTATATATCCTGATCCAGGATTTATAATCGATAAAAAAGATGACCTGTTAGGTATAGTTCTAACACATGCTCATGAGGATCATATTGGAGCTATTGCTCATGTTTGGCCCAAATTAAAATGTAAAATTTATGCTACACCTTTTACTTCAGTTTTAATTATAGAAAAATTTAAAGAAAAAAAAATTGATATAACTGGTTATTTAAAAATTGTAGAACTAAATAGTACCATTAATTTAGATCCTTTCAAAATAGAGTTTGTTACACTTACTCATTCGATACTAGAACCTAATGGTCTAAGAATACAAACACCAGTTGGAAATATATTGCATACAGGGGATTGGAAATGCGATCCAGACCCTTTAATTGGTGGAAATATAAACTCTGAGAGATTAAAGGAAATAGGCAATGAAGGTGTATTAGCTATGATATGCGACTCCACAAATGTATTCAGCGCTGGTAGAGCGGGATCAGAACTTGATGTTCGTAAAAATTTACTTAAAGTTTTCCAAAGATTAAAAAAAAGAATAATTGTTACCTCATTTGCATCTAATGTAGCAAGAATGGAGTCAGTTTTTTACTGTGCAGAACAAACTGGAAGACATATTTCGTTAGTTGGAAGATCTATGCACAGAATATTTAGAGCAGCTAGACAATGCGGTTATCTTAAAAATGTTATTGATCCAGTAGATCCAAGAGATGCAAAAAACATATCTAGAGAAAAAATTGTCTATTTATGTACTGGAAGTCAAGGAGAACCAATGGGTGCGATGAATAGGATAGTTAAGTATACACATCCAGATGTTTTTATAGAAAGAAATGATGCTGTTATTTTTTCTTCAAAAATTATCCCTGGAAATGAAAAAAAATTATACAAACTTCACAATAATTTAGTAAAAGAGGGAATTGAGGTTGTATCTGAAGATAATGAATATATTCATGTATCAGGCCATCCAAATAGAGAAGATTTAAGGGATATGTATAATTGGGTTAAGCCAAAGGCAGTAATTCCTGTACATGGTGAGCATAGACATATGATAGAACACATTGAATTTGCTAAAGAAATGCAAGTCAAATACCCAGTCCAAGTAGAAAATGGAGACATTGTTAAGTTATATCCTGGGGAAAAGCCAGAGGTTTACGACAAAGCGCCAAGTGGAAGAGTTTATTTAGATGGAAATGTTCCAGTAGAAGAAGATTCTAGATCAATAAAAGAAAGAAGAAATATTTCGTCTAATGGATTTTTAGAGGCAACAATTATGATTACACCAAAAGGCAATATTCATAATAAACCCTTAGTAACATTTAGAGGTCTACCAGTATATGAGAATGATGATTTTATTTATGGGCTAGAGGAAGAAATAACAAGAACAGTTAAAACATTTTCATTAAACAACACAAAACAACAGGATAATCTTATTGATGCTCTTAAAATAACTTGTCGCAAATTTTCAAAAGAAAAAACTGGGAAAAAACCACTAACAAATATAAACTTGGTTAGAATTTAAATAATAAAATGTATTTTTCAAAATCATTTGTACCAATTCTTAAAAATAATCCTACAGAAGCTAAAATTAAATCTCATCAGCTTATGTTAAGAGTTGGGATGATTAAGCAATCATCAGCTGGAATCTATTCATGGTTGCCTCTTGGCTTCAAAGTTATGAAAAAAATAGAGCAAATTGTTAGAGAGGAGCAGGATAGAATTGGGGTTCAGGAAATTTTAATGCCAACAATTCAATCATCAGAAATTTGGAAAGAAAGTGGACGGTATGATGATTATGGTGAAGAAATGCTACGTATTAAAGATCGTCAAAATAGAGAAATGTTATATGGACCAACTAATGAAGAACTTGTGACAGAAATATTTAGATCAAGTATTAAATCTTATAAATCACTTCCACAGCTATTGTATCATATTCAATGGAAATTTAGAGATGAATTAAGACCAAGATTTGGAATTATGAGATGTAGAGAATTTTATATGAAAGATGCTTACTCTTTTGATATAAATGATGATGAAGCTCTTTTTTCTTATAATAAATTTTTTCTCTCATATCTTAGAACTTTTAAAAGATTAAACTTATCAGCAATACCAATGGCGGCTGATACAGGACCTATAGGTGGAAATCTTTCACATGAATTTATAATTCTTGCCGATACAGGGGAAAGTAAAATTTACACAGACAAAAGGATATTTGATGTGAATAGCTCATCTACCTTACTAGAAAAAAATTCGCTTTCTGATTTACGACAGCAATATGATAAATTTTACTCTGTTACAGATGAGAAGTTTGATCAGAAAGAATTTGAAAAAATAGTACCAGAAGAATTTAGAGTAAATACAAAAGGAATTGAGGTAGGTCATATATTTTATTTTGGAGATAAATATTCAAACCCCATGAATGCTGCTGTAGATTTTAATGGAAAAAAGGAATTTGTTAAAATGGGATCTTATGGAATTGGTGTATCAAGACTGGTAGGTGCCATAATTGAGGCTAAATACAATGATAAAGATGAAATAATGAAATGGCCCATATCTGTTGCTCCTTATCATTGTGCAATAATTCCAATGATTAAAAAGAATGACACAACAAACTTTGAAAAATCAAATAAAATATTTGAATATTTTAAGTCTAAAAATATAGATGCTATCATTGATGATACTGAAGAAAATATTTCAGCAAAAATTAGAAAATTTAATTTAATAGGTATTCCATATCAGTTGATTTTGGGAAATAAAACCGAAGGAGACTTGTTTGAGTTTAAAGAAATTAATGGAGAAACTCAAAGATTAAGTATCGAAGATGCTGCATCACAAATTTTAAAAGCTAAATCAAATTGATCTCACAGTTAGAAAGAGAAGTTACTTTTAGATTTTTAAAAACTCGGAAAAATGACGGTTTTTTAAATATCATTTCAATCTTTTCTTTTATTGGAATTTCATTAGGGGTTGCAGTTCTAATCATTGTTATGTCAGTAATGAATGGTTTTAGAACTGAATTAATATCTAAAATTGTAGGTTTTAATGCTCATGCTGTAGTTCAACCAGGAAATAAATCATTAGAATATATTCAAGATTTTGATTTTGCCAAAAATATAGTTTCAAATGATGGAGAAGCAGTAATATTGAATAAAGAAAATACAAAGGGTGTCTTCCTAAAAGGATATCAAGAAAGTGATTTTAAAAACCTTCAAATAGTAAAAAATGAGGAATATTTTGGATCAAAAAACTTAAATGATAATGCTATTTCTATTGGTAAAGAATTAAGCTTTAATTTGAATGTTGATATTGGTGATTTTATTACAGTCATGTCTCCCGCTGGAATACAAACTTTAGTGGGCAATCTTCCTAAACAAGAAAACTTTAAGATAGTTTCAATTTTTGATAGTGGTTTATCTGACTTTAATGAAAATATTGCATATATAAATTTAGAGACGCTTGAGAGTTTTTTTAATAAGAATAAAGATGATAGGTTCATAGAATTTTATTTTAAAGATCCAAAAAATATAGAAATTCATAAAAAAAATTTAATAGCTCTCTTTCCAGATGCACTGGTCTATACCTGGTCAGATATGAATAAATCATTATTTTCAGCTTTGAAAGTAGAAAGAAATGTAATGTTTATAATTCTTTTTTTGATAATTATTGTTGCAGCTTTTAATATAATATCTGGACTAACAATTTTAGTTAAAAACAAAACAAGAGAAATAGGTATCCTTAAATCAATTGGGGTAAGTAGTAAATCGATAAAAAAAATCTTCTTTTTGGTGGGTTTTTCTATAGGAACATCAGCGACATTATTCGGCGTGTTTGTTGGAACCCTTTTTTCTATTTATGTTGAGAATATAAGACAATTTATCTCAAATATGTTTGGTATTTCTCTTTTTCCAGAAGATATTTATATTTTAAATTCTATGCCTTCAGAAATAAAAATAAATTCAATAATTATAATCTCTCTTTGTTCAATAATTGCAACAATTTTAGTATCGATATATCCCGCTTCGAAGGCATCTTCCTTAGATACAGTTAAAACTCTTAAATATGAATAATTATATTAAAATTAAAAACCTAACAAAAAAATATGAGAAAAATAAATCCATAAAAGTTTTAAATGATATTACATTTAATTTTGAACCTGGAAAAACTTATTCTATTATGGGTCCTTCAGGATCAGGAAAATCAACATTACTCAATTTATTATCATTGATCGATAACCCAACATCAGGTTCAATTGAAATAAATAGCAACAAAATAAAGCCAAATAACAAAGTTGAAAATGATTTAATTAGAGCAAAGAAAATAGGAATTATTTATCAAGATAAAAACTTATTGTCAGATTTTACAGCTTTAGAAAATGTTTATTTACCAAACTTGCTCATTTCTAAGAAAAAACAAAATTCGATTGAACTTGCAAAAAAATTGATAAAAAACATAGGCATGTCATCCAGAATAAATCATTTTCCTAATGAATTATCTGGAGGTGAAAATCAACGTATTGCCATTGCAAGGGCATTAATTAATAATCCTGATATTATATTAGCTGATGAACCAACTGGCAGTCTAGACACTGATAATGCAAAACTTATCTTCAAGATACTATTTAATTTAAAAAATAAAAATAGGATTATAATTTTTGCAACTCACAATAGATATTTTGCAAATATGGCAGATTGTAAAATTATGATGAATGATGGTAATATACAAATTATTAATGCTACAATCTAAAAAAAAATCTTTTAATCAAATTAAAATTCATTCTCAGTATTCAATTTGTGAGGGTGCATTAAAAATTGAAAATCTCAAAGAATATTGTAAGAAAAATAAGATTAAATCTGTTGGCCTAAGCGATACTTATAATCTATCAGGTGCGTTAGAATTTTCTGAAAATATTTCATCTGTAGGGACACAACCAATCATTGGAACACAAGTTCAATTTAGGTTTAAAAATACTTATGGGTTTATTCCACTTATCGCCAAAAATTATGTTGGTTATAAAAATATAATTGAACTGTCTTCAAAATCTTATTTAGAAAATACAGATAATGATCAACCACACTGCTCGATTGATGATTTAATAAAATATAGTGACGGAATAATTGTTCTCTCTGGATCAGTTAATAATTTGATTGGTAGTTTTTTTAATAAAGGATTAGTTGATGAGTTAGATGAATTAATAATAATATTAAACAAAAATTTTAAAGAAAATTTTTATTTAGAAATTCAAAGACATGGAGACAAGAACGAAAAAGAATTTGAAATTTTCAATCTAAATCTTTCAAAAAAATATGAAATACCAATCATAGCAACTAACGAGGTTTACTATTTGGATAAAGAAATGCATGAAGCTCATGATGCTTTAATGTGCATTGGACAAAAAACTTATATAAATGATCAAAAAAGATTAAAACTAACTAATAATCATTATTTAAAGTCATCAGAGGAAATGACGGAAATCTTTAAAGATTTACCTGAGGCATTAGAAAATAATTATAATTTACCTTATAGATGCAACTTCAGACCCGTTCCTTCAAAGCCTATACTGCCTAATATTAGCTCAGATACTATTGATATTAACGATAAATTAAAAAAAGACTCATTTAATGGCCTGGAGAAAAAATTTAAAACCGATCGAGACCTAATAAAATCAATATCAAATAATATTAAAATTAAAGAAATTTATAAAGACAGGCTTAATCATGAAATAAAAATTATAACAGAAATGAATTATTCAGGATATTTCTTAATTGTTTCAGACTATATTAAGTGGGCAAAAGATAATAATATACCAGTTGGTCCTGGAAGAGGATCTGGAGCGGGTTCGTTAGTCGCATGGTGTTTATCTATAACAGATGTTGATCCAATAAAATTCAATTTAATTTTTGAAAGATTTTTAAACCCTGATAGAATTTCAATGCCTGATTTTGACATTGATTTTTGTGAGGAAAAAAGGGACCAAGTCTTCAAATATTTGACAACTAAATATAAAGATAGTGTCGCTCACATTATAACATTTGGGAAACTTAAAGCTAGAATGGTCATTAGGGATGTCGGACGCGTCTTAGGATTGCCATATGGTTTTATAGATAGTATCTGTAAAATGATACCATTTGATCCATCTAGGCCATTAACTTTACAAGAAAGTATCAATGTAGAACCAAGATTACAAAAATTAATTAATGAGGACAAAAGAGTTAGTCGTCTAATTGAGCTTTCATTAAAGCTTGAAGGTCTAAATAGAAATGTTGCAACTCATGCAGCTGGTGTTGTTATAGCTGACAAAAAATTAACAGAAACTGTTCCTTTGTACAAGGATTCTTCTGCGGATTTATTACTACCTTCTACACAATTTGACATGTATTCAGCTGAAAATGCGGGATTAGTTAAATTTGACTTTTTGGGCTTAAAAACGTTAACAGTAATTAACAATACTCAAAAACTTGTAGAAAAAAATCACCCAAATTTTAAAATTGAAAATATTAATTATGAGGATCAAAAAGTTTTTGATCTTTTATCAAGTGGCAAAACTGTTGGATTATTTCAATTAGAGAGTTCTGGAATGAAAGATGCCTTAATCAACATGAAACCTAATCATTTGGAAGATATTATTGCTTTAGTTGCTTTATATAGACCTGGACCTATGAGCAATATTCCTATTTATAATGATTGCAAACATGGAAAGAGAGAACCTGACTATTTACATCCTAAGCTGGAAGAAATTTTAAAACCAACTTACGGTGTGATTATTTATCAAGAGCAAGTAATGCAAATTGCTCAAGTATTATCGGGATTTACCGCAGGTGAAGCTGACATATTAAGAAGAGCTATGGGTAAAAAAAAAAGAGCAGAACTTGAAAAACAAAAAGAAAGATTCGTTAATGGAGCACATAATAATGGAATTAGCAAAGATATTGCAGCTGGAATTTTTTTAAAAATTGAACCCTTTGCTGAATATGGATTTAACAAAAGCCATGCTGCTGCATACGCAATAATAGCATACCAAACTGCATTTTTAAAAACATACTATCCTCATGAGTTCTTTGCTGCTTCAATGTCTATGGAACTTTCTAATCAAAAAAAATTAAGTGAATTTTATGAAGAGCTCAAAAGATTAAATATAAATATTGTACGTCCTGACATAAACAAATGTTACGCTGATTTTACATCAGATGGTAAAAATTTTCTTTATGCACTTGGTGCAATAAAAAATGTAGGATTTGAAGCAATATCAAAAATTGTAGAGGAGAGAACTAAAAATGGCATATATAAAGATTTAACAAACTTTATAAATAGAGTTAACCCAAAAGATATTAATAAGCTACAATTAGAGGGGTTAGTCAAAGCAGGAGCTTTTGATAGTTTAAATAGTAATAGGCAATCATTAAATAATTCAATACCTAGTATTATTTTAAAATCAAAAAATATTTTTGAAAATAATTCAGCAAATCAAATAGATCTTTTTAATGAAGATAATGATGATACTTACATAGAAAATATAGAAGATTGGAATATTGATGTTAAATTATCAAAGGAATTTGAGACCTTGGGTTTTTTTATTTCAGATCACCCATTAAAGCAGTACAGGTCACTATATAATCAATATAATATTATTGATTATGAAGAATTTAATATAAATGAAGATATTCTAAGTTCAAATATCGCATCTACAATACTTAAAGTACAAGAAAAAAAAACTCAAAAAGGAAATTCATATGCAATAATTAAATTTTCAGATCTTTCAGGTGTTTTTGAACTTTTTGTTTTTTCAGATGTTCTTGAAACTAACAGAGATATATTAGTGGAAGGGAACTCTGTAATGATAACTTTATTTAAAAATTTTGTTGATGAAAGCAAAGTTCAAAAAAAAATAAATATTAGAAAAATCATTTCAATGAAGGAAGTTATTGACAGACCTATAGATCAAGTAAAAATTAAAATTCAGAATTTAGAGGAAATTAAGAAAATCAATGATTTGAAACTAAAAGATGGTAATACTAAAATATACATTGATGTTGAGATGGATAAAAAAACATTATCTTTTGAATTAAAAGGTAATCGAAAAATCGATCATAAAATGGTCAATTTACTCAAAAATGAGAAAAATATTGAGGTATTTTAAATAATACTTGTTTTTTTTTCTTTTTTTTGTAATTAGTTCCATAAATTAATACGCACACAATTTCTGGTTTTATACCTCCGGTCCTTTTTGGCAGTAATTGTGGTGGCACAACCGGGAATGAATATGAAAATACCAAATATAACAATCGAACAATTATTAGAAGCTGGCGTTCATCTTGGCCATAAAACTTTAAGATGGAATCCAAAAATGAAAAAATTTATTTTTGGCAAAAGAGATTCTATACATATTATTGACTTAACCCAAACACTTGAGTTAACTAAGGTGGCCTTAGAAAAAGTTTATTCAACAATATCATCGGGTGGAAAAATTCTTTTTATATCGACAAAAAAACAAGCATCCGAAGCTATTGCTGACCTTGCTAAAGAAACAGATCAATATTTTGTTAATTACAGATGGTTAGGCGGTATGCTTACAAATTGGGGTACCATATCTAATTCAATAAAAAAACTCGATAAGATTAATTCTGATTTAGTAGCAGAAAACAGAGGCTTTACAAAAAAAGAACTATTAAAAATGAGTGGACAGAGAGACAAATTGCAAAGATCTCTTGGCGGAATATCAAATATGAAAAAGATTCCTGATCTAGTTTTTATAATAGATACAAATTATGAGTCTCTAGCTATAAAAGAGTCAATAAAACTTGGTATTCCAATAATTGCAGTACTAGATACGAATTCTAATCCAGATGGTATTGATTATCCCATACCTGGGAATGATGATGCTAGAAGATCGATTGATTTATATTGTTCTCTTCTAAATGAAACTATTCAAAATGCCAAAAAAGAAATGCCCCAAACTACAGTTAATGAGAAGGATATCAAAGAGAAAAAAAATGAAGTTTTATCCTCAGAAGCTACTGAGAAAACAAAAGTAGATACTAAGCTTAATTAAACGATAATTAATTATAGGAATATAAATGAGCGATATAGAAAAAGTTAAACAACTAAGAAAATCCACTGGAGCTGGTTTTAAAGATTGTAATGCAGCTTTAAAAGAGTCAAATGGTGATTTAGATAAAGCTGCTGAAATATTAAGAGTTAAAGGTATCGCTAAAGCATCTAAAAAAATGTCTAGAAGTGCAACTGAGGGAGTTATTGCTGTATCAGGTGATGAAAATAAAATGTCACTAATTGAAGTTAATTGCGAAACAGATTTTGTTGCTAAAAATGAAGACTTTATAAATTTTGTTAAAGAATTAAGTGATTTAAATAATGAGCACTCTTCTGAAATTAATAAATTACAGAAGGCTATTATGAAAAATAATAAATCAGTAGATGAAAACTTGGTTTCTTTAATATCAAAAATCGGAGAAAAAATTACTATAGGTAGGTTAAAAACTATAAATGATGAAAATTCTAGAAATTTTGTTTATCAACACTCAGTTATAAAAGAGAATGTATCGAAATTAGTTGTTATTGTTTCCTTAAAAACTAGCGAAAAGTCTGAAAAGGTAAATTTATTTGGCAAACAATTATCAATGCATATAGCTGCTTCAAATCCATTAGCACTAAATGCTGATCAAATAGATGAAGAAATTATTAGTAAAGAAATTAATTTAATTTCGGAGGAATTAAAAAATTCTGGAAAACCAGATGATATTGTTAAAAAGATAAGTATGGGAAAAATTAATAAATTTAAAGATGAAAATGGATTAATGACACAAGATTGGGTTATGGAACCTAAAATGAAAGTAAAAGATGTTTTAAAAAATTTAAAATTAGAAGACTTGAGTATTAATCAATTTGTAAGACTTAAAATAGGTGAGTAATGTTTCAAGAAACAAAATATAGTAATAAAATGTCTAAGACATATGAGGTCTTTCAACAAGAATTATCCTCATTAAGAACTGGAAGAGCGAATGCAGCTATGCTCGATATAGTGAAAGTGGATGTATACGGTCAAAAAATGCCAATAAATCAACTTGGTAGCATTACAACGCCGGAACCCAGAACTATTAATATTCAAGTATGGGATATAAATAACGTAATATTAATTGATGCTGCTATAAAAAAATCTGATTTGGGACTAAATCCCCAAATTGATGGACAGTTAATTAGATTACCAGTTCCTGATTTAAGTGAAGAAAGAAGAATAGAAATTAAAAAATTAATCAAAGCTATGGGAGAAAAATGTAAAATTTCAATCAGAAATATTAGAAGAGAAGCAAATGATGAATTAAAAAAATTATTAAAAGATAAAACAATTTCAGAAGATGAAGTCAAAAAAAATGAAAAAACTATCCAAGATTATACAGATGAGCAAATAAAAGTTATTGAAGAAAGAGTGACAATAAAAGAAAAAGAAATAATGACTATATGAACTCACCAAAACATGTAGCTATAATCATGGATGGTAATGGTAGATGGGGAATAAAAAAAAAAAATTCAAGAAATTATGGCCACACTGTTGGTGTGAAAAATGTTGAAAATATTATTAGTGAAGCAATATCGAATAGTATTAAATATTTAACTTTATATACATTCTCCACAGAAAATTGGAAAAGACCCAAAAAAGAAATAAACTTTTTAATCCAACTATTAGAAAATTATATAGGTAAAGAATTAAAAAAATTAATAGAAAAAGAAGTTAAGATAAAAATAATAGGAAATGTTAACAAATTTCCAAAATCTTTAAAGTTAAAATTGAGAGATGTAGAAAAATTAACAAAAATAAACAAGAAAATTCAAGTTAATGTTGCGCTTAATTATGGATCAAAAGAAGAAATATTAAGAAGTATAAAAAAAATAAAAAAATTATCGATTTCAATAAATGAAAAAAATATCACTGACAATTTATACACTGCAAATATTCCAGATCCTGATATTTTGATAAGAACAGGTAACAGAAAAAGATTAAGCAATTTTTTACTTTGGCAATCCTCTTATACAGAAATATATTTTGAAAAAAAACTTTGGCCAGACTTTAACAAAAAAGACTTTCGGAAAATAATATTAAATTTTTCAAAAATAAGACGTAATTTTGGCGGTATAAAATGAATAATTTAAATAAGAGAATTTCAACTTCAATTGTATTATTGTGCTTAATTTATTTTTCAATAGTGAATTCATTTTTTTTGCTATTATTTTTAATAGTAATTTTTTTCTTAACAATCAAAGAAATCAATTTAATTTATAAGCAAATATTTAACAAAAATTTTTTCTTCGTTTTTATTGCTAATTTTCTATCGGTCACTTATTTATCAATATTTTTGATTATAATTTGGATATATTTAGGTTTTTCCGAAATTGATAAAACTGTTACATTAATTTTTATATTATCAATTTGTGTACTAACTGATATTGGAGGCTTTGTTTTTGGCAAGCTAATAGGAGGTAAAAAATTGACAAAAATTAGTCCTAACAAAACTTACGCTGGGATGTTTGGATCATTTATTTTTTCTTTAATATTTGGTTATTTATTTTATTATTTTCAAAGAGACATTCTAGTTTTTAAAATAAATATTTTACTGATAATTATAATTGTTTCTTCACTTTCGCAATTTGGAGATTTGATTATTTCTCTCTTTAAAAGAAAAGCTAAAATTAAAGATACAGGATCTATATTACCAGGTCATGGTGGAATTTTGGATAGAATTGATGGTATCCTGATAGCGATTCCTTTTGGAATAATATTAATCTCATTATAAATGACTAAAGATATTTTTTTGTTAGGTTCAACTGGTTCGATTGGAACAACTGCATTAAAAATTCTTAAAAGAGATAAAAATTATAAGGTAAAATTATTAACCACAAATTCAAATATTAATAAAATCTACAAACAAGCAATTGCTTTTAAAGTGAAAGAAGTTGTAATTTTTAATCAAAAAAAATATTTAAAAAACATTAAAAAGTTCAAAAAAAAAAAAATTAAAGTATTTTCATCTGTTACAGAAATTTTGAAATTTAAAAAAAAAAAATCTCACTTAACTATAAATGCAATTTCCGGAATAGATGGTTTAGAACCATCTTTAAACATAATTAAATATACTAAAAATTTAGCGATAGCAAATAAAGAGTCAATTATATGTGGATGGAAACTAATAAAAAAAGAACTGCTAAAGCATAAAACAGGTTTTATACCATTAGACTCTGAGCACTTTTCAATTTGGTCATTAATAAATAATATAAATAAAAATAATATTGAAAAAATTTTTTTAACAGCCTCTGGAGGACCGTTTTTAAATACAAAATTAGAAAAAATAAAAAATATCAAACCAAAATATGCACTGAAACACCCTAATTGGAAAATGGGAAAAAAGATTTCAATCGACTCAGCTACAATGATGAATAAAATATTTGAAGTTATAGAGGCAATCAAAATTTTTAATATTGAACCAAGTCAAATTGGAATATTAATTCATCCTAAGTCTTATATACATGCAATTGTAAATTTTAAAAATGGACTTACAAAATTTATAGCTCATGATACAACAATGGAAGTGCCTATCGCAAACGCAATTTATTTTAATTCAAATAAATATAAATACAGAAGTAATAATTTTGAGCATGATAAACTAAATGGAATTAATTTTATTAAACCTAATTTACAAAAATTCCCTCTTTTGAAAATTTTAGAATATAAATTTAATAATACATATTTAGAAATAATTATAGTTTCGTTAAATGATGCACTTGTTAAAAAGTATTTAGAAAATAAAATTGCTTATATTACAATACACAATTTAATGTTAAAATTGTTGAAAAAAGAATATTTTTACAAATATTACTCATTAAGGCCGAAAAATATAAATGATATTAAAATTATGGTAAAAAAGGTTAACCTTTATGTTGATAAGTATGTTGAGAACAATGGCTAAAAAATTTTTTAAATTAAAAAAATTAATTTTAATTATTTTTCTTTCTTTGTTAATAAATACGACACCAGCTTTTACGAAAATTTATAAAAATTTAAAAATAATTGGAAATGAAAGATTGTCAGTTGAAACAATAATAATGTTCTCTGAATTAAATATTAAAAATGATATCAGTAAAAATGATCTTAATAAATCAATAAAAAAACTTTATAAAACAAATTATTTTGAAGATATAAAAATTTTCTCAGAAAATGATATATTAATAATTTCAATAAAAGAAAATCCAATTATACAATCGATACAAATTAATGGAGTTAACAATAAATCAATTTTAGAGGAATTACAGAAAATTACAAAAAAAAATGAAAAATATCCCTATCTTAAAAATAAGATTATAGAGCAAAATAATCTTTTATTAAATATTATTAGAACCTCAGGATTTTATTTTGTGGAAATGGATACAAATATTATTGATAACGGAGATAGTACAATTGATATTATATATAATTTTAATTTAGGTAATAGAGCTAAAATTAAAAAAATTATTTTTCAAGGTGATAAAAAATTTAAAGACACAAAATTAAGAAATGTAATTAGATCTGAAGAAGGAAAATTTTGGAAATTTATTACATCAAATAAGTATTTAGATGAAAGAAGAATTAAAAATGATGAAATTTTACTTAAAAAATATTATCAACGAAAAGGTTATTATAATGTCAAAATTACATCCTCTTATGCAAAAAATATAAATAATGAATATTTTGAATTGATTTTTAATATTGATTCTGGTCAAAAATTTTACTTTAATAATTTGACTATTCAAATCTCAGATAATTTTAATAAAGAAAACTTTATTAGAATCAATGAGAAACTTAAAAATCTTAAAGGTACAAAATATTCCTCAAAAGAAATAAATAAAATTTTAGATGAAATAGATAAAGTTATATTACAAAAAGAATTTTTATTTTTAAATGCGAAATATGATTTATCAATAGTAGATAATAATAAAATAAATATAATGTTTAAATTTAAAGATTTAGAGCAATTCTATGTAGAGCAGATTAATATATTTGGCAATTTTATTACAGAGGAAAAAGTATTAAGAAATTCCCTAATTATTGATGAAGGCGATGCATTTAATGATGTATTATTAGATAAATCAATTAATTCAATTAAATCACGTGGTTTTTTTAAGACTGTTAATGTTGATACAAGGACATCAGAAACTGATAATCAAAAAAAAATTATTGATATAACGGTTGAGGAAATTCCAACTGGTGAAATATTTGCAGGTGCGGGCACTGGAACATCAGGTGCAACAATAACAGCAGGTATTCAAGAAAAAAACTACCTTGGAAAAGGTATAAAATTGTCAACAAAGTTTACTTTGGCAGAGGAAGAAGTTAAGGGAAAATTTTCTGTATTGAATCCAAATTACAAAAATACAAATCGATCATTACAAACCACAATTGAAAGCACAACCTCTGATTTTTTAAGCACTGGGGGTTTCAAAACATCTCGTACAGGTTTTGGAATTGGTACTGGTTTTGAGCAACTATCAGATTTATATGTAAATTTAGATGTATCAGCATATTATGAAAAACTTGAAACAACATCTACAGCATCTGCTTATAAAAAAAAACAAGAAGGCGACTATATTGAAAATCTATTTACATATGATTTGACTTTAAATAAACTAGATCAAAATTTCCAACCAACTGATGGTCATCTAGTAAGCTTTAAACAAGTACTACCTATTTATTCTGATGATCTATCTATAGGAAATACTATAAATTTATCCAAATATCATTCTTTGTCAGATAATTTGATTTTATCAGGGAAGTTTTTTTTTAGATCAGTAAATTCAATTGATGATGATGTTAGAGTCTCAAGACGAGTATATATTCCAAGCAGCAAACTTAGAGGATTTGAGTCAGGAAAAATTGGACCTAAGGATGGAGCTGAGTATGTAGGAGGAAACTTTGGTTCAGCGTTAAATTTAAACTCAACATTGCCAAACATTTTAAGTGGATATGAAAATATAGATCTTAGCCTTTTCTTTGACGCGGCAACTTTAAGAGAAGTTGATTATGATAGCTCTTTAGAATCAAGTAAAATTAGATCATCAACTGGAGTTTCAGTAAATTGGTTTACTGTGATTGGTCCACTAAGTTTTTCTTATGCAATACCATTATCAAAAGAAGATACTGACCAAACTGAGTCTTTTAGATTTAGAATAGGGACATCTTTTTAAAGTGAAAAAAATATTATTTTATTTATTTTTATTTACAAATATTTTATTTTCTAATGCAACTGGAGAAATTGCATATATTGATATAAATTATATTTTAAAAACCTCAGAAGTTGGAAAACATTTAAATTCACATATTAGTAAAAAAAAAGATCAATTTTTAAAAAAATTTGAATTAATTGAAAATGAACTTATTAAAAAAGAAAAATCACTATTAGCTCAACAAAACATATTAAGTAAAGAGGAATTTGAGAATAAAGCTAAATTATTAACTAAAGAAGTACAAGATTATAAAAAAAATAAACAACTAAATATTGAAGAGTTAAATCAATTAAAAATTGAAAAGACAAAAGATATTTTAAAAGCATTGAATCCAATAATAGCTAACTATGTAGATATAAATTCAATTTCTATAGTAATGCCCAAAAAAAATATTATTGTTGGAAAAAAAAATTTGGATATAACGGAAAAGATATTGAATTTACTTAATAAAAATATAGTTAAATTAAATTTTTAATATGACAAACCCTTTTTTTAAAAAAAAAAAAAATATTAAATTAAACGATATCCTTTTATCATTAAATTTAAATAAACAAAAAAAAAATTATATTGTAAACGATATAAAAGAATTACAGACTGCATCAAATAAAGATATTACTTTCTTTAACTCAATTAAATATTTAGATTTATTAAAAAAAACAAAATCTAAATTACTTATTACTGATAAAAAGTTTCAACAAATAATTCCAAAAAAAATTAAAGTAATTTTTGTTACTAATGTTTTATTAGCTATCGCAAAGACTACCTCTCTATTCTATCCCGATTCATTAAATGATAATTTAGATCCGGAAGTTGATTACATTCAAAAAAAAAAATACAAAAAATTAAAATTTGGAAAAAATGTTCTTTTTGGCAAAAATGTAAAAATTGGAAAAAATTGTTCAGTTGGTCATAATACAATAATAGAAAGCAACGTTATCATTGGTAACAACTGTAACATAGGGAGTAATATAATTATAAGAAATACTATTATTGGAAATAATACAACAATACTTGATGGGTCAATAATTGGTAAAAAGGGTTTTGGTTTTCATCCTAACGATAAAAAAAATGTAAGATACCCACATATTGGCTCAGTAATTATTGGTAACAATGTAGAAATTGGATGTAATAACACAATAGATAGAGGCTCTTTATCAAATACAATTATTGGTGATGGAACTTTTTTAGATAATCAGGTGCATATAGCACATAATGTAAAAATTGGAAAAAACTGCATAATAACTGCACAAGTTGGATTTGCTGGTAGCTCATCAATTGGAAATAAAGTATTAATTGGAGGACAGGCTGGTATATCTGGTCATTTGAGTATTGGTGATAGTGTACAAATTGGAGGCGGCAGCGGTGTAATTAAAGATATACCTGCAAATACTAAAGTTATGGGGTATCCTGCTAAAAATATTAGAGACTTTTTAAAGGAAAATAAAAAAAATGACTAATTTAAATAAAGAGCAAATAAAAAATTTATTGCCACATAGAGAACCAATGCTTCTTATAGATGAGCTTAGAGATATAAAAAAACTTTTTTCTGCAACTGCAATTGTAAATGTTAGAAAAGATAGTTTTTTTGTGAATGGACATTTTCCTGGAGAACCAGTAATGCCTGGTGTTTTAATAGTAGAGGCTTTCGGTCAAGCTGCAGCTGCTTTAACTGCTGATGGATTAGACAAGGCAACATACGACAATAAATTAGTTTTTTTAATGACAATTGAGAAAGCAAGATTTAGGAATCCGGTAATACCAGATTGTAGATTGGAACTTAAAATTGAGGCTATTAGATCTCATGGTAGAGTCTGGAAATATAAAGGCATTGCATATGTTGATGATAAAAAAATGGCAGATGCCCAATGGTCAGCAACTATTGTAGATAGAAAGTAATAATTAGTAGTAATAGTTGATAAGAATTAAATCTTAAATTTGTTATTTATTTAATGTGATCCATAAAACTGCTATAGTAGATAAAAATGCAAAAATTTCTGTAAATGTTGAAATTGGTCCGTACTCTGTAATCGGCCCTGATGTAGAAATCGGAGAGAGCACAATTATTCACTCACATGTAAATTTAACAGGTTATACAAAAATTGGTAAAAATAATCAAATATATCCATTTTCATCTATTGGTACCCCTCCTCAAGATCTTAAATATAATGGAGAGAAAAATTTACTTACGATAGGCGATAACAATAAATTTAGAGAATATGTAAATATAAATCCTGGTACTGAACAAGGTGGAGGAGTAACAAGTATAGGAGATAATAATTTATTCATGGTGTACTGTCACGTTGCTCATGATTGCAAAATATCAAGCAACATAGTTTTAGCAAATAACGTACAGGTTGGTGGACATGTAATAATAGAAAAAAATGCTATAGTTGGTGGCAGTTGTGCTATCCACCAATTTTCTCGAATTGGAGAGTCATCAATGATAGGTGGTATGACGGGAGTTTTAAGTGATGTTATTCCGTTTGGCTTATCTATGGGTAATAGAAATAATTTAATGGGATTAAATCTTATTGGGTTAAGAAGATCTAAAGTTTCAAATAAAAATATTAAAGAAATCCAATTAGCTTATGAAATAATATTTAAAAATTTAAGTTTTAGAGAAAATATAGAAGAGCTTAATAGTGACCTTAAAAACAATGAATTTGTAAAAAAAATAATTAATTTTATAAATTCAGATAAAAAAAGACCAATATCACTTCCTATTAATAAATAATGATAGGACTTTTCTTAGGAGAGAAAGAATTACCATATGAAATTATTAAAAAAATAGAGAGAAAGAGGAAAAAATATTTTATTATAGATCTTACAAAAAATAATAAATTCAAAACAAATAAAAACAGTTTTTTTATTAATATAGGAAAATTTGGCGAAATTTTAAAACTAATTAAATTAAAAAAATGTAGGAAAGTTATTTTTGCAGGCAATATAATTAAACCAAAGATATCAAAGTTAAAATTAGACTTTAAAGGTTTGTTTTATTTACCAAGAATAATAAAAGCTACAAAGCTAGGTGACGCAGCAGTCTTAAAAGCTTTGATAAAAATTTTATCAGAGAATAATATTAACGTTATCAGTTTAAATACTTTCAATCCAGAATTAACTTTAAAAAAAGGATTTTATACTAAATTAAAACCATCTAAGGAGGAGAAAGAAGAAATACTTAAAGGAGTTATAACTTTAAAAAAAATAAATTCATACAATCATACACAAGCGTTAATTATAAGAGACAACAAAGTAATTTGTAAAGAAACAAGAAAAGGTACAAAAGAAATGATAAGATCTATACCCAAATCCAAAATTAAAAAAGGCATTTTAATAAAATTACCCAAAGCAAAACAAGATTTAAGGGTAGATTTACCTACAATAGGAATAGATACATTTAAAGATTGTAATAAGGTTGGCATCAAAGGGATTGTTGTGAAATCAAATCAAAATATCATATTAAGTAAAGAAGTCTGTATTAAATATGCAAATGAAAACAAACTCTTTCTTATTGCCATATGAAAAAAATTTTTGTTTTAACTGGAGAACCTTCTGGGGATAAATTAGCCTTTGAGGTTATCTCAGAAATTATTAAAAAAAGAACTGATTTAGAATTCTTAAGTGTTGGTGGAACAAACTTAGAAAAATTAGGAATAAAGACAATTTATGATCAAAAAGAGATAACCTTTATCGCTTTTACCGATATTTTATTAAATTTTTTTAAAATAAAACGTAAAATAAATGAAACTGTTGATGAAGTATTGAAATTTAAACCAGATATATTGTTCAGTGTTGATAGTCCAGATTTTACCCTAAGAGTAGCAAAACTAGTAAAAGAAAAAAATACAAAAATAAAAATAATTCATTTTATTGCTCCTAAAGTTTGGGCATGGAGAGTAGGCAGAGTTAGGAAAATGAAGAAATTTTTGGATCATATTTTATTACTTTTTAAGTTTGAAAAAGAATATTTTGATAAAGAAAAGCTTAATAACACATTTGTGGGACATCCTCTGTTGGATAATAAAATTAATGAAAATATCTTAATAGATCAATTTTTAATTAAAAAAAATATTATATCAATTTTTCCTGGAAGTAGAACTTCAGAGATTAAACATCATATGCCAATTCTAATTGATTTTATTAAAAAAATGAACACCAAAGATCCTAATTATAATTTCATATTTCATGCAACTGATAAAAATAAAGAACTTATATCGAGTTTTATTTTAAAAGAAACTTTGCAAAATTTAGAAATTATTAATGATGAAAAAATTAAAACTGCAGTTTTGAAGAAATCAATTTTTGCAGTAGTAAAATCTGGAACAGTTTCATTAGAAGTGTGTAAAATGAATGTTCCATCAATAATTATTTATAAGATGAATTTTATAAATTTCTATTTAGCAAAATTTTTACTAAATATAAAATATGTTAATATGATTAATATAATTAATAACAGAGAAGTTATTCCAGAGCTAATACAATCAGAATGTAACGCTGATGAAATATTTAAAAGTGTTAACTATTTTCTAAAAAAACCAGATTTAATCGCAAAACAAAAAGAAGAAATAAAAAAAACCCTTGAAACTTTGACTTCTCCCAGCTCTTCATCTGAAGAAGCATCAAACATTATCTTATCCTATATTTCCTAATCTTTTTATTACCTCATTTTTTCCAAGAGATAATATTATATCATATATTCCTGGACCAAATTTAGATCCAGTTAGCATTATCCGTAACGGCTGCCCAACACCTTTGAAATTTGTATTATTTAATTTTATTAATCCATTCACGATTTGTTCTAAATTTTCTCTATCGAAAACTTCTAAATTTGAAATCTTTTCTTTAAATAAATGTATTATTTTCTTTGCTTCATCATTTATTAATTTTTTATCGTCTTCATTAAAAATAACTCTATCATTCAATATATATTTAGAATTATTAAATATATCTTCAAGTGTTTTTGCTTTATTTTTTAAAAACGATAAAGAGCTCTTTATTTTACTTTCTTTTTCTTCATTAATTTTATCTTTATACATCTCACAATATTCTTTTAATTTGTCGTACAAGATATTTTCCTCACTATTTTTAATGTAAAATTCATTCATAGAAAGAATTCTGCTCATATCAAGTTTTGAAGGTGATTTACCTATTCCTTCTAGATTAAAAAGATTTATACTTTCATCTAAATTAAAAATCTCTTTATCTTTATATGACCATCCTAATCTTAGGAGGTAGTTTCTAAGTGACTCAGGTAGAATTCCAATTTTTGAGTAATCTTCTAATGTTGAGGCATTATCTCTTTTTGAGAGCTTTTTACCATCTACAGTATGAATAAGAGGTATATGAGCAAACTGTGGTATATCCCATCCTAGTGCTTCATATATCTGTATTTGTTTGAATGTGTTTATTTTATGATCATCTCCTCTAATAATATGTGTCATTTCCATATTATGATCATCAACTGATGCAGATAAATTGTATGTTGGCGTTTCATCATTTCTTAAAATCACAAAATCCTCAATAGTATTATTTTCAATCTCGACGTTTCCTTGAACGAGGTCTTTTAATATAGAAGTACCTTCTATTTTACTTTTAAATCTTATAACTGGTTTAATATTTCTTGGAGCTTGATCTTCAGCAATATCTCTCCATTTTCGATTATAAACATAGGGAATTTTTTTTTGTTTAGCTCTTTTCTTCTGCTCTTCTATTTCCTCTGCACTACAATAGCATTTATAGGCCTTTCTATTTTCTAATAATCTTTTAACAATAGCTACGTGTTCACCAATCATTTTTGATTGAGTATATTCTTCACCATCATGCTGTATACCCATCCATTTAAGAGAGTTAATTATTTGAGTTTTGTATTCCTCTTTAGATCTTTCTTTATCTGTATCCTCTATCCTTAAATAAAATTTACCGGATTTGTTTTTTGAATATAACCAATTGAATAGAGCTGTTCTTACCCCACCAATATGAAGAGGACCGGTAGGAGAAGGAGCAAATCTAGTTGCTACTTTTTTCATGGAATTTATTTAGACTATTTTACTGAAAGTTTCTATATAAAGATACAAGTATTCCTTGAACTTTCACTCTATCTGGGCCAAATATTTTTGTCTCGTAATTTCTATTTGCACTTTCTAATGCAACGGTTTTGCCTTTTCTTCTTATTCTTTTCAACATAGCCTCATGATCATCAATTAAAGCCACTACTATTTTTCCATTATCTGCTGTATCTGCTTTTTTAACAATAACAGTATCACCATCATTAATCCCAGCTTCAATCATAGAATCCCCTTGGACCTTTAAACCAAAAAATTCTCCATCTTTTTCAATATTTGCTGGTAGTGGAATTCTTGAAACTTCATTCTGTATAGCTTCAACAGGAGTTCCTGCAGCAATTTTTCCAAGAACAGGGATTTCTGTATCGTTAGAATTATTTAAATTTTCCTCATCTAATCCTCCCTTAATAACGCTTGGAGAAAAACTGTTATAAATATCGTTTGCAGATGCAGTTTCAGGTAACTTAATTACTTCTAATGCTCTAGCTTTGTGGGCTAATCTTTTAATAAAACCTCTTTCTTCTAATGCACTAATAAGTCTGTGAATACCAGATTTTGATTTTAAATTTAACGACTCTTTCATTTCCTCGTATGATGGAGATACACCTGTGGATCTCAACTTTTTGTTGATAAAGAGAAGCAGGTTTTTTTGTTTTTTAGTTAACATAGAACAAATTAAGTACATCGATGTTCTATAAAAGTTCCTCAATTTATACAACAGCTAAAAAGCATTATAAATCGTAGAAAATTTCTACAAAAGGGAAAAAATATTATTATTTTCTAAATCTTTTAAAAGTGATTCACCAATTAAAAAAGTGCTTATTGAGGTCCTGTTTTTTATATCAAGCAATTCATCTTTTGTTTTTAGACCGCTCTCAGAAATTAGAGGCGAAGAGTGATTTGAAACAACATCATATATATTATAAGTTGTATTTATCTCAGTTTTAAGAGTTTTTAGGTTTCGATTATTTATTCCAATTAAAGCATCAGGATATTTTACTGATTTTTCTGCCTCTTCAACTGTATGAACTTCAACAATTACACTCATATTATGCTTTAAAGCCTCCTCGTAAATTTCATCAGCAGTTTTTTCAGAAATACCGGCTAATATAATCAGGACTGCATCAGCCCCGTAACTTTTTGCTAAAGGTACTTGAAATTTATCAACAAAAAAATCTTTACAAAGAATGGGTAATTCAATTTTTTCTTTTATTTCAGAAATATGAGATAGATTTCCTAAAAAAAAATCTTCTTCAGTTAACACAGACAAACATGTTACATTCTTAGAATTATATATATTGGCAATTTTAACTGGGTCATAGTCATCTATCAAAATACCTGCAGACGGACTTGCTTTTTTTATTTCAGCAATTATGGATATTTTATTTTCTGAGTTTTTTGTTTGTATTTTCTTTTTAAAATCAAAAAAAACGTCCTTCTCACTTATTGTATTCAATAAGCTGTTTATATCAATTTCAAGTTTTAATTTTTCAATTTTAGTTTTCTTTTGATCAATAATTTTTTGAAGGATATTTTCAGACATTTTGTAAACTTTTTATATATTTGAATGCTGCTCCAGACTTAATAAAACCTCTACTATAATTATAAGCAATTTTAAAATCATCATATTTTTCAGATATCATTAATCCTGCTGCAGCATTTAAACATACAGCTTTTGAAAAATCATTATCTTCACCTTTAAAAATATTTAAAATTTTATCAGAATTAAATTTAGCGTCATCTCCAATTAAATTTTCGAATTTATCAGCATTAATATTTAATTCATCTGGGTCAATTATAAACTCAGATATTTCATTATTTTTTAATTGTACAATATTAGTTTTGGCGTAAGGTGATATTTCATCTAGACCATCTTCACTATTTACTATCCACGCAAATTTTAAATTTAAATTTTTAAGAGCATTCGCAAAAATTTTTAGAAGTTTGTTATCAAAAACACCAATTACCTGCCTCTCAACAAGTGCTGGGCTGCTTAATGGACCTATCATATTAAAAATTGTCCTTTTTCCTATTTTTTTTCTTGTTGGACCAACATATTTCATTGCCGAGTGGTAATTAGGTGCGAACATAAAGCCAAAATTATAATTTTTAATCTGTTCCTCTATTTGTTTTGGTTCTGAGTTGATATTTATTTTTAAGGCTTCAAGAACGTCAGCTGACCCACATTTTGATGAAACTGCTTTATTTCCATGCTTTGCTACTCTAACACCCATACTTGCTAACAAAAGCGCTGATGCAGTTGAAATATTAAGAGTATCTTTTCCATCTCCTCCAGTACCACAGGTATCAATACAATTTTCAACTTTTACTCTTTTTGACTTATCTCTTAATATATATACACCTCCAGCTATTTCATCTGAAACCTCACCCTTGTCTGATAATAAAGTTAAAAAATCATAAATTTGTTGATCGCTAGCCTCACCATTCATTAAAATCTTAAATGCATTTTTACTTTCGTCAAAATTTAAATTTATTTTGTTTCTGAGCTTTTCTAAAAATTGATCCATTTTTACTCTTTTACAAAGTTCTCTAAAATTTTTAAACCATATTTAGTTTTGATACTTTCAGGATGAAATTGAACTCCATGAACTTTATATACCTTATGCATAACACCCATAATTGTCCCGTCGGATGTACTAGATGTAATTTTTAAATCTTTAGATAAGGATTTTCTATCAATTACTAAACTATGATATCTGGTAGCTGTAAAATTTTTTGGTAAATTATTAAGAATACCAATTTTCTTATTTATAATATTGCTTGTCTTTCCATGCACAAGTTCATTAGCTTGAGTTATCCTTGAACCAAATATTTGACCGATGATTTGATGACCTAAACAAACGCCAAGGATCGGCACTTTTTTATATAAATTTTTTACTATCTTTAAACAATTTCCAGATTGATTAGGATTTCCAGGGCCTGGAGATATTACAATTTTATTATACTTTTTTTTTAAAATAAAATGATGATCTACTTTATCATTTCTAAAAACATCTACTTTTGAAAAAGATGAAAGATAGTGATATAAATTGAATGTAAAACTATCATAATTATCAATTAAAATTATTTTCATAATCCTTATTCCAAAGCCTTAATTAAAGCTTTTGCTTTATTTACAGTTTCATTAAACTCATTAATTGGTTTGCTATCTGCTACAATTCCTGCACCTGATTGTACATAAAATTTCTTGTTTTTAGAAACTGCTGTTCTAAGAGCTATACAAGTGTCAAAGTCGCCATTCGCTGAGAAATAACCAATCCCACCAGCGTACACCTTTCTTCTTGTTGTTTCTAACTTATCAATAATTTCCATTGCTCTTATTTTTGGTGCACCTGAAACAGTTCCAGCAGGAAAACCAGCCAATAAAGTATCAAATTTACCAAATTTTTTATTGAATATACCCTCAACATTGGAGACTATATGCATCACATGAGAATATCTCTCTATTTTAAAGCTTTCAGTAACTTTAACAGAGTTTATTTTAGAAACTTTTCCAGTATCATTTCTTCCAAGGTCAAGAAGCATTAAATGTTCAGAAAGCTCTTTTTTGTCTTTTAAAAGATCCTTTTCATAGAATTTATCTTCTTTTTTATTTTTACCTCTAGGTCTTGTACCAGCAATAGGTCTTATAGTTATCTTATTATCTCTAAGCCTCACGAGTATCTCAGGGCTTGCGCCTATAATTTGGAAATCTTTAAAGTTAAAAAAATACATGAAAGGGGAAGGGTTCGTAATTCTTAATTTTTTATAAATTTCTAAGGGGTTTTTCGTAAGCCCTGTTTCAAATCTCTGGCTTAGAACGACCTGAAAAATATCTCCCATTTTAATATATTTTTTAGCTTTAATTACATTGTTTAAAAATTTTTTTTTTGAGATATTTGATTTAATTTTGGGTTTAGAGACATGAGTATTTGTTGATTTAGTCTTCAAATTATAATTAGATAAAAAAATCATCTCCTCAATTTCTTTTAGAATTTGATTATATTTAGTCTCATAATTTTTGATTTTTTCGTCAGAAAAGCAGTTAACTATAAAAAATAATTTCTTTTCAGCATTGTCAAAAACTATAAGATTTTTTGGCCTTAATATTCTTGCATCAGGAATTTGAAGATCGTTTTTTGTGCTATTTGGAATTTTTTCAATATATCTAATTACATCATAAGAAAAATATCCAGAAATAATTGAGCTTATCGGTGGCAATTCGTTAGGGATTTTAAAGTTAAAATCTTCTATTATTTTTTCAATGTTGTTCTTTGGGCTTCCTTTTAATTTCTTTCTTTTATTTTCATAATTTAAAAAGCAGTTATTATCATTAAATTCCCATATTTTATCAGGATTTTTGCCAAATATAGTATATCTACCTTTTATAAAACCCTTTTCAACTGACTCGAAAATGAAACTATTTTTAACATTTAAAAAGTTATCAATTAAATTCTCTATTTCCTTAATACCTTTAGATTTGAAAGAGTAATAAAGAACTTGATTTTTATTCTTTATGTGATTTTTTTTGAATAACTTTAGATCAATATTCAACATTATCTAAAATAATTTTTTACCCTATCAATTGTCTGATTAAAGATTTTTACTTTATATTTTGAACTTAATGATAGATCGTAAGCTGTGTATATATCATTTATTAGATCATTATTTGATTTGGTTGAATATTCTTTAATATTATCAGCATTTTTTTCAATATCAGTGTAATAAATATTATTTATTTTTGTTAAATAAACTTTATCAGCTTCCCCAGTAATTAATGTGAAACTTTTATTAGGCAGAGTATAAATAAGATTAATAGAATTCGTATCAAAAATTTGATTATCATTAAGGCTTTCTATTGTTGCGGATTTTATATTACTTTTATTTTTTGATATTTTAATAAATTCTTCATCATTAAATATTTTTTCATCAATTTTTTCAAAAATATTTTTGTTAAACTCAAATTTTTTTTTCAAAACTATGTTTTTTTTTAAACTTTCCAAAAAATAGGGATCATTAAAATTTGGGATTTTTTTATTGAGATTTGAAATTTCAAATATTAAATAATAATCATTTTTATCAATTAATTGTATTTTGTCCTCGTTTCTTTTAGAGTATATTTCCCGAAGCGTTTCATCTGAAGTGTCATTTATTATAAAATTCTTTATCTCATTAGGTTTTAAATTATAAATCTCATTAATTTCTTTAATACTTGATCCATTTAGAATACTATTTTCAATTTCATCAATTTTCTTAAAAAATTCGTCATTAAATTCGTCAATTTCAATTAAGCTTTGAGGAGTTATTTTTGCATATGAAAAATCAATAAAGTCCATTTTCAAAATATCTTGATTGTTTTTAATAAAATCGTCTATTTCTGAATTTGTTACTGTTTTATCATGCACTAAATCAAGATCTAAGAATTCTACATCGATTTTTTTATTTTCATTTATATATATTTTATTTTTTAAAAAATATGGAGATTTAATTCCTCCACTTATATATTTAAACAAATTTTTCTTTAATTCTTGGTTTTTTAATGAATTTTCAAAGCTTGATGCTGTAAGATTATTTTCTAATAAAAATTTTTCATATTTTACTCTTGAAAATTTATTATCATCATCCAGTAAAATTGCATTAGATTTGATTTTATTTGCTAAGGCGTTCTCAGATAGAGATACATTTAATTCTTTAATCTCCATTTCGATTAATTTCTCAGATATAAGTTCAGATAAAATTTGTTCCATAATATTATTGTCTAAGTTTGCTTTAATAATATCATTTGTAAGCCTAGATTCGTTTATAAAATTTACAAAATCCTTTGAAGAAATTGCCTCATTATTAATTTTTGCAACATTGTTAGTGTTACCTCCACTAAACACACTTCCCATTCCCCAAAATACGAAAGGGATTATAATAATTCCAACTATAACACCTGCTATTTTAGAATTTGAAAAATTTCTTAATTTACTAATCATTTTATATATTCTTTATTTATTGATCTAAAAAAAAATAAACATATAAATTATATTAATCAGTATGACAAATAATAATATTTATTTCATTGCTAACTGGAAGATGTTTGGGTCAGTTAAGTTAGTCGATTCATTAAATAATGTAATAAGTTACTCAAAAAAAAACAAACATAAGGCTAAAATTGTATATTGCCCACCTTATACTTTAATTAAATCTTTTGTAGATAAAACTAAAAATTCTAACATTGAGATAGGAGCCCAGGATTGTCATATAAGTTCAAACTATGGACCGTTTACTGGATCTATAAGTTCAAAAATGATTAAAGATTTGGGAGCGAAATTTGTCATAATCGGACATTCTGAGACAAGAGAAGAAAATGATAATAAAAAAATTAATTTAAAAATAAAATCTGCACTTAATAAAAAATTAAATGTTGTTTTTTGTATAGGTGAAAAGTTAATTGATAAAAAAAAAAATAAAACTAAGTTTGTTTTAAAGAAACAATTACTTGAGGGTTTAAAAAATTTAAATAAATTAAATAAAGTTATAATCGCATATGAACCTGTGTGGTCTATTGGTACAGGAATTATTCCGACAGAAAATAGTCTAGTAAAAAATGTTAAATATATCAAAGATACTTTAAAAAGATCAAAAAAATTTTCAAAATCAAAGGTTTTATATGGAGGCTCTGTAAATCCAAAAAATATTAAAAATTTAATGAGAATCGATAATATTGATGGTTTTTTGATAGGTGGAGCATCTACTAATGAAAAAATATTTATTGATATAATGAAAAAATCAATTATCTAGGCGTCGTGGAAAACATACTATTAATTATAAATATAATATTAGCTGCTTTACTAGTGTTGCTTGTCTTGCTCCAAAAATCTGAGGGTGGAGCCTTAGGAATTGGTGTTTCTCAAGATAACTTTATGTTTTCAAGATCTGCTGGGAATTTTATGACTAAAGCAACTGCTATAGTTGCAACATTATTTATAATTTGTAGTCTAGGTTTGACTATAATTTCAAGAGGAGATCTGCCCTCAAATACGTCTGTTATTGATAAAATTGAAGAAAATGCAGACGATGCTCCAAAATTACCTGAAAATAATAATTAATACTTTTATTTTTATAATTCCTTAGCTATAACATAATTCCATGGCGCGATATATTTTTGTCACTGGCGGCGTGGTATCATCACTTGGTAAAGGTTTATCATCTGCGTCACTCGGTTACCTACTTAGATCACAAGGTTATAAAGTCAGAATAAGAAAGATGGATCCTTATTTAAATGTTGATCCAGGCACAATGAGTCCATTTCAACATGGTGAAGTTTTTGTAACTGATGATGGTGCTGAAACAGATTTAGATTTAGGACATTATGAAAGATTTACAGATATATCGGCGAAACAATCTGACAATATTACAACTGGGAGAATATACAGCGACATAATCAAAAAGGAGAGAAAAGGTGGTTATCTAGGTAAAACAGTTCAAGTAATACCTCATGTAACAGATAGAATTAAAGAGTTTATTAAAAAGGATATTACAAATGAAGATTTTGTTATTTGTGAAATTGGAGGAACAGTAGGTGATATTGAAAGTTTGCCATTTTTAGAGGCCATAAGGCAATTTTCAAACGACAATGGAAGATCAAAATCCTTATTTATTCATTTAACTTTTGTACCTTTTTTAAAATCATCAGATGAAATAAAGACAAAACCAACTCAACATTCAGTAAAAGAGTTAAGAAGTATAGGAATTCAACCCGATATAGTTATATGTAGATCTCAACAATCCATTCCTTTGGATCAAAGAAGAAAAATATCTTTATTTTGCAATGTAGATATCGACAATGTTATTGAAACAGTTGATGTGAAAACTATTTATGAGGCTCCAATAAGTTTTTTTAATCAAAAACTAGACAAGCAGGTATTAAAATTTTTTAAATTAAAATCAAAAAAAAGGCCAAACTTATTCCCTTGGAAAAAAATAACTAAGATAGTTCTTAGCACAAAAAAAACAGTTAACATTGCAATCATAGGAAAATATGTAAATCTAAAAGATGCTTACAAATCTCTTGATGAAGCTCTTACTCATGGAGGAATTTATAATAAAATTAAGGTAAACTTAGTAAGAATTGAGTCGGACAAGCTTAGATCAAATGAAATAAAATCTAAATTAAAAAATGTTTCAGGAATTTTGATACCTGGCGGATTTGGCAAGAGAGGTACCGAAGGAAAGATAGAGGCCATTAAATATGCAAGACAAAAAAAAATACCTTTTTTAGGAATTTGTTTTGGAATGCAAATGGCAATGGTTGAATTTGCTAGAAATATATTGAAAATAAAAAAAGCTGGATCTAGTGAATTAGACAATAAATGCTTTCCCGTAGTCGGATTAATTGATCAATGGAGCAAAGATGGCAAAGTTATAAAAGGTACTGACAAGAATCTTGGAGGAACAATGAGATTAGGTCTTTATAAAGCAAAACTTAAAAATAATTCTGCCATAAAAAATGTTTATAAATCTAATGTAATTAATGAGAGACATAGACATAGATATGAAGTCAATATTAACTTAATGCAGCAATTTGAAAAAAAGGGTTTGATATTTTCTGGAGTTTCTCCAGATAATAAATTACCAGAAATCATTGAATTAAAAAACCATCCATGGTTCATTGGTGTTCAATTTCATCCAGAATTTAAATCTAGACCTTTAAATCCTCATCCATTATTCTCATCATTTATTAAAGCTGCAAAATCTTATAATGGAAAATAAAGTAATAAATTGTAACGGGATAGAAATTTCAAACAAAAATAAAGTTTGTCTTATCTCAGGACCCTGTCAACTCGAGACAGAGCAACATGCTTTAGATATGGCTGGAAAAATTAAAGAGATTACCACAAAATATAATATTGGTTTCATTTATAAAACTTCATTTGATAAAGCAAACAGGACAAGCCTTAAGGGTAAACGTGGTGCTGGATTAGAAAATTCAATACCTGTATTTGACAAAATTAAAAAAGATTTAAATGTTCCAGTTCTTACTGACATACATAATCAAGATCAATGTTCTATAATTTCACCTCATGTAGATGTGCTTCAAATACCAGCTTTTCTTTGTAGACAAACAGACCTTTTAATTGCTGCAGCTAAAACCAATAAAATTATTAATGTAAAGAAAGGTCAATTTCTTGCACCGTGGGATATGATCAATGTAACAAAAAAAATTTCAGAGAGTGGAAATGAAAATATTTTAGTCACAGAGCGAGGTGCTAGCTTTGGTTATAATACATTAGTATCTGATATGAGATCTATTCCAATTATGGCCAAGAATGGTTACCCAGTAGTTTTTGACGGTACTCATTCAGTTCAACAGCCTGGTGGTTTAGGTGAAAAAAGTGGTGGTCAAAGAGAATTTGTTGAATATCTATCAAGGGCAGCTACTGCCGTCGGCATAGCAGCTATTTTTTTAGAAACGCACCAAGACCCCGATAATGCTCCATCAGATGGTCCTAATATGGTGCCTTTAGACAAATTAGACGAGCTAATTAATCAAATTGTGGAAATTGATAATTTAGTTAAAAAATAATAAATGAGCAAAATCAAACGAGTCGTTGCAAGACAGGTATATGACAGCAGAGGCAATCCTACTATAGAAGCCGAAGTTTTTTCCAATGATTTAAGTGCATCAGCAATATGTCCATCAGGCGCATCAACTGGTACGTTTGAAGCTTACGAAAAAAGAGATAAAAATAATAAAAAATATTTAGGAAAAAGTGTTTTAATACCAGTTGCAAGTGTAAACAAATTAATTTCAAAAAAATTAAAAAATCAAAATATTCATGATCAAGAAAGAATAGATAGCATTCTTATCAAATTAGATGGTACTAAGCAAAAAACTAAATTAGGCGCAAACACAATATTAGCTGTTTCAATGGCTATAAAAAAATTGTCAGCAAAAGTAAAAAAAATACCTTTATATAAAAATTTTTTAGTCAAAAAAAACTATAAACTTCCTTTTCCATTAATGAATATTATAAATGGCGGAGCCCATGCAGATAATGGTCTTAGAATTCAAGAATTTATGATTAGACCAGATAAAGCAAAATCTTTTAAAGATGCTGTAAGAATGTGTTTTTTGGTGATTAATAATCTAAAAATATTATTAAAAAAATCTGGTCATTCTATTAATGTTGGTGACGAGGGAGGTTTTGCACCAATGATAAGTGACAATGAAAGTGCACTAAAACTTATTGTTAAAGCAATTAAAAAATCAGGTTTCAAAAATGGAAAAGATATATCTATTTGTTTAGATGTAGCAGCAAATGAATTAATAAAAAAAGGAAAATATTCAATTCATTCTAAAAAATATATTAACGTTGATAATTCAATAAATAAATATTTAGATTTAATTAAAAAATATCAAATCAAGTCAATAGAAGATCCGTTCGGCGAAGATGATTGGAAAGCTTGGACTAAATTTTTAAAAAAATCTAAAAATATAACACAAATTGTAGGAGATGATCTTTTTGTTACTAATCTTGAGAGATTAAAAGTAGGTTTTCTAAATTTATCAGCAAATAGTATTTTGATAAAATTAAATCAAATTGGAACTGTTACTGAAACTTTAGAAGTAATTAAATTTGCACAATTAATAGGCTTTAAAACAATAATTTCTCATAGATCAGGAGATACAGAGGATACTTTTATTGCGGATTTGGCAGTTGGCACAAATTCAAATCAAATCAAAACTGGTTCACTAGCAAGATCAGAGAGAATAGCAAAATACAATCAGCTAATACGTATTGAAGAAGATCTTGGTAGGTCTGCAAAAATGAACAAAATTAACTAATGTTTGATAAATTAAAAAAAAATTATTTTACTCTAATTATCACTTTTCTATTTATATACTTCTTTTTTAATTTGTTAGATGGAGAAAGAGGATTAATTTCTTATATGGAAAAGAAAGAAATTTATGAACAACTTAAAAATGATCAATATATTTTAACAAATAAAATAGCAGATTTAGAGCATAAAAATTCACTTTTAACTGAAAACATAGACTTAGATTTTATTGAAATATTAATAAGAGAAAAGTTTTTATTTGGAAAAGAGGGAGAGACTACCTATATAATTAAGCATAATGGAAATAAAAAATAGACCAAGGCACCCAGAAAAAGTTAATAAACCTATTAACCCTCTTAAAAAAAAACCTGAGTGGATAAGATCAAAACTATTGAATAGTAAAGAATTTTTTTTAACCAAAACTGTTATTAATAAGGATAACCTAGTAACTGTTTGCCAAGAAGCAAATTGTCCAAATATAACTGAATGTTGGAGCAAAAGACATGCAACACTAATGATAATGGGCGACACATGTACAAGAGCATGTGCTTTCTGTGATGTTAAAACGGGGAAACCAGAAAAACTGGATAAATTTGAACCTATAAAAATAGCAAATGCAGTTAATAAATTGAACCTAAGACACGTAGTAATAACTTCAGTAGATAGAGACGATCTTTCTGATGGAGGTTCAAATCATTTTCATGATGTTATTGTTGCAACAAGAAAAAAAAATCCAAACACAACAATTGAAGTGCTTACACCTGATTTTTTAAGAAAGGGCGAGTCTTATAAAAGAGTATTAGAGGCAAATCCCGATGTATTTAACCACAACATAGAAACTGTACCTAGTCTTTATGTTAAAGTGAGACCTGGGGCTAGATATTTTGGATCATTAGAGCTTTTAAAGAATTCAAAAAAATTCAATGAAAATGTTTATACAAAGTCAGGGATAATGGTTGGGTTTGGAGAAACAAAAGACGAAATTATTCAAGTCATGGATGATTTAAGATCAGCAGAGGTTGATTTCTTAACAATTGGTCAATATTTACAGCCATCTGTTAAACATTTTCCTTTGAATAGGTATTACCGTCCAGATGAGTTTGAAGAATTAGAAAAAATAGCCAAAGCCAAAGGATTTTTGTTGGTATCTTCTTCTCCACTGACTAGATCATCTTATCATGCAGATGAAGATTTTAATAAATTAAAAAATAATAAAAAAAATATTAATTAATGCCCAAAGCATCAGTTAAGAGATTAATTGATAACAAAAAAGAAAAACTTATTGATTTTGTTCTGGACATTGAAAAATATCCAGAGTTTGTGCCATTTTGCCAAGGATCAAAAGTGTATGAAAGAAAAAAAAAAGGAGATCTAATACTTATTGTTGCTGATCTAACAATTGGTAAAGGTCCTTTTGTTGATACTTATAAAAGTGACGTTAAATTTAACAAAAAAGATGACACAATCTTTGTTACTAATATTGATGGACCATTAAATTATTTAGAAAATAATTGGAAATTTGTTGAACATGGAGAGTTAACTGAAGTTACATTCGATGTCGATTTTGAAATAAAAAATAAATTTTTAAATATTCTTATGACAAAATCTTTTCAATTTGGTCTTAATAAAATTGCAGATGCTTTTCAAAAAAGGGCAGAAAGTTTATAATATTTAAAATAATTAAATAGTATTCAATACCATTTTAAGAGCCTCATTTACAGTAGCCTTTTGAATTCTAATTCTTTTTTTGTTTTTAAATAAATATTTCTTGATTATTATTTTGCTTCCCTTTTTAAAGCCAATATAAACTAATCCAACTGGTTTTTCCTTAGTTCCTCCATTTGGACCTGCAATACCTGTTATTGAGATTGATATATTTGATTTACTAATTTTACTTAAATTTTTTACCATTGATATACAAGTTTCATAGCTGACAGCTCCGTATTTAGTGATAGTTTTTTTTGGTATTTTTAAAAATTTTACTTTTGCATTATTTGAATAAGTGATTATTCCCATATTAAAAACTTTAGATGATCCACTAATTGAAGTTATTGTACTTGCTAAAAGTCCACCAGTACATGACTCAGCAAATGAGACTGAAAGTTTTTTTTTAGTTAATATTCTTACGACTTTTGAAGATAAATCATTCATGAAGTAATAATCATATAAAATACGAGAATAGCAACAACATACAAACCTGCACAAACATCATCCATTAAAACACCAAAGCTATTTTTGAAATTTTTATCGTAATAGCTCACAGGATAAGGTTTTGCGATATCAAAAATTCTAAATAAAATAAACATTATGAAATAAAATGTCAGCACTCTAGAAGGATTTGTTGGTTCATTGTGGGCAATTTCATAAAGACATATTGGTATTGATTGACCAATGAACTCATCAATAACAACTTCTTTTGGGTCTTTATTTGTCAAATCTTTAACAAATAAATTAACTGCAAATAGCGAGATTATAAAAATAGCAACTAAAAAAAATAAAAATACATCTGCAGGAACCGAAAGTATGTGAAATAAAATATATAAAACAATGACTGTAATTAAAGATGCATAACTACCAGGTATTTTTGGTAATTTTCCAATACCAAACATTGTAACAAAAGCTGTATTTATAATTTTAATCATAATAATTTAATGAAACAATTGTTTCACAGGCTATTGCTTTCTCCTTTCCAATTAAACCTAATTTTTCAACTGTTTTACCTTTTAAATTAATTTGGTCTTTATTTATACTGAGCAAATTAGATAAAGATGAAATAATTTTACCCCTGTATCTTGATACTTTTGGTTTTTCGCATATCAAATTAATATCAATATTATTTATAAAATATCCATTTTTATATAAAATTTTTAAAATTGGTGAAAGCATATTAGGTGATCTTACATTTTTAAACTTAGTTTTATGACTTGGGTAAAGTGAACCTATATCTTTTTTTCTCATTGCACCAAGCAGCCCATCGATTATTGCATGGAGTATAACATCTCCATCCGAATGACCTTGAAGGCCAGAGTGAAATGGAATTTTTATACCTCCAAGATATAATTTCTTGCCTTTAATTAATCTATGAATATCAAATCCAATACCATAAAAATTTTTAAGGTTTATTTTTTTTAAGTCAGATTTTGTAGTAATTTTAAAATTATTTTTTTCACCTTTTATAAATTTTACTTTAAGATTATTATTTAAGAATATAGAAGCTTCATCAGTAACTTTTTCTTTATTAGATTTGTAGAGTTTATGTAATGTTTTAAAATCAAAACATTGTGGTGTTTGAGTAAATAATAAATTATCTCTCACTAAATTCTGCAATTTATCTCTTACTTTGTACTTTGATGAATCCTCTGTTTTCAAAAAAGGGACAACAGCCTTATTTTCCTTTAAATTTGAATAAAGTCTCTTTAATAATTTAATTGAGAAATTTGGGCGTGCTGCATCATGAATAAAGACATTTTTAACTTTTTTATTTTTTAAAAAATTAATTGCATTTTGCGATGATTGATATCTTTCCTTGCCACCTCTAATGATTTTTATAGATTTATTCCTAATATTTTTTAGCTGCGAATTTGAGACAATTATTATTGACTTGAAAAGTCCTGACTCTAAAGCTTTATCAACAGAATGCATAAATAAGGGTTTATTTACATAATTTATAAATTGTTTTGGTTTATTTGACTTAAACCTCTTACCTTTGCCAGCAGCTAGTAGTATAAAACAATTACTCATGAATATAATAAATTTTTTGTAATATATTTTTAAATTATGTTTGCATTGTTAAAAAGAAATTTGTTCATCATACTTATATTTGTTTTAACTATTTCTCTAGCTTTTTTAACATTTTTAACTTTTATAGATAAAAGCTTCATAAAATTAAATGAAGAGAACTTGGAGATTCTTCTAATTTCTAATATCTTGTTTGTATTAATATTTTTTGTATTAATATTTATAGATATAAAAAACTCAATTAAGAACAATATTAATGTAAGAGGGTCTGTTGCAAATAGGAAATATATTATTTCGTTTGCTCTTTTTACCCTTATACCTTCTTTATTGATAGCTGTATTTTCGTTATTTATCTTTTCATTTGCGTTAGATAAATATTTTGACAAGAAAATTACAAACGCGGTTAATAATTCCTATGAAATTGCAAAAAATTATGTTGACGAAAAAAGAAATAAAATAGAATCAGAAATTGTTTTAATAGCTTTTGATTTAAATAAATACTCAGATTTATTCAAACTAAATCCTGATAGATTTCAACTAATACTTAATACACAAAGATATATAAGAGATATTGATCAATTACATTTAATAGATGAAAAAGGAAACTTAATCAGATCATCCGCTGATACAGTCTATAAAAAAATAGAAGATAGAGCAATGCTTATGGTTAAAAATGATGACCGACCATTAAAAATAATTAACACTTTTGAAAATAAATCTGCTGCTGTAATAAGACTTACTAACTTTGATAATACATTTTTGTACGTTTTAAAATATTTTGATAAAAATATTTCTAATTATTTAATAGAGTCTGAAGAAGCAGTAAATTTTTATTATACAGTAGAAAATCAAAATCTTGGTATTAGAATATCCTTTGCAATAATTTATGTAACTCTTGTTACACTTTTGTTATTTTTATCAATTACAATTGCTATCAGATTTTCATCCCGTTTTTTTATTTCAATCAATAATCTAATAACAGCCTCAGAAAATATTGGAAAAGGCAATCTTGATACCAAAGTACCAGATTTGAAGGCTGATATTGAAATGGAAAGACTTAATAAAAATTTTAATTCAATGATCGAAAGATTAAAAAATCAACAAGAAAAATTACTTACCAATGAAAGACATGAGGCATGGGAGAATGTTGCAAGAAAGTTAGCTCATGAAATTAAAAACCCTTTAACTCCAATACAATTAACTATTGATAATCTTAAAACAAAATATCTTCCAAATGTTGAAACTAAAAATCAAGAAAAATATTTAAATAACTTAAAAACTATACTTAAACAAATAAAGCAAATAGAAAATTTGGTTAATGAATTTTCAGATTTTGCAAGAATGCCAAAACCATTATTTCAGCCAAACAATTTAAATTTGGTAATTAAAGAAAATATTAATTTGGTTAATAAATTTGATGATACAATAAGCATTAGGCTAGTTAATCATTTAGCAAAAGAAGTAGTTTTAAAATTTGACAATGAGCAATTTAATAGATTATTTTTTAATCTAATTAAAAATTCCGTTGAGAGTATCCAAGAAAAAGTTAAAAAAGATAGTAAAACAAGTAAAAATATTAATATAGAAATTAGACAAAGAAGAGATTATATAAACATTAATATTATTGATACTGGAACAGGATTTAGAAATAAAACAACTAAAGATATTATTAAACCTTATTTTACAACCAAAGAAAAAGGAACTGGATTAGGATTATCAATTGTAGATAAAATTATAAGTGATCATGAAGGATCAATAAGATTTTTAAATCATAAAAATGGTGCAAAAATTCAAATAATAATTCCATATAAAATATAATGCCAGCTGAAATTTTAATTGTTGATGATAATGCGGATATAAGATTCATTCTAGATGAGTTAATAATTGATGCTGGATATAAGACAAGACTTGCTGCTAATTTTAATCAAGCATTGACTGAAATTGACAAGAAACTTCCTGATGTTGCAATTATTGATGTAAAATTAGACAAAGGTGATAATGATGGGATATTACTATTAGATCATATTAAAAATAAAAATCCAGATTTGCCTGTAATAATGATTTCTGGTCATGCTAATATAGAAATGGCTGTTAATTCTTTAAAATCAGGTGCATTTGAATTCATACAAAAACCATTTGATAAAGAAAGGCTTTTAAACTTTGTAAATAGGGCTGTAGAAAATAACAATTTAAAAAATGAAAATAAAACTTTAAATTCAAAACTTTTTCATACATTTGAATTGGTTGGCAAAAGTTCAAATATTTTGTCTATAAAAGATCAGATAAATAAATTATCAAAATCTGAAAGTAGAATATTTATTAGTGGTCCAACCGGATCTGGCAAAGAGTTAATTTCAAGGAAAATTCATAGAAATTCTAAAAGGAAGGATGGTCCTTTCATTGTGATCAATGGTGCACTTTTAGATGCAAAAAAATATGAATTAGAATTATTTGGTGAAGAAAAAAAAGATGGTTCAATTTTTTATGGGGCATTAGAAAAGGCATCTGGAGGTATTTTGTTAATTGATGAAGTTACAGAAATTCCACTAGAGATACAGTCAAAGATCTTAAGAGTAGTAATTGATCAAAAATTTAAAAGAATTAATAGTACTCATGATATTAAAGTAGACGTAAGAATCATTTGTACAAATAGCAAGGATGTTAAACACGAAATTAAACTTGGAAATTTCAGAGAGGATTTATTTCACCGATTAAATGTTTTTAATATAAAAATAGATCCTTTAAATCAACGTATCGAAGATATACCGATATTAATTGATTATTTTATAGAAAATATTTGTGAGGCAAATAATTTTAAAAAATTTAAAATCGTTGATAACAATTATCTTTTAAATTACGATTGGCCTGGGAATGTAAGAGAGTTGAGAAACCTAATAGAGAGAATAGCTATTTTATCTCCGGGAGAGGATAATGAGCGATTAATGAACATAATTAAAGAGTCATTATCAAAATCAATAGAAGAAGAATTTTCAGTTACCGAGACTCTTACTGTTCCATTAAAAGAAGCAAGAGAAAGCTTTGAAAAACAATACTTAATTTCACAATTGAAAAAATTTAGTGGAAATATTTCTAAAACAGCAAAATTTATTGGAATGGAGAGATCTGCATTACATAGAAAACTAAAACTACTAGGAGTGAAAGATCTTAACTAATGAATATAATAATCTGTGGAGCAGGTAGAGTAGGTTCAACTATTGCAAAAATGCTGATAGATCAAAATCATTCTATTACAATGATAGATCAATCTAGTGATGATATTCAAAAAATAAATGAAACCTTAGACGTAAAAGCAATTGTTGGTAAAGCAACTTCGCCAGAAATTTTAGAAAAAGCTAATACAAAAGATGCTGATATGATTATAGCGGTAACTAGAAATGACGAAATTAATATGTTGATATGTCAGATTGCTTTTTCTTTATTTCAAGTTCCGAAAAAAATAGCTAGAATAAGATTTCAAGAATATCTGGAACCTAAATATTCTGGACTATTCAATAAAGAAAATTTACCCATTGATTATATAATTTCCCCAGAAATTGAGATTGCTAAATCTATTCAAAGAAAATTAGAGGCGCCAGGCGCGTTGGATAATGTACCATTTGCAGAAAATAAAATAAGATTATTAGAAATTTTAATTGATGATAAATGTTCAATACATGGAATTAATCTAAATGAACTTACAAAAAAATTTCCAAAATTAAATGCATATATACTTGGAGTTATCAGAAATAATAAATTTATAATTATGAAAAAAAAAGATCAATTACAACTTAATGATAAAGCTTATGTAATGGTAAATAGTAGTCAAATGCAAGAGACACTAACTGTATTTGGTCATAATGAAAAAATTTCAAATAAAATATTAATAATTGGTGGTGGAAATATTGGTTTTAATTTGGCAAAAAATATAGAGCAAGCATTTGACTCTGCTCGTGTAAAAATAATAGAGAAAGATAAGACTAGAGCTGAATATATCGCTAATGAACTTAATGACACGATTGTTATAAACGGTAACGGTTTAGATGAAGATGTTTTAAATGAAGCTAATATAGATGAAGTTGAAACTGTTCTAGCATTAACAAATGATGATGAGGATAATTTAATGGTAAGTGTTATTGTAGAAAAATTTTCAAAAGATAAAAGGACAATGGCTCTTATCAACAAGCCAAATTATTCATTGTTGCAATCATCTCTTAAAATTGATGATTTAATTGATCCAAGAATGAATACAGTTTCAAGTATTTTAAAACATGTGCATAAAGGAACCATTGAAAATGCTTACACAATTTTAAATGGTGAGTATGAAGTAATTGAGGCAGATATTATAGAAACCTCAGAACTAATTAATAAACAGTTAAAAGACTCTAATTTACCTGATGAAATAAGAATCGGTGCAATACTTAGAGATAAAGAGGTTATAATTCCAAGTTCAAGCTATGTTTTTCAAAAAGATGATACTATAGTTCTTTTATCTAAAAGAGATCAATTACCTACAGTAGAAAACATGTTTAGAATTAGTTCAATCTAATTTTAAGATGACAAAATTCAGCTCTATTTTTATTAGTTCTTTTTTATTTTTAATAAGTATTTTTTCATTTCTAAATATAATTTATTCCAATTATTTTGATATTTTTTTCAATATTGAAAATTATGTTTATACATTGATAATAAGTCTTCTTTTAGGTTGCTTATTATTATTTTTTAACAAAAGAAATTTAAAAAAAATAACATTATATGAAAAAATATTAACTGTTTTATCAGGATATATTTTATTTCCGTTAATAATATCAATACCGTATTATTTTGGAATTAAAAATATAACTCTAATAAATTCTTATTTTGAGGCGGTCTCTGGATTTACTTCAACTGGTTTCACCATTTTTGATAATATCAAACAATTAGATGAAAGCTTAATTTTATGGAGATCAACTTCTCAATGGATTGGTGGAATATATTTTCTTTTTTCTATTTTGTTATTAATTGATATTTTTGATAAAAATTTAAAACAATCTTTTACTGAATATTTATCATTGAATTATAATGAAATTTTTAAGCAATCATTTAAGATTGTAGTAATTTACTCTTTATTAACATTTTTAATATTTGTCATATTTAAAACTATAAATTTGAGAACTTATGATGCGTTTAACTTGTCATTATCAATAATATCTTCAGGTGGATTTTTACCTGTTAATAGAATTGATTATTTGTTTGCTAGTGATTTGAGTAAAATTCTTTTGTCAATCACCATGCTTCTTTCTTTTTTTAGTCTTTTTTTAATATTTAATCTTATTTTCTATAGTAAAAAAAAAGTAAACTTTTTAAGCGAGGATTTTAATCTACTTATTTATTTATTAATTATAACTTCTTTTTCTTTTGTTTTTTTAAATTCAAATAATAATTTTCCAACTATATTTGTTGCCATATCAAGTAGTGTATCAAATATCGGTATTTCATTTTTAGATACTCCATATAATTTAAAATTTTTATTTCTTATTCTAGTTATAATTGGAGGTTCTTTTTTTTCTACAAGTTCAGGAATAAGAGTTATTAAAATATTAACTTTACTTAAATTCTCTTTAAATAATCTTCTATCACATACTAAACCAAATCAAATATATTCTAATAAAGTAACGTTGATAAATGAAAACACTGAAAAACTAGATATTAATAAATATTTTTTCTCAATAATTATTTTTGTTATTTCTTTGTTTATTCTTACCTTGTTATTAACCTTATCTGAAATTCAATTTGAAAATTCATTTAAACTTTCGATATTAACTATAATGAATACTGTCAATTCTAGTATGTTTGAACTTTCAAACTTTGATTTTTATAACCTTTCTTTTTTGACTAAGATTTATTTAATAATTTTTATGATAATCGGTAGAGTTGAACTATTAACAATATTAATTTTATCTAAAAAATTTCTTTTCAAAAATTAAATTAGTATTATAAAGTTATCTCTTTGCGCCCTTAGCTCAGCTGGATAGAGCAACGGTTTTCTAAACCGTGGGTCGGAGGTTCGAATCCTTCAGGGCGCGCCAGCACAAATTGGTCAACATTGATGAGGTATTTTTACAGTTGATGGTTGTATTAGTTTCTGCTTTACTCAGACATTCAAAAATTACTTTTTGAATAATTTGTTAACAAATAAATAAATAAAAGAGGAAGAAATAATGTTTAAATTAGTAAAACAATTGACTTCTTTAGTTGCTATGTTTGCTGTGCTTTTTGCATTTTCAACAGAGACAATGGCTGCTAAAAAATCAAAAACTCTTGAGAACACTAAAAAAAGAGGATTTGTAAGATGTGGTGTTTCTCAAGGTCTACCTGGATTTTCAAATGCAGATGAGTCTGGAAATTGGACAGGGATAGACGTTGATGTATGTAGAGCTGTTGCTGCTGCTACATTAGGAGATGCAACTAAAGTTAAATTTACACCTTTAAGTGCAAAAGAGAGATTTACTGCACTAACATCTGGTGAAATTGACATCTTATCAAGAAATACTACTTGGACTTTATCTAGAGATGCTGACATTGGTTTAACTTTTGTTGGAGTAAATTTCTATGATGGACAAGGTTTCATGGTAAGAAAAGGTTCAGGAATTAAATCTACAAGCGAGTTTAAAAACGGAACATCTGTTTGTACGAACTTAGGAACAACAACTGAGCTTAATATGAGAGACTTCTTTGATTCTAGAGGAATTTCTTATGAGCCAGTAGTTTTTGAAAAAGCAGACGAAGTCGTAGCTGCTTACGATGCTGGTAGATGTGATACTTACACAACAGATAAATCTGGTCTAGCTGCTCAAAGAACAAAATTATCAGCTCCAGATGATCACGTAGTATTACCTGAAACTATTTCAAAAGAACCACTAGGTCCAGTTGTACGTCAAGGGGATTCTGTTTGGGAAGACATAGTTAGATGGTCACTAAATACTATGATTGAAGCAGAAGAGTACGGTGTTAACTCATCAAATGCTGACATGATGAAAACTTCAAACAATCCAGCTATCAAAAGATTAGTTGGTGCTGAGGGTGAATTAGGTGCAGCTTTTGGTTTAGATAACGACTGGAACTTAAGAATTATCAAACAAGTTGGTAACTACGGTGAAAGCTACAAGAGAAATATAGCTGACACTGGAATTCTACCTGATAGAGGTCCAAACGAATTATGGACTAAAGGTGGAATTTTATACGTACCACCAGCAAGATAATTTTATTCTAAATTACTTAAAAAGGGCTAGAAATATCTAGCCCTTTTTTTTATATAGACTGTAATGAACAACATTATAAAAAAATTTTTACCTCAGATTTTAGCCATACTTTTTGTTGTTCTTATTTTCGGATTTTTAACAATTAATGCCCAGACCAACATGGATAATAGAGGTATTGATTTTGGTTTTGGGTTTTTATCACAAGAGTCGTCATTTGATGTTCAGTTTTCTTTAATTGAATATAGTGGTTCAGACTCATATGCTAGAGCCTTTCTAGTTGGACTTTTAAACACTTTACTAGTGTCATTTATAAGTATAATTTTTTGTACAATACTTGGAGTGATAATTGGCGTAGCAAGATTATCATCAAATTATCTCATAAAAAACTCAGCAGCATGGTATGTAGAATTTTTTAGAAATATACCATTATTATTGCAAATTTTCTTTTGGTATTATGCTGCTTTGAGAGCATTGCCTTTGCCAGAAAAAGCTAATGCATGGTTTGGTGTAACCTATATGACTGTAAAAGGTTATTACATACCTGCAATGGTATGGGAAAATTTGAATGTATTTTTGTATTGTGGTTTAGCAGCAATAATTTCAATTATAGTATTAAAGAATTACGCAAATAATTTAAGGGATACACAAGGTAAACAAATTCCAGTGCTCTTGTATTCAATAGCTATATTAATAGTTTTACCACTTTTATCTTTTTTATTTGGTGGAGTAAGTTTAGAATTTGAACTGCCTCAGCTTAAAAAACTGTCAAAAATCTCTTATATTTATGAAGGCGGTATTAGTTTACCTCCTGAATTAATAGCCCTAGTATTGGCTTTATCTTTATATACTTCTACATTTGTAGCAGAGTGTGTAAGAGCTGGTATTGAAGGTGTGAGTAAAGGCCAGAAGGAGGCTGCAGCCTCAGTAGGATTGACGCCTAATCAAGTACTAAAATTAGTTATCATGCCTCAAGCTTTAAGAATTATTATACCACCTACAACCAATCAGTACTTAAATTTAACAAAAAATTCATCTTTAGCAGCAGCTATTGCCTATCCTGATTTAGTTCTTGTATTTGCAGGTACTGCATTGATGCAAACAGGTAAAGCCATAGAAATTGTCTCAATAACAATGCTAACCTATTTAACTATTAGCCTTACTATTGCAGCAATAATGAACTGGTATAACAAAAAAATTGAAATTAAAGAAAAGTAAATAATGCAAACAATAAATTTTTTAAAACCTAATAGAGATAATATTAAAAATTATTCTATAATTGGTTCTTTTTTAGTTTTAATAAGTTTAATTGATGTGATTTCAAACGCTTTTCTTAAAACAAATTTAACATCTTTTTTACCTGGTTCTTTAAGTTCGTTGTTTCCTTTAATCTTAGGATTGATTGGATTAAATATGATGAGAATTGATTATTCTGGAAATAAAACTTTAGATAAATTAAACAAAAATATAAATACTAACAACTTTAACGCTGTATTAACTTTATTAATACTTTTTTCAATCATTAAAGCTCTTCCTCCATCCTTAAGTTGGATGATTTTAGATGCAAATATATCAGGTGATTCAAAAGATGCTTGCACAGGAACGGGAGCTTGCTGGACGTATATTAAAGTCTGGTTTAGAAGATTTATGTATGGAATGTATCCAAATGAATTTCATTGGCGAATTAATACTGCGTTCATTTTAGTTATCGCACTTGGATTTGTTGGTTACTTTATGAAAGAAAATCTAAAAAAATATTTAGCATTATATTATGTAATTATTTATCCAGTAATAGCTTATCTAGTTATTTACTATTTAATCTCAGGTGGATCGTTCGGTCTCCAATGGGTAGAAACAGGTGCATGGGGTGGATTGTCTCTTACTTTTATAGTCTCTTTTTTCTGTCTAATTTTTTGTTTTCCTTTAGGAATGATATTTGCGTTAGGAAGAAGATCTAATCTTCCAGCTATAAAATATATATCTATTTGCTACATTGAGTTTTGGAGAGGTGTTCCATTAATTACAGTTTTGTTTATGTCATCTGTAATGTTTCCAATGTTTTTACCTGAAGATTTTTTTATGGATAAATTGGTTAGAGTAATTATTGCAATTACACTATTTGAAGCTGCTTACTGTGCAGAGGTTATTAGAGGAGGTTTGCAATCATTGCCTAGAGGTCAATACGATGCAGCAAAATCTTTAGGAATGGGTTACTGGAAAATGCATATTTTTGTAATTTTACCACAAGCTCTAAAATTAGTTATACCTGGAATAGCAAATACGTTTTTAGCATTAGTAAAAGATACGCCTTTAATATTTGTAGTCGGATTAGCTGAATTAGCAGGGATGCTTGCTTTAGCAAAAACAAATCCAAAATGGTTAGGTTTTGCCATGGAAGGATATATTTTTGCATCAATAATATTCTGGATTATATGCTATGCAATGAGTAAATATAGTTATAACTTAGAAGCTAAATATAAAACTGAAAGATAATATATGTCAGATCCAATTATAAAAATTCAAAATATGAATAAATGGTTTGGTGATTTTCAAGTTTTAAAAAATATTAATTTAGAAGTTGAAGCAAATAAGAAAATTGTAGTATGTGGTCCATCAGGTTCAGGTAAATCAACATTGATTAGATGTATAAATAGATTAGAAGAGCATCAAGAGGGTGATATAATCGTTGATGGAAACGAGCTATCAGAAAAAACTAAAGATATTGAAAAAATTAGAGCAGAAGTTGGTATGGTTTTTCAACAATTTAATTTATTCCCGCATCTTTCAATTTTAGATAATTGCACACTTGCACCTATTTGGGTAAAAAAAATGCCAAAAAAAGAGGCTCAAGAACTAGCATTAGACCAACTTAAAAAAGTTCAAATTGATGATCAAGCAAACAAATTTCCTGGACAACTTTCAGGCGGTCAACAACAACGTTGTGCGATTGCAAGAGCATTATGCATGCAGCCAAAAATTATGTTATTTGATGAACCAACATCAGCATTAGATCCAGAAATGATCAAAGAAGTACTTGATGCAATGGTAAGTCTTGCAAAAGGTGGAATGACAATGATTGTTGTTACACATGAGATGGGTTTTGCCAAAGAAGTAGCTGATGAAGTCATTTTTATGGACGAGGGTATGATTATTGAGAAGGCTGATACAAAAGAGTTCTTTGCCAATCCAAAGAGTGACAGAACAAAGCTTTTTTTAAGCCAAATCCTTTAAAATAATTCTAAACATTAGCTAAAAAGTTACTTGACAGGTTTGAAATAAATTAAAAAAACCATTTTTTTTAAAATTATTTTACTTGCATAAAGTTTTCTATTTAGATTAACTCTCAATAATATTTTATTTAACGAGGGGTCTTAAATGGAAGAAAATTTTAACAAACATCTTGGCAATAAGCTTAAGCTAAGACGATTAGCACTAGGTTTAACTCAAACTAAAGTAGCAAAAGCTATAAATGTAACTTTTCAACAAATCCAAAAGTATGAAAAAGGAACTAATGGAGTAAGTTCAATCAGATTATTGCAACTTTCAAATTATTTAAAAGTTCCAATTAACTATTTCTTTGAAGATTTTTCAGAATATTTAGTAAATCTTGATAAATCAAAAGAGGGACATATGAATGTAAACTATAACTTCTTAGTTAAAGTTTATTCAGAGTTAACTCAGGATCAAAAAACAAAATTTGCGAAAAACTTACAAATTTCTGAAATAAATATTTCTAAGGCTGTATAATTAATTTGGCTCCTCGGGCAGGACTCGAACCTGCGACCAATTGATTAACAGTCAACTGCTCTACCAACTGAGCTACCGAGGAATATTTTTCTCACAACTTACTTTTTTTAAAACTTATCTCAATACTTTTTTTGGAGGCAACGCCCGGAATCGAACCGGGATACAAGGATTTGCAATCCTCTGCGTAACCATTCCGCCACGTTGCCGTCAAATACAAAAATATTTGTTAACCGATCTTTGTATAATTCATTTTGATCATTAGTCTATAAATTTAGCAATGATTTTCATTATTGTTTATTAATTTGATTAATTTATAAAACAAATCAATGAGTTTTGATAAATATGAGCATATAAATGTAGAAAATAAAATCTACGATTATTGGGAAAAAAACCAGCTATTTAAACCTAAAGAAAATTCAAAAAAATTCTCAATTGTAATTCCTCCACCAAATGTAACAGGAAGCCTTCACATGGGCCATGCTTTAAACAACTCAATTCAAGATGTTTTAACAAGATTTCATAGAATGAATAATTATGAAACTTTATGGCAGCCAGGAACTGATCATGCCGGTATTGCCACTCAGGCATTGGTTGAAAAAAAACTTGCAAAAGAGGGTGTTAAAAAAAATGATTTAGGTAGAGAAAAATTTGTTGAAAAAGTATGGGAATGGAAAAATGAGTATGGCGATATAATAATAAACCAACTTAAAAAACTTGGATGTTCTTGTGATTGGTCCCGTAATGCTTTTACAATGGATGAAAATTTATCTAAGTCAGTGATAAAAGTATTTGTTGATCTTTATGATAAAAAATTAATCTACAAAGCAAAAAAACTTGTAAATTGGGATGTTGTTTTAAAAACAGCAATATCTGATTTAGAAGTTGATCAACGTGAAGTAAATTCTCAACTTTATTATATAAACTATCCTATAGAAAAATCTGATAAATTTATAACAATTGCAACAACAAGACCTGAAACTATGTTGGGAGATACTGCAATAGCTGTAAATCCTAAAGATGAAAAATTTAAAGATTTAGTAGGGAAGTTTGTAATTATTCCTTTAGTAAAGAGAAAAATAAAAATAATAACAGATGATTATGCTGATCCTGAACAAGGAACAGGAGCAGTAAAAATTACTCCAGCTCATGATTTTAATGACTATGATGTAGGTATAAGAAACAAGTTAGAAGTTATAAATATATTTACACCTGATGGAAAAATAAATGACAATGCACCTGACCCATATAAAGGTTTAGATAGATTTGCAGCAAGAAAATTAATCTTAGAACATCTTGAAGAGGGTAAATTTTTAGAAAAAATAGAAAAGTTAGTAAACAAAGTTCCTTATGGAGATAGATCTAATTCTATTATTGAACCTTATTTAACAGAGCAATGGTTTGTTGATGCTAAAACCTTAGCTGTAAAAGCAAAAGAAGTAGTGAATAACGGCAAAACTAAATTCTTTCCTGAGAACTGGTCAAAAACATACTTCCAATGGATGAATAATATTGAGCCTTGGTGTATTTCTCGTCAATTATGGTGGGGACATCAGATTCCAGCATGGTACGGACCTGATGGAAAAATATTTGTAGCTGAAAATGAAGACGAATGTAAAAAACAGGCAAAAGAATTCTATTCAAAAGATGTGGAATTAAAAAGAGATGAGGATGTATTAGACACTTGGTTTTCTTCAGGTCTATGGCCATTTGCGACTTTAGGTTGGCCAGAAAAAACTCCAGAAGTTGAAAAATTTTATCCAACTAGTGTTCTTGTTACTGGTTTTGATATCATATTTTTCTGGGTTGCAAGAATGATTATGATGGGAACTCAGTTTTTAGATAAGGAACCTTTTAAAAATATATATGTTCATGCTTTAGTTAGAGATGAAAAGGGTCAAAAAATGTCTAAATCAAAGGGCAATGTAATTGATCCTTTAGAATTAATTGAGAAATATAGTGCAGATGCCTTAAGATTTACTCTATTATCAATGGCATCACCAGGTCGAGACGTAAAATTATCTGAAGACAGGGTTAAAGGTTATAGAAATTTTTTAAATAAAATATGGAATGCAAATAATTTTTTATCACAAAATAAGTGTGATTTCAGTGATGTAAAAAAACCTGAAAATATAAAATTAACAATCAATAAGTGGATACTATCTGAGCTTGTAAAAGTTAAAAACGACACTGAAAATAGTTTGAAAAACTATAGGTTTGATGAAGCAGCTAAGATTATTTATCAATTTGTATGGCATTCATTTTGTGATTGGTATTTAGAGTTATCTAAAACGGTTTTAAACTCTGAAAATGAGGACGATATTCAGGAGTTAAGACAAACATCAGCATATGTTTTTAAGGAAATTTTAATAATACTTCATCCATTTATTCCATTTGTAACCGAAGAGATATGGTTAAATAATAAGCTAGATAAAGATGGAAAAGATTACTTGATGCATGCCAATTGGCTAGAAGATGATTATCATGAAAAAAAATCGTATGATGAGATAAATAATATCATTAATTTTATTACATCAATTAGATCATTTAAAAATGAATTAAATATAAGTCCTGGATCATTTATTGAAATTTCAACAGAAAATACAAACAAAGAATATAAAAACTTTTTATCTTCTAATGAAAATATAATGAAAAAAAATGGAAGAATTAAAAATTTTCATGAAAAAGATTTAGACAAACCATCTGCGAGTTTAGTCATAAGTGGTGAGTTATTTAAATTATATTTTGATGAAGATGTTGATTTAAATATGATCAAATCAACACTAGAAAAGAAAATTACAAAAATTAGTGAAGAGATGAAAAAAATTAATGTTAGATTGTCAAATAAATCCTTTGTGGATCGTGCACCACAAAATATAGTAGAGCAGGAGAAAAGCAACTTTGCTAATCTTGAAAAAGATGTTAAAAAAATAGAATTAACTCTTAAAGGTTTATAATGAAAAAATTTAATAAAAAGAAATTACCAAGTAGACACACAACAATAGGTGCAGATAAAGCCCCTCAAAGATCGTTTTATTACGCAATGGATTTAACAGAAAAAGATGTAGCAAAACCATTTGTTGGTGTTGTTTCAACATGGAATGAGGCCGCTCCTTGTAACATAAATTTAATGAAACAAGCTCAATCAGTTAAAAAAGGAGTTAAAGCTTCAGGTGGAACTCCAAGAGAATTTTGTACTATTACAGTAACTGATGGTATTGCGATGGGTCATGAGGGAATGAAGTCATCATTAATATCAAGAGATGTGATAGCAGACTCAACTGAACTTACGGTTAGAGGACATTGTTATGATGCATTAGTTGGATTAGCAGGCTGTGATAAATCATTACCTGGTTTAATGATGTCGATGGTACGTTTAAACATTCCAAGTGTATTTATATATGGTGGATCAATTCTACCTGGGAGATTTAATGGAAAAGATGTAACTGTTGTAGATGTATTTGAAGGAGTTGGAAAATATACTTCAAAGAAAATGACAGCTCATGCATTAAGAAAATTAGAATTAAAAGCATGTCCAAGTGCAGGTGCTTGTGGTGGACAATTTACTGCAAACACAATGGCATGTGTTTCTGAAGCAATAGGATTAGCTTTACCATTCTCAGCAGGAACGCCAGCACCATATTTAGAAAGAAATAAATATGCAATAGACAGCGGTAAAGCTGTAATGAATTTATTAGCAAAAAATATTAGGCCTAGAGACATAGTAACAAGAAAAGCTCTTGAAAATGCAGCAACAATTGTTGCAGCAACTGGTGGATCAACAAATGCAGGATTGCACTTACCAGCTATCGCAAATGAAATTGGAATTAAATTTGATTTAATGGATGTTGCGAAAATATTTAAGAAAACTCCTTATCTTGCCGATTTAAAACCTGGTGGAAAATATGTTGCAAAAGATATGTGGGAAGCAGGAGGAGTTCCAATGTTATTAAAAACTCTTATGGATGGTGGTTACATTCACGGGGACTGTATGACAGTTACAGGTAAAACAATGAGAGAAAATTTAAAAAATGTTAAATTTAGAACTAATCAAAAAGTAATGAGATCTTATAAAAATCCAATTTCACCAACTGGTGGAGTTGTTGGATTAAAAGGAAATTTAGCTCCAGAAGGTGGAATTGTAAAAATAGCTGGTTTAAAAAAATTGCAATTTACAGGAAGAGCAAGATGTTTTGATAATGAAGAGTCTGCGTACAAAGCGGTAATAAATAGAAAATACAAAGATGGAGACATTATTATAATTAGATATGAGGGACCAATAGGAGGTCCTGGAATGAGAGAAATGCTTCAAACAACTGCAGCAATCTACGGTCAAGGAAAAGGGGAGAAAGTAGCCCTTATTACTGACGGTAGGTTCTCTGGGGCTACCAGAGGCTTTTGTATCGGTCATGTAGGCCCTGAGGCCTCCGTAGGCGGTCCTATAGCCCTTTTAAGGAACGGGGATATCATCGATATAGACGCTAAAAAGGGCACAATTAACGTAAGGCTTACAAAGAAGGAATTAAGTGCAAGACGTAAAAAATGGAAACCGAGAAAAGTGAATTTTGGTAATGGTACATTATGGAAATATGCTCAAACTGTAGGACCAGCTTATAAAGGTGCACCAACTCATCCAGGTGGTAAAAACGAGGTTAGAACGTACGCTGATATTTAATGAAAATTAGACCTGTAATACTTTGTGGTGGCGCAGGAACAAGACTTTGGCCAGATAAAAAAAAACATCAAGCAAAACAATTTATTGATTTTGGCGGATGGAGTTTAATTCAAAAAACTTTAGAAAGAGTAAATAAACCAATTTTTGATTTTCCTATAATCAGCACAAATCTCAAATACTTAAAGGAAGTAAAATTAGCTTTAAAAAAAAGTAAAATTAAAAAGTTTAAAATAGTTTTAGAACCAGCTAAAAAAAATACTGCACCGGCAATCCTTGCTTCAGCTTTGATAAAAGATATTCCTGATGAGCAACCATTAATGTTTTTTGCAGCAGATCATTTGATAGAAAGATCTATTATTTTAAATAAATCATTATTAAAAAATAAATCAAATTTAGATAATCAAAATTTATTTATTTTTGGAATAAAACCTACAAACCCATCAAGTGAATATGGATATTTTTTAACTAAAAAAAATAAATCCATAAATAAAGTTACAAAATTTATTGAAAAACCAAAATTATCAAAAGCAAAGGAAGTAATTAAGAAAAAAGGTTACTGGAATTCTGGCATGTTTTATTTAAGAAAAGACTCAATAATCAATAACTTTAAAAAATATCAAAATAAAACTTACAAAAGTTGTGTTGAAGCGATTAAAAAAGGCAAATATAAAAATAACACTTATTACTTAAATAAAAGAGCTTTTGAAAAATCAATCGAGAAATCTTTTGATTATGCAATACTTGAGAAAACAAATAAAATTAATGCTATTAAACTAGATATACCTTGGTCTGATCTTGGTAGTTGGAAAGAGATACTCAAGATATATGATAAAAATAAAAGAAAACACTTTAAGAAAAAGAATATTTTTTATAGACCATGGGGGAGTTATTTAAATTTATTCGAAGGAAAAGAGTTTTTAATTAAAGAATTATCAGTTAAACCTAAAGGTATATTAAGTCTTCAAAAACATCATCACAGAGCAGAACATTGGTTAGTTACAAAAGGTAATCCAAGAATAACTTTAAATAAAAATATTATTAATAAAAAACCTGATGAGCATATATTTATTCCATTAGGAGCAATTCATAGAATACAAAATCCTGGAAAAAAACCTGTAAAAATTATGGAAGCTCAAGTTGGTTCAATTCTAAAAGAGACTGATATTGTTAGATATCAAGACATTTATGGTAGAGCAAATAAACTTTAATTAAATTGTAATAATCTATTAATATTTTTGTCATGAACATTAATTATAAAATTCTAATAGAATTTTAAATTATAAAACATCTTTATTTCCCCTTAATTTTAAAATTTTGTTGATTAACTACTTTCCCCTTTTTTAATTACAAAAAGGGGAAAGAAGATTTAGAAATTAATTATTTACAGATGCGGAACTCTCGATAGTCTTCTTTTTAGCTAGTTTTTTTGTTTTTTTTTCAGCAACTCTTTTTTCAATACTTGCAATTTTAATATTAATTTTAGATAATTTTTTTTCTTTTAAATTGATCTTATTTTTAAGTTTTTCTATTAACTTGATAACCTTTTTTTTTCTTTTTTCATTTTTCTTTAACTTTTTAATCATAATGATCTCCTGTGTAATTTTATAATAATTATATTTAAATTAAATATCTTAGTAAAATGATTTTTTGATAAATTCTCTTATTTAAAAGTTATGCTGTTAATATGTTAAAATATTTTCCTGATTTCCTTAATTCTACGTTATCACAATATTGATATTTATCACCATCAATTTGAATTGGAATTTTTTTCCCTTGTCCATCAATTTTTAGTTCACTGGAATAAGATGTTATAACACTCGTAGACTTCGATAAATCTCCAAAAAAAATAATCAAATAAATATAATAAAGTATTTTTATTCTTGTAAGGTCTTTGAATACATAAGTAATAATTTTGTTATCAAATATATTTGTTTTATTAATTTTGTAGTGACCCGCATAATAATTGGTATTAGAACATAACACCCAGTCAGCTATATGATTTTGACCATCTATGTTAACTTTTAATTTTTGATTTTTCATTAACAAAAATTTTTGCAATCCTTTATATCCAAAAATAATTTTACCTAACAGTTTTTTTAGAGAACTATTAATTGAATGGACTATCGTTGCATCCCAACCTATACCTGCCATTAAAATAAAATAATCATTATTGATTTTTACTAAATTAGTTTGTTTTAAATTGTTTGATTGTAAAATTTGAACAATTTTACTTATTTTTTTACTCATATTTAGTTCAGCTTGAAGTAAATTAGCAGTTCCAGCTGGTATATAACCAATAGCAAAATCTTTTTTTGGAACAAAATTATTTTTAATAAGTTTGTTTATTGCAAATGATACTGAACCATCGCCTCCAGCAACTACAAGTCTATCTATATTTAACTTAGAAATATTTTTAAATACTGCCTCTGCTTTATCCACGCTCTCAGTTTCAAAAAAAGAAACATCGTTATACTTAGAAAGTTCATCAGAAATTTTTTTTATAAATTTAGATTTTCTGCCAGAGGAAGCGTTTTTGTTGTAAATAATGCAATATTTCATAATAAATTTTAATATTTCCTTAACATTACTATGGCACAAAGAATTAAACGATTCTAGTGCAAATTGAATTAAAAAAAAAGGATAAATGAAACCTATATTAAAATACAAAAGTATATTCATTTCAGATGTGCATCTTGGTACTAAAGGTTGCCAAGCAAATAAATTGCTTGAATTTTTTAAAAATACAAGATCAGAAAAACTTTACTGTGTAGGCGATATAATAGATGTTTGGGCACTTCAAAAAAATTTTTATTGGCCACAAGAACATAATGACGTAATTCAAAAAATATTAAGAAAAGCAAGACATGGAACAGAAGTTTACTACGTTATAGGTAATCATGATGAAGTGTTTCGAAAATTTATTCCTATGCATTTTGGACAGATAAAAATGATCAATAGAGTAATTCATCAGTCTGTTTTAAATAAAAAATATTTAGTTGTTCACGGTGATGCTTGGGATGGTGTTATGAGATATGCCAAATGGTTGTCGAAGTTAGGCGCAATAGCCTATGAAATGCTATTGAAATTAAATGTAGTGATTAACTTTTTTAGACGTCTAAGAGGTAAAGGCCAGTGGTCTTTAGCAAAGTTTCTTAAATATAAGGTAAAAAATGCAGTTAAATATATTGGAGAATACGAAAAAACAATTACAGAATATGGAAAGAAAAAAAAATTTGATGGAATAATCTGTGGGCATATTCATCATGCCCAAAATGAAAATTATGATGGTGTTAATTATTTAAATTGTGGAGACTGGGTTGAGTCTTGTACTGCCTTAGTTGAAAACTTTGATGGAACGTTTGAAATAATTTATTGGGATAAATTAAGAGAAGAATTTTCAGATAGTCGTAATAATTCAGATAAAGAAATAATTGAAACTCCAGGTCTGAAAAAGGCATCATAATGAAAATATTAATTGTAACAGACGCTTATTTTCCACAAGTAAATGGTGTGGTAAGAACTTTAAATGAAACAGGAAAAAAACTTGAAGCAATGGGTCACGAAGTTGAGTATTTAAATCCCCAACTTTTCTTCACTGTGCCAATGCCTAAATATAATGAAATAAGACTTTCTGTGAATATTTGGCCAAGAGTAAGTCATTTAATAAAAAAAATAAATCCTTCAGCCATACATATAGCTACCGAAGGTCCTTTAGGATTTATGGCAAGAAGATATTGTCTTAAAAATAATCTAAAGTTTACCACAAGTTTTCACACAAGATTTGATAAATATATGAAATTATATTTACCTTGGGTTCCTGAAAAATTATCACAGAAATTCCTAAGCAACTTTCATAACAAAGCAGAAAAAATTTTGGTTACAACCGAATCTATGAAAAAAGAACTAATTCAAATTGGAGTAGATGAAAGTAAAATGGTTGTTTGGACAAGAGGTGCTGATCATGGATCGTTTAAAAATCCAAAAAAAATCAATTTAGAATATAAAAGGCCTATATGGATATATGTAGGTCGAGTGGCTATTGAAAAAAATATTCGTGCTTTTTTAAATCTAAAATTAGAAGGAACAAAACTTCTTGTTGGTAAAGGACCAGATATTGAAAAGTTAAAAAAAGAATTTCCAGATGCTCACTTCTTGGGTGAAAAAACTAATGGTGAATTAGCTTCATATTTTACATCATCTGATGTTTTTGTCTTTCCAAGCAAAACAGATACGTTTGCAATTGTAATATGTGAATCCCTCAGTTGTGGTACACCAGTTGCAGCATTTCCTGTTCCTGGTCCTAAAGATATTTTCAAAGATAGTGAAATTAATTGTTTAGATGAGGATTTAGAAAAATCCGCAATGAAAGCTCTAAAAGTTGAAAGAGAAAAGTGCCTAGAATACTCTAAAAACTTTACTTGGGACAAAACCGCAGAAATTTTTATTAATAATATCTCCCCTAATTAAGTAACTAAAATTTAAATAATTGCATATTAAATTTTTAATATGTTAATTATATACTTAACTTTTAGAACATCATGATTGGCCTCTTTGAAATACTATTAATCTTTGTAATTATATTTCTACTAATAATAATTTATTCAAACAGAAATAAAAAAAATACTGATGATAAAATTATTATTTCAAAGTATGAAAAGGATGATAGCAAAACATTTATATTAGATGAATTAGAGGATCAATTTATAGCATTAGATAAATTAAATATTATAAAATATGCCAATCCAAGTGCCGAAAAAAGATTTGGTAAAAATATTTTAAATACACATCTCGGCACAATTTTAAGAAATCCTAATCTAGATGAAAAAATCAGAGAAGTTAAGTCTTCAAAAAAAACCAGTAATTTAGATTTAGAAATAAATTTGCCTTCATATCAGTATTACAGAATTTATGTGATTCCTGGACCAACTGTAATTTTTACAGAAAAAGACTCTGTTGTTTTATTTTTAAAAGATCTTACTGAAATTTCAAAAGCACAAAAATTTAGAACTGACTTTGTTGCTAATGTTAGCCATGAATTAAAAACTCCTCTTGTTTCAATTAAAGGCGCTATAGAGACAATAGAGGGTCCTGCTAAAGATGACGAAATAGCAAAGATAAACTTTCTTAAAATAATCTCTTCACAAAGCAAAAGAATGGAAAATTTAATAAGTGATCTATTAATATTAAGCAGAATTGAACTCCAGGAGCATATAAGACCTGACAAACCAGTTAATTTGAAGAATGTATTGACAAAAGTAAAAGATGTTCATTTTACTAGCTTAAAAGAAAAAAATATCAATCTTGAAATTAATTTAGGTAATGTAAGTGATGTTATTGGTGATGAAGATAAATTAATAACAGTTTTTTCTAATTTATTAGACAATGCTATTAAATACTCAAAAGAAAAATCAACTATAAATATATTAGCTTCTCCAAGCAAAGGGAAACTCATAACAAAAGGAATTAAAATATCTGTATCTGATCAAGGTATTGGAATTCCCGAGGATCAAATTAACAGGGTAACTGAAAGATTTTATAGAGTAGATGTTGAAGAGAGCAGGAAAGTTGGTGGAACAGGTTTAGGTCTTGCAATTGTCAAACATATAATTTCTCAACATAGAGGTGATTACGAAATAAAAAATCTTAATGGTAAAGGAACCGAAATTAACATTCATTTACCCAGTGAATTATAAACTTCATATAATTTAACAATTTTCACAATATAATTTAATTTGTAAATAACGGATTTTTTAAATAAAATTGTTAAATGAAAAAAATAATAATAAATTTTTTTATTTTTTCTTACTTATTTTTTAATTTTATATCAAATTCTTACTCTGAAGACTCTAATAAAAAAGACATTACAACACTTTTAAGAAACCAACAACTTACTGTATTTGATATTGGTATTTTTAGAATGAAAAATGATTTAGAAAATACGAAAAGCACTGTCAATAAACATTTTCCATCTGACAAAGTAAATGTTGATCATATCTATACTGAGGTTTTAACTTCATTCTGGAGAGATACAATTGATTTGATTGTATCAATCCCAATGAACAAAAACTTAAAAAAAGAAAATTATATGTCTGACATGCATAGATGTAAAAATATTTTCTTTTCTGTAAGAGATCATTTGTTAAGAAAACAAAATGAGAGTAATTATAATTTTAATAGGGCCTCAAGTTATATAATTACTACTTTTTCTACCCCCACAAGTTGGCCTTCATGGAAATATGATCAAAATCAAGTAAAAGACCTTATATCAATGATACAACTAGAAGTTACTTTAAGACCAACAAATAGCTTAGCACTAAGTGAAAATGTCAGCCCAATTCGTTGTCGAGGAGATTTAGCTGCAGATAATGATACCTTAATCATCTCTAAAAAATACAACTAAAAAGTTACCTATTTAACAAAACTGTAACAAATTTGTAATACTAGAGTCCTCAATAAAATTTATTAAGCGAGTCGTTAATTAACTTTAATTCACGAAAGGATATTAAAATGAAAAAACTAACTATAGTTCTTGCTTCAATAGTTGCCATTTCTGTTGCCACTATTGCTCAAGCAAGAGATCAAATCAAAATAGTTGGATCATCTACTGTATTCCCTTACGCAACAATAGTTGCTGAAAGATTCGGGCAAACTGGATTTAAAACACCAGTAATCGAGTCAACTGGTACAGGTGGTGGTGCAAAATTATTTTGTGCAGGTGTAGGAGAAGCTCACCCTGATATAACAAATGCATCAAGAGCAATGAAAGATAAAGAAAAAGCTCTTTGCAAAAAAAATGGTGTTAATGAAATAGTTGAAGTTATTATAGGTAACGATGGTATTACTTTAGCATACAGTGTTGATGCTGAACCAGTAAACTTCACTAAAGAACAACTTTGGAAAGCTTTAGCAAAACACTCAGTTGTTGATGGTAAATTAGTAGACAACATATACAAAACATGGGATCAAATAGACCCAAGTTTACCAAAACAAAAGATTTCAGTTATGATTCCCCCAGGAACATCCGGAACAAGAGATGCTTGGAATTCGTTAGTAATGAAAAAAGGTATGCCTAAAGAGGCTAAAGCATTATACAAAGCAGGTTTCGAAGCTGGAAATAAAAAATACAAAAAACCACAAAAACTTTACAGAGAAGATGGTGCTGCTATTGAAGTTGGAGAGAATGATAGTTTAATTATTCAAAAATTATCTGAAGACAAAGAAATGTTTGGTTTCTTTGGATTTAGTTACTTTTTAGCTGCAAGAGATAAATTGCAAGCTGCAAGTATAGAAGGTGGTCAACCATCATTAGAATCTATCCAAGACTATAGTTATGCTGTTGCTAGACCATTATTCTTTTACGTAAAAAAAGCTCATGTTGGTGTAATTCCAGGATTACATGAATTTGTAAAAGAATTCACTACAACTAAAGCTATTGGTAAAAGAGGTTACTTAGCGGAAATAGGACTTGTTCCACTTGATGCTGCAACTTACAGAACAGTTAGAGATAATTCGAAATCTCTTACTGCAATGTCAATGGAGTAATATAATATTTGTTAATAAACTCAAAAGGGGCCCTATTAAATGGGCCCTTTTTTTTGTATAAATCTAAAGGAGCCAATAATTGAATTCAGTAATATTTTTAACAATCGTTCTTTTAGCTTTATCCAGTTACTTCTTTGGAAGAAAAAAAGCTATTTTAATTCAATCTAACAAACGGTTAACAGCTCTTCCAAAATTTTATGGATACTATCTTGCTATATGGTGTGGCGCACCTGCTTTTCTTTTGTATGCTTTATGGTCGATATTTGAACCTAGCATAGTAAGATTTTTTATACTTAGTGATTATTCTTCGCAAGGACTTCTAGAAGGAGAGTTGAATTTATTTTATGAAAAAGTAAAATCACTTTCTCGAAACCAGTATTCAGGAGAACTTACTGCAGAGTTACAAAGATCAGCAGAAAAATATTTAAACTTTAGAGACATAGCAAAGTGGTCTAAGGTCGTTATAGTCTTATCATTACTAATTGCATCAACAGGTTATGCGTATACAAAGATTTCAAACAACACTAAAACAAGAGAACCAGTTGAAATATTTCTTAAAGGAGTATTTTTTTTATCATCACTGGCAGCGATATTAACAACCATTGGTATTATTTTTTCCCTTCTGTTTCAAACAATAGAATTTTTTCAAGTTATCCCACTATTTGATTTTGTATTTGGAATGCACTGGTATCCTGCAAAAGCTTTTGTTCGAGATGCAAGTGAAGCACTTGATCCATCAATGTATAGTGATACTTTTGGCGCGGTTCCTATATTTGCAGGCACCTTTTTTATAGCTTTGATTGCAATGTGTGTTGCAATACCAATTGGTTTGTTAAGTGGTATTTATATGGCGGAATATGCTAGCAAACGTTTAAGACAATATGCCAAACCTGTCATTGAAATTTTAGCAGGAATTCCAACTGTTGTTTATGGTTTTTTTGCTGCTTTAACAGTTGGACCTTTTTTAAAAGACCTTGGATTATCATTAGGGCTAGAGGTGTCAGCAGAAAGCGCACTGGCAGCCGGTGGAGTTATGGGAATTATGATTATTCCATTTATATCAAGCTTAAGTGACGACGTAATTACAAGTGTTCCTCAAAATCTTAGAGATGGTAGCTATGCCATGGGAGCAACAAAATCTGAAACAATAAAAAGAGTAATCTTTCCAGCTGCTTTACCTGGAATCGTTGGATCTATTTTATTAGGTGTTTCTAGAGCTATTGGTGAAACAATGATTGTTGTAATGGCATCAGGGTTGGCAGCAAACCTAACTCTTAATCCGTTAGAGTCCACTTCAACAATAACTGCTCAAATTGTTGTTATCTTAATAGGTGATCAACAATTTGGGGATCCGAAAACACAAGCAGCTTTTGCATTGGGATTAAGTTTATTTATAGTTACTTTAGTTTTAAATATTGTTGCCTTATCTGTTGTGAAAAAATATAGAGAGAAATATGAATAAAGAAGAACGTTTAATTAAAAGATACAAAGCTGAAAAAAGATTTCAATTTTACGGTAAAGCTGCAATATTTATGGCTTTATTATTTCTATTGGTATTTCTAACAAAGATATTTTCTACTGGTTACACAGCATTTCAAAAAACATGGTTGGTAATACCAGTCAATTATAATGCAGATTTATTATATTTGGATCCAGATAAAAAACCAACAACCGAAGATATTAATGATGCAGACTTTTATGAGTTTGGGATAGAAACATTTATCAGTCTCGATCCAGACGCAAGTGAGGATCAAATTATGGAATTAAAAAAAATGTTTGCATTTACTTTTGAGAGAGAATTAAAATATTATCTTCTAGACAATCTTGATAGCTTTGGAAAAACAGTTGATGTAAAATTAACAGCCTCTGACGACTTAGATCAAGTATTTAAAGGAAATTATCCAAGAGATATACCTGAAAATAGAAGAAGAGCATCTGATTATCAATTAAAAATTTTTGATAAATTAAATGAAGACGGAAGAGTTATAAGTGAATTTAATGCCAGTTTTTTTACAAATGCTGATTCTAGAGAAGCTGAGTTAGCGGGAATAGCAAGCTCATTTATGGGTTCATTATTTTCCATACTTGTCTGTCTGTCAATTGCCTTTCCTGTTGCCTTACTAGCTGCAGTTTATCTAGAGGAATTTGCACCAAAAAATAGATTTACAGATTTTATTGAAGTAAATATCAATAATCTAGCAGCAGTTCCTTCAATTGTTTTTGGATTATTAGGATTAGGTGTTTTATTGGCTGTATTTGGTTTACCTAGATCAACACCCTTAGTTGGAGGCATAACCCTTTCATTAATGACTCTTCCAACAATTATAATAGCAGCCAGAGCATCATTGAAGGCTGTTCCACCCAGTATAAGAGAAGCAGCTTTAGCAATGGGAGCTAGCAGAATGCAAACGACGATGCATCATACCGTGCCTTTGGCTTTACCTGGAACTTTATCAGGTACTATAATTGGCTTAGCTCAAGCATTAGGTGAAACAGCGCCTTTAATATTAATTGGAATGGTTGCTTTTGTTAACACAATTCCAGGAACCCCTATGGATCCAGCAGCTAGCTTGCCTGTTCAAATCTATATATGGGCAGAGAGTGCTGAAAGAGGATTTGTAGAAAAAGTGTCTGCTTGCATAATGGTATTATTATTTTTCCTAATTTTTATGAATTTAGGAGCACAATTAATTAGACATAAATTTGAAAAGAAATGGAACTAAAATATGAATAAAATAGAAGCAAAAAATGTTGATGTCTATTATGGAGCGAAACAAGCTTTATTTGATATCAATATGGATATTGAAGCAAATAAAGTAACTGCTCTTATTGGACCTTCTGGTTGTGGTAAATCAACATTCTTAAGATGTTTAAATAGAATGAATGATGTGATCGATATTTGTAAAGTCAGTGGTGTCGTAAAAATTAATGACTATGACATAAATCAAAAAGATACAGATGTTGTAAGGCTTAGAGAAAAAGTTGGAATGATTTTTCAAAAACCAAATCCTTTTCCAAAAACTATTTATGAGAATATTTCTTATGGACCTGAGATACATGGGATAGCTCAATCTAAAAGTGAAATGGATAATATTGTTGAAGAGAGTTTGAGAAAAGCAGCACTTTGGGAAGAGGTAAAAGACAGAATTCACGAACCAGGTACTGGTTTATCAGGTGGACAACAGCAAAGACTTTGTATTGCAAGAACAATATCAATTAAGCCAGAGGTAATACTCATGGATGAGCCATGTTCAGCTCTTGATCCAATTGCAACAGCACAAATAGAGGAGCTAATTGATGAATTAAGAAAGGAACATACTATAATAATTGTTACTCACTCAATGTCCCAAGCTGCAAGAGTCTCTCAAAATACTGGTTTTTTTCACCTTGGTAAATTGATTGAAGTAGGTTCTACTGATAAGATATTCAAGAATCCGACTCAACAACAAACGCAGGATTACATAACAGGAAGGTTTGGATAATGAATGAAAAACCACACACAGTAAAATCTTACGAAGACCAATTAAAAAAATTAAACAATGATTTAGTTGAAATGGGGGCAAATTGCGAAACCGCTTTAGGTAATGCAATGAAAGCAATATCAACAAATGATCATAACCTTGCTGATGATGTTATAAATTCAGATGTAGTTATAGATAATTTTGAGTCTCAGATAGAGAATGAGGTAGTAAATTTAATTGCTTTAAGACAACCAATGGCTGTTGATCTTAGAGAAACAGTTGCAGCTCTAAAGATGTCTTCAGACTTAGAAAGAATAGGTGATCTTGCCAAAAATATTGCAAAAAGAACAAAACTTATAAATACGCATTTGCCAAATAATTTAATTGAAGCAATGAATAGAATCTGCATTTTGGTTCAAAAACAATTAAAAATTGTTTTAGACTCATATCTAAGTAGATCAAGCGATGTAGCTCGAACAGTATGGGAGAGTGATGAACAAGTTGATGATTTAACAAATAAATGTATGGAAGAAGTCATCTCACTACTTAAATCAAATACGGAAAATATTGAATATGGCTCACATCTTTTATTTGTAACTAAAAACATTGAAAGGATAGGAGATCATACAACCAACATAGCTGAGCAAGTATTTTATTTAGTTACAGGTGATTATTTAGAGGGTGAAAGACCTAAGGGTAGCGACTCAGTATTAACAAAGTAATGAGTGCACACATATTTATTGCAGAAGATGAGGCGCCAATTTCAACCTTATTAAAATATAATTTAGAAAAAGAAGGTCATAAGGTTTCTTCAAGTGAAAATGGAGAGGACTCTTTAAAATCAATAAAACAAAAAATGCCAGACTTAATCTTATTAGATTGGATGTTGCCAGATTTATCAGGTGTTGAAATATGCAAACAGTTAAAAAGGGATAAAAAATATAATGACATTCCAATTATTATGCTTACTGCAAAAGGGGAGGAGGAAGATAAATTAAAAGCATTTGAAACTGGAGCCGATGATTACGTCACTAAACCATTTAGCCAAAAAGAATTAAATGCAAGAATTAAATCTTTGTTAAGAAGGGCTAAACCTTTGTCATCAACTGATGTTGTGGAATTTAAAGACCTTAAAATTGATAGATTGGCAAAAAGAGTTTATAGAAATAATAAGGAAATAATTTTGGGACCCACAGAATTTAAATTATTAGATTTTTTTATCAAAAATCCAAAAAGAGTTTATTCAAGAGAACAATTGTTAAATAATGTTTGGGGTGAAAATATTTATGTAGAAAGTAGAACGGTTGATGTTCACATAAGAAGATTGAGAAAAGTTTTAAATGTAAGTGGATTAGAAAGTTTAATTCGCACAGTGAGATCTGCAGGCTATTCGTTAGATAACTAAATCTTTAGGCCTTACAAATTCAGAAATAATTCCTTTCTCTTCAATATTTATCCAATCATTTGTATCGAAAACTATTTTAGCAAATGCACAAGTTGGGAATTTATAATTTAATAGTTTAAAATTACTATTATCTTTATTTTTAGTTAATTTTATAACTAAATTTTTAAGAGCAGGTTCATGATTTATTAGCAATACTTTCTTAAACCTTTTATGGATATTTTTTATATACCCTATAATTTCATTTTCATTAACTAAATAAAGCTTTGAGGAACTTTTAATTTTTTTTGGTTTATTTATTTTTTTCAGTATTAAATTTAGAGTTTTTTTTGTTCTTTTTGATGAAGATAAAAGCACATAATCAAAGGAATATTTTTTTTTAACAAAAAATTCACTTATAATTTTTGCACTTTTGATGCCTCTTTTATTTAGTGGTCTTTCAAAATCACTTAAATTTGGGTCTTCCCAACTAGATTTTGCATGTCTCATGACATATAATTCGCGCATTAATTCTAAATATATGACTGCATTAAAAAAACAAGACAAAGAAGAGCTTAAATCTAATTATATAAATAGAGAATTATCATGGTTAAAATTTAACGATAGGGTTCTTTTTGAGGCGCAAAATATTGAAAATCCTCTTTATGAGAGAGTAAAATTTTTATCTATTGCAGGCTCAAATTTAGACGAATTTTTTATGGTTCGAGTTGCTGGACTATACAGTCAAATTAAACAAGAAGTCGACTCACTAAGTTCAGATGGATTAACACCTGAAGAACAGATGGAGATGGTTATCAATGATACAAAAAATCTATTAAATAAACAAAATACCATATTTAATAATTTATCAAATCAGCTGAAGAGAAATAATATTTTATTAACTAAGCCAGAAAACCTTAACACAAAGGAAAAAAAGAAATTATTAGAAATATTTAAGGAAGAAATCTATCCTCTACTTACACCATCAGCGATTGATCCTGCTCATCCTTTTCCATTTATTATTAATCAAGGGAGAGCTTTAGTTATGAAGCTGAAGAAAAAGAAAAAAAAGAGAATTCTTAATTCAATTATTGTAATTCCTAAAGCTTTATCAAGATTTATTGAAATAGACGGAGGAAAATCATTTAAGAAATTTTTAGTTCTAGATGATGTTATTGGTTACTTTGCCTCTGAAATTTTTCCAGATCATTTATTAGAAAAGAAAATGATATTTAGAGTAATAAGAGATAGTGATGTAGAAATTCAAGAAGAGGCTGAGGATTTAGTCAGATCATTTGAACTAGCATTAAAGCGAAGAAGAACTGGTGATATTGTTAGATTAGAAATTTTAGAAAAAAGCGACAAAGAACTTGTAAAATTTATAACAAATAAATTAGAAATTAATCCAAATTATATTTATGAAGTAGCAGGTTTAGTTGGAATCCAGGATATAGACCAAATTTGTAAAATTAAAAATTCTAAATTAAAATTTAAAAACTTTACACCAAGAGACGTAGAAAGATTAAAAGAATACAATAATAATTTTTTTGAGACAATTAAGAAAAAAGACCTAATAGTTCATCATCCATTTGAAACTTTTGATGCTGTAATTGAATTTTTAAATCAAGCGGCTATAGATAAAAAAGTAATTGCTATTAAACAAACATTGTATAGGACTACTTTAGATTCACCAATTGTTAAAGCATTAATTAGTGCTGCCGAAAACGGTAAAACAGTTACTGCTTTAATTGAAATCAAAGCTAGATTTGATGAAGAAGCAAATATACAGCTGGCAAGAAGTCTTGAAAAAGCTGGAGTTCAAATTGTTTATGGTTTTGCAAAATACAAAACACATGCTAAATCATCACTAATACATCGACGTGAGGGTGGTAAAATTCAAACATATTTCCATTTGGGTACTGGCAATTATCATCCTGTAAATGCAAAAATATACACAGACTTATCTCTATTTAGCTCTGATAAAAAAATGGCTACAGATGTTGAAAAATTCTACAATTATGTGACTGGTTATTCAAAACCAAGAAATTTAAATAAAATTTCCATTTCTCCAGTAAATTTAAGAAAAACTTTAAATCAGAATATAGATAAGGAAATAAGTAATGCAAAAAAAGGGAAACACGCTGAGATTTGGGCTAAAATGAATTCATTAGTTGATCCACAAATAATTGATAAGTTTTATGAGGCTTCTAGTGTCGGTGTAAAAGTCTTTTTATTTGTAAGAGGTGTATGTTGTTTAAGACCTGGTATTAAAAATAAATCGGAAAATATTATTGTAAAAAGTATCATTGGAAGATTTCTTGAACACTCAAGAATTTATTGTTTTGCAAATGGAAAATTTATGCCCAACAGAAATGCAAAAGTTTATATTTCATCTGCAGATTTGATGCCAAGAAATCTAGATAGAAGAGTCGAACTTCTCGTGCCAATTGAAAATCAAACTGTGCATGAACAGGTTTTAGACCAAATAATGATGGCCAATTATCTCGACACGAATCAGAGCTGGGAACTTTATCCCGATGGAAATTATCAAAAAATTAAATATAGTCGAAAAGATTCTTTTTCTGCACATGATTATTTCATGAATAATCCAAGTTTATCAGGAAGAGGAAAAGCAAAACTAAAAATTAAACCTAAAAAATTAAACTTAAGGTTGGTTAAAGGTGGAACTTAAAGTAATTAAAAATAAGCAAAATTTAAAATTAAGACAATCAAAATTAGCTATTATTGATATAGGTTCAAATTCTATAAGAATGTTAATTTACGATGATTTTACATCATCTAGAGTACCTTTTTTTAACGAAAAAGCAGTTTGTGAACTTGGTAAAAACTTAGATAAATCAAAAAAACTTCATAAATCAGGCAAGATATATGCTTTAAAAGTCTTAAAAAGATTTTCAGAAATTCTTAATGTTTCAAAAATTAATAACCTTAAAATTATTGCAACAGCTGTATTAAGAGAAGCTACAGACGCAAAGCCCTTTATTGAAGAAGTAGAATACTTATTTAAAAAAAATATAAATATTTTAACTGGTGAAGAAGAAGCCGAATCATCAGCTGAAGGAGTTAAAATTGGATTTGAGAATGTGGATGGACTTGTTGCTGATTTAGGTGGTGGAAGTTTAGAGCTTGCTAGAGTTGAAAACAATGTTGTAACAAATAAAACATCACTTCCAGTTGGTGTTTTAAGGTTAATTAACAATCCTATTGTTAAAAAAAGAAATTTACCTAAATATCTCAAAAATCTTTTAAGAGATGAAAAATGGTTATCTAAAAAAAAATTTAATAATTTATATTTGGTGGGAGGTACGTGGAGAGCTTTGTTTAAATTACACTTATTTCAAAATGAATATCCAGTCCATATTATTCATCAATACTCAATTGAAAATGAAAAACTCACAAAATTTTTAGAAAAAATTTCTTCATTTAATAAATCTAAATTGAAATCAGTTGAATACATATCAAAGTCTAGAACACCTTATCTTCCTTATAGCTCAATAATTCTAGAAGAAATTATGAACATAGCAAATCCAAAAAATGTTATTTGCTCAATTAGCGGTATTAGAGAAGGATCTCTTGCCAAAGATTTATTTAAACACTCAGATAGTAATTTTGTTTTTAATAAATCATTAGAGCATATTTCAAAAAAAAGAGGCGATTTAGGATCTACATATAAGAAATATTTTGATTTTATAAAACCTATATTTGAGGGAAATGAGCATTTTAATCAAAAATTGCTTCATCTATCTTGTGTACTAAGTCATATGGATTGGGGTTTGGGAGCATTCCAAAAAGCAGAGTTGGTGTTTCAAGAAACATTAAATACGCCTTTATTAAAACTTTCACATAAAGAAAGAATACAATTGGCACTTTCTTGTTACTGGAGATATTGTAGTATAAAATACAATCCAAAGATAGAATACTTAACGTTTTTAAATAACAACGAGATATATTCATGCAAACAAGTTGGTGCAGCCTTAAGATTTGCTAATTCTCTTACATCAATATCTACAATTTTTTTAGAAGAGTTTAAACTTTATAAAAGAGGTAATTCAGTATTTTTAAAAATTCCATCCCAGCACCAGGAAATTATTTCAAAACAAGTGACTAAAAAATTCAAAGCCTTATCAAGGGAATTATTTCTAGAACCTAGGGTAATTTATTCAAATTAATTTAATATTATTTTAATTTAACTTTAATTATATAATTAAAAAATATAATGAAAAATAATAAAATAGAAGCAATTGTTTTTGATTTAGCAGGCACCCTAATAGATTTTGGTAGTTTGGCACCATCAAAAGTTCTAATTCATATTTTTAATAAGATTGGAATACCAATTAGTAGAAAAGAAGCTATTGGTCCTATGGGTATTGAAAAAAGAGCACATATAAGTCAATTAATTAATACAAAAAAAATAAATCTTCAGTGGAAAAAAAAATATAAAAAAAAACCTAGTAAAAATGATATCGATAAATTATTTAAACTTTTTAATCCAGAATTAAAAAAAATTATTAAAAAACATTCTAAATTTATTTCAGGCAGTAAAAGAACCATAGAATTTATAAAAAAAAAAAAAATTAAAATAGCTACAAATACTGGATATTCTGATGATATTTTAAAAATTATATTGCCAGAATTAAAAAAACAAGGATTTACTCCAGATATTTCTTATAGTTCATCGCATACAAGAATTGGAAGACCCTCAGCTGAAATAATATATAAAATTTTTTCTGAATTAAATATTACTAAGGGATCAAATTGTATAAAAGTTGATGACACTATTCCTGGATTGTTAGAGGGAGTAAATGCTGGGATGTGGGTAGTGGGTGTTATTTTTTCAGGTAATGAATTTGGTAAAACAGAAGTCGAATTTAATAAACTTTCTTTTAAAGATAAAACTAAATTTAGAAAAAAGATCAAGAAAAAATTTGAGAAAGTAGGTGCTCACTATGTAATAGATACAATTAAAGATTTACCTAAAATTATCAAAATAATTCAAACTAGAATTAAATAAAATTACTTAGTGAAAAGCATTTTCTAAGACAGTGGAAATTACAAAAGCTTCTTTTTGTGTGTCCATGGACCTTTTTTTGTTTTAGGTAAAAATTTTTCAAGATCAATAAGGACATTTTCAGACAATTTTCTGTAGGTGGTAAGTTTTCCTCCATAAATATTCAATAAAGGTAATTTTTTTATAATTTTTAAATCAAAAACATAATCTCTTGTGACTTTTGAGGCTGTTTTAAAATCTTCAATTAGAGGTCTTATCCCAGAATATGTATCCACGATGTCTTTTGATGTTATTTGTTTTTTTAAGTAATTATTTACTGAACTAATTAAATATCTAATTTCTTTTTTTGATATTCCTTTATTTTCAGGTGATTTCACCTCTTCTTCAGTAGTTCCAATTAAAGAAAACTTCCCTTTATAAGGTATTACAAATATTATTCTTTTATCAGTATTTTGAAATGTGAACGCAACATTTTCTTTGTACAATTTTTTTGTAATAATATGACTTCCTTTAACCAATCTAATTTTTTTCTTAGATTTAATTTTTATATTTTTATTTAAGGTTTCATTTATCCATGGTCCAGATGCATTAATCAAAATTTTTGACTTTACTTTTTCACCATTTTCAAGACTAATAATCCATTCATTGCCAATAATTTCAGCTTTTTTAACTTTGTTGTATTCTAGTATTTTAGCGTTATTTCTTTTTGCATCTTTGGTATTTAATTTCGTTAATTTTTTATCGTCAATTTGTATGTCAAAATATTGGAAACCAGTTTTGTATTTTTCTTTAAGAATATTTGAAAATTTTTTTCTAAGATCAAATGTTTTTGATTTTGGTATATTACTTTTACCACCTAAATTATCGTACAAAAATAAACCAATTTTAATTAACCAGGCTGGTCGAATTTTATCTGCATAAGGAATTATAAAAGGAATAGGTTTTGAAATATGTTTAGCAATTTTATAAACAATTTCTCTTTCTCTCAAAGACTCTCTAACTAATTTGAATTCATAATTTTCTAAATAACGTAGACCACCATGTATTAATTTCGTTGACCAGGATGAAGTTGCTCCACCAATCTCACCTTTGTCAGCTAAACAAACTGATAAGCCTCTACCTGCAGCATCCCTTGCAATACCTGCACCGTTTATACCGCCACCTATTATGAATAAATCGAATATTTTAGACATTTAAATTATGATTTGTTTTAAAATATACAACCTCTTTTAGAAATATTATATATTTTTACATTTAAGTAATCAAAATTTAACGATACTTTAACATAATTAATTTATCATTAAAAAATCATAAATTAACAAAAGAGGTAAAATGAAAAAAATATTGAGTGTTTTAACAATTCTATTTACTTTCTCTTTTACATCACACAGTTATTCAAAAACAGAAATTCATTGGTGGTATGGAAATAGTGGATTTCTTGGTGATGTAATTATTGAAATTGCAAATAGATTTAATGCTTCACAAGATGAATACACCGTCATTCCTACAGGTAAAGGAAGTTATGAAGATAACATGGCGGCAACTATAGCTGCATTTAGAGCGGGAGACCAACCACATTATTCACAGGTTTACGATGCTGGTGCTGCAATTATGGTAGCCCAAGTTAAAAATGGCGTTGTTATTGGTTTTGAAGATATGGCTGAGAAATATGGAATTAAAGTAGATGCAGATAATTATATTCCTGGAATTAAAAACTTCTATGCTGACTCTGATGGAAAAATGATAGGTGTTCCTTTTAATAGTTCAACTTGCTTAATGTATGCAAATATGGACATATTGAAAGAAGTAGGAATAGAATCAGTTCCAAAAACTTATGAAGAATTTGAGGCTATGGCTCCAAAAATTAAAGCTGCTGGATATATTCCTTTAGTTCAAAGTCACTTTCCATGGATCTGGACAGAAAATTTCTTTTCAAGACATAATCTACTTATGACAGATGGAAACAATGGTTACGATGCTGTTCCGACAAAAACTTTATTTGCTGAAACAGATGCATTTGTTTATCATTGGAAAAAAGTAAAAGAATGGTACGAAAAAGGTCTCTACGGTTATAAAGGAAGAGCATGGGGAGATAATCAAGCACCATTTATAGCAGGTGAGGCTGCTTTTTGGTTTGGATCTGCTGCATCATTTGGTGGAATGAAAGGTGTTGTTCCAAATTTTACAGTTAATCATATTCCTTATTGGGATTCAGTAACTGGTGGCAAAGAGTATCCAACATTTATTGGTGGCGCAGCAAACTGGATCTTAAATGGTCATACAGAAGAAGAGTATAAAGGACTTGCTAAATTCATAGAATTTATGGGTTCTCCTGAAATGGATTTATACTATCACAACATGACAGGTTATTCTGCTGTAACTAAAGGTGGTATAGAATTAGCTGAAACTATAAACTTTTATAGAGCTTCTCCATATCACAAAGCTGTTGGTGAACAATTAAGCTTAGAAGGTTCAACTATTCCTGGTGGATATAGAGCTGGTAACTGGCCTCAAATTCGTGAAGTAATTTACGAAAATGTTGAGCCAATGTTAAATGGCAAAATATCAATCGAAAAAGGATTAAAGAACATGGATGAGGGTGCAGCTAAATTGTTAAAACAATTTGCTAAGACTCTTTAAAAAATAATATAAATTAGGAGGGTATTAATATACCCTCCTATTTATTTTATGAAAAAAGTTCAGTTTAAATCAAACTATTCACAGTATTTTTTTTTAGCACCACAGCTAGGTATTTTATTAATATTTTTATATTGGCCAATAATACAAACTTTTAGAGATGCATTTACCATGCAAGATGCATTTGGATTTGGAAGACAATTTGTATGGTTTGATAATTTTTTATTTATTTTTGATGACCCGGCTTATTTAATAGCTTTTAAGTTTACTATTATTTATAGCTTTGTGATTACACTTGTTACAGGAGCCATTGGATTGTTACTTGCTGTACAAGCCAATAATGTAATGCATGGAAAAAGTGCCTACAAAACTCTTTTGATTTGGCCTTATGCTATTGCGCCAGCGGTGGTGGGTGTTATGGCAAATTATTTTTTTAGTGAAAGATTTGGATTATTGTATCATCTATTTAACGATTTATGGGGTTTTAATTGGTATGAAAGTGTTTTTGATTCTTATATCTACTTAATAATAGCAGGATCATGGAAACAAATAAGTGCTAATTTTATTTTCTTCTTAGCCGGTCTTCAAGCAATACAAAAATCTGTTATTGAAGCATCCATAATTGATTGTAAAAGTAGTTTAAGAAGATTTTGGACAATCACTTTCCCTCTATTGATGCCCACAACTTTCTTTTTAATCATTATCAATATAACTTATGCTTTTTTTGATACTTTTGGAATAATTGACACTACAACAATTGGTGCACCCTCAGGTGAAACAAGAACTCTTGTTTATAAAGCATACATGGACGGATTTAGGGGGTTAGACTTAGGAAGTGCTGGTGCTCAATCAATTATGATGATGTTGATTGTTTTAGTTATTACAATTTTTCAATTTAGATACATAGAAGGGAAAATACATTACAATTAAAATGATTAGATATTTTTCATCAAACTTTTCTCATTTAATTCTTTTGATAGGCATTTTTATTATGATAATTCCTGTTTGGTTAATTTTTGCAAGCTCAACTCATACAGCTTCGATAATTAATACCCAAGGTCTTCAATTTTTTTTAGGAGATAAGTTTTTAGAGAATTATACAAAAGTTTTATTATATGAAGGTGGTTTTTTTAAAGAAATTACTGCATTAAAGATGTTTTTAAATAGTTTTTTAATGGCAACTGGAGTTGCGTTTTTATCAGTTATTTCATCTCTTATGACTGCATATGTCTTAGTTTATTTTAGAGTGAAATATGCAACATTATTATTTTGGATAATTTTTATTACTATACTAGTCCCTCTGGAGTTAAGAATTTTTCCTACCTATTCTGTTATGTCTACACTTAACTTAGTAAACTCATATTGGGGACTAATTATTCCAATTTCAGCTTCTGCTATAGCTACTTTATTTTTTAGGCAGTTTTATAAAACTATACCTGATGAATTACTTGAATCAGCAAAATTGGATGGTGCAAATACTTGGAGATTTTTTATTGACTTTTTAGTGCCATTGTCAAAAACAATGATTGTTGCAATGTTCATATTTATGTTTGTATTCGGTTATAATCAATATTTATGGCCGATATTAGTAACTTCTTCTGAACAATATTGGACTGTTGTCATGGGATTAAAGATGATGTCTGGATCAATTGTTAACAAATTTGCATTTGTTATCATGTCAATGATACCACCAGTATTAATTATAATTGTATTACAAAAATATTTTATTAAAGGGATCTTTCAAGACAAATGAAAATTAAATTATCACAAATTTTAGCACACATTGTACTTATACTAGGTGTTTTATTAATGGTAATTCCGATTTGGTTATCATTTGCTAGCTCTACCCACGATACTGTGACTATTTTAAAAGAGGGAATGAAATTTGGTCTTGGCGATCAATTAACAAGAAATTATAACGAAGTTTTAAATGAGAAGGGTGGTTGGTCAGAGGAAGTGACTGCTGCAAAAATGTTTATAAATAGCTTTATAATGGCTTTGGGAATTGCAACCCTTAAAGTAATTATCTCAGCAATGTCAGCTTATGCTTTAGTTTATTTTAGATTCAAATTTGCTGTACCAATTTTTTGGTTAATCTTTATTACTTTACTTGTGCCTCTGGAGGTTAGGATTTTTCCAAGTTATAAGATTGTATCAGATTTAGGTTTAACTAATTCATACACAGGTCTTGTTCTTCCATTGGTTGCATCAGCCACCGCTACCTTTTTTTTTAGACAGTTTTATAAAACTATACCTGATGAATTACTTGAATCAGCAAAATTAGATGGTGCAAATAGTTGGAGATTTTTTATAGATTTTTTAGTTCCATTATCTAAAACAATGATTGCAGCGATGTTTATATTCATGTTTGTATACGGATATAGTCAATATTTATGGCCGTTAATAATGACTACGAGTGAGGAATATTGGACTGTAGTAATGGGAATGAAAATTATATTTACTGAAAGTTATGAGGGAGTTGCTTTACCAAGAACAGCAGAGAGATTTGCTTATATTATTTTATCAATGATCCCCCCAGTTTTAGTAGTAGTATTTTTGCAAAAATGGTTCATAAAAGGATTAATTCAAACAGAGAAATAAATGAGTTTTTTAGAATTAGATAAAGTTACTAAAATCTATCCAAACGGAACTAAAGCTGTTCATGAGACAAGTATGAATGTAGAAAATGGTGAATTCATGGTTTTTGTTGGACCGAGCGGATGTGGAAAATCTACTCTTTTAAGAATGATTGCTGGGTTAGAAGACATAACTGAAGGTAATATAAATCTTGATGGAATATTAATTAATAAAGTTGACCCTTCAGAGAGAGATGTTGCGATGGTTTTTCAGAATTATGCACTCTATCCTCACATGAATGTTTACAACAATTTGGCTTACGGATTAAAAAATAGAGGTATTTCAAAAGAAGATATTGAAAAAAAAGTTAATGAGGCAGCAAAGCTATTACAAATTTCTGAATACTTGCAAAGAAAACCATCCATGTTGTCAGGAGGTCAAAGGCAGAGAGTTGCTATGGGAAGAGCTATTGTAAGAAGTCCTAAAATATTTTTATTTGATGAGCCATTATCTAATTTAGATGCAAAACTAAGAATACAAATGAGGCTTGAAATAAAAAAACTTCAGCAAAAAGTTGGAGTGACAAGTATATTTGTAACTCATGACCAAGTAGAAGCTATGACCTTAGCTGATAGACTGGCAGTAATAAATAATGGCCTTATTGAGCAGCTTGGAACACCGATAGAAATTTATAATAATCCTAAATCTATGTTTGTCGCAGGATTTATAGGTTCGCCACAGATGAATTTTCTTGAAGGAGAATTAAAAAATAAAACTCTTACTTCAGAAGGTTTTGAAATTAATAATGTTACAAGTGATTTTAATGGACCAGTTATATTAGGAATTAGACCAGAGCATATGTCGCAAACTGATAAAGGTTTAATAAATTTATCTGTAGATCTGGTAGAACAATTAGGTTCAGATAATTTGATTTATGGAGAAATAAAAAATAAAAAAGATTTTTGTTTTAGATGTCCTGGAAGTCAAATTATTAAAAAAGGAAGTAAATTATCTTTGAACATAAATGATAACAATTATTATGTTTTTGATAAATCTAATGGTAATCGAGTAAATTAATTTTGATTTTATCAAAGCCAAATTATATTAAAATTTACGGCCATAGAGGCGCTAGAGGAGATCTTCCTGAAAATACTCTAGAAAGTTTTAAATATTTATTTAAAAACAATATTAATGCATACGAAACAGATATTTTGATTTCCAAAGATCTTATTCCTGTGATTACACATGACTTTAGATTAGATCCAAGTTTTACAAAAGATAATGAGGGAAATTGGATAACGGATGAAAATATAATAATATTTGACTTAAGTTACGATGAGCTTTTAAAATTTGATGTTGGGGCTTTAAATAAATTATCTAGATATGGAAGAAGATTTGTTAATCAAAAAACTTTAGAAAATCAAAAGATACCAAAACTTTCTGAGTTATTAGAATTATCTTCAAAAAACAAATCTGAAAATTTATTAATAAATTTAGAAATTAAATCTACACCTGACGAGGAAAATTTAACTCCAACCCCAGAGGAAATGGTAAAACTTGTTATGCAAGAAGTAAATAAATCAAATTTACAAAATAAAATAATCATTTCTTCATTTGATTGGAGAACACTGACAGAAATCAAAAATCATTACCCTGAAATTTCAAGAGCTTATTTAAGTTTTCAACAACAGACAGGAATTAAAATTAAAAATACAATTTACAATAGATCTCCATGGATGAGTTTCTTACCTTTTTTTGAAAAATATGAGTTACCAAAAATTATAAAATCACAAGGTGGAAAGGCTTGGCATCCATACCATAAAGATATTACAAAAAAACTAGTAGAAATTTCTCATCAGGAAGATTTGCCAGTGAACGTTTGGACAGTTAATGAAGAGTACGATATGTTAAAAATGATTGAGTATAGTGTAGATGGTATCATGACAGACTATCCATTAAGGCTGAAAGAACTTTGTGATAAAGAAAATATAAACTGGTTTTAGTTTATTTTAATGGATTTAAATATAGTTAATAACCAAGAGCAATTTTTAGCAGGTAAACTTAGAGGGTATACTTTAAAAGGTGCAGAAAATAAATTTGACGACAAAGGAAAACCTTTACCATTTCCAGGGTGCACAATAATTTGTAATATTCCACTTAATACATATTTGTCTGATCAAATTATTGGTTTTCAAAAAAATTTAAAAAATTTTAATCCTGAAAAAACTTATTCCTATTTACCTCCATCTAGTTTTCATATGACATTATTTGACTGTTGTAATTTAAATACAAAAAATACTTATTATTGGCCAACAGATATAGATCTTGATATGGATTACAAAGATATAGCTATTCAATTAAATAAAAGAATTGAAAACTATAATTTTCCAAAAGAAATCAATTTAAAAATAAAAACATTTTTTGGTGGCTACAGCATTGTTTTAGAACCCTTTTCCGAGGAGGACGAAAAAATTTTAAGAAATTGTAGAGATGAACTAAGTGATTTATTGAAAATTAAATTTGAAGATCATCAAAGATATACTTTCCATATTACATTAGCTTATATTTTGAGACAACTTAATGAAACTGAAATAAAAAATTTAACTAAATTTAATAAACAATTATCCTCTGATTTTAATAAAAAATTTCCAAAAATTACTTTCACAAAACCTGAAATGTGTACCTTTAAAAACATGCTGGAGTTTGAAAGTATTAATCCTTCTAGCCTGTAATAGTTTTAACTTATAGATATTCTTCATTATTATTTTAATTTTTGATTTTCAATAAATTTTTTAAAAACTGATTTAGAAAATTGACCTTAAATCTTTTAGGTTCAATTTTTCTACGAGATAGTTTTATCTCTTGTCCTGTTATTGAAAAGTATTTTTTTAGCCACAAATACAGCAAAAAGTGCACCGATAATTTCTGCCAATATATAAACTGGAGTATACATATAATTAATTCCAGTAAAACTTTCTGTAAATGTTCTCGCTATTGCTACAGCAGGATTTGCAAATGAAGTCGACGAAGTAAACCAATAACCAGCAGTGATATAAAAGGCTACACATGAGGCAACTACCACACTTCCTTTCTTTAAAGATCCAAAAATTATTATAATTAATCCAAATGTTGCTACAATTTCAGATGTAAATATATTTATTCCGTCCCTTGATTTTGTTGATAATTCAAAAATTTGATGTTCAAAAAAGAAATTGGCAAGTGCTACACCTAACAAACAACCTAAAATTTGTGCAGATATATATGTAGGTAATAAATTTCCTTTTAATTTTTTTGTAAGAAACATTGCTAGACTTACAAATGGATTAAAATGTGCTCCTGAAACATCACTAAAAACAGTTATTAGCACAAAAAGTCCCGCGCCAGTTGCTATCGTATTGGCTAAAAGCATAATACCCGTATCATCTGTAAGATTTTCAGCCATTATTCCTGAGCCAACAATAATCATTACAAGGAAACAACTTCCAATAAACTCTCCAAGAAAAAACTTACTATATTTCATTGTTAATCCAATTTTCTATTTTCTTAAATATTGTTTGATATGTATCATTAAATACTTTTTTTTGATTTGTTGCATCATTATCTACATTAAATTTTTTTACTGGATCTTCGATATCCCAATGAATAATTTGATTTTTATCAGGCCAAATAGGACACACTTCATTGTTAGCATTGTTACACACTGTAATTACATAATCTAATTTAATATCTGAGTTAATAAAAGTATCAAAATTTTTTGAACTGTAATTTGATAAATCAAATTTCTTCTCTTTTAAAAATTTTTCTATAATTGGATTAATTTCTCCTGAAGGATTACTACCTGCGCTATAACCAATAAATTTATCATAATATAAGTTATTAATTATGCTCTCAGCTATAATGCTTCTAGCTGAATTCCCTGTGCAGACAAATAAAACTCTTTTCATTAGAATATCACTTTATAAATTCCAATTACAAAAAGAGGTATTTGTAATCCAAAATTTGTTAAGATAGCCTTATCTTTTGAAATAAATCCAGCTATAGTCCACCCCACAACACCCAGTCCATGAAAATAAATATTAATAGGGTAGATATTAAGATTAGTAAGTAAAATTCCAGTTAAGACTAAAAATGTACTTATCCATTTTAGATATTTTTTTATAAACATAATCACTCCTTGATTTTGTTTATGTCAGTTTTGTTAAGGATTTATGAAATTAAGTAATTTTTACTAATTTATTTAATGCATCTTCAAGATAATCTAATCTATCTTGACCCCAAAAAATCTAATTTTTACCGCACTTCTTGCATAAACCAAAAAATTCTAAATTATATTTGCTATATTTCATGCCTTTATTATCTTTATAATGTTTCAAATGCTCAGATAATTTATGATCATGAATCTCTTTTACATCTTCACAGTTTTCACAAATTGAAAAAACTGTTGCTTTGGTAATTTGACATTTTGAATTCTTGCAAGCTATAAAGGCATTCCTACTTTCTATTTTATGTATTTTTCCAATCTCTACCAATTTGTCCAAAGCTCTATAGACTTGTAAAGGAGCATTAATTCCTTTTTTTTTAACATCAAATAAAATTGAATATGCTTTTAATGGTTGAGAAGATTTTTCAATTATATCTAAAACTATTTTTTGATTTTTTGTTAATACTTGTTGATTTTGCATTTTCTATTTTTATCAATTGATCATTAATTTTTCAATTGTATCGTTTGTTTAATTTTGAATAATGAAATAATAAATAAAATCAAAGCAGCTGCCACGATTGAGGGCCCTGATGGTGTATTGAATTTTAACGAAGAAAATAATCCTAAAAATACTGACAACAACCCTCCAATTATTGAAAATATAACCATCTTCTGAGGGTTATCAGATATGTTTCTAGCCATTGCGGTTGGGATAATTAATAATCCTGTAATAAGTAATAATCCAACCATTTTGATAGAAATTGCAATAATTGCAGCTATTAATATTGTAAATATTGCTTTAGCCCTGTCAGGTTTTAGACCTTCCGCTTCAGCTAATTCGTAGTTTACTGTTGAAGCAAATAAAGGTTTCCAAATTAATTTTAAAACCAATAATATTATAGCTCCACCAATCCAAATTATAAGCAAATCATCTGTTGTTACAGCTAATATATCTCCAAATAACAATCCCATGATATCAAATCTAATAAATGTTAAAAAGCCGATAACAACTAAACCAACGGCAAGTGATGAGTGAGCTAGTAGCCCTAGCAAAGCATCACCAGGTAAATTAGTTTTTCTTTCAAGTTTTACTAAAATTAATGCAATAATTGATGAAGTAATAAAAATTGCAATAGCAATATTAAAATCTAGAGTGTATGCAATTGTTACACCTAGTAAAGCAGAGTGGGCGAGAGTATCCCCAAAATATGATAATCTTCTCCAAACAACAAAACATCCAAGAGGACCTGTTACCAAAGCAATTCCAATTCCTGCAACTAAAGCTCTTATAAAAAAATCATCAAACATTTAATTTTTCTTTATCTTTCCATCAATTGAATGTTCATGGTCATGTTTGTGCTCATAAACAGATAGTGTTTGAGAAGCTTGTTCCCCAAATAATGCTTTGTACTCATTATTTCGTGCTACGTCTTTTGGAGAACCTGAACAACATACGTGTCCATTTAAACAAACAACATGATCAGTAGCACTCATCACTGTGTGTAGATCATGAGAAATTAATAATATTCCACAATTAAGTTTTTCAGAAATTTTTTTAATTAATTCATAGAGAGCAATTTCACCTGTGAAATCAACTCCTTGAACAGGTTCATCAAGAACTAATAATTCTGGTTTTTTTGAAATAGCTCTTGCAAGCAAAACTCTTTGAAATTCACCCCCTGATAAATTTCCTAAATTTTTTTCTTTAAGATGTATAACACCGGTTAATGTCAAAGCCTCATCTATCAATTCATCTTTAATATTATCTGTCAAAACCATTAAATCTTTGACTCTTAAGGGGAGAGTCCAATCTATCGATATTTTTTGAGGGACATATCCTATATTATTTGTTAATTTTTCAACATTTCCCTCTATGTTTTTGTATATACCTAAAGCAATTTTAGCTGTTGTACTTTTCCCAGAACCATTGGGTCCAATTAAAGTTACTATTTTTCCTTTTTCAACCTCTAGCGAAACTCCTTTTACGAGCCACTTGTCATTTTGTTGGATCCCAACATTATTTAACTTTACTAATATATTTTTTTTTAAACTCATATATCCACTTGACTTCAAGATGTTATATTATTACATAGTGTTATATTATAACAAAAATTAAAAAACAATATTATGAAAAAAATAACAAAATCCACAATAATCTTATCATTCTTATCATTTTTAACTTTTTTTACATCAGCAAATGCTGATATTAAAGTTGTAGCATCAATAAAACCTATTCACTCATTAGCTAGTTATTTAATGGATGGAGTAGCTAAGCCAGATCTCATAGTTGATGGTTATGCATCGCCACACGGTTTTGCTTTAAAGCCCTCACATGCAAAAATGTTACAAAATGCAGATATTGTTTTTTGGGTAGGTGAGGATATAGAAAATTTTCTAGAAAAGCCTTTAGATTCAATTGCTAAAAAAGCAGAAAAAATCGAGTTATTAGAAATTAAAGGATTAAACAAATTAAAATTCAGAGAGAGAAATATTTTTGACGACCATGATGATCATGGACACGACGATCATGGCCACAAGAAAAAAGATGATCATGATGACCACGATGATCATGCTAAAAAAGAAGATGGTCATAAAGAAGATGACCATGATGACCACGATGATCATGCTAAAAAAGAAGATGGTCATAAAGAAGATGACCATGATGACCACGACCACAAGAAAAAAGACGATCACGACGATCATGACGATCACGAAGGACATCACCATGGTGAACATGATCCACACATTTGGTTAGATCCTATTAATGCTAAAGTAATCTTAAATGAAATGGTTGAGCATTTAATTGAAAATGATGCAAAAAATGCTTCAACTTATAAAAGTAATTTAGAAAAAGCTCTTAAAGATATCGACAAACTTACTATTGAGGTTATGACTGATTTAAATCAAAGTACATCTTCGATAGTTTTCCATGACGCTTATCAATACTTCGAAAAAAGATTTAATGTTAACGTTCTAGGTGCTTTTACAGTTAACACTGATGTAATGCCAGGTGCAGAACAATTAGCAGAAATTAGAGAAGTGATAGAACATGATAAAGTTGCATGTATATTTTCAGAACCACAATTTAATCCTGATATAATTAATGCTGTTGCTAAAGATATGGATATTAAAACTGGTGTTTTAGATCCATTAGGTGCAACACTTACCCCTGGAAAAGCATTATATTTTGACTTGATTAAGAATATGTCAAAATCTTTCAAAGGTTGTTAATTTAGAATTGAACTTCTGCCATAAATAAGATCTAATAATATTTATGGCAACGGTTTCTTTAAGTCTTGAAGATATTTATAATTTAGCAAATAAAACTTTATTAGCTAATGGATGTGATGAAGAAACATCAAATATTTTATCTGATTTGATAATGAAAGCAGAGAGAGATGGTTCTCTTTCTCATGGCTTATTCAGATTACCCGCTTATGTTGCTGGATTAAAAAGTGGAAAAATAAATGGTAAGAATAGACCTAAAGTTTCTAAAATTACACCAAGCGTTGTTAAAGTTGATGGTAACAATTGTTTGGCACCAATGGTTTTAAATAAAAGTTTGCCGGAGTTAATTAAAGCTGCACAAGAAAATGGAGTAGCGGTTTTATCTATAACAAATTCACATCACATGGCAGCGATGTGGCCTGAAACAGAGGCAATTGCAGAAGAAGGCCTAGTTGCTTTTGCATGCACATCTTATAAACCAGCTGTTGCACCTGCGGGATCTATCAAACCTTTATTTGGAACAAATCCTATTTCATTTGCTTGGCCTAGAAAAAATAAACCTCCAGTAGTTTATGATATGGCAACCGCATCTATGGCAATGGGTGAGGTTCAAGTTGCAAAAAGGGAAGGTCACAAAGTTCCATTAGGCACAGGATTAACAAAAGAAGGAAAGGATACAACAGATCCAGCTGAAATAGCAGATGGGGGTGTTTTATTGCCTTTTGGCGGCTATAAAGGCTCAGGGATTGCGATGATGGTTGAATTGCTTGCTGGTGCCCTTGTTGGAGATAATTTTAGTTATGAGACGGCTGAGAAGGATAATAATGATGGCGGTCCACCAAGTGGTGGAGAGTTCATTTTAGCAATATCTCCAGAAAAATTATCAAATTTAGATTGGGATACACATTCTTCAAAGTTTTTTGAAAAAATGAAATCAATGGGGGATGTTAGACTTCCTGGTGAAAGAAGACATAAAAATAGATTAGATAAAGGACCAAGACATATAAATGAAGACTTGGTTAATAAAATTAAATCTTTAAGTTAATTCTAATTCAATAGGGGTGTGATCTGAGGGTTTCTCTCTACCTCTTGGATATTTATTAATTTTAATATCCTTAATATTTTTTAATAATGAATTGGTTACTAAGAAGTGATCAATCCTCATTCCATTATTTTTTTGCCAAGCTCCACTTGTGTAATCCCAAAAAGTATACTCTTCTTTATCAGGATAGATATATCGAAATGCATCATGAAATCCTAAATTATACATTTCTCTTAATTTCTTTCTAATTTCTATTCTATACAATGCATCGTTTTCATACCCTTTAGGATCATGAACATCTTCAGCAGAAGGAATAATATTAAAATCACCTGCAATGATTATATTTTCATTTGTTTTTAAAAGAGATTTCAATTTTTTTATTAAACTATCTAACCAATATAATTTATAATCATATTTCTCAGTATCTACTGGATTTCCATTTGGAGTATAGATATTTATTAGTTTAATTACTTTTGATTTATATTTTATATCGGCTGTAATTATTCTTGATTGTTTATTTTTATCTTTAAAGATATCTTTTTGAATATTATCTAATTTTTTTTTTGAAAGTATTGCAACACCGTTATAACTTTTTTGCCCAAATACGTAACTTTCATATTTAATTTTTTTAACGTCATCATAAGGATAAGTTTCATCTTGAGTTTTAATTTCCTGGACTAATACCACGTCAGGATCAAATTTTTTTAGGTATTCTTGAACGTTTAATATTCTTGCCCTAATAGAATTTACATTCCAAGAGCTAATAATCATTAAAGAGAGAATGAAACACCACAACCACAAGACGACTTACTTTGTGGGTTACTAATTTTGAATTGGTCTCCAATTAATTCTTTTACAAAATCTATTTCTGATCCTTTCAATAGATCTGCTGAAGTTTTATCGATTAAAATCTTTTCGTGTCTTAAGTCATCATCTTGAGGACTTTTATCAAATGAAAAATCATACTGAAATCCAGAGCAACCACCACCTTTGATAGCGATTCTAAAAAAAGAACCTTCCTCTTTAGATGCGAGTAGGTTATTTATTTGTTTTAACGCATTATCTGTAAATTTAATTTCTTTAATCATTATTTATCACTGTTATTACTAATATAATTAATATTTGCCAATTTTAAAGAATGAATAATTACTCAAAATTAGGTTCTTTTAGATCTCGTGGACGCTTGATAAAAGAGCCAAATAATAGGTTTAGAACTCCATTTCAAAGAGATAGAGATAGAATTATTCACTCAGCTTCATTTAGAAGGTTAAAACACAAGACACAGGTATTTGTGAACACAGATGGAGATCATTATAGAACAAGAATAACCCACTCAATGGAGGTTGCTCAGATTGCTAGATCAATATCAAGATATCTCAATTTAAATGATGATTTGGTAGAAACACTTAGTTTAGCCCATGATATGGGGCACACTCCTTTTGGACACGCTGGTGAGGACGCTTTAAACGAGTCAATGATTAATCATGGTGGCTTTGATCATAACCTTCAAACTTTAAGAATTGTAATGTTTATTGAAAACAAATACTTAAAATTTAAAGGTCTAAATTTAACTATAGAAACTTTAGATGGTCTTTTAAAACATAATGGACCTATCAATAATACTGATCACCTAGATACAATAATTGGACTTAAAAATTTTAAAAATAAAATGGATTTTAAAAAGAATTCATCTTTAGAAGCTCAAATTGCAGCTATATCTGATGACATAGCCTATAATAATCATGATATTCAAGATGGAATTAAAGCAAAACTATTTTCATTAAATCAATTATGTGAAATTAATTTTTTTAAAGAAATTTATAAATCTTATAAGACAAAAGTTAAAAATTCTAACAGAGATATTATTGTTTACCAAATAATAAGAGACTCAATTAATTTGATGGTTCAAGATGTTATTAAAAATACTTTAAAAAATATAAAAAAATACAAAATTAATAATATTAATCATGTCTATTTAAATAATAAAAAAATTGTCAATTTTTCAGCTAAATTTGCATCTATTGAAAAAGAAATTAAAAATTTTTTAAGAATTAATATGTATAATAATAAAAATGTACAAATAAAAAATAATAATGGTAAAAAAATAGTTAAACATTTATTTAAATTGATAGAAAGAAATCCAAAAAAATTTATAAAAAATAAATATATAAATAATGATAAATATAGATCTATTTCAGACTACATTTCAGGGATGACTGATAGATATGCAATACAATTATACAAAATGTCAAAATGAATATTTTTGAAGATTATTTAATAAAAATTGAAAATACTATTAAGAAAGCAAATCAAGATAATTTGTTGGAATTGCCAGAAAATTTATCTGGTATAAATGTGGATATTCCTCCTGCTAAATTTAATGGTGACGTATCTACTAATGTTGCGATGGTTTTATCAAAAATTAATAAAAAATCTCCAATTGAACTTGCAGAAATTATTTCAGGATTATTAAAAAAAAATGACAAAAATATTGATCATGTTAGCATTGAAAAACCAGGTTTTATTAATTTAAAATTTAAGAAAGAATTTTGGAGTGCTTTTATATTAGATGTGCTCAATAAACCTTCTTATGGAAGTAATTTAAACGGTAAAAAAAATAGCTTTTTAGTTGAGTTTGTTTCAGCAAACCCAACAGGACCACTTCATGTTGGACATTCAAGAGGTGCAATACTCGGTGACGTTATTTCAAATCTATTATCATTTAATGGTCACAAAGTTACCAAAGAATACTATGTAAATGACTATGGAAACCAAATTTCTCATTTTACTAAATCAGTTTATTTTAGAATAAAGGAAATTACTAATAACGAAACATTTCCAATAGAAGACAAAGATTTATATCCAGGTGCATATCTTATCGATATAGCAAAAAAAATAATTTCAAAAAATAAAGACATAAATTTTAATGACTACGATAAAATATCTGGGAAATTAAAGAAACTTTCGATTGAAGAGTCTTTAAAATTAATAAAAACAAATTTAGAAAACCTTGGAATAAAACATGATAATTTTGCTAGTGAAACAGAGGTTATAAAAAATAAAGAAGTTGACGAAGTAATAAAAAATTTAAAAGAAAAGAAATTTATTTATGAGGGAAAAATTAAAGCACCTGAAGGTGAAAATAACGAAAATTGGGTAGAAAGAGAGCAATTACTATTTAAATCTACTGAATTTGGAGATGATAAAGACAGGGCTTTGCAAAAAGAAGATAAGTCTTGGACATATTTTGCAAGTGATGTTGCATATCATAATACGAAACTGAAAAGAAATTTTGATGTGCTTGTTAATATATTGGGAGCAGATCACGCCGGTTATATTAAAAGAATTACTTCTGTCGTCGAAGCTCTTTCAGGAAAAAAAAATAAGTTAATTTGTAAAGTTAGCCAGTTAGTTAAACTGATAAAAGATAAGAAACCTTTTAAAATGTCTAAGAGAAAAGGTGATTATATAACAATTGAGGATTTAATTAATGAAGTTGGGAAAGATGCAACAAGATTTATCATGTTAAGCAGAAGTAGTGATGCTGAAATTGATTTTGATTTTGATAAAGTAAAAGAAAAATCAAAAGAAAATCCTATTTATTATGTTCAATATGCATATGCTAGAATTTCATCTGTATTCAGAAATACTCAGCATGAAATTAAAAGCGATATTAAAATAACTAATTCTGAATATAAATTTGGCGACCAAGAAATCAAATTATTCAAAAAGATTAGCGAATGGCCAAAATGTGTTGAAGTATCTACAGAAAAATTAGAACCACATAGAATATCTGTTTACTTATATGAATTAGCTTCAGAGTTTCATTCATATTGGAATATGGGTAAAGATGACATTTCAAAGAGATTTATTGAAGAGGATAACTCGATAAAAGAAGAAAAGTTAGTCTTCTTAAAGTCTATAGCCAACACTATTAAATCAGGAATGGATATTTTAGGCGTTGATACACCTGAAAAAATGTAATGATAAAAGAATTAAAATATCTTTTTTATTTAATAATTATTTTCTTCTTCATTCTTTTTACAGCAAGATATTATTTTTCAGACGAAAATATTAAAAAATCTTACAGGTCTATCTCATTGATTGATGACAAAATAAATCTTATTGAAAAAGATTTGATATTTTTAGAGAGTGATACTGAAAACATCATTGAATACGTAGAATTTAAAAAGGACAAAAAAACAAATAAATATTTATTTTGGAAACTTCTTTATAATGATAATTAAAAACCATAGATCATTTATATGTGGTGTAAAAGGTAAAGTTTTATCAAAAAAAGAAATTGAATTTTTAAAAAAATATAAGCCTTGGGGAATAATTCTTTTTAAACGAAATATTGGAAGTATTAAACAAACTATAAATTTAACTAATTCGATTAAAAAAATTTTTAACAATAAAAATTATCCAATAATGGTCGATGAAGAGGGTGGAAGAGTAAGTAGATTAAGAAAATTTATTGATAACTCAATTTTTACAGCCGAATATTTTGGCAACTTGTATAAAAAAAATAATAATAAATTTGATATATATTACAGTGTTTATGTTAAACAAATTGCTTACCTTTTAAGATTATTAGGTATTAATATCAATACAGTACCTGTTTTAGATATAAAAAGAAAAAAATTTCATAAAATTGTTGATGATAGATCATTTTCAACAGATAAAAAAATTGTCTCAAAAATAGGTGATAGATGTATTAAACTTTTTCATTCAAATAGAGTTGCCACAGTGATTAAGCATATCCCTGGACATGGTTTAGCTAAAGTAGATAGTCATAAAAATCTGCCAAGAATAACTAGAAATGTGCAATATTTGATCAAAAACGACTTTTATCCCTTTAAAAATAAAAGCTCTTTATTGGCAATGACAGGTCATTTGTTATTTGAAAAAATAGACCCGGAAAATAATGCAACGCATTCAAAAAAAATAAATAAGCTAATAAGAAATAAAATAAAATTTAAAGGTTTGATAATGACCGATGATATTTCAATGAAAGCAATTAAGGATAAGCTTGCAATAAGTGTAAAAAAATCATTTTTAGCAGGTTGCAACCTGGTATTACATTGCAATGGAAATTTGAGTGAAATGAAAATTGTTGCTCAAAATTCACCCAAAATAAACCAATTTATTATTAAAAAAACATCACAATTAACAAAGATTATAGGTTAGAGTATTTTATGCAATCAGATGATTCTTTAGACTTTAATGTAAATTTAAATAATTTTAATGGATCATTAGAGATATTACTTGATCTTGCAAAATCTCAAAAAGTTGATTTAGAACAAATATCAATTACAAAATTAGCTGATCAATTTCACCAATATATCACTGAAAAGGAAAACCTAAATCTCGAAATTGCATCTGAATATTTATTGATGGCTACTTGGCTCACTTATTTAAAGTCTAAATTATTACTTCCTGAAACAGATGAAGATGAATTTAAAGCACTTGAGGTAGCTGAAAAACTTAAATTGCAATTAAAAAAATTAGAGTTGATAAGACTATTGTCTTCACAAATGTTAAACAGAAAAAGATTGGGAAGAGATATTTTTATGCGTGGCTCTAAAAGCGGCGTTAAGTCTATTTATGACAAAAAAGTTTCTTTAACTTTGTTTGAGTTATTGAAGGCATATTCAGGAATTGTGATGACAAAAGATTTTCATACTATGAATATTCCCAAATTACCTGTTTTTACAACTGAAGATGCCATTAAAAGAATTAAAGAGTTTTTTGGAAATCTTAATGAATGGAAAAATATTTCAGATTTAGTTCCATCGGGTTTCAAAAATTCTCCTAATTTAAAAAAAACAGGTAAAGCTGGTATATTTGCAGGATCATTAGAATTAGTTAAAGAAGGCAATGTATCATTGAAACAAAAAGAATTATTTGATGATATTTTTATTAAGGAAAATTAATGAATAAAATAAAAAAAAATAATATTGTAAAATTTCCAACTAAACTTACTGAAGTAGAAAGAGAAATTGAGGCTATTATATTTGCTGCCGCAGAACCTCTATCAGTAGAAACGATTGAGTCTAAATTATCAAAACCAACTGACATTCAACAATCATTAGAAAACCTCAAGGATTTTTACTCCAAAAGAGGCATTAATCTAATTTGTATTTCAAATAAATGGTCTTTTAGGACAGCAGTAAATTTATCATCTTTAATGTCAGAACAAAAGACAGTTGAAAAAAAACTATCTAGAGCTGCGATAGAAACACTTGCAATCATTGTTTATCATCAACCTGTCACAAGATCTGAAATTGAGGAAATTAGAGGTGTTGCATTTGGAACAAATACTTTAGAAATTTTAATGGAATTAAATTGGGTTAAACACGAGGGTAGAAAAAATGTTCCAGGTAAGCCAATACAATATGGGACAACAGACGAATTTCTAAGTCATTTTAATCTTCAAAAATTATCAGATCTACCAACTGTCAATGAATTAGGTTCGGCAGGTTTAATTGATACTTCAAGTGTTGATGCATCAATTTTTGGAACAGGCAAATTTTTCAAAGAAAAACAAGTAGATAAAAAGGAAAATATATATTCTGATATTGATGAAATGTTAAGCAGTACACTTAAAACAGACGAAACCTAAAAATTCACTTTTAAATAATCAATAATAAGGTTATAAGCAATCCATGAGTATAGGTTTTTGGCAAATTGCAATTGTAGTAATCTTAGTTGTTCTACTATTTGGTAGAGGCAAAATATCCAGCTTGATGGGTGATGTAGCAAAGGGTATCAAAAGTTTTAAAAAGGGAATGGCTACAGATGTTAATGATGATAGCCAAAATAAAAATATTTCAGACAATCAAGACTCAAATAACAAAGAGTAAAAAATGCCATCAATTGGCTGGTTAGAAATCTTAATAATTGTTTCGATTGCAATAATTGTTGTGGGGCCAAAAGATTTCCCTTTTATGCTAAAAAAAATTGGTTCATGGATAGGTTCAGCAAAAAGATATGTTAGAGATGTCCAAGGCCAAGTAAGTGATTTAACAAATGAAACTTTAAGTGCTGATATAGAAGAAAAACCTAAATCTGAAAATCAAAAAAAGAATAAAGATGAGTAAAGATAAAGAAGGAAGTTTTATAAGTCATTTAACAGAGTTAAGAAAAAGATTAATTAATTCTTTGATATTTTTAGCAGTACTCTTTGTAATTTGTTATTATTTTTCTGAATACATCTACGGTTTTCTTGTAGAACCATATGCAAATGCAGTAAAAGATGACGATGCGAACAGAAGATTAATATTTACTGCTCTCCAAGAAACATTTTTAACATATTTAAAAGTTTCTTTTTTTACAGCATTTTTTGTTACAAGCCCATTTATACTAATTCAAATTTGGAAATTTATTGCTCCTGGTCTTTATAACCATGAAAAGAAAGCAATAATGCCATATCTTGTAGTAACTCCTATTTTATTTTTACTTGGTGGCATGCTTGTTTATTATTTGATAATGCCACTTGCTATAAAGTTTTTTTTATCTTTTGAAAGTTTAGGTGCAGCTACAAATTTACCAATACAACTGGAGGCTAAAGTTAACGAATATTTATCATTAGTTATGAAGCTTATTTTTGCATTTGGATTAAGTTTTCAATTACCAGTAGTATTAAGTTTATTGGCCAGAATTGGTGTTGTTAACTCAACTTTTCTTAAAGAGAGAAGAAAATATGTGGTTGTTATTATATTTGCAGCAGCTGCAGTACTAACACCTCCTGATCCAATTACTCAAATAGGTTTGGGAATTCCATTATTAATTTTATATGAATTATCAATAATATCAGTAGGAATAATTGAAAAAAAATTAGAAGAAAAAAATGCACAATATTAAAGATATAAGAAAAGACTTTAATAATTTTAAGGAAAAACTTAAAAATCGTAACATCGATACAGATCTTGATAATATTATAAGTCTTGATGAACAGAATAGAAAGCTTATCCAGGAAAAAGAAACACTTGAAATGGAAAAAAAAACTATTTCAAAATCTAAAGACCAAAAATTATTTGAAAAATCAAAAGAACTTTCTGTTAAAATTGAAGAAATTAACAAAAATCAATCAAACTTGCAGAGTCAAATTGATAGCATATTGTCATCAATACCAAACTTACCTTTAAGTGATGTTCCAATTGGTCAAGATGAAAATGCTAATGTAGAGATTGAAAAAAAAGGTGAAATTAAAGAGTTTGATTTTAAGCCAAAAACCCACTTCGAATTAGGTGAAAATCTGAATATGCTTGATTTTGATTTAGCCACAAAAACCACAGGCTCTAGGTTTGTATTTGTAAAAAAACAATTAGCTCAACTCGAAAGAGCTCTATCAAATTTTATGATAGATACTCAAACACAAAAAAATGGTTACACAGAAATATCACCTCCATTAATAGCTACCGCTGCGACTATGTATGGAACTGGCCAATTACCAAAATTTGAAAATGATCAATTTGAAATTAAATTAGATGCAGATGAAGGAAGAAAGTTTCTGATTCCAACTGCAGAAGTAATTTTAACGAATATAGTTAAAGACCAAATTATAAATAAGGATGATCTACCGATTAGAGTTGTTGCTTCAACTCCATGTTTTAGAAAAGAAGCAGGCAGTTACGGCAAAGATACAAAAGGTATGATTAGACAACATCAGTTTTATAAAGTTGAATTAGTTAGCATAGTTGAAAATGATAAATGTGCCGAGGAGTTAGAGCGTATGTCTAATGCAGCTACTATGATTTTAGATGAGTTAAAACTTCCATATAGGAAAATCATTTTATGTACTGGTGATATGGGTTTTAGCGCCGAAAAAACGTATGACATTGAGGTTTGGCTCCCTTCTGAAAATAGATATAGAGAAATTTCTAGTTGTTCCTCTTGTGGATCATTCCAAGCAAGAAGGATGAAAGCAAGATACAAAGATAAAAACAATTCAAAAGAGTTTTTAGGAACATTAAATGGTAGCGGGTTGGCAGTTGGACGTACAATGATAGCAATAATGGAAAATTATCAAACTCAAGATGGTTCAATTTTAATACCTGAAGTTCTAAAGCCATATATGCCTAATATAGACAAAATTTCCATCAATTAAGAGTTGAGTTTGAATATAAGATAAGATAAATAGCCTTAACAAATTATATACGTTATGGACGCTGGAATTGGACAATTTATACCTTTAATTTTAATTTTTGTAATTTTCTATTTTTTCTTAATTAGACCTCAACAAAAAAAAGTTAAAGACCACAAAGCTATGGTAGAAGCTCTTAAAAGAGGTGATAAGGTTATCACATCTGGCGGCATACTTGGCACAGTTGAGAGAATTATAGATAACGAAAAAGTTGAAGTAAAAATTTCTGATAATGTAAATGTTGAAGTTGTTAGAGCAACTGGCATACAAAGTTTAGTAAGTTCCATCGAACCAAAAAAATAACATAACAAAAAAGTGTTATACTTTTCAAAATTACGGATAATATCAGTAATTATTTTTACGATTATTTTTTCATATTTTGCTCTTTCAAATTTTACAAAATTAGATGATAGATTTTTTTCAAAAAACATAAATTTAGGTTTGGACCTTCAAGGAGGCTCATACTTGTTGCTTGAAATTGATAATCGACCCGTGATTACTCAGAGACTACAGGCAAAAATTATTGAGTTGAAAAGATATTTTAAGGAAAAAGAAATAAGCTTGAAGAATTTTTCTTTAAATGGAGATACCATTACTTTTGAAGCTCAACAACAAGATCTTGAACAAGTATCAAAATTACTAAATGATAAGGAAAGTGATATTAACCAATACTATCAGAGTTACAAATCTCACGAATTTGATGTTATTGAAAATAATAATTTATTTAATCTTAATTATTCAAGATATGGATTAGTTTTATTAAAAAATGCATCCCTTGATCAAGCAATTGAAATCGTAAGAAGAAGAGTTGATGAAGTTGGAACTAATGAACCAAATATACTTAAAAGAGGTAATGACCGTATTCTTGTTGAGTTACCAGGATTAGATGATCCTAACAGGATCAAATCATTGTTAGGAAAGACAGCCAATCTAACATTTCAATTTATTTCACAAAATAGCGAAGAATCTTTTGGAACTGAAAAATTATCATTTGAAGATGATGATAGAGAGGCAATTGTGAGTAAAAGAATAATTCTAAGTGGTGATAATTTAGTAGATGCAAAACCTACTATGAATTCACAAACTAATGAAACAGTAGTTTCATTTAGTTTAGATAGAGTAGGTGCGAAAAAATTTGGAAAAGCTACAAGCACAGGTGTGGGTAAACAATTAGCAATTATTTTAGATGGCAAAATAATCAGCGCACCAACAGTAAGAGAACCTATAGTTGGAGGATCTGGTCAAATTTCTGGAAACTTTACATTTCAATCAGCTACTGATCTTGCTTTATTGCTTAGATCGGGTGCTTTGCCAGCGCCTTTAAATATTATTGAAGAAAGAACTGTTGGTCCTGACTTAGGTCAAGACTCAATTGATGCAGGAATACTATCTTTGATTATTGGTTTCTTGCTAGTTATTATATTTATGATTTACAAATATAGAGCATTCGGATTAATTGCCAATTTAGCCTTAATTACGAACCTATTTTTATTAATTGGAATTCTTACATTATTCGAGGCAACTTTGACTTTGCCTGGTATCGCTGGAATAATTTTAACTGTAGGTATGGCTGTAGATGCAAATGTTTTAATTTTCGAGCGTATAAAAGAAGAAACTAAAAGTGAAAAAAATCCTATTATTGCATTTGATGCTGGTTATACAAAGTCAAGAACAACAATCTTAGACGCCAACATCACAACGTTAATTGCTGCCTTTATATTATTTTTTATGGGCTCAGGTCCTGTTAAAGGTTTCTCAGTAACATTGGGAGTTGGAATATTGACAACGTTATTCTCTGTATATTTTATAGCTAGATTACTAACCTCTTTATATGTGGTTAAAAATAAAGAAAAGGAGCAGTTATTATAAATGAATAATATTTCCTTTAACAAATTCTATAGAAAATTTAATATTTTATCTCTAATTTTAATAATAACTTCCTTAATATTTCTTATTATAAAAGGTTTGAATTATGGTGTTGACTTTAAAGGAGGAACTTTAATTGAATTAAGAACAAATGATAAAACTAATAATATAACTATGATCAGAGATAGTTTTAATCAAATGAATTTGGGAGACGTATCAGTTAAAAAATTTGGTAATGAAACAGATTTTATTGTCAAATTTGAAAAACAAAATTCAAACGATCCAGAATTTATTAAAAATATTCAAAACAAATTATCCAGTTCTATAGGTGATGTCGATTTTAGAAGAGTGGAAAACGTTGGACCCAAAGTAAGTTCAGAACTTCTTAAATCTGGAATTATTGCAATAAGCTTATCTTTAGCTGCGATGTTGTTGTATATTTGGATTAGATTTGAGTGGCAATTCAGCTTGGGAGCAATATTAGCAATATTTCATGATGTTATTATAACATTAGGAATATTCTCTATTTTCTCTTTAGAAATTAATTTATCAATAGTGGCCGCTGTATTAACTATAGTTGGATACTCAATGAATGATACAGTTGTTATATTTGATAGAGTAAGAGAAAATTTAAGAAAGTATTCAGATATTAAAATTTTCGAATTAACAAATATTTCTATTAATGAAACATTATCAAGAACAATAATAACCTCAGTAACTACTCTTCTAGCTTTATTATCTATATATTTATTTGGTGGTGAAATTCTTAAAGGTTTTTCTTTAGCAATGATTTTAGGTGTAATATTTGGAACATATTCATCAATATATATAGCTAATCCAATTTTGGTTGCACTAAACGTTAGCCAAAGAACAATTGTTAAAGAAGAAAAAGATTAATATAAGTTTTGAGCTACAACCATCGATAACAACATCGGCAATGATAGCAAAGTATTCGTTCTAGAAAATAACATTGCAGTTTTTGCTGATTTCGCCTTAACATCTGGTTCAACTGTTACAATGCCCAAAGCTTTTTTTTGGTTAGGCCAAATTACAAACCAAACATTAAAAGCCATTATTATGCCAAGCCACATACCAATTCCAATTGCTGTAGCTTTACCACCACCTGATCCAATTCCAAGGGCCATAGCTTGATGAACATATCCATTTATATAAGCCAATATAAGTCCAGATATTACTGTGAATAAAGCTGCCCATCTAAACCAAAATAGTGCTGCTGGTGCAATCACTTTCCCGATAGCTGGTTTTTGCTCATCTGGAATTTTAGCCATGTTAGGTATTTGTACAAAATTAAAATACCAAAGTAATCCTATCCACATGATGGCTACAATTACATGTATGTATCTAAACAACCAACTCCAAAAAACTAAATCGAAATCAAAACCACCGTTTCCAAAATATAAACCAAGGAATAGTAAAATTGATAGCGCCAAAGAAACGTGGATAGTTTTTGATAAAGATTGAAGAATCGAAGTCATATATTAATATTTTATATCATTTTTAAATATTTTTTAAGCTGTTTTTTTAAATTTATTATCGAGCAAAGGTTTTAAAAATTTACCTGTATAACTATCTTTAACATTAATAATTTCCTCAGGTTTACCTTCTGCTATAATATTTCCACCTTTCACTCCACCATCAGGACCCATATCAACAATATAATCAGCTGTTTTTATTACGTCTAAATTGTGTTCAATTACAACAACTGTATTTCCAGTTGCAACAAAAGTATGAAGTATTTCTAATAATTTTTTAATGTCATGTTGATGCAATCCTGTAGTCGGTTCGTCCAATATATAAATAGTTCTTCCTGTTGATCTTTTTGATAACTCTTTTGCTAACTTAATTCTTTGCGCCTCTCCACCAGAAAGAGTAGTTGCTTGTTGACCAATTTTTATATAGCCCAATCCAACCTTTTTAAGTGTTAATAATTTAGTCTTTATATTTGAAATATTTTCAAAATACTCACAACCTTCATCAACAGTCATATTTAAAACGTCTGCAATGCTTTTATCTTTAAATTTTATCTCTAATGTTTCTCTATTATATCTTGTACCTTTGCATTCATCGCAAGTTATGTATACATCAGGTAAAAAATGCATCTCGTATGTTATTACTCCATCTCCCTCACAGGCTTCACATCGACCTCCTTTGACATTAAACGAAAATCTACCAGGTTTATAACCTCTACTTTTTGCTTCTGGCAAATTAGTAAACCAATCCCTAATCGGTCCAAAAGCACCGGTGTAAGTTGCAGGATTTGATCTTGGAGTTCTTCCAATTGGTGATTGATCAATATCAATAATTTTATCTACTAATTCAATTCCTTTAAAACCTCTAAATGGTTTAGGTATTTTTCTTGATTTATTATTATTTAAAGTAAGGTTTAAAGCATTGTAAAGTGTTTGAAGTATTAAAGTAGATTTACCACTACCAGATACACCTGTAACACATGTGAAACTTCCTAATGGGATTTTAAGATTGACGTTGTTTAAATTATTGCCACTTGCACCATTAATTTCTAAAAATCTACCATTTTTTGCTAATCTCCTATTACGTGGGATAGGTATGTAGCTCTTATTTGATAAGTATCTACCAGTAATACTTTTATCATTATCAAGAATATCTTTGTATGAACCTTGCGCAATTACCTCTCCACCTTTATTTCCAGCTTCAGGTCCAAGGTCAATTATATGGTCAGCATTTTCCATCGTTTCCGTATCATGTTCAACCACAATTACTGTATTCCCCAGGTCTCTTAATCTTTTTAATGCATTAATCAACTTTACATTATCTTTTTGGTGCAAACCTATAGAGGGTTCATCAAGAACATATAACACACCAGTTAATCCAGATCCTATTTGAGATGCTAATCTAATTCTTTGAGCTTCACCTCCTGACAAAGTTCCAGATTCTCTAGATAATGTTAGGTAATCAAGTCCAACATTTAACAAAAAGTTTAATCTTTCGTTAATTTCTTTAAGTATGTGTTGTGCTATTTTTAATTGCCTTTTATCTAATTTGGTTTCAAGCGATTTAAACCACTCTTTTGCATCGTAAATTGATTTTTCTGTAACTTCACTAATATTAAGTTCATTAATTTTTACACATAAAGCTTCATCTTTTAATCTGTGTCCATTACACCTTTCACATTTTGTATCAGATTGATATTGTGAAATTTCTTCTCTTTTCCAATCACTATCAGTTTCTAAAAACCTTCTTTCAAGATTATTTACTACACCCTCAAATGTTTTTTTATGAGAATATTTTTCATATCCATCATCATAAGAAAATTTTATTTCCTCATCGTCTGAGCCAAAAAGAATTACATCTTTAATTTTTTTTGGTAATTTTGACCATCTATCATTTAATGAAAATCCATAATGTTTTGCTATAGATGCTAAAGTTTGAGCGTAGTACAAAGAAGACGATTTTGACCAAGGTTCAATTGCGCCATCTGCAATAGTTTTTTTTTCATCTGGTACTACCAATTTAGGATCTACATTTAATTTTACTCCTATACCTTCACATTCTTCGCATGCACCATAAGGACTGTTAAAAGAAAATAATCTAGGCTCGATCTCTTCAATGGTGAAACCACTTTCTGGACATGCAAATTTCGTTGAAAAAATTAAATTTTCAATTTTTCTAAATTTTTTTGGAAGCGTTTCATCTTCATACTCTACAAACATAAGACCATTAGCTAAATTTACAGCTGTTTCCACACTCTCTGCTAATCTATTACCTAATGATGCATTTAGAACTATCCTATCGACTAAGACAGAGATATCATGTTTAAGTTTTTTATTTAATTCTGGAACCTCATCAATATCGTATAATTTATTATCTACTTTAATTTTTCTAAATCCTCTTTTTTTATAACCAAGTATATCTTTTCGATATTCTCCTTTTCTTCCTCTAACAACAGGGGCATATAAGTAAATTGTAGATTTTTTAGGAAGAGTTTTTATTTTGTCTACTATTTGACTAATTGTTTGTGAAGTAATTGGCAAACCTGTAAAAGGTGAGTAGGGTATGCCTGCTCTTGCATAAAGCACTCTCATATAGTCATAAATTTCTGTGACTGTTGCTACAGTAGATCTTGGATTTTTAGATGTATTTTTTTGCTCAATAGAAATTGCTGGGCTTAAACCTTCAATCAAATCTACGTTTGGTTTTTTCATTTTATCTAGAAATTGCCTTGCGTATGCAGACAAACTTTCAACATATCTTCGTTGCCCTTCTGCGTAGACTGTATCAAATGCTAATGATGATTTACCAGACCCAGATAATCCTGTAATCACGACAAATTTTTCTTTTGGAATCTCGAGTGTAATATTCTTTAAATTGTGCTCTTTTGCACCCTTAATAACTATCTTTTTGAGCATAATTTTTGTTGCTTTAATTTAATAAAATCAATATTCAGGTCAATAAGTGTTATAATAAACATTCTAAATAATAAAATATTATGGCTGGTAGTTTAAATAAAGTATTATTAATTGGTCGTTTAGGCGCAGATCCAGAAGTTAAACAAATGGTTAATGGAAAAAGTGTAGCCAGATTAAGTCTAGCAACCAGTCAATCCTGGAAAGATAAAAACACAGGTGAAAAAAAAGAAAAAACTGAATGGCATAGAATCGTTGTTTTTAACGAAGGATTAGTTAATGTTGTTCAACAGTATTTAAAAAAAGGAGCACAAGTATACGTTGAGGGTCAACTTTCAACCAGAAAATGGAAAGACGAACAAAGCGGACAAGATAAGTATTCAACTGAAATTCTTATACAAGGTTACAACTCGTCTTTAACAATGTTAGGTGGTGGCAATCAAAATAATATTGGATCACAAGATAACAAACAAAACTTTGATGATAGTCCTCCACCAGCCCAAAGTGATTTAGATGATGATATTCCATTTTAACTAGTATGGAAAAAAACGAAATCTCAAAAGTAAATAATAATATTAAACCAATCTCTATGTACGATGAGATGAGTTCATCCTATCTGTCTTATGCAATGAGCGTGATAGTAAGTAGGGCATTACCTGATATAAGAGATGGCTTAAAACCAGTTCATAGAAGAATTATATATGCAATGCACAAAGGTGGTTTTGACTGGTCTAAACAATTTAGAAAATCAGCAAGAATTGTTGGTGACGTTATAGGTAAATATCATCCGCATGGAGACCAAGCAGTTTATGATGCTCTAGTTAGAATGGTTCAAGAGTTCTCAATGAGTGTTCCATTAGTAGATGGTCAGGGGAATTTTGGCTCAATTGATGGAGATCCACCAGCAGCTATGAGATATACAGAAACAAAATTAGCAAAAGTTTCTCAGTTTTTAATTGATGATATTGAAAAAAATACAGTTTCATTCAAAAGCAATTATGACGAAACTGAGCAAGAACCAACAGTTTTGCCCGCTCAATATCCAAATCTTTTAGTAAATGGTGCTGGAGGAATAGCAGTTGGAATGGCAACAAGTATACCACCACATAATTTAGGAGAAGTGGTAGATGCAACACTAGCATTAATCAAAAACAAAGACATTAAAATAAATGAATTAATGAAACATGTGCCAGGACCAGATTTTCCAACTGGAGGCGTAATAATTGGTAAAGATATTATTAAACAAGGATACAAAACAGGAAGAGGCTCATTTAAAATACGTGGAGAAATATCTGTTGAAAATTTAAAAAATGGAAAAGATAGGCTTGTTATTTCATCGATCCCGTATCAAATTAATAAAGCTAATTTAAATGAGAGAATTGCAGAATTAGTAAGAGATAAAAAAATAGAGGGCATAAGTGATATTAGAGATGAGTCAAATAGCGAAGGTATAAGAGTATCTATTGATCTAAGAAGAAATGTTGAACCAGAAACTGTAAAAAGACAACTTTATAAATACACCTCAATAGAATCTTCATTTGGTTTTAATTCTTTAGCAATAGTAGATCAAAAACCAAAAACATGTACTCTTAAAGATTTTTTAGAAAATTTTTTAAAATTTAGAGAAGATGTAGTTATAAAAAGAACCAAATTTGATCTTCAAAAAGCAGAGGAGAGAGTTCATATTTTATTAGGATTGTCAGTTAGTGTAGAAAACATTGATAAAGTGATTAAAATAATTAGATCCTCGAAAAATCCAGAGGAAGCGAAAAATACTCTTTTAAAAACTTCCTGGAAAATAAGTAAAACTTCAAAGCTTATTAAACTTGTTGACACCAAAAACTATAAAGGAAAATACATTCTTTCAATTAATCAAGTAATTTCAATATTAGAGTTAAGATTACAAAAATTAACTGCTATTGGAATTAATGAAATTGAAGTTGAAATAAAAAAATTAGCTCAGGAAATTTCTAATTATAAAAAAATTATAAATTCAAAAAATGAGTTATTGAAAGTAATTAGTAATGATCTTCAAACAATAAAAGACAAATTTTCATCTCCAAGAAGGACAAAAATTATTGATGCAGTTTTAAATTATGACATAGAGGAAACAATTCAAAAGGAGTCTGTAATAATTACAATAACCTTACAGGGATATATAAAAAGAGGTGCTTTAAGTGGAGTTAAACAACAAAAAAGAGGTGGAAAAGGGAAGACTGGTATTAAAACAAGAGAAGAAGACTCAGTGGTTCAAACTTTGTCCGTTGATACTCATACATCTCTCTTATTTTTTTCAACAGAGGGACTAGCTTATAAAGTTAAAGCATGGAAAATTCCTGAAGGATCTGCTTCCTCAAAAGGAAAATCACTTTTTAATATTTTACCACTGAAAAATCATCAATCTATTAGTTCTATTATGCCTTTCCCAGATGAAGGTATAGATAAACAAAATATGCATATAATTTTTGCAACAAGCAAAGGGAAGATAAGAAAAAATAATTTAGATGATTTTACTTCCATAAATGCATCAGGAAAAATTGCAATGAAATTAGATTCTGATGACAAAATTATTGGGGTAAAAATATGCACAGACAATCAAGATATTATGCTTAATACAAAATTTGGAAAATGCATAAGGTTTGAGTCAAAAAAACTAAGAGTATTTAAAGGAAGGTCCTCAAAAGGAATACGAGGCATCAACCTTGCAGAAAAAGATACAATAGTTTCATTATCAATAATAGATAATGATGATATTAAAAAAAGTAAAAGCAAAACTAAAGATGAAAAATCTGAGTTTAAAGCAAAAGAAAAATTTATTTTATCAATTACAGAAAATGGTTACGGCAAAAGAACATCACATTATGATTTTAGAGTTACAAATCGTGGTGGCAAAGGTATAATAGGCATTGTTAACTCACCTAGAAACGGAAACGTCTCATCATCTTTCCCAGTCTTTGAAGGGGATCAAATTTTAATTTCCACAAATAAAGGAAGAGTTATAAGAACCGCAGTTAAAGAAATAAGGATTGCTGGTAGAAATACCCAGGGTGTAAGAATCATTAAATTAACTGGTGATGAAAAGGTTGTTTCAGCAATCAAATTAGATGATAATTTGTTTTAATGAAAAATATTGCCATATACCCAGGAACATTTGATCCCATTACTAATGGACACATTGACGTAATTAAAAAAGCTTTAAAATTAGCAGATAAGATTATTGTAGGTATTTCTAATGGAAATCAAAAAAATTTTTTATTTCCAATAGATGAAAGATATAAAATTGTATCAAGAGCTTTATATAATGATCTAAAGTTTCCAAAAAACAAAATACAAGTTGTGAAATTTAATTCTTTAACGACCGAATTATGTAAAAAATATAAATCAAACCTTATATTAAGAGGTTTAAGGGCAGTATCTGATTTTGAATATGAATTTCAGCTTGCTGGAATGAATAGAAAATTGAATAATAAAGTTGAAACAGTTTTTCTTATGTCAGATGTTGAAAATCAAATCATTTCCTCTCGTTTTGTTAAAGAAATAGCTATTCATAAAGGTGATTTAAGAAAATTTACAACTAAAAGTACAATAAAATCTTTGAAGAAAATCTATGCTTAAAAAAACAATTATTTTAATTATATCAATTTTATTATTAACAACAGCTTTAAAAGCAAAGGAGAATATTATGATACTTAAGTTAAAAGATGGAGATGTAAAAATAAAATTATTTCCAGATGTAGCACCAAACCATGTAAAAAGAATAACTGAGTTGGCAGATAGTGGAAAATATGATGGAGTAGTTTTTCATAGAGTAATAGATGGTTTCATGGCTCAAACTGGAGATGTTCAATTCGGAAACTCATCATCTGATAATTTTAATTTAAGTAGGGCAGGTATGGGTGGATCTGATTTACCTGACCTTAAAGAAGAATTTAATGATTTGCCACATGAGAGAGGCACTTTGTCTATGGCGAGATCTTCAAATCCAAATAGTGCAAATAGTCAATTTTTTATTTGCTTTGGTCCAACACCGCACTTAGATAGACAATATACTGTATTTGGTAAAGTTTTAGAAGGAATGGAGTTTGTTGATATGATTACAAAAGGAGACGGACCAAATGGTTCTGTTTCTAATCCTGATAAAATAATTAGTTTTAAATCTGAGTAGATTTTAATGGATGGAAGACATAAAAAAGAATTTTTCTTTTAGCGTAAAACATCAAAATAAAAATTATCGTGTTGGATTAATTCAAACTCATCGTGGAGAAATAGATACACCTGCTTTCATGCCTGTAGGAACTCAGGCCACAGTAAAAGGTGTTTTTATTGATGATATTATAAAGACTGGCAGTCAAATTATTCTCTCAAATACTTATCACTTAATGATTAGGCCTGGCACTGAAAGAGTCGAGGCTGTTGGTGGTCTTCACAAATTTATGAATTGTAAACTTCCTATTCTTACGGACTCAGGAGGCTATCAGGTTATGTCTTTATCTAAATTTAACAAAATCGACAGAGACAAAGGAGCAATTTTTCAATCTCATATAGACGGAAAAACTTTCATCTTAAGTCCTGAGGAAAGTATTAAAATTCAAAAAAAACTTAATTCAGATATTGTTATGGTAATGGATGAGTGTCCAAAAAATACCAAAGATTACAACAAAATCAAAAACTCTATGGAATTGTCTACAGAATGGGCAAAAAGATCAAAGGATGAATTTGGAAACAATCCACATAAAGCTTTGTTTGGTATTGTTCAAGGTGGTTTATTTAATGATCTTAGAATTGAATCTTTAAAAAAATTAATTAACATAAAATTTGACGGATACGCAATTGGAGGTTTAGCTGTTGGAGAAACTCAAAAGGAAATGTTTGATGTTTTAGATGGTATTAAAGACTTTTTACCAGAAGATAAACCAAGGTATTTAATGGGTGTTGGGACTCCATCAGATATATTAGGAGCAGTAAAAAGAGGTATTGATATGTTTGATTGTGTTTTGCCAACCAGGTCTGGAAGAACAGGATTAGCTTTTACGTGGAACGGCAGAATTCAAATTAGAAATTCTGAAAATAAATTTGATAATACACCTCTTGATAGTAATGTGACAAAATTTGATTTAAACAAGTATTCAAAAAATTATTTGAATCACCTACATAATACTAATGAAATGTTAGCTTCAATGATTTTGACCCTAAATAATATTAATTTTTACCAAGAACTTATGTATGAAATTAGGAAAAATATTAAAATGGGAACTTTTGAACAATTTCATGATAAGTATATTAATATTTTGTAAATTTTTACCATTGCCAAATATTAAAAAATCAATATAAGAATTTCCGTGTTGGGCCCTTAGCTCAGTTGGTAGAGCAATTCCCTTTTAAGGAATGGGTCGATGGTTCGAGTCCATCAGGGCTCACCAACATTTTATACAATTGGTGGGTATTTTAAAATAATTTCATTCATCCAATCATCAATCTGTTCTATTCTTCTCTTGTTCGATGGATGAGTACTTAGGAACTCTGGAGGTTCTTTTCCTTTATTAGCTTCTTTCATTCTCTCCCATATTTTTGTAGTTTCTCTTATGTCAAACCCTGATAAGGAAGAAAAAATTAAACCTAAATAATCTGCTTCGCTCTCCTGCTTTCTTGTAAAAGGGTTCATTATTCCTATTTGAGATAAAATTCCAACTGTATTCATGCCAGTTGTTCTATTTATTTCAGATAATTTTCCTCCAGTAGCAATATCAATTATACCAGTTGTAGTGTTTAACAATCTTGTTCTACTAGCCCTCTCCACAGAATGTTTTGCTACAGCATGAGCAACCTCGTGACCCATAACAGCTGCTAGACCGTTATTGTTTTTGGTTATATCTAACATCCCAGTATAAAAGGCAATTTTTCCTCCTGGCATACACCATGCATTTCTAATTTTTTTATTATCAATTAGAATATATTCCCATTCAAAATTTGCCGTAGGGTCCTCCATATCATTTCTATAAAAATATTCTGATATAGATTTCTCTATTTTTGATCCGATTTGAATAATATTGTTTAAACTTTCTTTATCGTTACTTAGTTTAGCTTTTTTTTTTACTTGCTCATATGCTTTAGCAGCATAAGCATTTAACTTTGTTTCTGAGATTAATTTGAGCTGTTTTCTCTCAGTTATTGGTGCTGTAGTACATGCATGCAATCCTGCTGAAAGACAGCCACAACCCATCAAATATATAAAATTTCTTCTATTCACTTTTTATAATATTTATAATACATGTAATTTATATTCAAATATAAGTTATGTCTAAATTTAAAAGAAAAAGAATTTCATTTATTGCTAGATTAAGAAATTATTTTATAACAGGTATTGTTGTTCTAGTGCCTATAGGTATAACTCTATACTTAACAACTTTTTTTATCTCTATATCTTCAAAATTAATACCTCCTGGAATAAATCCTAATAATTATTTACCATTTGCAATTCCAGGTTTGGAAATTTTATTATCAGTTATATTCATAACTCTAATAGGGGGCTTATCTCTGTCTTTTATAGGAAAAAAAGTCCTACAACTATTTAATGATCTACTAAAAAAAATTCCTATACTAAGAACAATATATTCGGCAATCGGTCAGATGACAGAGACATTTGCACCAAAAAAAGGTTCAAAGAAAAGTGTTGTTCTAATTCAATATCCTAGAAAAGGCTCATGGGCAGTTGGTTTTGCAACTAAAGAAAACAAGGGGGAAATTTCGAAAAAAACTAATACAGAACTTGTAAATGTATTTGTTCCTACAACACCAAACCCTACCAGTGGTTTTTTATTGATGTTTCCTAAAAGTGAAATTGTATATCTTGATATGACATTTGAGGAAGCTTCAAAATTCATAGTTTCAGCTGGAACTTCGGATACCAAAACTAAATAGTGTCATTAATTACAGCTACTTTATCATATAGCTTAATAAGTTTATTATAATTTTTTATTTTGATATTGTTTTTTTCAATTTTTTTAATTTCTTTTTCAGCAACTTTGAATAGATCCTCGTGCTGAATAGGATCCGCTAAGTTATATTTTTTTAAACCGCTCTGTTTAAATCCTAAAATATCACCATATCCTCTTATTTTTAAATCTTCCTCAGCAATTTTAAAACCATCATTAGAGTTTTTTAGTATTGTAATTCTTTTTCGAGCATTTTCACTTAGTCCTGCCTTAAACATCAATATACAAGTTGACTCTTTGTTGCCTCTGCCCACACGACCTCTTAGTTGATGTAGTTGAGATAATCCATATTTATTTGAATTTTCAATGACAATTACATTTGCATTGGGAAAATCAATTCCAACTTCTATTACTGTAGTCGAAACTAATATATCAATATTTCTGTCATTAAACTTTTTCAATACATTATCTTTTTCCTCTTTACCCATCGCTCCATGAATTATATCAACTTTATTTTTAAAAATTTTACTCAAATATTTATATTTTTCTGTTGCAGATTGATGATCCATTTTTTTTGATTCCTTTATCAAGGGACAAACCCAAAATACTTGATTTTCTTTTGATATTTCACCTTTAATAAAATTAATAACTTCATTAATTTTAGTTTCGTTTTTACTGTATGTTTTTATTGGCTGTCTATTTTTTGGTTTAGATTTAATTAAAGAAATGTCCATATCTCCATAAATTGTCATCATCATTGTTCTCGGTATAGGTGTTGCTGACATTACTAGAACATCGCAATCTTTACCTCCTTTGTCTGAAAGCTTTTTTCTTTGATTAACACCAAATTTATGTTGTTCATCTATAATTATTAATCCTAAATTAAAATAAGTAATTTTTTCTTGGAATAGAGAATGTGTACCAATTAAAATATCAATCTTATTATTTGAAAGATCTTTTAAAACTTTTTTTCTTTTTTTATACTCCGTTTTTCCAGTTAATATTTCGGGATTACAATAATCGTTAAAATTTTCTAATATAAACTTATAATGTTGAATGGCTAATATTTCAGTTGGTGCCATTATTGCAACTTGATAGCCAGCCCTTATTGAATTTAAAGCTGATATTACAGCGACTATTGTTTTTCCTGACCCCACATCTCCTTGTAGCAATCTAAACATTTTTTGTTTTGACTCCATATCTTTATTGATATTTTTTAATGCAGATATTTGGTCATCCGTAAGTTTGAATTTTAAATTATTGATTATTTTATCTTGATATTTTGAGTCTAAAATTTTATTTTTTTTTTTAATTTTTTTAATTTTACTTCTTATGTCTGAAGAAAGTAAAAAATTTGCAAAAATCTCATCAAATACAAGTCTTCTGAAATATTTTGTATCTTTTACTTTTGTGATTTCTTCTTTATGAATTTTAATAACGCAATCTTTCCATGACACATTATCAAACAAATTAGATATTTCTTTTGGTAACCACTCATCTAAATCAGGTAAATTTTGAAAAATACTATTTATTATTTTATTATATTTATTCAATGTTAAACCTTCTGTGAGGCTATATTTATTTTCATCATCTATTAACACTGAGCTATTTGAATTTACCAGTTTTGGATTAACAAATTGAAATTTATTTTTAAAGTTATTTGCTTTACCATTAATTATGATATCTTCATTTAAAGGCAGTAGTTTTCTTATATACCCTTCATAACTATTAAAAAAAACACAATCTATTTTTACGCCATTTTTTTCACATATGACTTTATTAGGTAAATTTCTAATCCGTGGAAAATTATATTTAATGGGTTTTACTTTAATGTTGTAATTCTTGCCTATTTGTAAATCTTCAATCTCTGTATCTTCTGCAGTTTCAATTTTTGATACTGGTAAATGCCACAACAGATCAAAAATCGTAAATATTTTTTTTTTATTAAATGATCTTAATGTTTTTTTACCAACACCTTTAATTATATCAATGGGTGACAATAAATATTCAAAATTACTCATTAAATATATATATATGTTTATAAGCAATGAATTCAAATAAACAAAATTTAATTAATAAAATTATTTATAGATCTCAATATAGAGGTACAAAAGAAATGGACATTTTTGTAAGCAGTTTTGTTAAATCGATTATTGATTCATTATCAATTGATGATTTAAAAGATTTAGATTTATTAGTTAACATGAATGACGAAGATATTTTTAAAATTTCAAAAAATGAAATGAGCTTTAAAAACAAAAAAATATTAAAATTATTGATTGATTTTAAATAGATGGCGGAGAGACTGGGATTCGAACCCAGGAAAGAGTTGCCCCTTTGTCGGTTTTCAAGACCGATGCTTTCAACCGCTCAGCCATCTCTCCGTGAGCAAGGTTTTATTATTATTAATATATATTTCAACAATAAAATAACTTAAGTAGTAAGACAAAATATTCAAATATTTAAAAATGAACAAAAAAAATTTTAATAAAGGTGTATTGTTGACATCTCTTGGTTCTTTTTGGTGGGGTTTTTTTGGAGTTATATACTTCAAGTACATTTCTTTTGCTGGACATATCGAAGTATTAATTCACAGAAGTGTATGGACTACTTTTGTATTAATTGCTACTACATTTTTATTTTCAAAATGGAGTATTTTTATAAAAATTATTAGTGATAAAAAAAAATTATTTATTCTTTTTATATCAGGTTTTTTAATTTTTATTAATTGGGGTGTCTGGATATACGCTGTTAGTCAGGATAAAATAATCGAAGCAAGTTTTGGTTATTTTATAATGCCAATTATAAGTGTTTTTTTAGGTAATTTTTTTTTCAAAGAACCAATCACAAAAAAAGGCAAAATTTCAATTTTTATTGTAATCATTTCTGTTTTATATTTATTAATACTAGACTTTAAATCTATACCATGGGTAGGTTTAATTGTTGCAGTCAGTTGGAGTTTCTATAATTTATTTAGAAAAAAAATTAATGTCGAAACAGATATTGGCCTTTTTATAGAAAGTTTGTACTTACTTCCATTTGTATTAGTAGCATTTTATTTTATAAGCATTAATAATTATAACGATTTCAGTTTATCAAATCCTTCTTTGATGCCACTTTTAATGCTAGCAGGACCAATGACAGTGATTCCTCTTTTTCTTTATGTAAGAGGTGTTGAATTATCAGGGCTAGGTCCAGCTGGTATGATTTTTTATATTACTCCTACTTTGCAATTTATACTTGGTTTTTTCATTTATAATGAGCAATTCAACTTAAATCAGTTAGTTAGTTTTATTTTAATATGGATTGCTGTATTTATATATTTAAAAGATATTTATGAAAAAAATTAAACTTTATATTTTTTTTCTTTTTATAATTATTAATTTTGAAACTCAAGCAGACGATTTTACATTTGATGAGTGGAAAAAAAAATTTAAATTAATTGCTTTAGAAAGAGGTGTGAGTTTAAATACAATTGAAAATACAATAGAAAAATCAATTTTCTTAAAAGATGTTATAAAATATGACAGATTTCAACCAGAGTTTTATGAAGACACAAAAACTTATATTTCTAAAAGAGCTAATAATAAAAAAGTTAATTCTGGATTAAAAATATACAAGATAAACAAAAGAACTATCGATAAAATTTCTCAAGAATTTTCTGTTGATAAGAACTTACTTCTATCTCTAATGGGCATTGAAACAAATTTTGGTAACTATTTAGGAAAAATGGATATTGTCTCTTCTTTGGCTACTTTAAGTTATGACAAAAGAAGGAGCGAATTTTTCACATCTGAACTCATTACTCTATTAATTTTATTTGATAAAGGAATTATTAATCCAGATAATTATTTAGGATCATGGGCTGGAGCATTTGGAAATTTTCAATTTATGCCCTCTACTATTAAAAATTATGCAATGGATTATAATAAAGATGAAACAATTAATTTGAAAAATATAGAAGACTCATTTGCTTCTGCTGCTAATTATTTAAACAAGATAGGTTGGGATAATAATACTCCATGTTTTTTCAAAGTGGAGCTTATAAATGAAACACCTAGTGAATATCTAAATACATCTGCAAAACAAATTAAACACAAACATAAAATATCATATTTAAAAAAGTATATTAAAAATAGTGAAATTCTTAATAATTTTGATAATTTAAATGCTGCACTTGTGACCCCTGATTATGATATTATTCCAGATGCAAAAAAATTAACTCCAGCTTATGTAGTTTTTGACAATTATGAACTAATATTAAAATGGAATAGATCTTTAAGATTTGCATTAGCTGTGTGCACATTGAAAAGTAAATTCAAAAATGCAATTTAAATATATATTATATCTGTTATTTTTAATTATATTTGCCTGCGAACATCATTCATCAAACATAAACATTAAGAACAAGCCTGAAGATACAAAATCTATAGTCAAAAAAAAAGAAATTAAAGAAACACAAAAAAAAAATACAAAAGAGGAGTTATTAAATATTGTTTATTCTAACAAGGGTTTTGCTTTGATTTATAGTGAAGATACAGCCAATTCATTGGAATATAAATTAGATAATGCTTCAATTACTATTTTAAGTCCTAACTTACCTAATGGAACACCTGTTAGGATAACAAATATTATAAATGGTAAATCATTAATAACTGTTGTTCAGAACAAAACAGTTTTGCCAATCTTTTACAATTCAGTAATCACTAATAGAATTGTTAATGAACTATCAATAAATCCAGATGAACCTTATATATTTATTGAAACAATCAACTCCAATAATTTGTACGTTGCAAATGATGTTAAAACTTTTGATGAAGAAAAAGAGGTTGCAAATAAAGCCCCAGTTGACGATATAATGATCCAAAATATAAGCCTAGAGGCAGAAACAAAAGAGTCCAATATTAAGAATTTTGTTACTAATTTTAATTATATAATTAAATTTGGAGATTTTTATTTTGAAGACTCTGCTATTATGTTAAAAAATAGGCTATTTGAAGAATATAATATTAAGAATATCTTAATCAAAAAGTTGTCACAAAATAATTTTAGAGTTTATAAAGGACCTTATAAGGATTTTGAAAAATTGAAGAAAGGATTTCATAATATCGAAAATCTTGATTTTGATAGTATTGAAATAATTAAATTATGAAAATAAAAAATTTGTCGTTAATTTTTATTGTCTTAATATTTTTAACAAAACCTGTTTTAGCTAACTTTGATGTGAATGCACGAACTGCCATTGTTCAAGACTATTTGTCAGGCAAAATATTGTTTGAGAAAGATGCTGATAGACAAATATTTCCAGCATCAATGACCAAAATTATGACTTCGATAATAGCTTTTGATTTGCTTAAAAGTGGTGAATTGTCTTTAGAAGATAAGTTTTTAGTTTCTGAAAATGCATGGAGATTGTCTCAAGCTGGCTATTCTTCAATGTTTATTATGGTTGGAGATGAAATAACAGTAGAAGATTTACTAAGAGGCATCATCATTTCATCAGGCAATGATGCTTGTATTGCGCTGGCAGAGGGTATCGCTGGAACAGAGGAAGAATTTGCAATTATGATGACAGAAAAAGCAAGAGAAATTGGAATGGAAAATACTAACTTTACGAATTCATCAGGAATAAATGCTCCAGATAATTTATCAACAGTTAGAGATATATTAATTATGTCAAATTACTTGATAAAAAATTATCCAAATTATTATAAATATTATAAAGAAACGGAATTTACTTGGGATAGAACAGGTGGAGATCCAATAAAACAAGGTAATCGTAATCCTTTGCTTTATAAAAATATAGGAGTTGATGGCATAAAAACAGGATACCTCGCTTATGAAAAATATTCTCTTGCATCAACTATTAAAAGAAATGATAGAAGAATAATTGCAGTTGGAAGTGGCTTTTCATCAAAGAATCAGAGATCTAAAGAGTCTCTTAAGTTACTTACATATGGATTAACAAATTTTGATACAGTTAATATTGCTAAAAAAGAGAAAATATTTGATGAGTTAGATGTTTGGCAGGGTACTAAAAAAACTGTTAAATCTTATATTGCTGAGGATGTCTATAAAACAATTCCTAAAGCTAAAAAAAAATATCTAAAAGTATCTATTAATTATCAAGGACCATTAAAAGCTCCAATATTAAAAAATGATATAATAGGCAAAGTTAAAATTTCTTATAAAGATGAACAAATAGGGGAGTATGATTTGTTAGCCTTTGAAAATGTAAAAAGGCAAAATATATTTTCCAGATTTATTTCCTCAATAAATTTTCTAATATGGGGCGATGTCTAAAACTCCCCTTATAGTCTTTGAAGGTATAGAGACTTCTGGAAAATCCACTAGTCTAAAAAAAGCTATCAAATATTTAAAAAAAAACAAAATAAAATACATTACTCTTCGAGAGCCTGGTGGTACTAACTTTTCTGAAAAATTAAGATCATTAACGTTGAACAAAACATCTAAATTAAATTACAAAACAGACTTATTTCTATTTATGGCGTCAAGATCAGAAAATTTTGATAAAATATTAAAACAAAATTATAAAAAAAAAGTTATATTGATTGATAGATTTGTTGACTCGACTTTGGCTTATCAACATTACGGATTGGGTTTAGATAAAGATTTAATCTTAAAAATGAACAAATTTTTATTAGGAAATTTAAAACCTAATTTTACCTTTTTAAATGTTGTAAATAAAAAGAATTTGTTAAAGAGGCTCAAGTTAAGAAAAAATATCAATAAATATGATAACTTTAACTATAATTTTTATAATAAAGTTCAAAAAGGATTTTTAAAAATTGCGAGTAAAAATAAATCTAAATACTTAATTTTAGATAGCAACAAAGATAATTTAAAAATAACTGAAAATAAATTAATTAATAAAATTGAGAATATATTAAAATAAATGAACGAAATTAGTAAACTCATTGGTCATAAATATATTTTTAATGAATTAATTTATCTTGAACAGATAAAAAAACTTCCTAATAAGATTTTACTTAATGGTCCAAAAGGTATAGGTAAAAAACTTTTAGTAAACCATCTTTTAAACTATTTCTATTCTAAAAATAATGAACAGTTTTATAATTTAAAAAGCAATGAATATAATCAAAATAACAACCTATCTAAAATGATATCTGCTAACTCTCACCCCAATATTTTTGAAATTAAAAAAAAAAAAGATAAAAAAATAATTGATATTGATCAAATAAGAGAAATGATTCAATTTACAAATCAAACCTCTTTTAATAATGATAGAAGATTTATAGTAATTGAGGATATAAATCTAATGGGTATAAATTCTGCGAATGCTCTATTAAAATCTATCGAGGAGCCCAACGACTATACATATTATATTTTAATCAACAATTCTGAATTTAAAATTTTAGAAACAATTAAATCTAGATGTTTAGAATTTAAATCAAATTTAAAAAATTCAGAAGTAATTGAGATTGTGAATTATTATTTTAATATTGATATATATAATGAAATAAACTTGGACTTTATAAATAATTATAATTCTCCATCATTTTTAATATCATTAGTAAATTTCCTAGAAAGTAATGATTTGTCTATAAAAGAGTGCAATATTGAAGATTTATTGTCATATGTAATTAAAAATAAAATATATACATCTGATGAATTTATTAAAGAATACTTAAATTTATTTATTGAACTTTTTTTCTACAAAAATATAAATAACTCAAAAAAAAATTCATTCAAAATAAAAAAATATTTTTATCAAAAACTATCTTTTGTTAAAAAATATAATTTAGATTTTGAATCATTTTTTCTAGAATTTAATGAAAAATTATTAAGTGAGTAAAAATTTCTACATCACAACCCCAATATACTATCCGTCTGCAAAACCTCATATGGGTCATGCATATTCTAGTATAATTGCTGATTTTTTTGCAAGACTAAAAAAAATACAAGGTTTTAATGTGTATTTTCTGACTGGTACAGATGAGCATGGACAAAAAATACAACGTGCTGCAGAACAAAAGAAAATGGATCCTTTACTTTTTTGTGATGAAATTAGCAAAACTTTTAGAGATCTATCTCAAACATTAAACTTATCTAATAATGATTTTATAAGAACTACCGAGGATAGACATGCTAAGTCTGTTCAAAACCTTTGGAATGTTCTTGAAAAAAAAGGTGAGATTTACTTATCAAAATATTCCGGTTGGTATTCCGTGTCAGATGAAGCCTTTTATTCAGAGAGTGAAATCGAAGATGTTGATGGGGTAAAAAAATCAATAAGCTCTGGATCTAATGTTGAGTGGGTAGAGGAAGAATCGTATTTCTTCAGATTATCAAAATGGCAGGATAAATTAATTGAGTTTTATAGTAAAAACCCAAATTTTATTTTACCTGAAACTAGGAAAAATGAAGTTATCAGCTTTGTTAAATCAGGTTTAAAAGATTTATCTGTGAGCAGAAAATCCTTTAATTGGGGTATCAAAGTACCTACTAATAATGAGCATGTAATTTATGTTTGGTTAGACGCCCTAACAAATTATCTTAGTGCTTTAAATTACCCAAATGAAAGTGACAATTTATATAAATCCTTTTGGCCAGCAGATCTTCATTTGATAGGTAAGGATATATTAAGATTTCATGCTATTTATTGGCCAGCCTTTTTATTAGCAGCTGATATTAAACCACCAAAAAGAGTATTTGGACATGGATGGATACTTTCTGGCGACGAAAAAATGTCAAAGTCAAAAGGCAATATTCTAGATCCACTCGAAATTATAGACAATTATGGTTTAGATCCTTTGAGATATTATTTAATTAAAGAAGTTTCATTTGGCAATGATGGAAATATTTCACAAGAAAAATTAGAATTATGTATAAATAGCGATTTAGCAAACAATTATGGGAATTTGTGTCAAAGAGTTTTAGCTTTTTGTGAAAAGAATGCTAACTATGAGGTTCCTGAAAAAGATAATTTTACTAATGATGATAATTTTGTTTTGGATAAATATTCTAAAAGTTACAATGATTTAATTGAATATTCAAACAATCAGGATGTAAATTCATATATAAATTTTATTGTTGAACAATTATTTTCAGCAAATAAGTATTTTAATGATCAAGAACCTTGGAAGAAAAAAATGGATAAATTAAGAATGAATACTATTATTTATGTTGCATTAGAGTTAATTAGAAAAGTTTCTATATTGCTTTATCCAATAATACCATCTTCATCGCTAAAAGTACTTGACGTATTTAGCATAAACGAAAATAATATTAATTTTGAAACAGTAAAAGAAAATAATTATTTACAAAAAGGTCTTAAATTAAATAAATTAGACATATTATTTAAAAAAATTGAAAAAAATGATTGACTCACACTGTCACTTAGATCACGACCCTTTAATTAAAAACATTGAAGATGTTTTATTAAGAAGCAAAAAGGAGGGTATTAGCAAACTTTTAACAATATCTACAACATTGAATGGTTTCCCTAAACTTTTAGAAATAATAAAAAAAGATGAAATGATATTTGGTACTTTTGGAATACATCCACACGAAACAAATACAGATCAACTATCGAAAGATGAAATAGTTGATAAAATAAAGACAAAAGATAAAATTATTGGTGTAGGTGAAACAGGATTAGATTTTTATTACAATAATAGTGATAAAGATAAACAAATAAAAAGTTTTCAAAATCACATCGATGCTGCAGTGGAATTAAATATGCCATTGATTGTTCATTCAAGAAATGCCGAAACTGAAACATATGAAATCTTAAAAAATTCTGATAGTAGTTTAAAGATATTAATGCATTGCTTTACAGGGTCATTACCTTTTGCATTAAAATTAATGGAGCTTAATACTTATTTTTCAGCTAGTGGCATTATTACATTTAAAAAAAGCACTGAACTTCAAAATACGTTTAAAGAATTACCCTTAGAAAGATTGCTAATTGAAACTGATAGTCCATTTTTGGCACCTGAACCTATGAGAGGTAAAAAGAATGAACCATCTTTTGTAAGGTATACGTTAAATAAACTTTCAGAATTAAAAAGTATAGATTTTGACAAACTTGACAAAATAACCACAGACAATTTCAATAGATTATTTTTTGAAATATGAGTCTAAAATTAACTATTTTAGGCTGCGGAAGTTCTTTAGGTATACCTCGTATTGATGGTTACTATGGTAAATGTGATCCTAATAATAAAAAAAATATAAGATCAAGATGCTCAGCTTTAATTAGATCAAAAAATATTAATATTCTTATTGATACTTCTCCAGATTTAAAATCTCAATTGCTTAAAAACAAAGTTAAAAATATCGATAAAGTTTTTTATACTCATTCTCATGCTGACCAAACTCATGGTATCAATGAATTGAGAGTTTTCTCGTTAAAAAATAAAAAAAAAATTCCTATATTTGCAGACAGCGCTACATATAAAAATCTCAAAAATACATTTGGTTATTGTTTTAACGATTATAAAGATTATCCATCTATACTTGATGCCAAAATATTAAAAAAAAAACACGTAGTGAGAGATTTAAATACTAGTATCATTATTAAATCTTTAAAGGTTCATCATGGTTCAATAAAAAGCATCTGCTATATTATTAATAATAAATGTGCTTATGCTCCTGATGTTAATAAGATAGATGATAAGGATTTAAAGTATCTAAAAAACTTAAAATATCTTATTGTGGATTGTTTAAGGTATAATTATCATCCCACACATTTTAATTTAGAAAATGTATTCAATCTAATTCATAAAATAAACCCAAAGAAAACAATACTTACAAATCTAAGCAATGAGATAGACTATAATGACATTAAAAAAAAATTACCAAAAAGTGTTATACCAGCACATGATGGTTTAACTATTTTAATCTAACAAACTTTCAATTTTATTTATAATTTTCTTAGATGTTGGATTTGTCAAAGATGCATATGTATCTTCAATTTTACCTTCTTTATTAATTAATATTTTATAAAAATTCCATTTTGGAACAGCTGATTTCCCATGATTTTCTTTGGCCCATTTATAGATTTCATGTGCATCATCACCTTTAACATTTGTTATTTCAGTCATTGGAAAATTAATATTAAAATTAACTTCACAAAATTCTTTTACTTCACTGTTATTATTTTTTTCCTGATTAAAAGAATTTGACGGAATGCCAATTACAACTAAACCTCTTTCTCGATAATTTTCCCATAGTTTTTGCATATCTTCATATTGTTTAGTAAATCCACAATAGCTTGCAGTATTTACTATTAAAACTGGTTTTCCCTTAAATTCACTTAAATTAATTATATCACCAGATATGCTATTTATCTTAAAGTCATAGAAAATTTTTTCATATTTAGCGTGGGATGAGGTTTTAAAAAATATCATAATTATAGTTAATCCAAATATTATTAGGTTTTTCATTATTTTAATTATTTATTTGGAGTAAGTAATATTAGAAAGTAACCAAATAAAGTGGATAATAATGACCCAGTCAAAACTCCAATTTTAACACCATCCATGTACTGCAAATTTTCTGCAAAAGCTAAATTTCCAACAAATAAACTCATAGTAAAACCAATGCCAGTTAAAACTCCAACTCCATAAAAATTATACCAGCTCGTATTACTTGGCATTTGAGCAATTTTTAATTTAATTGATGCATAAGAAAAAACAAACACACCTAATTGCTTTCCAACAAACAAACCTAAAACTATACCTAGGGGCACTTTATCTAACAATGATGATAACGATAATCCTTCTAAGGACACACCTGCATTTGCAAAAGCAAAAATAGGCATTATTCCAAACGCAACATAAGGACTTATTGCATGCTCCACTTTGATAAGGAGTGAGAAATCTTTGTCTTTTTTTCTGTGAGGGATTGTCATTGCAAGTAATACACCAGCGATTGTAGCGTGAATGCCTGAATTATGAGTAAAATCCCATAAGAAAATCCCTACTATCAAATAGGGTAGAAATTTTTTAATATTAAATTTATTTATAATTAATAAGACTATAAATGCTAGCAGCATTAAAGATAAATATTTAAAGCTTAAATCACCAGAGTAAAATAGAGCTATTATTACAATCGCTCCTAAATCATCAATAATTGCTAAAGCTGTTAAAAATACTTTTAATGAAAGAGGAACTCTGCTTCCTAATAATGATAAAACACCTAAAGAAAAAGCAATATCAGTGGCTGATGGAATTGCCCAACCCTTTAGTGTTTCACCATCACCTAAATTTATAAAAACATATATTAGTGCAGGAACAACCATCCCACCAACAGCAGCAATAATAGGAAGAAGTGCTTGTTTGATATTAGATAATTCACCTTGTAAAAACTCTCTTTTAATTTCAAGTGTTACAAAAAAGAAAAATATTGCCATCAAGGCATCATTGATCCAATGTAATACTGAAAGTTTCAATCCAAAGTTATTAATTCCAATAAATAAGTATTTATCTAAGGTAGAAAAGTATAAATCAGATAATTCAGAATTACTTATTATTAACGCAATTATTGCAGCAAAGAGTAAAACTATACCACTGGCTGCTTCTAATTTAAAAAAAGATACGAAGCCTTTTGTAATTTTTTGTATCATTTTAATTAGTTAAATCTATTAAAAATAGTTTTAAATCAAGTAAAGTTTCATAAAAACTATCAAATAAAGGGATTAGATTAGGAAATGAGTTTATTATTTGTAATTTAAAAGTATCAGCTAATAATATAATTGCTAATAATGATATGATTATAATTAAAAAATATGCCAATATATTTTTAATTCCTTGATTGGCTTTTTCATTTTCTTTTTTATCTTTAATAATTAATTTTTTATTTTTCTTTAATATCGGTCGTTTTTTATTAATTTTTTCCTTTTGTTCATCAATAATCTTATTTTTTATTAAAGTGGTTTTATTATCAATTTCAGGCTCATTTGTACCTATTTCTTTAATATTAATTTTAGATATATCTGTTTTTATTTCTTCATTTTCTATTTTAGTTTTTGTTATCTCAATTTCTTTATTAGATTCATTTGATAATTTACTTGTTGTAGTTTCAAAATTAGTATCGACCTCATAATGCCAAATATTACCACAACTGCTACACTTTAGATCTCTACCACCGTCAGGTATTAAATTTTCTGCTATATTGAATTTTTTATTACAATTTGGACATTCTATGATCATATGATCTCTTATAACATTAATTATCAAAAATTTTAGATATTTGTATATATTATAACCTTTGAATTTCGTTTTTTCTGCTGTATTAGTACTGCAATCGGGGCGTAGCGCAGCCTGGTAGCGCATCTGGTTTGGGACCAGAGGGTCGCAGGTTCAAATCCTGCCGCCCCGACCACTATTATGAAAAAAGCAAAAATTTATAAACCATCTAAAACCGCTATGCAGTCAGGATTGAAAAAGTTTGATAAATGGATAATTGAATTTATTACAAAAGATCCTGGCAAAAACCCTTTGATGGGATGGGAAAGCTCATCAGATACAAATTCTGAGATAAATTTAGAATTTAAATCTAAAGATTTAGCAATCAATTATGCAAAAAAAAATAATATTGATTTTGAAGTAATAGAACCAAAGAATAGAAAAATAATCAAAAAATCATACGCTGATAATTTTACCAAGTAATGTTTAGATTTTTTACAATAAAAAAATGGTATCTTTGGTCATGGGTTGGTTCGTTAATAATTCTATCTTCACTCTGGGTACAAGTAAAAATTGACGTTAAAATTAACGAATGGTTTGGTGAGTTTTATGATATGATTCAAAAAGCACTTGGTGAACCAAATGCTATAACCATTGAAGAATATTGGGCAAGTTTATTTTCATTTATAACACTTGCGGCTATGTATGTGGGTGTAGCTGTAATAGTTAGCTACTTTACATCTCATTATCTTTTCAGATGGAGAACTGCTATGGTTGAATATTATCATAGTGTATATGAAAAGGCCCGTAAAATTGAAGGAGCATCACAAAGAGTTCAAGAAGATACAATAAAATTTTCTAGAATAATGGAATCATTGGGTACAAGTTTAATTGAAGCCATTATGATATTGGTCGAGTTTATGCCGATATTATTTGGATTAAGTATTGGAATTCCAATTTTCTTTTTTGGTGATTGGGACTACGGGTTAATCGTTGGAGCACTTATTTGGTCGGTCGGTGGAACAATTTTTTTAATAGTACTAGGATTAATATTAAAATTGGTTGGTGTTGAATATGATCTTCAAAAAAAGGAGGCTGCATACAGAAAAATATTAGTTATTGCTGAGGATGATGGAACTATAAGGCCGAAAACAATTGAGGAACTTTTTGATGATGTGCGTAGTATACATTTTCTAAGTTATATAAGATATCTATATTTTAATATTGGTAGGATTGCATACCTACAAGCAAATGTTTTATCTGCATATGTATTTTTAGCACCAGCAATAGTAGCTGGCGCTGTTACTTTGGGTGTTATGCAGCAAATAATAAGAGCTTTTGGACGTGTTGAAGGATCAATGCAATATATCTTAAAAGCCTGGCCAACAATTATTGAACTTGCTAGTGTTTATAAAAGATTAAGAGAATTTGAATATAGACTAGAAGCTGAAGAAACAAAGGAAGTTTCAAAAACTTAAATATAGTATAGATGAAATTATCAAAAGATTTGTTAAATAATCTTGTAGACATAACATCAAACTCAGCAATAGCATGCTTTCCATATATTGGAAAAAATGAAAAAATTTTAGCAGATAAAGCTGCAACCGATGTTATGAGGGATCAGTTAAACAAATTAAATATTAAAGGCGAGGTAGTCATAGGTGAGGGTGAACTTGATGAGGCTCCTATGCTATATATTGGTGAAAAAATTGGAACTGGAAAAGGACCTGAAATAGACATTGCCGTTGACCCTGTTGAAGGAACTAACTTTGTAGCTAAAAATCAACCAGGTGCAATGTCAGTCTTGGCTGTTTCTGAAAAGGGCAATCTCTTTAATGCACCAGAAACTTATATGGAAAAAATTGCAACAGGGAACCATATTCCAAGAAATATTGTTGATTTAGATTTTACAGTCGAAAAAAATATTAACAATTATTCAAAAGCAACAAACAAAAAACCCAATGAAATATCTGTATGTATACTTGACAGACCAAGACATAAAAAAATTATTAGCGAGCTAAAAAGATTAAAAGTAAATATAAAATATATATCTGATGGTGATGTATCAGCAGCTTTATTGGTTTCTGATAAAAAATATGGTGTTGATATATTTATGGGCACAGGCGGTGGTCCAGAAGGTGTTATAGCTGCAGCCGCTCTTCAGAAACTAAATTGCAATTTTCAAGGTAGATTTATTTTCAGTACAGAAAATGAGATAAATAGAGCTAAGAAAATGGGTATTAAAAATTTGAATAAAAAATATGAGATAAATGAAATTGTTAAGGGAGAAAGCATCTTCTGTGCGACAGGAATAACCTCAGGTGATCTTATGAAGGGAATTATTAAAAAAAATGATAAATTTATAACAGAAACAATTGTAACTCATAATAATGCTGTTTTAGAGATAATTAAAAAAGAAGTTTCGATTACTTGATTAATTGAAAAAATTACAATAAAAGATCTCGACTGGTCCCTTCGTCTATCGGTTAGGACACATGGTTTTCATCCATGAAAGAGGGGTTCGATTCCCCTAGGGACCGCCATTTATTTATTTCTTCTGTTTGGTGCATTAACTTTATCCCTTAAAGATGACAATATGTTGTAGAGAGTATTATCTTGAGCAAATTTTTTCTTAGTATTTTTTTCATCAATAACTATATCATTCATATTATCTAATTTTAAAAAATCTTTTTTTGAAACAATTCCCATTTGATTAAATTCCAATATAATAACATTATTAGTGGATATTCTTTGCTTACCTAACTTAAATAACGACTGATTGATTTTTTTGCGCTCAATATAAAACCAAATATCATTAAAATCACTTAAAGAAGATGGTGGTCCAATTAATTTTCTTACATCATTTTTATTAGATTTGTTCAATACAATTTTATTGTATTTTGTCTCTATAAATCTTGATCCATGGGTATTTGCAACTTTATTTAATGAACAATTAAGTGTAAATAAAAATAAAGATATTAATATTAAAAATTTCATATGAAAAAAGAATATTTAAATATTTACAATAATTTGATAAAATTAACTAGAAATAAAAATCTTTACTTAAATCTCAAAAATAATGATACTTTTTCTGATAGACTTATTATCCTACTATTTCATTTTGGTTTTTTTCTTAAGTTTTATAAAAAAGAAATATCAAAACAAGAGTCGCAAGATTTATTTGATTTCTTTATTAGGCAAATAGAGCTTTCTATAAGAGAAATTGGCTATGGAGATGTTTCGGTTAATAAGAAAATGAAAGATTATGTAAATTTATTTTTTTCAATATTAGAAAAAATTGAAAAATGGGATATTTTGAAGATGTCTGAAAAAAAACAAACTTTGGGTGATTTAATGAATATAAAGGATGATAATGATTTATTTGTTCTATATTTTAATAAATTTAGTGTTTTTTTGACAAAAAACTCTTTAAAAATCTTTACAAAAGATATATTAGATCTTAAATTTTAATTATGGCTGTTCCTAAACGCAAAACTACAAAATCAAGAGCTGGCAAAAGACGCTCTCACATGAAAATATCTTCAAAAAATATCATTGAGGATAAGAAATCTGGAGAATATAGACTATCTCATCATTTAGATTTGAAAACAGGATTTTATAAAGGAAGACAAGTTTTAGACCCTAAAGAATAATTTTTTATGAACAACCCAATTATTATTGCTGTTGATGCAATGGGTGGTGATAATTCTCCTTCGAAGATAATAGAAGGAATCGGTATCCACTCTAAAGTATCTAAGAATATCAAATATAAAGTTTTTGGTAATATAGACTTGATTAATCCGTTAATAGAAAAATATAAAATTTCAAATGATATAATTGAAATAACTCACACTAACAAAATAGTTGAAGGTGAGGATACGGCATTGTCTGCAGCAAAAAAAGGTAAAGATACAAGTTTATGGCTTGCAATAGAGGCTATAAAAAAGAATGAAGCTCATGCAATAATTTCTGCTGGAAATACTGGTGCGCTTTTTCTTATATCAAAACTCAATTTAAAAATGATTGAAAATATTGACAAACCAGCTCTATCTGCACTGTGGCCAAGCAAGAAAGGAATGAATGTAGTTTTAGATTTAGGCGCAAATATTGAGTGTAGTAAAAAAAATTTAATCGATTTTTCAATAATGGGATCTGCATTACTTAAAGCTTTGTTTGAAAACGAAAAACCTAAAGTCGCTTTATTGAATATAGGATCGGAGGAATTAAAAGGCAATGCAACAATCAAAGATACTTATCAAGTTTTAAGTCAAAACAATTATAATCTTTTTGAATTTAAAGGATATATTGAGGGAAACAATATAATGGAAGGTAATGTAAATGTGATTGTTGCAGATGGTTTTACTGGAAATATTGCTCTCAAAACTGCTGAAGGGACTTCAAATTTTATAATAAGTGAGATGAAAAAAGCTCTGAGTAGTTCTATTATAGGTAAATTTTCATCACTAATTAATTATAGTAATTTAAAAAAATTTAAGAACAAACTAGATCCTCGTCTCTATAATGGAGCTATACTACTTGGATTAGATAAACCAGTTATTAAAAGTCATGGATCAACCGATTCTTTTGGATTTGCTAACTCATTAAAAGTATGTGAAAAAACAATTAGAGGAAATCTAATAGATCAAATTAAAAGTAATTTAAGTTAGGTGACAAGAATAAATTTAACAAAGAAAGATATTACAAACTCAATCTATATGCAGATAGGTTTCTCAAAAAAACTAAGTGAAACTTTATTAGAGGATATATTAGAAATATTATTAAAAAATATTATTAAATATAAAAAAGTAAAAATTGCAAAATTTGGAACTTTTACCCTTAGAAAAAAAAACCAGCGCGTTGGCAGAAATCCGAAAACAAAAGAAATTAAATTAATACAGGAAAGAAAAGTAATTTTATTTAAAGCATCCAAAGAATTAAAGAGTTATATTAATAAAAATGGAAAATAAAAAAAATAGTAAATACAAAACTATTGGTCAGGTTGCAAAGATACTTGATTTAATTGATAAGGAAAAAGGTACCCTCTCTACACATACTATTCGTTTTTGGGAAAAAGAATTTAAGCAAATCAAACCAAAAATTTTTACTGGTCAAAGAAGATATTATGATGAAGATTCAATAAATATTCTAAAGAAGATAAAGTATTTATTGAAAAATAAAGGTATGACACTTAATGGTGTTAAAAAGGCTTTAAATTCAGACAATTCTGATATTGACGAAATTTACAATACAACTATAAAACAAAAAAATATTTTAAAATCAAAAGTAAAAAAAATTAAAAATATATTATTAGATTTAAGGAATAATAATGGCTAAAAAAACACATGTAAAAGTAAGACTCGTACCGGAAGAAAAACCTGATAGTCCTTTTTTTTATTATGTTAAAAAACCTGCCGGTGGAGAAAAAGCAAAAGTAAAATTAAAAGCAAAAAAATATAATCCAGCTACTAGAAAACATGAAGTTTTCGTAGAAAAAAAATTACCACCTCACAGTAAATAATTTATTTTTTTTTAAAATTTCTTTTTTCGAAATCTATATAAGCAGAAATCATATTCTTCCAAATTCTATTTGTAATTTTTGGATCAATATTATTTTTAATAGATTTTTTTCTTATATTTCTTAAAATTACAGCTATTCTTTTTCTATCGACTATTTGATTTTTTTTTTCTTTAAGAGCTAGGACTTTCTTTACTAAATTAGTTCTTTTTTTTATTAATTTAATCAAAGAATTGTCTAATTTATCGAGATCTGCTCGAATTTTATCTAGTTTTTGTTTTTTTAGAGGCGACATTTATATAATTGGATTATTAAAAAATTATTATATTTATCCAAATATGTATAGCGAAAATCATAGAATAAACAGTCAAATTTCTTTTTGGTTAATCTCCATGTTTTGGATTATTTCAATAATGATTGTAGTTGGCGGATTAACAAGATTGACCGATTCTGGTCTTTCAATTACTCAATGGCAATTATTTTCTGGTTTCTTACCACCTTTAAATAAATCAGATTGGATTATGTACTTTGATTTATATAAGGAAATACCTGAATTTAAACTTCAGAACTACGATATGATTATGCAAGAATTCAAAGTTATTTTTTGGTGGGAATGGGCTCACAGATTTTTAGGAAGGCTAATAGGTATCTCATTCTTGATACCTCTTATTTACTTCACTTTTAAGATTAAATTTTCAAAATTAATTAGCTTATACTTGATTTTTATTTTGATTTGTTTCCAAGGATTTATAGGATGGTACATGGTTAGTAGTGGTCTAGTAGATAGAGTAGATGTTAGTCATTTCAGATTATCTGTACATTTACTAATCGCCTTTATAATTTTGTCGTTAATATTTTGGAACTATTTAAAAATTAAAGTTTACACCAATTACAATAATACATTAGGTTGGTTTCTTCCTTCAACTTTTTTATTATTAATATTTATACAAATATCAGTTGGAGCATTTGTTTCTGGTATGGATGCTGGAAAAATTTATAATTCATGGCCTTTAATGGGAAATTCTTTTTTTCCTGATGATAATAGTTATAGTAATTTATTTAAAATTTCTGCTTTTAGTGATCCATCATTGGTGCAGTTTATTCATAGAATTTTGGCGTATTTGATTAGTTTTTTATTTTTTTTTATTTTATTTAAAGTTTATAAAAACAAAATATCAAGTTTATATAAATCAGTTAATCTTTTAGGCTTTTTTATAATTTTACAGGTTTTATTAGGTATATTTACATTATTATATGGTGCACAGATATTAGTAGCATCCATGCACCAAATAAGTTCAATTTTCTTAGTTGCCTCAAGTATTTATTTTTTATTTATAAATACTAAAACTAACTCACAGCTTTCAAGCTAGGTTTTCCAGACGCACCTAAAGCTTGATCAAGATCTGCAATTATGTCATCTGGATGTTCTATTCCAATCGATAATCTTACATATCCTGGAGTAACACCAGCAGCTAATAATTCTTCCTCAGTTAATTGACTATGAGTTGTTGTAGCTGGATGTATTGCTAAGCTTCTAGCATCTCCGATATTTGCAACATGGTAAAACATTTTCAATGACTCAATGAATTTTTTACCAGCTTCTACACCACCTTTAACCTCAATACCTACAAGCGCTCCGTTACCACCCTTCATATATTTTTTTGATCTTGCCGCTATTTCACCTTCGTGTAGGGTAGGATAGATAACTCTTTCAACATTCTTGTGTTTTTGTAAAAATGCAACAGCTTTTTCGGCATTTGAACAATGTTGTTTCATCCTCAAAGGAGCTGTTTCTAGTCCTTGAATTATTCCCCAAGCATTATCTGGTGCTAAAGGAGCTCCTAGATCTCTTAAAAGACAAACTCTAGCTCTTACTGCAAAAGAAACATTTGCACCTGTTAATTGTGGAACTACTTCACCCCATTTAGCTCCACCATAACTAGCATCAGGTTCATTAAACAAAGGTTGCCTTTTTGGATCTTTTGTCCAGTCGAAATTACCTCCATCTACTAAAGCTCCGCCAATAACTGTTCCGTGACCTCCAATGAATTTCGTAAGTGAATGAACTACTACGGCAGCTCCATGTTCTAAGGGCTTACAAATTACTGGTGCTGCAGTATTGTCCATTATTAGAGGAATATTATGCTTTCTACCTATGTCAGAAACTTCTTTAATTGGAAATACTCTCAAATAAGGATTAGGTAAAGTTTCTGCATAAAAGCACCTTGTTTTGTCATCAATCAATTTTTCAAAATTACTTGGATCTGATGGATCAGCATATCTACATTCAATGCCCAATTTTTTAAGTGTGTGTGTAAATAAATTGACTGTCCCACCATATAAATCTGTTGAACTAATAAAGTTATCACCAGATTGACATACGTTCATTATTGCAAACGTTGAAGCAGCTTGACCTGAACCAACAGTTACAGCTGCAAGACCACCTTCAAGAGCTGCAACTCTTTTTTCAAGTACGTCATTTGTTGGATTCATTATTCTTGTGTATATGTTTCCAAATTCTTTCAGTGCGAATAAATTTGCAGCATGATCTGTATCATTAAATTGATAAGATGTTGTTCTGTATAGCGGCACTGCTACAGCAGTGGTCGCTGGATCACTTCGGTAATCGCCACCATGTAGAGCGATTGTTTCTGGATTTTTATTTTTACTCATTTTTTCCCCTTCCGTTTAAACTAATATTTAACTTTAATGGAAAATTACAATCAAGCTTAAATTTAACTTGATAATGGGGGATAATTAGTAGTTATAAACTTTTTTAAAACTGTAAGAACTCTATCAGCCTCTTCTAACAACATCATATGACCACAGTTATCAATTATGTCTACCTGACTACCTTCTATTAAAGATGCTAACTTTTTTCCTTCTTTAACTGGACACATTTTGTCATCCGTTGCTAAGATTGATAGTGTAGGACATTTAATTTTTTTTGCAGCTTCAAATCCATTTTTGTAGTTATCGCAAGCTCTAAAATCAACACCTAAAGTATTCTGTATAGTACGTGTTTTTGCTAACATTGTTCCTGTGTTAATATGATATAAACCGGGTACTGGGTGACCACCAAAATGTCCAGCAGGACCATGAGCCCAGTCCATCATTAAATCTACTGCTTTTGGGTCATTGTTTTCTGCCAATGATAATAATTGAGGATTCATTGGAATTGCTCCTGCTCCTCCCATTAAACTTAAGGTTTTAATTTTATTGGAGTATCTTGCAGTACATTCTATTGTAACTAAACATCCTTGAGAGTGACCAACTAAAGAGGCTTCTTTATGTCCAACTGCATCAATTACTGAGGCTACCCAATCAGCCATTTCCTCAATCGACTTTAGACTCTCACCTCCAGATAGACCGTGACCAGGTAAATCTATTGCTAAAGCGTTGTATCCATGAAATGCAAAGTATCTAGTTTGAAGAACCCATGTCATATGTGTTAATCCGCTGCCATGAACAAAAATTATTAAAGGTTTTTTTTTGTCAAACGGTCTACCTCCCGTTGAAGCATAAACCTCGTTATTATTTACTTTAAATTTCATTGATTAGATACAAGTCTTGGTTTTCTTGCAGCTCTAAAACCAACTTCGAAATCATTTTTTATATCCTCAATATCTTCAATACCAACAGACAATCTAATCATATCATGTGAAAGTCCAGCAAATTTTAAAGTTGCCTCATCCATTTGTGAATGAGTTCCTGATGCAGGATGTATGACTAAAGTTCTTGTGTCCCCAACATTTGCTAGGTGAGAAGCTAGTTTAACATTATTGATAAATGCAACACCTGCCTCTTTTCCACCCTTTATACCAAATGCTATCATTGAACCTCTACCATTAGGTAAAAGTTTTTTTGCTAATTCATGATCTGGGTGATCTGGAACACTTGGATGTGATACCCATGCAACACTTTCATGACTCATTAAATATTTAACCATTTCCTCTGCGTTGGAACAATGCTTTTTCATTCTAACAGATAAGGTCTCAATACCTTGTAAAACGTTCCATGCATTTTGGGGACTTAAACAAGGGCCAAAATCTCTCATGCCTTCAGCTCTAGCTTTCATTGTAAAAGCTGTTGGACCAAATTCTTCAGCAAAAGATAAACCGTGATAACCCTCATATGGTTTTGTCATAGTTGGAAATTTATCATTTTGCATCCAATCAAATTTTCCACCTTCAACTAATATTCCTGCCATTGAAGATCCATGTCCAGCCATCCATTTTGTTAGTGAGTGAATTACTATATCAGCACCATGTTCAAAAGGTTTGCACAAATAAGGAGTTTGATAAGTTGCATCAACCATTAAAGGTATACCTGCCTCATGTGCAATTTTAGCAATTTCAGGCATGTTCATTATCTCATTACCTGGGTTGCCAACTAATTCTCCAAAAATTCCTTTCGTATTTTTTTGAATTGCTTTTTTAAAACCTTCTGTGTCTCTTGGCTTAACAAAAGTACATTTAATGCCAAATTTAGGTAACGTTAACCTAAATAGGTTTACAGTACCTCCATATAATTGTGATGATACGACTAAGTGATCACCCGCTTCACACAATGTCATTACAGCTAAAAATATTGCACTCATTCCTGAAGACGTAGCTAATGCAGCTGTACCACCTTCAAGTGAGGCAACTCTTTCTTCTAATACACCAACTGTTGGATTTGAAATTCTGCTATATATATGTCCACCTCTTTCTAAATTAAACAAAGCTGCAGCATGGTCTACATCATCAAACAAGTATGATGTAGTTTGGTAAATTGGCACCTGTCTTGAACCAGCATTTTTATGTGGCTGATAACCAGCATGCAAACTTAACGTATCGAATTTATAAGTATTTGGTTTTAATTCTTTTTTTTTATCACTCATTTGGCTCCTTTAATTATTAACTTTGAGAATTCCTTTTTAAAGAGGTTATTATTACTAATAAATGCCTATAATTCAATCAACCATTAAGTCCAAAAAAAATATAATAAATTGACAATATATGTAATTATAAGTATTAATCCCGCATTCATGACAAAATTTGTTAAAAAAGATGAGATAAATAGCGAGTGGTTTGAAATTGACGCTACAGGCGCCGTAGTGGGTAGACTTGCAACAGTTGTATCAAAAATTATAAGAGGCAAAAACAAAACAAAATACACTCCTCACATGGATAATGGCGATTTTGTTGTTGTTAAAAATGTAGACCAAATAAAATTTACTGGAAATAAATTTCAAAATAAAAAGTATTATAGACACACTGGTTATCCTGGAGGAATAAAGGAAATAACGCCAGAAAAATTAAGTGAGAAAAAACCTGGTGAAATTTTAAAATTAGCTGTCAAAAGAATGTTACCATCTGGAGCACTAGCTAAAAAACAATTGTCAAAGCTTAAGATTTACTCTGGAGCTGATCATCCTCATAGTGCACAAAATCCAAAAGTAATTGAAATCAGCAAACTTAATGAGAAAAATATAGTTAGAAATTAGTATGGAAAACAATCAAACATCATCACCAAAGATAAAATTAGATTTTAAAGATAGCAAGTATGCTACAGGGAGAAGAAAAAAATCAGTTGCTAAAGTTTGGTTAAAAAAAGGTACAGGGAAATTCTATGTTAATGGAAAATCACTTGATGATTATTTTCCTAGAGCAAACCACAAAATGCAAATTTTAAGACCATTTGAAATAATAAATCAATCTACGGATTATGATGTTAGATCTAAAGTTGTTGGAGGGGGTCAAACCGGTCAAGCTGGTGCATTAGTACATGGTATTTCAAGGGCTCTACTTAAATTCGATGAAACACTAAAATCAACTTTACGTAAGGAAAAACTTACAACCAGAGACTCTAGATCTGTTGAGAGAAAAAAACCAGGTAGAGCAAAAGCAAGAAGAAGCTTTCAATTCTCTAAAAGATAATTTCTTTTTAATTTTCAACTGTTATATTAATTTATGCTTAAGAAAAACGTTCTTATTTGTGGAGCAACCGGATATATAGGATTGCAGTTAACGAAGCTCCTTTGTAAACATAAACATATAAATATAAAATATTTATGTGGCAGTTCATCAGTTGGAAGAAAAATTGATTTTTATGATAAGGATTTAAAGAAATTTAAACTACCAAAGATATCTAAGTTTAACAATAAATACCTATCAGATGTAGATATAATATTTACAGCGCTTCCAAATGGTGAGGCCCAATCTATATCAAAATATCTAAATAAAAATAATCTCCTTATTGATCTTGCTGCAGATTTTAGACTAAATACTAAAAATGAATATGAAAAATGGTATAAAATTAGACATAGCGCCTCAAATCTAATTAAAGATAGTATTTATTCTATCCCTGAAATAAGTGGAAAATTAATAAAAAAATTTAAAATTATATCTTGCCCTGGATGTTATCCGACTACGGTATTAATTCCACTAATTCCATTAATAAAAAAAAACCTAATTAATAACAAAACAATTATCATAGACTCTAAATCTGGTTATTCAGGAGCCGGAAGAGGGGTGCATAAAAAATATAAAAATAAAAATTTATACGAGTCCCTTAGTGCTTATGGATTAGCAAATCATAGACATAATTCTGAAATTCAACAAGAATTAGATTTAAAAACTGGAAAAAAAAATAAATTTCATTTTACTCCACATCTTACACCAATGTTTAGAGGAATATTAAGTACTATATATGTTGATATAAAAAAGGATGCTACCCTAAGAAAAATTCAAAATGTTTTAACCAATCATTACAAAAGTCATAAGTTTGTGAAAATTTCTAAAATAAATACATTTTTAAGCACGAACGATGTAATTAATACTAATAATTGTTTAATTTCAGTATGTAATAGCAAATATAAAGATAAAATAATAATATTGTCCGCAATTGATAATTTGATTAAAGGTGGTGGGGGACAAGCTGTACAAAATATGAATTATTATTTTAAATTTAATGAAGGTGAAGGCCTAAATGTATAAAAAAATACTAATGATATTATTTTTAATTATTTTATCACATTGTTCTCTAAATCATCCTGTTTCAATGTGGAAAACTGAAGAAGAAAACAAAAATTCAGATATTACAAAACTAAATTTTGAAAATGAAACCTCTTTTGATGAGTTTAAAAGTAATGTAATTAAATATGGAGAGCTAAGTGATTTTCCTAAATTAGATTAATGAAAAAATGAGTAAAAATATTAATATTGCTGTAATCGGTCTTGGTCAAATAGGATCATATGTATACAATGAGTTAAATATTAAAAAAAAAGATATTGAAATTAAGACTGGAAAGAAAATAAAAGTTGTTGGAATCTCAGCTAAAAATAAAAACAAAAAAAGGAAATTTAAAATAAACAAAAAAATATTTTACGCAAACCCTTTAGATATTTTAAAAATAAAAAATCTTCATATAATAATCGAAGCAATCGGTTTATCAGATGGAATATCAAAGAAAGTTATTGAAACCGCTTTAAAAAATAAAATTCATGTTATTACACCAAATAAAGCACTCATATCTAAACATGGAGATAAGCTTGGTGAATTAGCTGAAAAAAATAGAGTAAATTTAGAATTCGAAGCATCTGTGGCTGGAGGTATACCAATAATTAGAACTATAAAAGAAGGTCTTGCAACTAATAAAATAACAAAAGTTTATGGAATTCTTAATGGCACATGTAATTATATTTTGTCCGAGATGGAAAAAACTAAAGATAGTTTTGTTAGTGTTTTAAAAAAAGCTCAGAACCTTGGTTATGCTGAACCTGGAAATCCTAAATTAGATTTAAATGGATATGATGCTTTGGCAAAAATAAAAATACTTTCTTCATTAGCATTTAATAATAAAATTTCAAAATCAAACTGTTTGATGGAAGGTATCGAAAATATTGAATTTAAAGATATTGAAATAGCCAATCAGTTAAACTTTAGAATTAAATTGCTTGGTATTACAGAGATTATTAAAAATAGTATTTTTGAGAGAGTTCATCCCTGCATGGTTAACAAAGACTCTTATATCGGAAATGTTAGTGGCGTGATGAATGCTGTAATTCTAAATGGATCACCAATAGGAGAAAGTGTTTTACAAGGTGAAGGGGCAGGACCTGGGCCGACATCATCTGCGATAATGTCAGACCTGTTGTCTATTTTAAGAGGAAATATTAAATTCCCTTTTGGAATTACTAGAACAAAAAGACAAAAACCAAAAATTTTTAATAAAGATATTTCATCCAATTCTCTTTACGTAAGACTAGAAGTTAAAGATAAACCTGGAGTTTTGTCATCTATTACAAAAATTTTTGCAAAATATAAAGTATCAATTCAAAGAATTATCCAGATACCAAATAGTAAAAAAAAAACAGCATCAATTGTAATTATTACTCATGATGCAAATGAATTAAGTGCTCAAAAATGTATTAAATCTTTTAAATTAAATCGAAACATAATTAAAAATCCAGTATTAATAAGATTATTTTAATGGAACTTTATATCAAACTTTTTGAAGTTCTATTTCCAGTTTTTTTTATTGTAGGTATTGGTTACTTTCTTGGTAAAAAAAATCCAAACTTTGATACATCTTTTATAACGACTTACTCAGCTAATTTCGGTACACCATCTATAGTAATATTTTCTATATCAGCTAGTGGTGTAACTTTTGCAATGTTCTCTGAGTATTTTTTATACGCTATTATTCTTTTGACTTCTTTTTTGATCGTTGGATTAATTTTCCTATTATTAATGAAAAAAGATTATCTTAGAGAATTACCAACATTCTTTTTACCTAATACTGGTAATATGGGTATCCCAATATGTTTGTTTGCATATGGAAAACTTGGCATGGGAATAGCCGCAGCTATATCATCATTAGTTGTTTTACTGCATTTCACTCTGAATATTTTTCTGGCTAAAAGAGAATTTGATCTAAATGTAATAGTTAAAAGCCCATCATTTTATGCAATAATTGCAACAATCCTATTTCTATATTACGAAATATCTTTACCAATATTTGTTTTGAATACTGTTATGCTTTTAGCTTACGGAATGATTGTAATGATTTTAATGTCTTTAGGTGTTTCTCTAACGCAAATGAAAGTTTTTTCATTTAAGGACGCTTTAATTACATCCACTGGAAGAGTTATTATAGGTCCTTTAATAGGTTTTGCTCTAATATCTTTTTTTAATTTATCTGGCTTTGCAGCAGGAGTTTTATTAATACAATCATCGATGCCTAGTGCCATTCTTTGTTATTTAGTTGCCTCTATGTATTCTCCAAAAGAAATTGTAGATAATATTTCTAGTACAATTGTTGTTTCAACTTTGATGTCTTTAATAACAGTCCCAATAACTGTATTCTTTGCTTTAAAATACTTTAATTAAGAGCTATGCTTCACTCATGAAGGCTGTGATACTCAATGCATCCGCTTGGATGATTGTTCCTTTTATGGATGCTTTTGCTAAATATTTAAGCTCTTCTATGAATGTTTTGCAAATTACTTGGGCTAGATATTTTTTTACAGTTGTTTTTGCTCTTTTAATAATGATTATTTTTGATAGAAAATCTTTAGTTTGGAGTAAAAAACCTTTACTTCAATTGATAAGAGGGTTGATTTTTGTCTTTTCCACTTATTTATTCTTTTATGCAATTTCTGAAATTTCATTACCAAAAGCTCTTACACTAGCATTTGTTGCTCCTATATGTGTAACTGCAATGTCACCTTTTTTTCTAAATGAAAAGGTTGGTTTAAGAAGGTGGACTGCTGTATCTATGGGTTTTATAGGAACTCTAATTGTAATCAGACCAGGGTTTATAGAGATTAATTTAGCTACTTTAGCTGCCCTTGGTAATGGTATTTGCTATGGTTTTTACTTAATTATTACTCGAAAATTAAGTTCATCAGATAACTCACTTTTGACTTTGTTATTTGCTGGAACAGTAGGGACTATAGTAATGTCTTTGTTTATGCCAGGTGTCTGGATACAACCATCTAATAGTCAGTGGATTATGATGGCTTTAATTGGCTTTATAGCTGCAATTGCACATCTTTTTATAATCCTATCATTAAATTTAGCAGATGCCTCTAAACTTGCTCCTCTGGGATATACTGAAATTATTACTAATATTTTGCTTAGTTATTATATATTTAATCAATTGCCAGATAATTGGACATATTTGGGGCTTTTTATAATTGTTCTTAGTGGTTTATATATATCTAGGAGAG
>CACEMI010000001.1:40000-158108 GCA_902560585.1 uncultured Pelagibacteraceae bacterium | reverse complement strand
GAATTTTTTCATACATTTAATGCCTTGTTGGATAAAAATTCACAAATAATTATTTCAGCTGATCGACCACCTAATAAACTCTCTAGAATTCAAGAGAGAATTAAATCAAGATTTTCAGGAGGTTTAGTTGTTGATATCCAAAATGCTGATTATGAGCTCAGGTATAAAATAATCAAGTCGAAAACTGAAGAGCTAAAGTTGTCCTATTCCAATCAAGTAATTATTTCTGAAGAAATACAAAATTTTTTAAGCAAAGAAATCAAAACAAGTATAAGAGAATTAGTAGGTGCATTAAATAGAATTGTTTCATTTACAAGAATCTATAATAAAATTCCAAATTTGTCTGAGGTAAAAGTCATATTGAAAGATTTATTAAATCTTACTGAAAATAAAGTGGATATCGACACGATCCAAACAATAGTCTGTAAATTTTATAAAATTAGTAAAAACGAGATGCTTTCGCCTAGAAGATCAAGATACCTTGTGAGGCCGAGACAGACAGCAATTTATCTCTCAAAAATGTTGACCTCAAAATCTCTACCAGAAATAGGTAGATCATTCTCTAATCGGGATCATACAACCGTAATTCACTCAGTTAAAACAATTGAGAGATTAAGAAAAGAGGACAATGAATTAAATATAAATATTGATAGTTTAAAAAATAAGATTTTATACAATAAAGAAAATGAAGTTTAGTGTAAATCAGCAAGATCTTCAAAAATCTTTAAATTATTGTCAGGGTGTAATTGAAAAAAGAAGCACTTTGCCAATTCTTTCAAACGTATTGTTAGATGTCACAAATGGAAAATTAACAATAACAGCGACTGATCTTGATTTAATTTTTATTCATCAAATTCCAAATGTAGAAATAATAGAAGAAGGCAAAACTACTTCCTCTTCTTCAATAATTTATGATATTGTTAGAAAATTTTCATCAGGGAATAAAATTAACTTTTCAAATCCTAGTGAAAATAAACTTCAGTTAGAGTCTGAAAAATCTATTTTTAATTTAAATTGTATTAGTGCTTCTGAATTTCCATTAACGGATGAAAATTTTAATGATAATGAGTTTTCGATTAAATCAAAAGAATTACTAAAACTTTTAAATAAATGTAAATTTTCAGTATCTAACGATGAAACCAGACATTACTTGAGTGGGATATTTTTACATCAGACCGAAGTTGATGATAAAAATTTTTTAACTGCCGCTGCTACAGATAGTCATAGAATGTCTGTATCAAAGATAAGGCTTCAAAATAAAGTACAATTTAATCAGATAATTTTACCAAAAAAGACTATTTTTCAACTTTGTTCATTATTGGAGGATTATGAAGGTGAGGTAAAAATATCAAATATAAAATCAAAAATTAAATTTGAAATTAATAATAGTATATTGATATCCAAACTTATTGATGGAAAATTTCCAAATTATGTTCAGGTAATACCTAAAGAAAATCAAAAAAAATTAGAAGTTGATTTGAAATCATTTTTAAATTCAGTTGATAGAGTCGCGTCAGTATCTCTAGATAAAAAAGATGGAGTTAAATTTAATCTATCAAAAGATAATCTTGATCTTTCAGTAAACAATACAAATAGTGGAGATGGTAAAGAAAGCCTAAGTGTTAAGTTTGATCATGAGTTAGACATAAGTTTTAATTCTAGATATTTAATTGATGTTGCTTCACAACTTGATGGAGATAATATTGAAATATATTTAAAGGATACAGGTTCTCCAGCTCTAATAAGAGATCCGGCTGATTATGACAGTATTTATGTTGTAATGCCAATGAAAGGTTAATTCATCAAATTTAATTCATTGTAAATTTTATCCTCTACGTAACTTATAAAGTCTGCAGGAAGCATGCCAGGTTTTATTGATGGAAGGATTGATATTATTATTGTTTTATTTGGTTGCATAACTCCATTTTTTGGCCAAACATTTCCCGAGTTAATGGCTACTGGTTGGCAATTTATTTTTAATTCATCATAAATTCTACCAACTCCCTTTTTAAAAGGAGTCTTTTCGTTTGGCAAAACCCTTGTTCCTTGTGGAAAAATAATTAAAGGTCTTTGTGAATTTTTTATAGAATCTTTTATTTTATAAATTAGACCTAAATTATCTTTACTTACTTTATTTCTATTAATTGAAATTGAACCTATCTTTTTTAAATACCACCCAAATATTGGAATTTTGATTAACTCTTGCTTTAGAACAAATATTGGCGAATTAAAAATTGTTTGAAGGTAAAAAGTCTCAAACATAGATTGATGAGAACAAGCGATGAAAAATTTTTCATTTTTAATAATATTATCTCTTCCTTTAACAATGATTTTTGTTTGTAAAAAAATTTTTAAGCATAGAGCAGCCCACTTTCCCATCATTTTTCCTCCAAATAAAACTATTTTGGTTGGCATTACTAAAGATGGTAGGAATACAATTGAAATTACTGATACACCTAGAAAGAAAAAAAATAAAAAAAGAAATTTTCTTATCATCTTTGTCAAAAACTAAATAATGTCTTTGAGTTTTTGTCTTTTTTTGATCACATTTATTTTTGACCCTCTGATTAATATTTCAGCAGGTTTTGGTCTAATATTATAATTTGAGCTCAAAGATGAACCATACGCTCCAACATCACAGATAATAATATAGTCCTTCTCATTTAATTTTTGAAATTTGTTTGTCGTTAAGAATTTATCCGTAGTTTCACAAATCGGGCCAACAAAATCATAGCTTTTTTTAGTCTTTTTATTTATTTTTTTTAATGGAATAATTCTATGCTTGGCGCCGTACAATGCAGGTCTCATCAAATCATTCATTGCTGCATCCAAGATAATAAAGTCTTTTTTAGAATTTTCCTTAATATAAATAATTTTTGAAATTAAAACTGCTGTATCACCTATAATTGATCTACCGGGCTCAAATATAATTTTTGTTTTATGTTTCTTTAAAAATTTTTTAATCATTTGATTGTATTTTTTGTAATTAAATTTTTTATTGTTTTTATTATAATCAATACCCATTCCACCACCTAAATCTATGTACTCAAAATTATAATCAACTTTTTTTACTAATTTATCTAAAACATTAAGCATTTTTTGGTAAGGTCTGTGATCTAGAATTTGACTTCCAATATGAACACTTAAGCATTTCAAATTTAAAAATTTTGAATTTTTTATGTATTCTAAAACTTCAATAAATGTCTTTTCATTTATGCCAAATTTATTTTCTTTTTTACCTGTTGAAATTTGTTTAAGTGTTTTTGCATCAGTATTTGGATTTAGTCTAATTCCAATATCCACTTTTTTGCTTTTAGATTTTGCTATAGTTTCAATTTCTAATATTTCACTTTTTGACTCACTATTAATTAATAATATATTTTTTTCTATTGCATAAGTTAATTCTGATCTTGTTTTACCAACACCAGAAAAAACGATTTTTTTTGAACTTATTCCAGCTTTAAGTGCAATCATTAACTCACCCTTTGAGACAACATCAGCACCTAATCCATTGCGTTTTATCAACTTGAGTATTTCTAAGTTACAGTTTGATTTTGTTGAAAAACATATAACTGGAGAAAATGATTTAAAATTATTTCTAAAATTATTTATATTTTCTGTGATTTTTTTTTCAGAATAGCAAAAAACTGGCGTTTCAAACCTTTTCACAACTTTGTTTAGGTTACACTTATCAATCGTAAAAATATTTTTGTTATATTTCATCTTTTTTTGGAATATCCAAAATATTAATTGAGTTTTTAAAAATCATAACTTTCCCATTCGAGGATTTCTCATATTGTGGATCATTTTTTCTACCACATGACACTAGTAAAATTAGACAAATACAAATTAATATTAATTTTTTAAACATATTTATTTCTTTTTGTAACTTAATATCATTTTCTTAATATTGTCGAAAGAAGTTCCTCCATATGAAACTTTAGAATTAACTGATTTTTTTAATTCAAATATTTTAAGAACATCAGATGTTAAACTTTTTTCAATTTTATTTATTTCTTTAATTGTAAGTTCTGATAGTTTTTTTTTATTTTTTTCAGCATAATTTATAATTTTAGCTGTTTGTAAATAGGCTTTTCTAAAAGGATAATTTAACTCTCTAACCATATAATCGGCTAAATCAGTTGCAGTAATAAATCCAGTTTCAGCAAGTTCTAGCATTCTTTTTCTATCTGGTGAAAAATTTTTAAGAACATCATTTAATATTGTTAATGAATTTTTTAGTTGATCAAATGACTTAAAAACAATTTCTTTATCATCTTGCAAATCTTTAAAATAAGATAAAGGCAAACCTTTTAGTGTTGTTAACATTGAAAAAAGATTTCCAAACATAAAACCTGTTTTACCTCTTAGGTATTCTAAAGGATCAGGATTTTTTTTCTGTGGCATGATAGAAGATCCAGTAACAATTTTGTCATTTAATTTAATAAGTTTAAAAGCATCTGAATTCCAAATAATAAGTTCCTCAGCAATTCTTGAAATATGAACAGCACATACAGAGCAAGAATAAAGAAAATCAATTACAAAATCTCTGTCAGAGACTGTATCAATTGAATTTTTAGTTGGTCTTTGAAAACCTAATTTTTTAGAAGTATAAAATCTATCTATCTTAAATGAGGTTCCTGTTAAAGCAGCTACTCCTAATGGACTTTCATTTAGTATGTCTAAATTATTATCAAACCTTTTTTTGTCTCTGTTAAACATCTCTAAGTATGCCATCAAGTAATGAGCAAAGGAAACTGGTTGTGCGTTCTTTAAATGTGTGAAACCAGGCATAATTGTATAAATATTTTTTTCGGCTTTATTTAAAATATTTTTAATTGTAGCATTTATATTTTTAATAATTTCTTTATTTGCTTTTCTTAGCCAAATTTTAAAATCTGTGACCACTTGATCATTTCTTGATCTAGCTGTATGAACATATCCAGCATCTTCTCCAACTAACTCAAAGAGTCTGTGCTCTATATTCATATGAATATCCTCAAGTTTATAATCAAACACAAATTTCTTCTTTATGATTTCATTTTTAATTCTATTCAAACCCCATATAATTTTGTTTTTTATTTTAAAGTTTATAATTTTTTGTCTAAATAACATTTCAACATGAACGATTGATGCCTCAATATCCTCTCTGAATAATCTTTTATCGATTGTTATTGAACCACCAACTTTTTTAAAAAGATTTTCTGAGTTCTTCTTAATTCTAGTATTCCAAATTGGTTGATTGTTTTTATTTTTACCCATGATATTTATTTAGTTATATTTTATGAAAACCATTTTTTTAAAAAATCTTATAATTATAATTTACTTAATATCATCTAGCGTTTCATATTCAATAGAACGTCCAGAAATTAAGAATCTAATTATACATAAAGATAAGAAAAAAATTGAAAATATAGAATTTACTAAATTTGAAGCCCAAAAAGTGAGTTTAAATAATTACAAGCAAAATCCATTAATAATAAATTTCTGGGCTACTTGGTGCGCTCCTTGTAAAAAAGAAATGCCTTCTTTAGATAATTTGAAGGGATTAAATGATTTTAAAAATTTTAATATAATTCCAATTAATATTGGTGGAGATAGCTATGAAAAATCAAAAAAATTTTTTAATGAATTCAAAATTGAAAATTTAGAAATATTTACAGGATCTGGTCCAGAATTTTCTCAGTTATTTAAAATACGTGGATTACCTACAACAATATTAATTGATAGAAATGGTTTTGAAGTTGGAAGAATCGTTGGTTATATTGACTTCAATGATCAATCTTTACTTGATTGGTTATTAAAAAATCTATGAAATTTTCCTTAAATACAACGGTTATAAAACCTGAAAATGATGAGGATATTAAAAATGCAGTAATTTTACTTCATGGGTATGGTGGTGATGGAAAAGACATCAGTATGCTTACACTTAATTGGAAACGATTTTTAAAAAATACTGTTTTTTTATGTCCCGATGCACAAGAAACGTGTAGTATAAATCCAATAGGTTACCAATGGTTTGATTTAAATACAGAAGACACAAAATATATACTTCAAGAGTCCAAAAAGGCTGAAAATATTTTGAAAAATTATATATTTGAAGTGAGTAACTATTATAAATTAAATTATTCACAAATATGTTTATCTGGATTTAGTCAAGGATGTATGATGTCATTAAACGTTGGTTTAACATCAGAAAAAGAATTTAGTTGCATTGTAGGATTCTCTGGAAAAATTATTAATATGCAAGATCTATCTTCTAGAATAAAAAACAAAACAAACATTTTGATGATACATGGTGAAAATGATCCAATTGTACCACCAAATAATTTATTAGAAGCTGAAGATTTTTTTATTAGAAATAAAATTAAAATTGAAACATTAATGATTAAAAACTGTGATCATCATATTCCTGTACAGGCTTCAAGTGCGGCATTAAACTTTATTAAAAAAAAATTAAAAAGTTAATAAATCTTTAAAATATAATTAGTGGTGTTGATTAAAAATATATTTAATGTATGTTTTAGTTATGATTGAGATATCTGATCAAAATATTTCTTTAGAAAAGTGTCCTGCATTAGTTTTAAATGCAGATTATAGACCTTTAAGTTATTACCCGCTCTCGTTATGGAGTTGGCAGGATTCGATAAAGTCTGTTTTCTTAGATAGAGTCACAATAGTTAGTTACTATGACAGGCAAATTAGAAGTCCTTCTTTTAGCATGAAACTTCCAAGTGTTATTGCACTTAAGTCATATATAAGACCTCAGTCTAATCCAAACTTTACAAGATTTAATGTTTTTTTAAGAGACAAATTTAGCTGCCAATACTGTGGTAGTAAAAATGAATTAACTTTTGATCATTTACTTCCAAGATCAAAAGGAGGCAAAACTGATTGGGATAATGTTGTAACTGCCTGCTCGGCGTGCAATGTAAAAAAAGGTGGGAGATTAATCAAGGACTCTGGCATGACACTCAATCAATGGCCTTTTCAACCTACTACAGAAGATTTACATAAAAATGGTAAAAATTTTCCTCCAAATTTTTTACACAAAAGTTGGATGGATTATTTGTACTGGGATGTTGAATTGGAACCTTAACTAAATTTTTTCAGATATTTTTATTGCTATCTTAGAACCTGTTTTTATAACTTTGTCCATGATTGAGTAGATACCTTTTTTTGTTGCACCTTCTTCGTAAGCTATGTCTTTGTGGCTTAATTCATCCTGTCTAAATTTAATAATTTTCTCTTTTAATTCTTTTTCATCAACTTCTATTTGGTCTATTTGATTTTTGTAGTGTTCATCAATGACTTCCTCAACAGATGCTGTACACAGCATTGCAGCTTTTTTTCCAAGTATAGTAGAGCCAAATCCAAGACCTAATCCAAGCAAATCCCACAATGGTAATAATTTCGTCGGTTCTATGTTTCTTTTTTCTATTTCATTTTCAAAAAAATTTGAATGCTCCTCCTCGTGTTTCTTCATATCAATGATCATTTTTTTTAAGTCATCATTCTTTATTAATGTGTTTAAGGCTAAAAGCTGACCTTCGTAAATTTTTATTGCACCTCTCTCACCTGCATGATCTACTCTTATAAATTCTTCTAATTTTTTTTTGTTAGTTTTTTTCATAACTTAATGTTCTAACTGAAATAATAACGATTAAAATTGATAAAATGGCATTAATTGCCGCTAGCGATACTCCTAAAATTTGAAAAGTCGCATCTTTACAATTAACTGGCATGTTTTTACCAAGGGATTTTAATAATTCTTTCTTGTTCAACAGGTCTAATGAGTTATTAGCACAACTTGATAGCTCATCAAAAAAACTATTTTCTATTCCAAAGTGATATCCAGAAATAATAGCACTTAATATGAATATGATTATTAAAATTATTAAAATATTATCGTTTTTGTAATAATTAAATCCAATAAAACTTATAAATATTGCAGCTAGATAAGGAATCCTTTGATAAATACACAACTTACAAGGTTTATATTCTAGTACAAACTCTACATATAAAGCAAAAAGAATAGAAGTGACTGAAATTATAAAAATGATCAAATAAAAATTTTTACGATTAGGGAATAAGTTCATATTTAACTAATAAAATTATTTAAGAATTTATAAATAAAAAAAGCAAAACCAATTAATATTATTGATAAAATAAGAGAAAATTTTAGTAATTTTTTCTCAATAATTTTTTTCATTGTTGATCCAAAATTTCCAATCAGAAATGCAATTAAAAAAAACCGAGACCCTCTAGTCAATATGCATATAATCATGAAGTAAAATAAATTGAAATGGATAAATCCACTAGTAATTGTCAAAAGTTTAAAGGGAACAGGTGAAAATCCAGCAATGGCTAGAAGAGTGATCCAAGCTATTACACCTCCTTCAGATGAAACTTTATCTTTTAAAAAAGAGGCATCATCAACACCATAAATTTCAAATATTTTTAATCCAATCTCATTAAAAAATACATATCCAATAAAATACCCTAGGCATGCACCTAAAACAGATCCTACAGTTGCGACTATGGCAATTTTTATCCATTCTTGCCTACGAGCAATTGTCATTGGTATTATCAATACATCTGGAGGTATTGGAAATACGAAGCTTTCAATAAAAGATATAAAACCTAAAATTGATTTAGACTTTCTATGCCCAGCAAGTTGAATTGTTTTATTGTAAAGCTGTTTAAACATATTTTCTTTTATTATAATTAGTGATTTAATACTATGAGTTAAAATATATTAGTTCTGGGCGAATGGCGGAACTGGTAGACGCGTTGGACTCAAAATCCAATAGTAGCAATACTGTGAGAGTTCGATTCTCTCTTTGCCCACCAGAAATTTATGAATACAGAAAAAGTTAATAATCTTGTCGAATTATTTTTTGAAAATTATCAAAAACAAAATAAAAATAATAAACTTCTTATATCTTTAAAAGACCAAAATAATCAATTTACCTGGAAAGAAACTTTTCATTCTATAAAAAAAGTTTCTTCTGAAATAAAAAAATTCTTAAAAAAAGGTGACAGATGTTTGTTAATATCTGAAAATAGACCAGAATGGTTTATTACTGATCTTTCTATAATGTTTTCAGGAGCAATTACTGTTCCAGCTTATACTACTTATGTAGAACGTGACTATGAGTACATCATTAACGATTGCACTCCAAGACTAATTTTTGTTTCTAATCAGGAACAATTTAACAAAGTAAAAAACATAATTAATAAAAAACAATTTATTGAAAAAATATTTTCATTTGAAGAATTAAACTTAGATAAAAATAAATATATTAATTTAAAAGAGTTACTTTTAAATTTAGACCATGATGATGAGAGTTTTCCAAAGTTAGATTTAAAAAGAATAGATCCAGCATGTATTATTTATACCTCTGGCACACAAGGCAATCCTAAAGGAGTGATTTTAAGTCATGGTGGCATTTTAAATAATTGTGAAGGTGCTTTAGATATTTTGAAACCTTTAATTACAAATCAAACTAGATTCTTAACTTGGCTACCTCTTTCACATTCTTATGAACATACCGTACAATTTGTACAAATTAGTATTGGAGCAAAAGTATTTTATGCTGAGAGTATAGAAAAACTCATTAAAAATATGAATGAATGCAAACCTCAACTAATGACTGCTGTTCCTCGTTTTTATCAAAATTTATATCAAAAAATAAATGCTAGTTTTAATAAAGCTACCGGACTTAAAAAAAAATTGATACTGAATATGTTAAAGCTTGGAAAGAAAAAAATTCTAAAGCAGAATTTGTCATTTTTAGAAAAAATAATGGATAACCTTCTTGATAAGATTGTTAGAAAAAAAATAAAAGCCCAATTTGGAGGTGAACTTAAAACTTTTGTATCAGGGGGTGGGGCACTAGATAAAGATGTTGGAGTTTTTCTGAATGCAATAGGCCTTCCTACTTTACAAGGATATGGATTAACTGAAACCTCTCCAGTAGTTAGTTGTAACCCAATACATGATATTAGAGTTGAGACTGTAGGACCACCATTTAAGGGTAATGATGTAAAAATAGCCGAGGATGGAGAAATCTTAGTCAAAGGTGAAAATGTAATGTTAGGTTATTGGAATAATGAGGAGGAAACTAAAAAAGTCCTTAAAGATGGTTGGCTATATACTGGGGACATTGGAATTTTTGAGAATGGTTATTTAAAAATTACCGATAGAAAAAAGGATATATTAATTACTCCAGGTGGGGATAATATTTCACCTGTTAAAATAGAAAATGAATTATCCAATTCAAATTTAATTGATCAGTCAATTGTCTACGGTGATAATAAACCCTATTTAGTAGCTTTATTAGTTTTGTCTGAAGAAAATTTAAATATTACTCATGATCAAATAGAAAAAGAAATTAACAAAGTGAATCAAAATCTTTCAAAAATAGAAAATATAAAAAAGTTTTTTACAATTAATGAAAAATTTTCAATTGAAAATGGAATGTTAACACCAACATTAAAACTAAAAAGATATAAAATAATTCAAAAATATAAAAATCAACTTGAAAAACTTTATTAAAAATTTTCAAAAAAATACTTTATAAATAGCGATTTATTTAACTTTTTTTTTAATTAATTTAAAAAAATAAAAAAATAATTTTTTTAAAATTTTTTGTAAAAAATTATATGTTTGACATAACTATTCAAAAAAAATAAAAATTAGACATTAACGAATCATAAAGATTCGTTTATAAAAAAAGGGAGCTAAAGATGGCTAAAAGAAGAAAAAAAGCTGCTAAAAAGAAAACTAAGAAAAAAGCTAAGAAAAAAGCTAAGAAGAAAAAAAGAAGATAGTTTAGTATTCTTTTTAACTGATAACGCTTCTCATGGCGCTTGCGTGAGGAGCGTTTTTTTTATTCGACCACTTCTGGATTATTGATCTCTTCAGATACTGTTTTGTCGTCAACTTTTTGAATTTGTTTTTCTAAATTTCTTTTTAAAGCTTTATCAAGTTTTTTTTGTGCATCCTCTAAATTTGAGCCCATTACTATTTGGAATTCAGTTAATAATCTTTCATAAGCCTTTTCAAATAATTGCCTTTCGCTATAAGATTGGTCTATCATTATATCATCACCTTTGTTAAGGTCCCTAACGACTTCGGCTAAATCATAAATTTTACCTGAAGATATCTTTGCTTCATATTCTTGAGCTCTCCTACTCCACATTGAGCGTTTGATTTTTGGTTTACTCTTTAAGATACTTATACATTTATTAACTTGATTAATTGTAGCTAAAGGCCTTAAATGCGATTGTTTATTTACTGGCACCATACCATTAGCCTTATCTTTTTCGAACTTCAAAATGTATGTCTCAACATCTATTCCTCCAATATTAATTTTCTTTGTCTCAGTTATTTGACCTACCCCATGTTTTGGATAAACAACATAATCTTTGATTTTAAATATTTTTTTTTCAGTTTCCTGTTTTTTTACTTTTTTGATTTCAGGTTTTTGTTCGTTATTTTTCGGAATTCTTAATGGGTCAGATTTAACCTCAACCTTATCTTTCTTTTTCTGATCTTTTACTATTTTTTTTTTTATTATTTCTTTCTTTACCTTTTTTGCTTTTACTGTCTTTTTTGCTTTAGCGACTTTTTTAACAGCTTTAACTTTTTTTTTAACAACTTTTTTTGTTTTCTTTTTATTTAAGATTTTCTTTAAAATATTTTTCATATTTATCTTTAACGTCTTTAAATTGTTCGTGATCCACTGGGGGATCTTTTTTCTCACTAATGTTTGGCCAAATATCCGCGTATTTTTTATTTACTTCCATCCACTTGCCTCCACTATCATCATTATCAGATATAATGGCATCTACTGGACATTCTGGCTCGCAAACGCCACAATCTATACACTCATCGGGTTTAATTACAAGCATATTTTTACCCTCGTAAAAACAATCAACTGGACATACTTCAACACAATCCATCAATTTACATTTGATGCATTTATCATTTACTAAATATGTCATGCTTTTTTTTGACTTACTTTCTTTTTTATATCTCCTACAACTTTAGGATTTAGATAGAGTAAACCAGATATTCTTCTCATTAAATTAGTTTCATACATATCTGCGTTTTCATCAGAGTAAATAATATCCCACAAAGCTTCTATTATTATTTTTTTGTCTTCCTCATCGATATTTTTAATTTCTCTTGTAAAATCTAGAATTTGATTAGAGTCTTTTTCTTTTTCTTCAGCAACTTGAATTATTTCGTCTATTTCCTTAGCATTAGCTCCCATTTCAATAACAGCATCTTTGATAATTTTTTTTTCTTTATCAGTATAATTTTCATCAATTTTGGCAGAATGAATTAATAAACATGCAACCGCCATTATTGATGGGTGATTACTTTCCTTTTCAGTGTTTTCTTTTTTAAATATATTGAACATTATTTTAGGTTAAGTTGTGACAGAACTCTAAATGGATTATCCTTGAAATTCTTATTGTTATCTTTCTTTGTTATTTTCTTAAATGAGATATATTTAAAGTATAGATCTTTATTTTTTTCATAAGTTTTATAATTCATTTTCTTAATTAATTTCACAAAATTTTCTTTATTACAACCTAACAAATTGAGCATTTCAGGAATTAACTTAACTTCTTTAGTCTTGTCATCTGATTTGGTATTAAAAATCATAAGAAATAATCTTTCTAAAATATCTATTCTAACATATAATTTTTCAAACTTTTCAAAACCACATAACAACATTAGATTTTTATTGAGTATTTTTTTTTCTTCTAAAAAATTCAATCCAAATGTTGGAGGTATAAAATCTAAACTTTTTTCGTTAAAGATTTTCCATAAAAGAATTCTTAATGAAACCGAACTTGGTTTAAATAGTTTAAATAAAAAAATGTGGTATCTACCAAACTTTACTCCTAAGTTTCTCATTTTTTTTCTTTCATCTTGATCAAGTTTATTTAAGTAGCCTAATACTTCATCTCTCTTAACAACTCCATTATTTTCATAAAGATGATAAGCTAGGGCTCTTAATTCCGAATTATTATCTTTAACATTTTTTAAATCTATTAAACTTTTTAACTCAGTTTCAATTATACTATTTATCCAATGCTGCAGATAAGAGCTTAGTCTTAATTTTTCTTTATTTTCAATCATTTCATCAATAATTAATTGGACTCTGGGATTTAAATAATCAGAACCAGGCATTAATTTTGCTATCTGATTATTATTCCAATAAATTCTAAAATCGTCTTTTAGTTCAATTAAACCAGTTTCAATTATCTGTGTAATTCTTTTAATAATTTCAGGACTTACATTTTGTCTAGCAGCTTTTTTTAAAGATTTAATATCTGCATCTAATGTATCTACCTTTAAATCTAACTCTAATTTGAGACCTTTTAGTCGTCCAATAAATTGTTGGTTTATCATCACTTTTTCATCATCAACAATTTCAGTTTCAAAAATAATATCTTGCTTTAAACCTTTTGCCAGAACGCTAGCTCTTTTATCAATAAATGTTTTTGTTAATTCTTCGTGTAATCTGTCAGAAAGTTTATCCTCTAGGTTTTTTGTTCTCTCTATCCAATAGTCTTGATTTTCTACCCAATTAGACTTGTTTGATACGTAAGCCCAAGTCCTAACATTTGCAATTCTATTTGATAAAGAGTCTACATTACCATCTAATTTATCTAATAATGATAGTTGATCTTTCATATATTGGTTAGGAACTTTTTTATTTCCACTTGTTAAAAAATTAAATATTTTGCTTACTACTTCAAAGTGATGACCATAAGTTTTCTTTACAAAATCTGGTATTTGACAACATTCCCAAAGTATTTGTAAAATTTCAGGTTTGTCATTTATCTCTAAATTTGGAGCTTCTTTCAAAAAATATTTCAATACTTTTTCGTCTTGGCACTCACTGATCCTTCTTAACCAGTCCACATAAGGCCTTTCATCCAAAGATTTTAATAGAGAAATTTTATTTGAAAAATTTAATTTTGTGTTTCTCCAAAAGATTGTTTGAATATCTGGAAAATTATGTGTCTCTAATGCCTCAATTTCTTCTGACCCAATCTCTTTACATTCACCTGTAGTTCCAAATATACCATCATTCAAATATCTCCCCGCTCTACCCGCAATTTGACCAGTTTCAGAAATATTTAAATTTCTTAATTTTTTACCGTCAAACTTCTTTAAATTTGAAAAATAGACATTATTAAGGTCCATGTTTATACCCATTCCAATTGCGTCAGTTGCCACTAAATAATCAACATCACCAGATTGATATAAGCTGACTTGAGCATTTCTTGTTTTGGGACTAAGAGATCCCATCACAATAGCCGCTCCTCCTTTTTGACGTCGAATTAATTCTGCAATAGCGTATACCTCCTCAGTGGAAAAAGCAATTACAGCACTCTTTCTCTCTATCCTTGAAATTTTTTTGTGACCTCCAAATGATAATTTTGAGAGTCTTTCTCGGTTTTTAAATTCAATATCATCATCAAGTTTTTGTATTATTCTTTTCATTGAATTTGAACCCATCAACATTGTGAGCTTTTCACCTCTCATGTTCAACAATCTATCTGTAAAAATATGACCTCTTTCAGGATCATTACACATTTGTATTTCGTCGACTCCCACAAACTCTAAACTTTTATCTAATGGCATAGACTCAACAGTGCACAGAAAATATTTTGCATTTATTGGAATAATTTTTTCCTCACCAGTTATTAAGGCTACTTTTGATGTATCAACTTTTTTAATAATTTTGTCATAAACTTCTCTAGCTAAAAGTCTCAATGGAAAACCTATCATGCCTGAGTCAAAAGAAAGCATAGTTTCAATTGCTAGGAAGGTTTTTCCAGTATTTGTGGGACCGAGAACTGCAGTGATTTTATTTTTTGTCATTTCTAGCTTTGGTATGATTTTATTAACCAGTACTATATATTGTTACCTCTAAAGAACAAAAATGGGCTAAAACTAGTCCGAATCATCAAAGAAAAAGTTCTCATTTTTATAATTTATCGTTTTAAGGTTATCATAATTTATAAAAATTAAATATATTTTTTTATGTCTCAAAAATTGTGGGAAGCTGATTCTCAAACAATAGCAAAATCAAATTTATTTGAATTTGAAAAATTTTTGGAAAAAAAATTTAATTATTCCCCAAAGAAAAATTACAAAAAATTATTTGATTGGACAATAAAATATCCCAAATTATTTTGGTCTTCGGTTTGGGATTATTCAAATATCAAAGGCATTAAAAATGAAAAATTTCATTTTCCTAATGAAATAATTAAAAGTAAATTTTTAGTTAAATCCAAATTAAATTACGCGGATAATCTATTATCAAAAAATGATAATTCAAAAGCTATTACATTTATAAGTGAAAACGGTTTCAGGGAAGAGAAATCTTGGAAACAATTAAATAATAATACCTTAAAATTAATTAATTTTTTAAAAGAAAATAAAATAAAACAAAAAGATAGAATTGCAGCATATACTGTAAATCAAATTGAGACAGTTGAGTGTTTTTTAGCAACTAGTGCGATGGGAGCTATATGGTCATCCTGTTCTCCAGATTTTGGCACACATGGAGTTATAGAAAGATTTTCTCAAATTAAACCAAAACTTTTAATTATTACTGATAGATATTATTATAATGGTAAAGAAATAAATATAATTGAAAGATTACCTTTAATTCTCAAAAAAATTAAATCTATTAAAAGTGTACTTATCACAAATTATCCGGGTAAAAAAACTTTAAAAAAATTAAGGTTAAAAGGAGTAAGAATTTATTATTATAAAAATCTTAAAAATAAAAAAGAAAAACAGTTTTCATTCAAAAAATTTGATTTTGATAAAGAATTAGCAATTTTATATTCAAGTGGAACTACTGGAAAACCAAAGTGTATATGTCACAGAGCTGGTGGCGTTTTGTTGCAACACTTAAAAGAACATAAACTCCACTGTAACGTTAAACCAGGTGATAATGTGTTTTATTTCACTACTTGTGGATGGATGATGTGGAATTGGTTGATTACGTTTTTAGCATCTAAAGCCTCAATAGTTCTTTTTGATGGTTTCCCAATGCACAAAAGAAGTGATCTACTCTTTAAAATAGCTGAAAAAGAGAAAATATCTCTGTTTGGCATCAGCGCAAAATATATTGATCAATTAAAAAAATTAAATTTAAATATAAAGACTAAATACAAACTTAAATATCTTAAAACTATATGTTCTACTGGGTCACCATTATCTCCTGATGGTTTTGATTATATTTATAAAAGTGTAAAAAAAAATGTTCATTTAGCCTCTATTGCAGGAGGAACAGACCTTGTTTCATGTTTTGTATTAGGAAACATTTACTCTCCTGTCTTTAAAGGACAAATTCAGAATAATGGATTAGGAATGAATACAGATGTTTTTTCTGAAAGAGGTAGGTCGTTAATTAATAAAAAAGGAGAATTAGTTTGCAAATCAGCTTTTCCGTCAATGCCAATTTATTTTTGGAACGATAAAAATAATAAAAAATATAAATCTGCGTATTTTGAAAAATATAAAAATATTTGGCATCATGGAGATTATGCTGAAAGAAAATCTAATGGTGGATATGTCATTTATGGAAGATCCGATGCAACTCTTAACCCAGGAGGTGCCAGATTAGGTACTGCAGAGATATATTCTATTGTTGATAAATTTAATGAGGTAAAAGAGTCTATAGTTATTGGACAACGGTGGGATAATGATGTGAGAATTATTCTATTTGTAGTTCTTAAAAAATCTAAAACACTTAATGAAAATCTATCGCTGAAATTAAAAAAGGCTATTCGTCAAAATGCATCCCCTCGTCATGTACCAAAAAAAATAATTGAGGTCTCTGATATTCCTAGAACAAAAAATGGAAAAATAGTTGAGCTTGCAGTTAAAAATATTATTGAGGGAAACAAAATTAAAAATATTCAAGCATTAATAAATCCTTCAATTTTACAAGAATATAAAAATATAGAAGAGCTTAAGAAACCATAATTATATTTAAATTTTTATAGACAATAATATTTGATTGTTATTAAATAGTAATAATAACTAATAGATTGGAGAAAATATGTTTAAAAAATTATTTAAAAGTTCTCTAATGATTTTATTTTTGATGATTGGTTTATCAGGAAAATCATTTTCACAAGAACTTAAATTTTTTACGATTGGTACAGGCGGTACTGCTTATACTTACTACCCAGTTGGAGGTATGATCGCAAATGCAATTTCAAAACCACCAGGGTCTAGAGAATGTGGTAAAGGTGGTAGCTGTGGAGTACCAAATCTAATAGCATCAGCTGTTTCATCAAGAGGGTCGGTTGATAATGTAAATGCAATAATCTCTGGACTAAGAAATTCAGGTTTTGCACAATCAGATGTTGCTTACTGGGCTTATACTGGTACTGGAACAATGGAAGGAAAAGAACCTGCTAAGGATTTAAGAACCATTGCAGCTCTTTTTCAAGAGCATATACATTTAGTAGCGCTTAAAAAAAGTAATATTAATTCAGTAAAAGATTTAAAAGGAAAAAGAGTTTCACTAGATGAACCTGGATCTGGAACATATGTTGATGCAAAATTAATATTAGAATCTAATGGATTAAGCACAAGCGATGTAAAAGCTGAAGCTTTAAAAGGTAAAGCTGCAACAGATGCTTTAAGAAATGGTAAAGTCGATGCAATTTTTGTTGTTGCAGGTTATCCAACCGGTGCAATCGTGGAACTAGCATCTGCAGTTGATATAAAATTAGTTCCAATCGATGGTGCAGGAGCTAAAGCGTTAACCTCAAAATATGGTTTTTTCTCAGAAAGCCCAATTCCTTCTGGAACTTATGAGGGTGTTGATCAAGTTAACACTGTAGCAGTGGGTGCTCAATGGTTTACATCAGCTAAAGAAGATAGTGAATTAATTTATCAAATTACCAAAGCTTTGTGGAATAAAGAGTCAAGAAAGCTTATGGATGTTGGTCATGCTAAGGGAAAAACTATAACACCTGACACAGCTCTTTCAGGAGTAGGTGTGCCATTACACCCTGGTGCAGAAAAGTTCTATAAAGAAGCAGGACTTTTAAATTAAATCTTAAAAATCAATTTGCCCTAGATCAATTAGATCTAGGGCATTATTATGTCCGAATTTAATATTTCACCTGATGAGGTTGCAAAACTTGAGGAAAAATTTGAGATAAAAAGTAATGAAAGAAAGTTAAAAAATTTCTTAAAAACATTGACTTTTGTTGCTTTGGTTGCAATGTCAATCTACCATTTTTATGCTTCAGGATTTGGAACTATAAGAGATATTCTTCATAGAGGTATTCATATTTCCTTTGTTGTTGGTCTTGTATTTTTATTTTATGGATGGAAAAATTTTGGGGATAAACAGTCTAAAAATAAAGTTCCATTAATAGATATTTTCTTTTCAATTTTAGTGGTTGTAACTGCACTTTATTTACCGTTATTACCACCAGAAATATTAGCTAGCAGAGTTGGAAATCCTTCCAACACCGAAGTTATTATGGGTTCAATTCTAATTATTTTAACTCTAGAGGCTGCGAGAAGATCAATAGGATACACTCTACCATTAATTTGCATAATATTTATGATTTTTGCACTCTATGGCCCTATTTTTCCTGGAGCTCTAAAGCATGGTGGTAGCAGTTGGGCTGGTTTTGTTAATCATATTTATATAACTAACCAAGGAATTTATGGGATTGCAGTGGGTGTGATGGCCCAATATGTATTCTTATTCATTCTATTTGGTGTGCTAGCAACAAGAATAGGTTTGGGTCAATTATTTATTGATTTAGCAATGGTAATAGCTGGAAGATATTCTGGAGGACCAGCAAAAGTTGCAATTTTTTCTTCAGCTTTTCTTGGAACTATATCTGGGTCCTCAATTGCTAATACAGTTACAACTGGTTCTCTTACAATTCCGGCAATGAAAAAAGTTGGTTACCCTCCACATTTTTCTGGAGCCGTTGAAGCCACAGCTTCTACTGGAGGACAAATTACTCCACCTATATTAGGAGCTGCAGCTTTTATAATGGTTGAATATTTAGAATTACCTCTAAGAGATATTTTGGCGGCAGCATTAATTCCTGCTTTGCTTCATTATTTTGGAATTTTTGTAATGGTTCATTTAGAGGCAAAAAAATTAGGTCTGAGAGGTTTAAATGAAAGTGAAGTTCCAAAATTTTTTAAAATAATTAGAGATAATTGGCTAGCAATTGTTCCTTTAATTTTACTAGTATATTTAATATTGATTGGTCGTACTCCAGATTATGCCGCAGTAAATGGAATTATTGCTTGTGTAGTCATCGGATTTATTAGGAAAAAAAATAGACTTACGTTTAATGATTTACTTGAGTGCCTAGCTAGAGGTGCAAAAAACACTTTAGCAGTTGGGGCAGCTGCTACTTCAATAGGTATAATAGTTGGTGTAGTTACATTAACCGGAGTCGGATTTAGATTAGGATATGTAGTAATACAAACAGCAGGAGATATTGGTGGTTTCTTCTTAAACTTTTTACCATTTAATTATTTTACACTTCAAGATCTGACGTTATTTTTTTCTTTAATATTAATTGCAATATCATGCATATTTATGGGTACTGGAGTTCCAACAACTGCAACTTATATAATTCTTGTTGCTGTTGCAGCGCCAGCTCTTACTCAATTGCAAATAGAACCAATAGTTTCGCATTTTTTTGTTTTTTATTATGGAGTGTTAGCGGATATAACCCCACCCGTTGCTCTTGCAGCATACGCTGCAGCTGGTATAGCTGGATCAAATCCATTCACTACTGGAAATACAGCTTTTAGACTAGGTATTGCAAAAGCACTTGTACCTTTTGTGTTCGTTTATTCTCCATCATTGTTATTGGTTGCGCAAGGATTTAACTTCTATGACTTCTTTGTAACTTTAATATCTGCAATGATTGGCATTGGATTAATTGGAATTGGTTTCACAGGATATTTATTTAAATCAGTATCAACTTTTCAAAGATGGTATCTTGGTATAATTTCATTATTATTTATTGCACCAGGTTTAAGTTCGTCAATTATTGGCTTAGTTTTAGTATTGCCAGTGTTTTTATTTCAATTAAGAAAATAAAATTTATCCACCTAAGCCAGCATTTGGAAGTGGTCTTCTTAAAATTTTCCAAATTCCAACTGCACTTGCAACAAGTTTGTTTTTGCACTTTAGTTTACAATTAATGAAAACCATTGATTTAGTAACTTTTTGAATTTCAACTGTTCCTAATAATTCATCCCCCAAGTTAGAAGGAGCTATAAATTTAATATCCAATGAAATAGTAACACAGGGTTTGTTACCACTTGCTTTGTGACAAGCAGTTCCTGCACCAGCATCAATTATTGTGCATATATAACCACCATGTGTTATCCTAGCTTTATTTAAATGTGTTTTTTTGACTTTTGTTTTAAACTCAAATTTTTTTTTGCTTAAAGATCTAAATAACAAACCACCATTATGTTTCATGTAACTTGGTTTATTACTTAATTGCTCAAATTTTTTCATTAAAAGATTATTGCCATAATTAATATAAATAACAAAACTAAACAAAAGAAATATATTACAGATTTTTCAAGTGATATTTTCATTTATCCTTTCGTTTTGGTGCGCCTGCTAGGAGTTGAACCCAGAACCTCCTGGTCCGTAGCCAAGCGCTCTATCCAATTGAGCTACAGGCGCAATTTGTACAGTTTTTATACATAATTAATAATGTAAATTATTTTTTTAGCAAATATTGATATATATATAATAAAAAAATGAATTTAGATTTATTAGTTCCAGACATTGGAGATTTTGAAAATGTCGAAATAATTGAAGTACTTGTAAAAAAGGGCGATAAAATCAACAAAAACGATCCTGTCGTCACGTTGGAGAGTGATAAGTCAAGTGTTGAAGTACCATCAAATTATGAAGGTACGGTAGAAAATATTAATGTTAAAATTGGAGATAAAGTCTCAAAAGGTGATCTGATACTAACAATGTCCTCAGATAATCAGGATAAAGAGGAAAAAATTACTAAAACTTTAAGTGAAAAAATCCCACCCTCAACAGAAAAGTTAATAGAGGAGGCTGAAACAGCTACAAAAGCTGATATAAAAGTTGAAACAAAAGTTGTTGAGCCAAAACAGATCAAACAAACTAGACTGATAAATGAAGTTAAGATGGTTAGTAGTAATGATGATATTGATCCTGTTGAAACAAAAGAATGGTTAGACTCTTTAAGTGCAGTCCTACAAAATGATGGCTCAGAAAGAGCTCATTTTTTAATAAAACAATTAATTGATCAATCCTACAAAGCTGGATCAAAAATTCCTCATACTCAAACCACTCCATATGTAAATACTATACCTCCTGAGGAAGAGAAAAGATCTCCAGGAGATCAAAATATAGAACGGAAGTTAAGATCATTAATAAGGTGGAATGCAGCAGCTATGGTAGTAAGGGCAAATAAAAAATATCCTGAGCTTGGTGGGCATATAGGAACATTTGCATCTGCAGCAACATTATATGATGTAGGAATGAATCATTTTTGGAGAGCAAAAAATAATAAATTCGGAGGTGATCTAGTATATTTTCAAGGTCATAGTGCACCTGGCATGTATGCTAGGGCTTTTCTTGAGGGAAGATTAAATGAAAAACAACTAGATAAATTTAGACAAGAGGTAAAAACAGGTGGTCTTTCTTCGTACCCTCATCCCTGGCTAATGCCTAATTTTTGGCAGTTCCCAACTGTTTCAATGGGTATTGGTCCAATGTTAGCAATATATCAAGCAAGATTTATGAAATATCTTATTAATAGAGGATTAATAAAGGACGAAGGAAGAAAAGTATGGGCATTTCTTGGTGACGGAGAAATGGATGAGCCAGAGTCTCTTGGCGCAATAGGATTAGCAGCTCGTGAAAATTTAGACAATTTAATATTTGTAGTTAATTGTAACTTACAAAGATTAGATGGTCCAGTTAGAGGAAATGGAAAAATAATTCAAGAACTAGAGGGTATTTTTCGAGGTGCGGGCTGGAATGTTTTAAAGGTCATTTGGGGTTCATATTGGGATACACTTTTAGCAAATGACAGGACGGGACATTTGATAAAAATTATGAATGAGACTGTGGATGGTGAATATCAGGCTTTTAAAGCAAGAAATGGACTTTATGTGAGAGAAAAGTTTTTTGGTAAATATCCTGAAACAAAAGAGTTAGTTTCATCAATGTCTGATACCGATATCTGGCGATTAAATAGAGGAGGTCATGACCCTCATAAAGTTTATGCTGCTTATGATAAAGCAGTCAATCACAAAGGAAGTCCCACAGTTATAATAGCCAAAACTATAAAAGGTTATGGTATGGGAAAAAGTGGAGAAAGTGTAAATACTACTCATCAGCAAAAAAAATTAGATGTAGATGATTTAATGTATTATAGGGATAGATTTGATGTTCCTTTAACAGACGCCCAAGTCAAAAATATTGAATATTTCAAACCAGACGAAAATTCAGAAGAAATAAAATATTTAAAAAAGAGAAGGATAGAATTAGGAGGATTTATTCCAGAAAGAACATCGTACTCAAAACCAATTAAAGCTCCAAGTAAAGATATTTTTGATTTTATGAAGACTTCCACTGGTGAGAAAGAAATGTCTACAACAATGGCACTTGTTAGAATGCTAACAAATCTTTTAAGAGATAAAAATGTTGCTCCAAAATTAGTCCCAATTATTCCAGATGAAGCTAGAACTTTTGGAATGGAAGGTTTTTTTCAAAAAATAGGAATTTATGCTCATGAAGGTCAAAAGTATGAGCCCGAGGACTCTGCACAACTCTCTTCTTATAGAGAAGAAAAAAGTGGTCAAGTATTAGAAGAAGGAATTACAGAGGCGGGTTCTATGTCATCTTGGATTGCTGCAGGCACAGCTTACACTAACCATGATGTTGAAATGATACCAATTTATCTTTTCTATTCTATGTTTGGTTTTCAAAGAATTGGAGATTTTGCTTGGGCAGCTGGAGACAGCCAAGCAAGAGGTTTTTTAATTGGCGCAACAGCTGGAAGAACAACTCTTGCAGGAGAAGGACTTCAACATCAAGATGGGCATAGTCATTTACTCGCATCTACAATTCCAAACTGTATATCCTATGATCCTACATTCCATTATGAATTAGCTGTAATTTTTAGAGAAGGATTAAGGAGGATGCATGAAAAAAAAGAGAATATTTTTTACTATATTACTACAATGAATGAAAATTATTCTCATCCTGAAATGCCAAAAGATTGTGAAGATGGAATTCTCAGAGGAATGTACAAAATAAAAGAGTCATCAAGTTCAAAAGAAGCTAAAATCCAATTATTGGGCTCTGGAACAATTCTTAGAGAAATGATGGCAGCATCAGATATACTCAAAAAAGAGTATCAGATAGACAGTGAAGTTTGGAGCGTTACAAGCTTCAACGAGTTAAGGAAAAATGGAATGGAAGTTGAGAGACAAAACCTATTAAACCCCTCAGAAACAAACAAAAAATCGTATATCGAGGAATGCTTAGGAAATCAGCAAGGACCTATCCTTGCAGCAACTGATTACATGAGAATTAATGCAGATCAAATAAGATCTTTTACAAAAAAAAGTTTTTATTCTCTTGGTACTGACGGATATGGAAGAAGCGACACAAGAAAAAATTTAAGAAGTTTTTTTGAAGTAGATAAAGAACATATAGTTGCTTACAGCCTTAGTGTTTTAGCCAAAGAACAACTAATTACATCAAAGTATGCTGAAGATGCAATTAAAAATTATAATATTGATAAAAACAAACCTATGCCAACAGAAATGTAAATGCCTGATCAATATAACAAAACATCTGCAAGTCCAAAAGTTAGGAAGTTTGCTAGAGAATTAGGTGTTGATATAACTGATGTTAAAGGTTCGGAAAGATTAGGCAGGGTTACAGAAAAAGATTTAAAAGAATTTGTTTCGTCTAATATTAATCAAAAAATTGATATAAAAGATAGTAAAAATGAAAAAATTATCAAAAGTGAATATCCTCATTCAGATTTTGGAGAAGTTGAAATTAAAGATATTCCTAGAGTTAAAAAAATTGCTGCTCCCCATCTAGTTAACTCTTGGACTAACATTCCACATGTAACAAATCATGATGAAGCTGATATCACTGAAATGGAAGAGTTTAGAAGTTCACTTAAAGATAACTACTCTGGAGAAAAAATAAAAATTACTCCACTTGCATTTATTATAAAAGCATTAGTAATATCACTTAAAAAATTTCCATCTTTTAATTCATCAATTGATGATATTGAAAATGGTAAAATTACATTTAAAAAGTATTTTCACATCGGCATCGCAGTTGATACCCAACATGGACTTATGGTACCTAAGATTAGAGATGCTAATCGAAAAGATATAAAAGATTTAAGTAAGGACTTGAAAAAAGTAAGTGATGATTGCAGAAATCTAAAAATTGATAAAAAAGAATTCTTTGGTGGATCAATGACTATTACTAGTTTAGGTGGAATTGGAGGATCGTTCTTTACACCAATAATTAATTTTCCTGAAGTTGCTATCCTTGGAATAGGCAGAAGCTATAAAAAACAGGTATTTAAAGACGGAAAATTTATTCCAAGAACTATGTTACCTTTATCACTATCATATGACCATCGAATTATAGATGGAGCTGAAGCTGCCAGATTTAATAATGAGTTAAAAGATAATTTAGGAGCAAACTTTGCTTACAACCTTAGTAAATGATTACAAAAATTGAAATATTACCAAATGATCTTCATGTCCATTTTGGTGGAGAAAACTCAGAAATTTTTCCAAATATTTGGTTGCGAGATCATGCAAAAGATGAGCAAAATTGGGATAAAAGGTCTAGTCAACGAAAGACTTTTACAGCATCTTTAGATCTAAATTTAAAAATAAAAAATGCTGAAATATTAGAAAATGGCAAATACTTGAGCATCTCCTGGCCTGATCTAGAAAAGCCAGTCCAATATTCATTTGAATTTTTAATAAATAACAAAATAGATAAAAAAAGAGAAACAAAATCAAATTTAAAAATTTGGGGATCAAATGAAATTCACCAAGAGATATTTGTAGATTATAATTCTATCTTATCAAATGATGGATTTAAAAACTTTTTAAAAAGTCTGTACACTTATGGTTTTTTAGTAATTAGAAATTGCGAAACAAATTTAAAATGTGTTGAAAAAATTGCTAATAAAATTGGATATGTAAGAAATTCTATATTCGGAGGACTGTGGAGTTTTGAGTCTGATGAAAATAAGGCAGATAGCGCATATACTCAAGAAGAGTTAAGACCACATACAGACTCTACATATAGTAATGATGCTCCAGGGTTACAATTATTATTATGTTGTTACTATAATGCTAAGGGTGGTGACTCAATAATGGTTGATGGATTAAAGATTGCCGAAGCAATCAAAAAAGAAGACCGTCAAATGTATGAGTTGCTTACAAAAATAAATGTAAAAGGTAATTACATTGGTGATGGAGTTTTCCTTGAAGCTGAAAGACCAATATTTAAATTAAATAAAAATAATGAAATTATTCAAGTAAGTTTTAACAATTACGATCGAGCACCTTTTAGATTTGAAAAGGATTTAACTTTAAAGTTTTATGAAGCTATTAAAAAGTTTGACTTACTTGCAAACAATAAAGATTACCAATGGAGACATGTACTGAAACCTGGAGAGCTTTTAATATTTAATAATTGGCGAATACTTCATGGAAGAGGATCATTTAGTGGAGTAAGAAAAATGTCTGGATGTTATATAAACAAAGAAGATTTTGATAGTTCTTGTAAGATCAACGGAATAAATTAATTTAATAGTTTAGTTTAATAAAATTTAATAGTTTAGTTTAATAAAATGACAAAATCTCTTTCTATGATCTGCGCAATAGTTACAACTTTTATTTGGGGTACAGCTTTTATTGCACAAGATACAGGCATGGACAATATTGGTCCTTTAACATTTAATTCAGCAAGATTTGTTGTAGGATTTTTAACTATTTTACCGCTTGCGTTACTCTTTGAAAGGAAGAAAATCAAGTTTGAGATACTCTCAAAATTAAAACTTTTTATAAAGTATTTAGTTTTTATGGGGGTTTCACTTTTCTTAGGAACTTTTTTACAACAAGCCGCCCTTCAATACACAAATATTGCAAATGCTGCTTTTTTTACGGTATTTTACGTTCCTATAGTTCCAATTTTATTATTTTTTATTTATTCAAAAAAAGTCCATTGGAGTATTTGGCCTGCAATTGGTCTTTGTGTTTTAGGTGTATATCTTCTAAGTGATTTTTCTAATTCAGAAATAATGTTAGGTGATGGTTTAGTTATTTTATGTTCCATATTTTGGGCATTGCACATAATTTTTGCAGGTAAATTCATGGAAGAATTTGACATTCCAATGTTCTACGCCGCATTACAGGCTTTATTTGTGGCAACGCTCTCAATAATTTTTTCATATGCATTTGAGGAAATTAATATTTCTAAAATTTTAATGGAAAGTAGTTCAATACTTTATGCTGGTGCATTATCAGGTGGAATTGCTTTTACATTGCAAATGTTTGCTCAAAAAAATATAGAAGAAGCACCTGCCGCAATTATTTATTCGTTAGAGGGAGTTTTTGCAGCAATTGCTGGATGGGTAATTCTTAACCAGTTTTTAACTGTGAATAATATGATTGGATGTTTTTTAATATTAGTTGCTGTAATTTCTTCTCAAATTTCTCCGAGTACCAAAACTTAAGAATATGCAATTACAAAAAGAATTAATGCAAGAAATGTTCTATAATAAACGAAAATGTTTAAATTAAAATTCCTTACATAAATCAAAAAATATTTTATTGTTAAATAAGAAATAACAAATGATAATAAGACTGCAAATATAAACAAAAAATTCATATCTATATTTGTATTAATAATATCTTCCATACTCAGTACACTTGCTCCAGCTAATGCAGGTATAGATAAGTAAAAGGATATTTTAGAGGAATCAACTCTATCAAAATTTAAAAATCTTGATGCAGTAATTATAATTCCAGATCTACTAACTCCAGGTATAATAGCCAACATTTGTAAAATACCTATTAGTAAAATATTTTTAAGATTTAAATTATCATTAATTTTATTTTTAATTGTAGATCTGTCTGCAATAAACAATAATATTCCAAATATTAATGTAGTCCAAGCTATCACTTTTAAATTTCTTAAATTTTCAATTAGTCCCGATGAATAAAAAAAATAGCCAGCAATAATTAATGGAATTGATCCTAGTACTATTAAAAGAAATAATGATTTGTTTTTGGTTATATTTAATAAATCTTTTCTAAAATAAAAAATAATTGCTAAAAGTGAACCTAAATGGAGGCTTATATCTAATTGAAGTGAGCTAACATTAAAATTAGAAATCTTTGAAATTATAATGAGATGAGCAGAGGAACTTATGGGGACAAACTCAGTAAATCCTTGGATGAATGCTAATATTGATGTTTCTATATATTTTGAAATCATTTGAGAATTAAATAGATAGTTAAAAGATTACTTAAATAAGGCAATTACTATTACGCATAGCTAATATGCAAATTTGAAAAATATTAGGAAATAATGGGTTTTAAGAAAATATATGTCAGAATGTATTACCTAGTTATGCTTTATACATATCTCAAATTCGTATATAAGCCGACTCCGATGACAAACAAAATGCTTCAATTTGTGGATATAGGTCAACAAAATCCACCTAAAAGAGATAAATCCAAAAGGAAAGAAGATTTTGGTGAGATATATCAAGAATTTATACATGATAGAGCCAAAGAGCAGTCTAGCAGATGCTCACAGTGTGGTGTCCCCTTTTGTCAAGTTCATTGTCCTTTAAGTAACAATATTCCAGATTGGTTAAAACTCACTGCAGAGGGAAGATATGAAGAGGCATATCACTTATCCCAAAGCACAAATAATATGCCAGAAGTATGTGGAAGAATTTGTCCTCAAGACAGACTATGCGAGGGAAATTGTGTAATCGAACAGTCAGGGCATGGCACTGTTACCATAGGATCAATTGAAAAATATCTAACCGACAAAGCATGGGAAAATGGATGGGTAAAACCAATAAAAGTAAAAATTGAAAATGAACAAAGTATTGGAATTATAGGTGCTGGACCAGCAGGGTTAGCTTGTGGAGAAGAGCTAAGAAAAAAAGGATATCAAGTAACAATATACGATAGATATGACAGAGCTGGTGGATTGCTTATTTATGGAATTCCAAACTTTAAACTAGAGAAACATGTAGTTGAAAGAAGAATTAAACTTCTGAAAGATGGAGGTATAAATTTTATAAACAATTTTGAAGTTGGTAAAGACTCTACTTTAAAAGAACTACAAACAAAACATGATGCAATATTAATTTCCACAGGTGTTTATAAACCTAGAGAAGTAAATTTACCAGGAAATGACCTAGGTAATATTTTTCCTGCAATGGAATTCCTAACAGCATCAAATAAAAAAGGTTTAGGTGATAAAGTTGAAATGTTTGATAACGGTACGCTTAATGCTGAAGGAAAAGATGTTGTAGTTATTGGTGGAGGAGACACAGCTATGGATTGTGTAAGAACATCAGTTCGACAAAAAGCTAAATCTGTAAAATGTTTATACAGAAGAGATAGAGAAAATATGCCCGGATCTGCTAGAGAAGTAGGGAATGCAGAGGAGGAAGGTGTTGAATTTATTTGGTTGAGCAATCCAAAAGAATTTAAAGGTTCTAATAAAGTAAAGAGTATTATAGTTGATAAAATGAAATTAACTGACCCAGATGAGAGTGGAAGAAGAAAACCAGTTGTAGAAGAAAATTCAGAGTTTGAAATAAAGGCAGATTTAGTGATTAAGTCGCTAGGATTTGATCCAGAGGACTTACCTATTCTTTTTCAAGAGCCAAAATTAAAAGTTTCACAATGGGGAACTATTAAGGCTGACTTTGATACCTTAGAAACAAGTATTCCTGGTGTATTCGCGGCAGGAGATATTGTTAGAGGAGCATCATTAGTTGTGTGGGCTATTAAAGATGGAAGAGATGCAGCAACTTCAATCGAAAGTTTTCTTAAATCAAAACAAAAAATGAAAGTTGCATAATGGATATCCAAAAAAAAAATCGTGAATTATTAAAAAAAAATCATGTTTATGATGAGAAAATGGAACATGATGCATGTGGAGTAGGTCTTGTAGCTTCAACTGAAGGTCTAAAATCAAGAAAAGTAGTTGAATATGGAATTGAGGCTTTGAAAGCTGTTTGGCACAGGGGCGCTATTGACGCTGATGGAAAAACAGGTGATGGAGCAGGAATACATATTGAAATACCTAAAGATTTTTTTGCAGAGAAAATAGAAATTACTGGACACAAACACGATAATTCAGATTTATGTGTAGGAATGATCTTTCTACCAAGGAACGATTTTGGTGGTCAGGAGCAATGTAGAACAATAGTAGAGAGCGAACTTACAAAAAAGAATTTTAATATATATGGATGGAGACAAGTACCGGTCGATCCATCTGTGCTTGGTGAAAAAGCTGAATTAACAAGACCTGAAATTGCTCAAGTTTTGTTTACTCATAACAATAAATCAATTGTTGGCAAAGATTTAGAGAGAATACTATATGAGACGAGAAGAAAAATTGAAAAAGAAGCTTTAAAAAATCAATTAAATAATTTTTATATTTGCTCATTTAGTTCAAGATCAATTATTTATAAAGGAATGTTTCTTGCTGAAGCTTTGTCAGACTTTTATACAGATTTAAAAGATGAACGTTTCATTTCAAGATATGCAATTTTTCATCAGAGGTTTTCAACTAATACAGCGCCAAGCTGGGATTTAGCTCAACCGTTTAGAGCTATCGCTCATAATGGTGAAATAAATACACTTAAAGGTAACGTTAATTGGATGAATATACACCAAGAAGAAATGTTCAGTCCATTATTTGATGATATGGAAAATTTGAAACCAGTTATTCCAGCTGGAAATTCTGACTCTGCATCATTAGACAATGTTTTTGAATTATTAAATATTTCTGGTCATTCAGCACCTTTAGCAAAACTTATGTTAATTCCGGATGCGTGGTCAAAAAAAAGTAAAGTTTTACCAAAAGATCATCAACAATTATTCAATTTTTTAAATAGTACTATGGAACCTTGGGATGGGCCTGCTGCTGTTGCAGCGACAGATAATGAGTGGGTAATTGTTGGAAGTGACAGAAATGGTCTAAGACCATTAAGATATACTGTTACAAGAGACAAACTTTTGTTTGCGGGATCTGAAACAGGTATGATTAATTTAAATGAAAAAAAAATTGTTTCCAAAGGAAGACTTGGCCCTGGTGAAATATTGGGTGTTAGAATTGAAAAGGGAAAAGTCTATTCTAACAATGCAATTAAGAATTATTTAGCAAAAGAATTTAAAAAGTTTAACAACCAGATCATTGATCTTGATAAAAAATTTCCAATAGAAAATGAAAAAAACCAGTATTCAGGTTCTGATTTAAAAAAAATACAACACTGTTTTGGCTATAGCCTTGAGGATTTAGAACTAATCCTTCATCCTATGGCTGAAGATGCCAAAGAAGCAACTGGATCCATGGGTGATGATACACCTCTTGCTGTATTATCTGACAAATATAGGCCTCTGTACCATTTTTTTAGACAGAACTTTAGTCAAGTAACAAATCCTCCAATTGACTCTTTAAGAGAAAATAAGGTTATGAGTTTAAAAACTAGGTTTGGAAATCTCGGCAATATTCTTGATTTTTCAGATCTTACTGAGGAAAACATTTATGTTTTAGACAGTCCTATTCTCTCAAACAATCAGTTTGAAAAATTTGTAAAGTACTTTGGTGATAATTACAGAATTTTAAATTGTATTTTCGACAAAGAAGAAACACTTGAAAGTTCAATTAATAAATTAAAAAGGGATGCAGAGAAAGCAGTCAGAGAAGGTGTAACACAACTTATTTTGTCAGATAAAAATATATCCGAAACAAAACTGCCAATGCCAATGCTTTTATGTATTGGAGCAATAAATACTTATTTAATAAAATTAGGACTAAGAGGATATGTTTCTATCAATGTTCAAACAGGAGATGCTCTTGATACACACTCATTTGCTACGCTTATAGGTGTTGGAGCAACAACTGTAAATCCTTATCTTGCATTCGATAGTTTATTTCAAAGACACTCCAAAAAACTTTTTGGTAAATTTTCTTTTGATGAGTGTGTCAGTAGATATATTAAATCTGTAAACTTTGGCCTGTTAAAAATAATGTCAAAGATGGGTATTTCTGTTTTAAGTTCTTATAGAGGAGGATGTAATTTTGAAACTGTAGGACTAAGTAGAACAATTGTTAAAGATTATTTTCCAGGTGTAATATCTAAAATTTCTGGAATTGGATTAAGTGGTATAGAAAAAAAGATAAGAGGTATACATAAGGATGCTTTTGATATTCATTCAAATATTTTACCCATAGGAGGAATTTATAGATATAGAAAAAATGGAGAAACTCACCAATATCAAGGAAAATTAATTCATCTTTTGCAAGCTGCAGTTGGATCAAATTCTTATGATACTTATAAAAAATACACCAAAGGAATTTACGGTTTAAAACCAATTAATTTAAGAGATTTAATTGACTTTAAAAATCAAGAGGCAATAGCAATTGACGAAGTCGAGCCAATAAGTGAAATCATGAAAAGATTTGGAAGTGGAAGTATGTCTCATGGTGCTTTATCAAAAGAAGCTCATGAAACACTTGCTATGGGTATGAATAGGATAAAGGGGGCTTCTTGTAGTGGCGAAGGTGGAGAAGATGAAAAGAGATTTAAAGTTTTAGAAAATGGAGATAGCGCTAATTCAAGAGTAAAACAAATAGCATCTGCAAGATTTGGAGTAACAATAAATTATTTAAATAATTGTAATGAAATTGAAATTAAAATTGCACAAGGTGCAAAACCTGGTGAAGGGGGGCAATTACCTGGGTTTAAGGTTACTGAGGAAATAGCTAAATTAAGACATTCTACTCCAGGAGTGACACTAATTTCACCTCCTCCACATCATGATATTTACTCAATAGAAGATCTCGCACAACTAATTTATGATTTAAAGCAAATAAATCCTAAGGCTAGAGTTGGTGTAAAATTAGTAGCTTCATCTGGAATAGGAACTATTGCAGCAGGAGTTGCTAAAGCAAAAGCTGATATCATTTTAATTTCTGGTCATAATGGTGGAACAGGAGCTACCCCTCAAACAAGTGTTAAATATGTTGGTATCCCATGGGAAATGGGACTGACAGAGGCAAACCAAGTCTTAACTTTAAATAAACTACGACACCTTGTTACTCTTAGAACAGATGGAGGAATTAAAACTGGAAGAGATGTAGTTATGGCAGCAATGATGGGCGCAGAAGAGTTTGGTGTAGCTACTACAGCGCTAGTTGCAATGGGATGTATTATGGTAAGACAATGTCACTCTAACACTTGTCCAGTTGGTGTATGCACTCAAGATGATGAACTTAGGAAAAAATTTACTGGTACACCAGACAAGGTAGTGAACTTATTTTCTTTTATAGCCCAAGAAGTAAGAGAAATTCTTGCAAGTTTAGGCTTCAAGTCTCTTAATGAGGTCATTGGTAGAACTGACTTATTAAGACAAGTGAGTAAAGGTTCACCAAATTTGGATGATTTAGATTTAAATCCTTTATTTGTACAAGCTGACCCCGGTAAAAATAAAAGATATTGTGAGAAACCTATAATTAATGAGGTTCCAGATACATTAGATCAAAAAATTTGGCCAGAGATAGAAAACTTAATAGATAATAATTCTCCATTAGATAAAACATATGAAATAAAAAACACTGATAGAGCAGTAGGTACAAGAATTTCTTATCATTTATATAAAAAATTTGGAAATAATAAATTAGAGGAAAATACTTTTTCACTCAATTTTAAAGGTTCAGCTGGACAATCATTTGGGGCATTTGGGATTAAAGGACTTAAATTAATTTTAAAAGGAGATGCTAATGATTACGTCGCCAAAGGTTTGTCAGGTGCATCTGTAATAGTTAAACTTCCTGAGGAAAGTAATTTAGTATCAAACGAAAATACTATTATAGGAAATACAGTCTTATATGGAGCAACATCAGGAACTTTATTAGCAGCAGGACAAGCGGGTGAAAGATTTGCAGTAAGAAACTCAGGAGCAACTGCGGTAGTTGAAGGTTGTGACTCAAATGGATGTGAGTATATGACAGGAGGATCGATTGTAATATTAGGTGATGTTGGAGATAATTTTGGAGCAGGTATGACAGGTGGAATAGCTTTTGTATATGATCCTAATAATGAATTTCCAAAAAAAGCAAATCCAGAGACAATTATTTGGCAAACACCTGAGACAGAGTTTTGGAAAAATAATTTAAAGGAACTAGTATTAAAACATTATCAAGAAACAGAATCTAATGTTTCTAAAAATATATTCGAAAATTTTGATGTCGAGGTAAATAATTTTTTACAAGTTTGCCCTAAAGAAATGATAGATAAACTTAAAAATCCAATTACTAATAAAAGTATTGTTGGTAAAGCTAGTTAATTTTTTCAATTATTTTTTGTAGTTCTTTACAAATTATAATTAAATTTTTACTTGAAGAAAGACTATGATCTCCATTCTTTATTATTAGAAGTTTTTTATCTGCTTTAGGAAAAGTTTTTAAAACCATTCTTGAGTATTTTACAGGCACTACTTCATCTTTTTGTCCGTGAACCATTGTGACAGGGATGGTATTATTTAATTTTTTATTAAGAACTTTATTTCTAGCTTTTTTTCCATCAAAAATAAGCTGTTTAGTAATTAAGTATTCATAATCGCCATTTTTAATTTTAGATATTCCCTTTTTGATTATTTCATCCTTTGTTTTTTTTGGAAATTTTTTCCACATAATTCTTGTAAGAAACTCTGGCGCAGATCCAATACCTAGGAAGCCTTTAATTTGAGAACTAAAATATTTGTGCATTATCATCGAAATCCATCCACCCATACTGGAGCCAATTAGAATAAAATCATTTTTTTTTACTATTTTATTAATTGCAGTCTTAGCGTCATTTGACCATTTTGTAATATTACCTTTTGTAAACTCTCCTGAAGACCTGCCATGACCAAAATATTCTAACGATAAAAACCCCAATTTATTTTTAATGCTAAAGTTTAAAAATTTTTTAGGTTTGTCCCCATCTATATCTGATGCAAAGCCTGGCAAAAAAACTATATAGAGATTTTTCTTATAATTATTTACGATATATCTTAGTTTTTTATATTTAGAAATTCTTAGAAATTTATTTTTTTTCATATAAAGTATTCCTATTGATTAGGTATATATTATTATCACATGCAGTCTAAATTAAAAGTGCTACAGGTAATTCCTAAATTAGGTTATGGTGGTGCAGAAACTGGTTGTTACGACATTGCACATTACTTGCCAGAAAATAATGTTGGATCATATCTCATTACGAGTGGTGGTGAACTCCTACAATATATTGACAGAAAAAAAGTCAAACTCATAAGACTTCCTGTTCACTCAAAAAATCCTATACTCATTTTTATAAATTCACTAATTATTTCTGCTATTATTTTAATAAATGGGATAAATATTGTTCATGCTAGAAGTAGAGCACCTGCATGGTCATGTTTAATTGCAACAAAAATTACAAGAAGAAAGTTTGTTACTACTTTTCATGGAACCTATAACTTTAAAAGTAAATTAAAAAAACTTTATAACTCAGTTATGGTTAGATCGGATTTAATTATTGCTGGATCTAACTTTATTTTTTCACATATCAAAGAAAACTACGCAGAATATCTCTCAGATAAAAAAAAATTGCTATGTATATTTAGAGGCATAAATACAGATTATTTTGATTCTTCCACTACATTAGAAGCTGATGAAGATAAATTATTTAAATCATGGGATTTGATAGTTGGAAAAAAAATTATTTTGTTGCCAGGGAGACTTACAGCTTGGAAGGGGCAAGAGATGTTTTTAGAAGCATTAAGTAAAGTAAATATTCAGTTAGGTAATAACTCTTTCATTGCTGTAATTTTGGGAAATGACCAAGGTAGAGATTTATATAGGAAAAAATTAATTAGACTTGTTGAACAATATAGACTTACTAAACAAATTAGATTTATAGATCACTGTGAAGATATGCCATTAGCTTACAAAATATCTGATATTGTTGTCTCTACCTCAATCGAGCCCGAAGCATTTGGCAGAGTTGCAGTAGAGGCACAATCTATGCAAAAATTAATTCTTGCCAGTAATATTGGTGGATCAAATGAGACAGTTATTGATGGAAAGTCTGGAATATTGTTTGAGGCAGGTAACTCTGATGATTTATCAAAAAAAATTATGCAAGTAATGAACTTTGACACTAATGAACTTTCAAAAATGGGTAATTTTGGAAGAGAAAATGCTGTAAAGAAATTTAATGTTGAAAAAATGTGTTTTTCTACTTATTCAGAGTACAAAAAACTATTTAATTAATGCCAAATATTACATTACCAGACGGAAAAAAAATAAATTTTGAAAAAAGTATTTCAGGTTTTGAGGTTGCTGAAAAAATTAGTAAATCTTTATCAAAGCAGGCATTATTAATCAGTGTCGATGGAGAATTAAAAGATTTAAATCACAATATTTCAAAAGACTCTTCAATTAAGATATTTACATCAAAAGATAAAGAGGGATTGGAAACTATAAGGCATGATACTGCACATATATTAGCTATGGCAGTTCAAGAATTGTTTCCAGGAACACAGGTTACAATAGGTCCTGTTATTGAAGATGGATTTTATTATGATTTTGCTAGAAAGGAACCTTTTACCTCTGAAGATCTAGAAAAAATAGAGAATAAAATGAGAGAAATTGTTGATAGAGACGAAAAAACTTACAGAGAAGTTTGGAAAAGAAATGATGCAATTGAACATTTTAAAAAAAAGGGAGAAATATATAAAGCAGAAATAATAGAGAGCATTCCAGAGGACGAGGAAGTATCCTTATATTTCCATGGTGATTGGCATGATTTATGCAGAGGTCCCCACTTAACTTCAACAGGTAAAATTGGAAAATATTTTAAATTAACAAAAGTCTCCGGTGCTTATTGGAGAGGCGATTCAAATAATGAAATGTTGCAAAGAGTTTATGGTACCAGTTGGTCCACTCAAAAAGAGTTAGACGATTATTTAACAAGAATTGAAGAAGCAGAAAAGAGAGACCATAGAAAAATTGGTAAAGAAATGGATCTGTTTCATTTCAGAGAAGAGAGTCCTGGATCAGTATTTTGGCATCAAAAAGGATGGAACTTATTTCAGAAACTTATTTCTTATATGAGAATGAAGCAAGAAACTGCGGGATATCAGGAAATAAATACTCCAGAAATATTAGATCGATCACTTTGGGAAAAATCTGGTCATTGGGAAAAATTTGGAGCAAATATGTACACTTCTACTACTCCTGATGAAAAAGTTTTTGCTATAAAACCAATGAATTGTCCTGGTTGCGTTCAGGTCTTTAATCAAGGTTTAAAAAGTTATAGGGATTTACCATTAAAAATGTCAGAATTTGGAAAAGTTCATAGATATGAACCTTCTGGAGCTCTTCACGGATTATTACGTGTTAGGGCATTCACCCAAGATGATGCACATATTTTTTGTACAGAAGAGCAAATCACAGAAGAATGTTTGAGCGTAACAAATTTAATTTTGGAAATTTACAAAGACCTAGGATTTGAAGACGTAATTTTGAAATATTCTGACCGACCAGACTTAAGAGTCGGTGATGATGAAGTTTGGGATAAATCAGAGGCAGCATTATTGGAGGCTATTAAAGCAACAAAATTAGAATACTCTATAAATAAAGGTGAAGGTGCTTTTTATGGTCCTAAAATAGAATTTGTTTTAAGAGATGCAATAGGAAGAGATTGGCAATGTGGAACTTTACAGGTTGATCTTAATTTACCAGGTAGATTAGGTGCATCGTTTGTAGATAGTGACGGAAACAAAAAGATACCAGTTATGTTACACAGAGCTTTATTTGGATCTTTAGAAAGATTTATAGGAATTTTAATTGAAAATTATTCTGGAAAGTTACCGTTTTGGCTTTGCCCAGTTCAAACTATAGTTATCCCAATCTCAAGTGATTTTGATGAATATGCAAAACAAGTAAACAATGAATTAAAAAAAGTCGGTTTAAGTTCTGAAGTTGATTTAAAAAATCATAATTTGAATTACAAAATTAGGGAACATTCATTAACTAAAGTCCCAATGCTACTAATATGTGGAAAAAAAGAAGTTGACAGTAACACAGTAACTATTAGAAGATTGGATTCTAAAAAACAAGAAACTATGGAACTAAAAGAATTCTCAAAAAAATATTCTGCTTTAAACAAAGCACCTTCAATTTAAGTGGCAGATTTTAAACAAAACTATTTTCAGAAAAGAACTAAGCCTAAAGGTCCTAGAACTAACCAAAGGATAACCTCTCAAGATGTGCAAGTTATTGGAAGTGATGGAGACAATTTAGGTATTCTCAATTTACAAGATGCAATCAATAGAGCAAAGGATGAAGGTTTAGATTTAATTGAAATTGCTCCAAATGCAAAACCTCCAGTTTGTAAAATAATGGATATGGGAAAATATAAATATGATGCTCAAAAAAAAGCAAATAAAGCAAAGAAAAAGCAAAAAAAGATTGAACTAAAAGAAATTAAATTAAGACCTGTTACAGAAGTGCATGATTATACTTTTAAAATAAAAAATGCTCAAAAATTCATAGCTAAAGGAGATAAGGTAAAATTTACAATAAGATTTAAAGGTAGAGAATTACAGCATTCAAGTTTGGGTAATGAGTTAATGGATAAGATCAAACAAGATATGGAGACTGTTGGACGAGTTGAGCTCCAGCCTAAGTTTGATGGCAAACAAATGATCATGGTTATCCAGCCTTTATAAGCCTTATTTCTGGTTGTAAATTAATATTAATATTTGTATAACCCCTCAAAAATTATGCCTAAATTAAAAACGAAAAGTTCAGCGAAAAAAAGATTTAAAATTTCAGCTAGAGGTAAAGTAATAACAGCTCAAGCTGGCAAGAGACATGGTATGATCAAAAGAACTAATTCACAGATAAGAAAGCAAAGAGGTACTACGGTAATGTCCAAACAAGACGGTAAGATTGTTAAATCTTATATGCCGTATAACCTAAGAGGGTAATATGGCTAGAGTAAAAAGAGGTGTAACAAGTAGAGCTAAACATAAAAAAGTATTAAAAGCTGTAAAGGGACAGTGGGGTAGACGAAAAAATACAATAAGAGTTGCTAGACAGGCAATGGAAAAAGCTATGCAGTATGCCTATAGAGATAGAAGAAACAAAAAAAGAGATTTTAAGTCACTTTGGATTCAAAGAATTAACGCTGGAGTTAGATCAGAAGGTTTAACTTATTCTAAATTTATTAACGGTCTGAGTAAGACAGGTATAAAAATAGATAGAAAAATACTCGCTGAAATAGCTTACGATAATCCAGAAGCATTTAAAACTATAGTTAAAAAAGCTCAAGCAGCATTAAACTAATTTTCATTGTTGTTTTTCTAGAGTTAACAAATATTCTACGAATATGTCCGATATTAAAAAAATCAAAGATGAATATTTAAATAAATTAGATAACGACTTAGACACAGAAAGTGTAAATCAAATAAAAACAGAATTGTTTGGTAAAAATGGACAAATTTCTAATTCTTTTAAAACATTAGGCTCATTACCCAATGATGAAAGAAAAAAATTTGCTTCAGATTTAAATTCAATAAAAGAGGAACTTCAAGAAAAAATAAATTCCAAACTGCAAGAAATTGAAATTAAAGAAATTAACTCTAAACTTGAGAATGAAAAATTAGATGTAACTTTACCTGAGAGAGAAATAAAACAAGGAAAAATTCATCCTGTCTCGCAAGTTATTGATGAGATATCTTCAATATTTTCTGAAATAGGCTTCAGTGTAGAAGAAGGGCCAGATGTAGAGAATGAGCATTATAATTTTACTGCATTAAATACTCCTGATAATCATCCAGCAAGAGATATGCATGATACTTTTTACTTAGATAATAATAAAGAAATACTATTAAGAACTCATACGTCTCCAGTACAAGTTAGAACGATGTTGAATGGAAAACCTCCTTTTAAGATTATAGCTCCTGGAAGAACATATAGATCTGATAGTGATCAAACACATTCACCCATGTTTCATCAAGTTGAAGGACTTCATATTGATAAAAATATAAATATGGGTCATTTAAAAGGTTGTTTAAACTACTTTATAAAATCTTTTTTTGAAGTAGATAAAATTAAAATGAGATTTAGACCTAGTCATTTTCCTTTTACTGAACCATCTGCAGAAGTTGATATCGGTTACGAGTTAAAACAAGGAAAAATAGTTATTGGTGAGGGTGATAAATGGTTAGAAATTCTTGGATGTGGAATGGTACACCCAAATGTCTTGAAAAATGTAAACGTAAATCCAGACAAATACCAAGGCTATGCTTTTGGTATTGGTATTGATAGACTTGGAATGTTGAAATATGGCATAAATGATTTAAGAGCTTTTTTTGAGACTGACTATAGATGGCTCAATCACTTTGGTTTTGATCCACTGGATGTTCCATCAAATTACAGAGGTCTAAGCAGATGAAATTCACAATGAGTTGGTTAAAAGAACACCTTGAGACCAAGCATAAAGATACTCAAATTATCGATAAATTGACGGATGTTGGACTTGAAGTTGAGAGTTTTGAAAATATTAGCTCTGATTTGGATAATTTTAAAGTAGCAAAAATTATAAATGCTGAACAACATCCAAATGCTGACAGACTTAGGGTATGTGATGTTGATATAGGACAACAAAATATTGTTCAAGTTGTTTGCGGCGCACCAAATGCTAAAAAAGACCTTTTGACTATTTATGCCGGTCCTGGATCAATAATTCCAAAAAATAATATGAAGCTTACAGTCAGTAAAATAAGAGGAGTAACTTCATATGGAATGTTATGTTCGGAGTCAGAATTAAAATTATCAAATGAAAGTGAGGGAATAATAGAGCTAAAACCAAGCAAATATTCAGACAAAATAGGTAAAAGTTTTTTTAAAAATAATTCTGAAAAAGTTGTTGATTTATCAATAACCCCAAATCGACCTGACTGTTTAGGAGTAAGAGGAATAGCCAGAGATTTAGCTGCAGCAGGAGCTGGTAAATTAAAAAGTATTTCACATAAAAATATTAAGAAGGATGGATCACAAAATATAAAAGTTTCAATTACTAATGATAAAAACCAAGGTTGTACAATTTTTGGAAGTTGTCTTATAAAAGGAGTAACTAATAAAGAAAGCCCAAAATGGTTGAAAGAAAAAATTGAGTCTCTTGGTCAAAAACCAATTTCAGCAATTGTAGATATAACAAATTATGTCATGCTAGATTTAAATAGACCTCTACATGCATATGATGCAGATAAAATTGATAAAGAAATAATAGTAAGAAATTCAAAAAAAGGTGAAACCTTTGAAGCACTAGACAATAAGGAATATAAATTAGATGAAGATATGTGTGTTATATCTGATCAATCTGGCGTGTTAGGTTTGGGGGGAATAATTGGAGGAACACGTTCTGGCACTGAGTTAAAAACTAAAAATATTTTATTGGAGTCTGCATACTTTATTCCTAGATCAATAAGAAAAACTTCAAAATCACTTAACATTGATACTGATGCTAAATTTAGATTTGAAAGGGGAATTGATCCACAATCAGTAGAGGCAGGTTTGCTAAAAGCCTCTCAACTAATATCAGAAATTTGTGGAGGAAAGATTAGTAAATTTGATATTCAAAAAATTAAACAATATAAAAACTCAGAAATAAAATTTAATATTTCGTTATTCGAAAAAATAGCAGGTTTTAAAGTTAAAGAAAGTGAGATCATTAAAATTTTGAGCGATCTAGGTTTTAAGGTTTCCAAAAAGAAATCAGTTTTAAACCTGAAGGTTCCTTCTTGGAGACCTGATATAATCCAACCAATAGATATAGTTGAAGAAATTGTTAGAATTAAAGGATTTAAAAATATTGAAACTATAGAGCCAGAAAAAAATAGATTAAAAGATACATTAAATAAACAACAAAAACTCTTTCATTTTTTACAACGTTCTGTAGCATCGAAAGGTTATTTAGAGACTGTTACTTGGTCATTCACAGACTCAAGAATAAACAATTTTTTTAAAGAAAATTTAAAAGAAATTAAAATAGTAAATCCAATAAGCTCCGATTTAGATGTTCTTAGAAATTCAATATTTTCAAATTTAGCTTTTTATTTAAAGAAAAATTTAGATAGAGGATTTAAAGACATTTCGCTTTTTGAAATTGGACCAATTTTTAAAAATAAACAGCCAGGGGAACAGTTGACGGTAATAGGTGCGATAAAATCAGGAAAAATTTCAAGATTAAACTGGAATGAAAAAGACAGATCAGTTGACATTTTTGATGTGAAAAAAGATTTAATTCAAACATTAATAGAAGCTGGATATGATAAACAAAATTTTTTTATAAGAGATAAATCTCCATCATACTATCACCCTGGAAAATCTGGCTCAGTTTATCTTGATAAGGATGATATTGATCCTGTTGCATATTTTGGAGAACTTCATCCAAATATTGTTAAGAAGCTTGATATAAAAACTGAAGGAGCAGTGGGTTTTGAAATTTATCTTGATTATTTAAAAAATACTAAAATAAAGCTTAAGGATCAAAAACCTAACTTTGAATACTCTGACTATCAAAAATCAGAGAGAGATTTTGCTTTTATCGTGGATAAAAATTTTAAAGCACAAGATTTAATAGAAATCATATCATCAATTGATAAAAATTTAATTAGATCAATTAAAATCTTTGACATTTATGAAGGAGAAAATATACCAAATGGCAAAAAGTCAATAGCCCTCAATGTTACAATTCAATCTTCTGAAAAAACATTAGAGGATAGTGACCTTGAAAAAATTAATAAATTAATTATTACAACTGTCGAAACTAAGTCTGGGGCAAAAATAAGATCCTAAATGTCGACTGAAATTGATAACATTAGAAATTTTGCAATTATTGCTCATATTGATCATGGCAAATCTACAATAGCAGATAGAATAATTCACAGATGTGGTGGATTAACTGATAGAGAAATGAAGGCACAAGTCCTTGATTCAATGGATATTGAAAGAGAAAGAGGTATTACAATTAAAGCTCAAACAGTAAAATTAAATTATAAGTCTAAAGATGGAAAAAATTACATTCTTAATATTATAGATACTCCAGGACATGTTGACTTTAGTTATGAAGTTAGTAGATCTTTGTATGCCTGTGAAGGTTCAATATTAATTGTAGATAGTACACAAGGCGTTGAGGCTCAAACTTTAGCAAATGTTTATCAAGCACTTGATATTAATCATGAAATAATTCCTGTTTTAAACAAAATAGATTTACCAGCATCTGATATAGATAGAACTAACAAACAAATAGAAGACGTTATTGGCATAGATACCTCTAATGCTGTCCCGTGTTCAGGAAAAACCGGTGAAGGGATAGATGATATCTTAGAACAAATTGTTCAAACTTTACCTGGCCCGAAAGGGAATAAAAATCAAAAATTAAAATGTCTTTTGGTAGACAGCTGGTATGATACTTATCTTGGTGTAGTTATTTTAGTTAGAGTAATTGATGGAAAAATAAAAAATAACATGAAAATTAAAATGATGTCCACAAATCAGGAGTATTTTGTTGAAAAGGTTGGAGTATTTACTCCTAAGCCGAAAGATATAGATGAACTTAATACAGGAGAAATCGGTTTTATAACAACTGGAATAAAAGTTTTATCAGAAACTAAAGTTGGAGATACAATTTGTGACGCATCTGAGCCATTATCCGAGTCCTTGCCTGGTTTTAAGCCAAGCAAACCAGTTGTATTTTGCGGATTATTTCCTGTTGATAGCTCAGAATATCAAAAATTGAAGGATGGATTAGCTAAACTTAAACTAAACGACTCTAGTTTTTCTTTTGAGCCGGAATCTTCTTCTGCCCTAGGATTAGGTTTTAGGTGTGGCTTTTTGGGCTTGTTACATTTAGAAATTGTTACTGAAAGGTTAGAGCGAGAATTCGATATTAATCTGTTAACTACAACACCAGGAGTCGTGTATAAAATTCATATGAATAATGGTGAGATAAAAAATCTTCAAAATCCATCCAGCTTACCAGATCCAACTTTTATAAAATTTATCGAAGAACCTTGGATTAAGGCTACAATTATAACTCCTGATCAGTATCTTGGTCCAATAATGAAAATATGCCAAGATAAAAGAGGAATTCAAACTAATTTAAGTTATTCCGGGAATAGAGCTGTAGTAAATTATGAATTGCCATTAAATGAAATAGTTTTTGATTTTAATGATCGATTGAAATCAATGACAAGTGGATATGCAAGTTTTGATTATGAAATAATAGGACATAGAGAGGGCGATCTTGTTAAAATGGGCATTTTAGTCAATTCAGAGCCTGTGGATGCTTTGGCAATGATGATTCATAAAGACTTCGCCCAAAAAACTGGAAGAGAAGTTTGCGAAAAATTAAAAGATTTAATTCCAAGGCATAATTTCATGATACCCGTTCAGGCAGCAATAGGTGGAAAAATTATTGCAAGAGAGACAATTAAAGGATTTAAAAAAGATGTTTTAACAAAAATTCATGGAGGTGGTGCCACTGATAGAAAAAGAAAGCTACTTGAAAAACAAAAAAAAGGGAAAGCAAGAGCTAAACAATTTGGTAAAGTTGAAATACCTCAAGAAGCGTTTATTGGTGTCCTCAAAATTTCTAAAGAAAAATAATTTTTTATATAAATACTGATGGAAACAAAAGATATAACATTTGTAATTGTTACTTTTAAAAGCGAAAATGTTATATTTGACTGTATTGATTTATTACCTGTAGACTCAAAGAAAATTATAATAGAGAATTCTAATAATTTAGATTTAAAAAGTTCACTTGAGAAAAAATATGAAAATTTATCATGTTTATTAATGAGGAAAAATTTAGGTTATGGAAAAGGCAATAACATTGGTATTAGCCAATCTCAAACCGAAAATGTTTTTATTTTGAATCCTGATACAAGATTTAAAAACTCAGACTTAAAAAAATTTCTAAATATTGTTAAAAATGAAAATTACGCAATCGCGGCCCCGACTTCATTAAATGATAAAGAAATATTCAAAAATAAAGATAATATTAAAGAAGTTGAATTTGTTAAAGGTTTCGCGATGCTTTTGAATAAGAAATATTTAAGAAATAATTATTTTGATGAAAATTTTTTTTTGTATCTTGAGGAAATAGATCTTTGCAAAAGGGTTAAAAATGATGGAGGAAGAATACTTTTGGTAAATACACCAATTATTCATTATGGTGCACTTTCCCATGGAGAAAGAAATAATTTGGAAATGGAAAAATCAAGAAACTGGCATTGGATGTGGTCGAAATTTTATTATAAAAAAAAACATTATGGATATTTAATAGGTCTTTGGTCAACTTTACCTAATTTTGTGAGTTCACTATTAAAATTTTTGTTTTACAGCCTTACTAAAAATATTCATAAGAAAAATATTTATGAAATGAGATTTCTAGGTCTTCTAAATTCGTATTTATTAAAGAAATCTCATCACAGACCCAATTTAGAAAAAATTAAATAGTTTTTTTTGTCCATGTTTCAGGAGTGATTTCTGATTTTATTTCTACCGGTAAATTGTATACAAATTTTTTTGTACCCTTATTTTTAATATAGTTTGTTGTAAGTTTTATAGCATCTATTAAAGGAGTTTTTGTTTTGTAATCAAGTAACCTTCTTGCTTTTTCGGATGAGCAAGTTGCTTCTTTTACCTCAAGAGGTCTCCCAGGTACATGAATAGGATCACCATTGTAACCTGTTACATTTGCTACTAATTTAGCAAGATTATTTATAGTTATTGTTTCCTCATCTGGACCTATATTTATAATTTCTTTTGAAATACTTTTTTCTAAAGCCAATTTTTCTAAGCAGAAAATTACATCATCAATATAAGAAAAGCATCTTGTTTGATTACCATCACCATAAATTATAGACGGTTTATTTTGCAAATTTCGATTAATAAAGATAGACATTACATTTCTAAATGGATCGTCATATTTCTGATTTGGTCCTACTATATTATGAGGGACAGCAATATTATAATCCATAAAGTGTGTTTTACATAATAACTTTAAACTTTCTTCAACGGCTACTTTTGCAATTCCATAAGGATCTTCTGGTTTAGGTGGCATGGTTTCATTAAATGGAGAAATTTGACTTCCATATCTTGCCATTGAGGAGCAAAAAACAAATCTTTTAACTTTATTTACTATACTGGCTGTAATTACAGATATACTAGCTTGGAATATATTTTTTGTTATAAAGTTGGGTGAAAAAACTGACAATCCTTCGTGGGCAGTAGCTGCACAATGATATACAATATCAATTCCCTTTAAGTTTTTTGACATCTCCTCAAAATTGCAACAATCAGTTTTATGAAATGTTACATTTTTAGGAAGATTATCTAAATCTCCCTGAATCATACTATCGTTTCCTGATATTTCGTGACCAAGACTAATTAATCTTTTGGCCAAATGGCTTCCTAAAAAACCTGCAATACCTGTTATATATATTTTCATTTAACTTTAACTTACTATATGAAATAAAATATTTAAAAGAAAATTAAGTTGGAGAGGTGGCCGAGCGGTTGAAGGCGCACGCTTGGAAAGCGTGTATAGGGGAAACTCTATCATGGGTTCGAATCCCATTCTCTCCGCCAATATTTTTGAGTACAAAAACAGCTTTATTTCAAAAAATTCAAAATATAGAAAATTTTGCAAAAAAATAAACTATTTATGTTGATTTTATTAATTAATTTAAGGTTAAACAAATAAGTGATTTTATTTAAAATTTTAAAAATGGTATAAAAGATTACTTCCAACTAAAAATTAATGACAAAAAAAAATATTAATAATTATCAAGCTGACTCTATTAAAGTTTTAAAAGGTCTTGAAGCAGTAAGAAAAAGACCAGGTATGTATATCGGTGATACCGATGATGGTACTGGTTTGCATCATATGGTGTATGAAGTTGTAGATAATTCTATAGATGAAGCATTAGCAGGCTATTGTAAAAAAATTGAAGTAAGTATCAACGCCAATGGATCAGTTACAGTTGAAGATGACGGAAGAGGAATACCAGTTGATTTTCATAAGGAAGAAAAAAAATCAGCAGCAGAAGTTATAATGACCCAGCTTCATGCCGGTGGAAAATTTGATCACGATTCTTATAAAGTATCAGGGGGTTTACATGGAGTTGGAGTTTCTGTAGTAAACGCTCTTTCAGAAAAATTGGAATTATATGTTGAAAGGGATGGAAAAAAACATTTTGTTGAATTTGTAAATGGTGAAACCAAAACACCATTAAAAGTAACAGGAAAATCAAAGAATACAGGTACAAGAATTAATTTTTTACCTTCCAAAAATATCTTCTCATCAACAAAGTTTAGTTTTTCAATTATTCAAAAAAGAATGCGTGAACTAGCTTTTTTAAATAAAGGAATTAAAATTATTCTTAACGATCTAACGCAAAAAAAAGTAAAGTCTCATGAGTTTAAGTTTGAAGGAGGGATAAATGAATTTGTAGAGTTCTTAGATGAAAACAGAGAAAAGTTAAAGAATAAAAATGATAATGATCTCTTTAGAAAGCCAATTTATATAGAGGGATTAAAAAGTAATATAGACGTTCAATGCTCAATAAAATGGAATGCAGGATATAATGAAGATGTATATCCATACACTAATAATATTTATCAAAAAGATGGTGGAACACATCTTTTAGGTTTCAGAAGTGCTCTTACAAGAGTTGTAAATAAATATGCATCAGAGCAAAATTTATTAAAAAAAAGTAAAGTTATTTTGTCTGGAGATGACATAAAAGAGGGTTTAACTTGTGTTTTATCTGTTAAAATTCCTGATCCTAAATTTTCCTCCCAAACTAAAGATAAATTAGTTTCCTCAGAGGTTAGAAATATTGTAGAGGGAATTGTTAATGAAAAATTGTCAATTTGGTTTGACCAAAATCCCTCAATTTCAAAAATAATTTTAGCAAAAATAATTCAGGCGGCAGTAGCAAGAGATGTAGCTAAAAGAGCGAGAGAAAACGTAAGAAGAAAAGGAGCTTTAGAGCTAACGGGCTTACCCGGAAAATTAGCAGATTGTCAAAATTCAAAGCAAGAAGGGACAGAATTATTTATAGTAGAGGGTGATTCAGCGGGAGGATCAGCTAAGCAAGGAAGAAATAGAGAATATCAAGCAGTATTGCCTCTAAGGGGGAAAATCTTAAATACGTATACTGATATTAGTGGAAATAATAAAAATGGTAGCCAAAATGATTTAAGAACAAAATCTTTATCAAAAATGATTTCTTCAAATGAAATTGTTACATTAATAAATGCACTTGGATTAGACCCAAAGGCAGAGCAAATCAAATTGGAAGATTTGAGGTATGGAAAAATTATTATTATGACTGATGCAGATGTTGACGGTTCACATATTAGGGCATTACTTTTAACTTTCTTTAACAATATTCCTTTTAATAAATTAATTGAAAAAGGTCATGTATACTTAGCTCAACCGCCTCTTTTTAAAATAAATAAAGGTTCTAAAGGCATCTATATTAAAGATGAAAAAGATCTTGAAAATTATATAGTGAATAATTCGAAAGATCTAAAAAAAATAAAAAGAAATTCAAAAGAGTTTGATAAAATTATTCAATCAGAAAAATCAAAATTGAATATTCAAAGATTTAAAGGACTCGGAGAGATGAACCCTGAAGAATTATGGAATACTACTCTGAACCCAGAAACAAGAAATTTACTTCAAGTTCAATACTCCAAAAATTTGCAAAAAGATCAAAACTTAATTCAAACATTAATGGGTAACGATGTTGCCTCTAGAAAAGATTTTATTGTAGATAACGCAATAAATGTCATTAATTTAGATATTTAATTAATGGAGTTATCTAGTAATTCCAAATCATCGCATCTAAACAAAACTACATACGTCAATTTAAGATGGATAGGTGTAATAGGTCAATTTATAACTATAAATATTGTTACATTCCTATTTAAATTTGAATTTAATTTTTTACTTGCAAATATTATAGTTTTGGTAGGTGCAATAAGTAACATTTTCTTATTTTATTATTTTAAAAAAAATCAATTACAAGAAAAAATATCTTTAACTTTTCTCACACTTGATATTTTGCAATTAAGTTTTTTACTTTATTTAACCGGTGGCACAATAAATCCATTCTCAATATTCTTGATTATACCAAGTATATTTGCCTCAAGTAGCTTAAGTATTAGAACAAATATTTTATTAATAATTTTAACAACCTCTTCAATTATTTTACTTACTTTTTATCATCAAGAATTACCTTCACCATTAAATGAATATGTTTTTAGTAATTACTATTATTATTCAGTTCCTTTAGCTTTAATTATTGCACTCCTTTTCCTGAGTTTTTTTGCTTTAACATTTGGAAATGAGTCAAAAGTTAGAAAAGATGCATTAGATAAAATTCAGGAAGTTATTTCTAAAGAGCACGAATTGGTATCTTTAGGTGGGCAAGCCGCAGCTGCTGCTCATTCATTAGGCACCCCATTATCTACTATAAAGATTATATCTCAAGACTTATACAATAATTTTAAAAATAATAGAGAGCTTAAAAAAGATATTGAGTTGCTTGTAAGCCAAGTTGATAGATGTAATGAAATATTAAAAAAGTTATCTTTAAACCCTGTAGTTGAGGATGATTTTATAGACAAAAATGTAAGTTTATATGATTATGTAAAAGAAATAGTTAATTCTTTTAAAGAGATATCAGATAAAAATTTTATTATTAATATAGAGCAAGATTATAATTCATTTGAAATTTCAAAATCGATTGAAATCGTTTATGGAATAAGAAATTTTATAGGTAATGCAAATAAATTTTCACAAAAAAATATTTTCATATCAATAACTAGTGACAGTGAAAATTCAACAATATCAATAGAAGATGATGGATCAGGTTTTCCTAAAGATATACTTTCGAAAATTGGAGAACCATATATTAAGTCACTTCAATCTAAAAATAAGTCCAGAGCAGGACTTGGTTTGGGGATATTTATAGGAAAAACATTGTTAGAAAAAAATAAAGCTAAACTTTTAATAAGAAACTCAGAAACAAGAGGTGGCGGCGAAATCAAAATTGAATGGTCAAATAAAGATTTAAAAAATATTTAGTGAAGTTTTTTATTTTCAAATAGACCGCTCAATTGATCGATCATTACATCACCTAGTTCTTGCACATCTGAAATTTTAATAGCTTTTTTATAGTATCTAGATACATCATGACCAATACCAATTGCTAATATTTCAATCTCGCTATTAGTTTCAATAAATTTAACAATTTTTTTTAAGTTCTTTTCTAAAAAATCGCCTGAATTTACTGATAAAGTTGAATCATCTACGGGTGCTCCATCAGAAATAACCATTAGTATTTTTCTTTCTTCTCTTCTTTTTTTAAGTCTATTAAAGGCCCATGTAATGGCTTCTCCATCTATATTTTCTTTTAACAATCCCTCTTTTAACATTAATCCCAAATTCTTTTTTGATTGTCTCCAATGTGAGTCAGCGCTTTTGTAAATTATGTGCCTAAGATCATTGAGTCTTCCAGGATTTTTTGATTTTCCCAATTTATTCCATTCTTGTCGACTTTTTCCACCTTTCCAATTTTTTGTAGTAAATCCAAGTATTTCTACTTTCACTGAGCATCTCTCTAAGGTTCTAGATAAAATATCAGCACAAATAGCTGCTATAGTTATCGGTCTTCCTCTCATTGATCCAGAGTTATCAATTAATAAAGTCACAACTGTATCTTTAAAGTCTAAATCTTTTTCTTTTTTAAATGATAAGGAATTATATGGGTCAATAATAATTCTTGGTAACTTTGAACTATCTAATAATCCTTCTTCAAGATCGAATTCCCATGACCGATTTTGTTTTGCCATTAATTGTCTTTGTAATTTGTTCGCTAATTTTGTAATTAAATCTTGAAAGCTAGTAAGTTGCTGGTCTAAATTTTTTCTGAGTTTTTGAATTTCCTCAGAAGTTTCTAAACTTTCAGCTTTGGCGATTTCATCAAACTCTTTAGTAAATATTTTATATTCTTTATCACTTATACCTAAATTCTTTTTTTGGATCACATTTTCTGAGTCCATATCATCGTTATTCTCATTGGCAAGTTGATCATCAAGTCTAAACTCATTAACATCATCTTCACTATCCATACCCTGTGTTATGTTTTCATCCTCACTTGACTTGCTAGACTGTTCGTTGTTTTCATTCTCATTGTTATTTGGATTATTTTGATCATTGGTATCATCTTTTTCATCATTTTCTTTTTCAGTGGTGTCATCATTTTCAAATATATCCATACTTTCTAAAATTTCTGAAAATTTATTATTATAAACCTCTTGATTTTCTAAATTTTCTTTTAAAAATTTCAAATGATTGCCTATGAACTTATTAAAATCATTTTCCCAAAATTGAAGAATTTCTTTATTTCCGGAACTTAATTCCAGATTAAAAAACTTGTTTGTCATATAAATTTCAAAAGCATCATTTATATTTGTGTCTTCTTTTTTTGTTGTCTTTTTTTGTTCAAGAGACTGGAGCCTATATTTATAATTATCTTTAAAATTTTTTGAAATTCCTTTTAACATTTCTGAACCTAGTAACTCATATCTTACTTTTTCTGAAAATTGATAAAGGGTTCTACAAGACGGATTTTTTGGATTATTTTTGTCTAGTAATTTTTTATCTGAAAACTTCTTTTTTAAAGCATCAGAGTCTGTCTCGGCTCTTAGTTTTTTAAACTGATTTTTATCGGTAATATTATCTATTTCACCAACACTATAAATTTTTTCCTCTTTTTTCTCATTTCTATCTACTTTATAATCATCAGAGATAACTCTGTAAGTTGATTGTAGTGCTTGTTTGAATTTTTCTTTTATACTATCTTCTTTATTCATTAAACTTGAATATTAATCATTGATTCTGGTAGTTCTTCACCAAAACATCTTTGATAATATTCAGCAATAGTATTTTTCTCTGCATCGTCGCATTTGTTCAAAAATGTAACCCTAAAAGCATATCCAATATCTTTGAAAATTTCTGAATTTTCAGCCCAATGCAAGACTGTTCTTGGACTCATTACTGTCGATATATCACCAGCCATAAATCCTTTTCTAGTAAGTGAAGCTACTTTTATCATATTTGATACTTTTTCTTTCCCTTTAGAGTTGTTTAAATTTTTATTTTTACCAAGTATTATTTCCATCTCTTTTTCTAAACTAAGATAGTTTAATGTGGATACAATATTCCATCTATCCATCTGACCTTGATTTATTTGTTGAGTTCCATGATATAAACCTGTTGTATCGCCTAGGCCTACAGTATTCGTTGTTGCAAAAAGTCTAAAAAACTTGTTTTGTTTAATGACTTTATTTTTATCTAATAACGTAAAACTTCCCTCTGACTCAAGTACTCTTTGAATAACAAACATTACATCTGGTCTTCCAGCATCGTATTCGTCAAAAACTAATGCTACTGGGTTTTGAATTGACCAGGGAAGAATGCCCTCCTTAAATTCAGTTACCTGTTTACCTTCTTTTATCACGATGGAGTCTTTTCCTATTAAATCAATTCTGCTTACATGACTATCAAGATTAATTCTTATACAGGGCCAGTTTAATCTAGCAGCTATCTGTTCAATATGAGTTGATTTTCCCGTACCATGGTATCCTTGTATCAGAACTCTTTTATTAAAAGAGAAACCTGACAAAATTGCTAATGTTGTATCTTTATCAAACTTATATGTTTTATCTATCTCTGGTACATACTCACTTGATTTAGAAAATGCATCTACCTCCATATCACTTTCAATACCAAAGGTTTGTTTAATTGATAACTTAATATCTGGCGTACTGTTAATATTTGGCGTCAATTTTTTCCTTATATGTGTTTTTTAATTGAGTATAAGCTAAAGTTATTACTTTTAACTTGTCTTCAAATTTTTTATTTCCAGCATTCATATCAGGGTGAAATTTTTTGACAAGTTTTTTAAATTTTTCTTGTACTTTCTCCCATTTTAATCCGACACTTATTCCTAATATATTAAAGGCTTTTATATCATTGTTGTTAAATTTAAACTTGTTCATGTTATTAAAATCATTATTGAATTTAAACTTGTCCATTTCATCTTTTAAAGCATTACTCCACAAAACTTTAAAAAAATTGTCAGATGAACCAAAGCTTTGTGTTGGTTTATGCCACGTCATGTCTGAACGTAAAAATTCAACTATTTGTTGATCACTCATACCTCTGAAATAGTTCCAGTTTTTATTAAATTCTTTTATATGATTTAAACATAATAATCTGTAATCTTTACTATTATCTCTTTCTTTAGGTGCTTTATACAAGCCTTCGGCAGTACAATTATTCCAATCACAAATATTCTTCATAGTATATAATACTTTATACTATGAAAATTAGTGAACTTATAAAAATAATCGAAAAAAAAATTTTGTCGCAGGATTGTATTACAAAGGTAAAGATAGAAGATAAGTCATTTCTGCATAAAAATCATAAATCGAATGAAAAAGGGAAATTTCATATTTTGCTCTTAATTGAGTCTGCTGAATTAAAAAAAAAGAATAAATTATATTCAACAAGATTTATCTACAAAATTTTAGATAACGAATTAAAAAATAATATTCACTCTTTACAAATAAAATTAATTTAAACTGTTTAAAATATATCTCTTTAAAATTGAAGGATTGATCTGAAAGTCTATTTTTATTTTACCAAAATTTTTTATTAGTATTAAATTAATTTTCTCAGAATTATTTTTTTTATCACTTTTCATAAAATTTAAAATCTTATCAGTATCTTTTTTTTTAAAAAAATTATTTATTTTTACTTTCATACCAATTCTGTCTATATGGCTCATAATAATATTTAATTTATTTTTTGATAGAGCACCACTTTGAAGACTAAATTCTGCTGCACTTTTTATACCTAAAATAACGGCCTCTCCATGATTTAATTTTTTAGAAAAACCTAACGTTGACTCATAAGCATGTGCAAAAGTGTGACCCAAATTTAATACTTTCCTAAAATTTTTCTCATTTACATCTTTTTCCACTACAATTTTCTTTAAATTACAAGCTTTTAAAATTGAGTTTTCAATAAAAGGTGATTTTAATTTTAAAATTTTTTCTAAGTTTTTATCTATATATACAAAACTTTTATAACTATCTATGATACTACTTTTTAGTATTTCAGCATATCCACAAATAATTTCTCTTTTAGGTAAAGAATTTAAAATGTTAATATCTGATACAACCAAGTCTGGTTGATAAAAACTACCAACTAAATTTTTTCCATATTTATTATTAATTCCAGTTTTACCACCTATTGATGAGTCTACTTGCGAAAGTAAAGTTGTTGGAATATTTATAAATTTTAAACCTCTTTTAAAAGTGCTTGATGCAAATCCTACAATATCTCCAATTATTCCTCCACCAAATGAAATAACACAATCTGACCTGTTAAATCTTTTTTCAAATAAAATATTATAAATCTTCTGAATTGTTATATCATTTTTAATTTTTTCCGATGGCACTAATTCAATACTGTATATTTTTTTAGATTTGAGTTTTCTAAATAAAGTTTTTTTAAACTTGCTTGGAATATTTTTATCAATAACAATTAAGCACTTTTCAAAAGTTATATTACTATCTTTTAAAATTTTATCTATTTTGTTTATTAAGTTTCTTCCGATATGAATTGAGTAATTTTTTGTATTCGTTCTTATGTTTATTTTACTTATTTTCATAAATATCTAATATCTTATTTATAATTTGAATTTTGTCTAATTTATCACAATTTATTTTATAGTCCGACAATTCGTAAATTTTTGATCTTTCTTTTATTAAACTATTTATTTTATCCTTAGTGAGGTTCTTCACCACTGGTCTTTTTTTACTTTTGTATATTCTTTTTACAATTGTTTCATTTTTCCAATTAAGCCAAAAAGATAAGGATGTTTTTTGACAGAATTTTCTTATGGAAGAATTAATAAATCCTCCACCCCCTAAAGAAATTATGTTATTTTCAGATTTGAGATATTTTAGAGAAATTTTTTCTTCAATTTTTCTAAAATAGTTTTCTCCATTTTTTTTAAAAATATCTGAAATACTTAATGATTCAACTTCCTCTATCTTTCGATCAATATCTATAAAATTGATATTTAATTTTTTTGATAAAATTTTACCTATAGAGGATTTTCCGGATCCCATCATTCCAATTAATACAATATTTTTTTTTGATTTCATGAGTTTCTATATTGAAAAAACACAAATATGTCTTATTTTGAAATTATTAAATTATATGCAATTTACAAAAAACACAAGTAAAGGCAAATTTTTCAGCTTAGGCTTTGTTATGAAAATTTTAATTGCCATTTTTATAATTATATTTGGCTTTATTTTACTTAATCAGATTAATTTGCCCGCACCAGTTAAACAAATTCAAAAAATCTTACCAAATGAAAATTTCAAAACAATTAAGTAAGATTTTAATTTTTATATTTTTTATTTTATTAGTTCAATCCGCTAAGGCCCAGGAAATAAAAGAGATATGGTCTGAGATAGAAAAAAAAAATATATCCAAGAATAAGTCAGAAAATAATGATGATAGCACAAATGTCTTAAATCAAGTTGAAGGCGTTAAAGTAAAACTTTCTGATGAAAATATTCTAGTAGATCAAAATTTAGATAACTCTAATAGTTTGTTGTCTGGATTATTTGACCCTGATGACAACGATTTGAAACTTGATATGTGGTCAAAAACAGATGGAGCAGTAATAAAAAAGCAGCTTGAAAGAATACAATCTAAAAATTTGTCTAGTTTTTCTGAGAGATTGATGGATGTAGCATTATTAACAAACTCGTATATTCCAAATCAAAATTTCTCTCAGGACGAATTCGAAAGTTATACCATTGATCATCTAATTAAAAAAAAAGATTTTAATTTAGTAGAGCAGTTCATACAAAAAAATTCATCAATAAAAGAAAAAGAAAGACTTATAAAACATGTTGCTGATTACTACTTGTCTTTAAACAAAATAGAAAATTCTTGCTCAGCCATTGAAAGTTTAGGCATGATTACAGATGAATATTTAACGTATTACAAAATTTACTGTTTAATTACTCAGGATAAAAAAAATGAGGCACAATTATTGTTTGATCTTAACTCTGAGGTAGACGCTTTGAATAATTTTTTTGTTCAAAAGTTTGAAGTACTAATGGGATATGAGGATGAAAATTATATATTGTCTGATGAAAATATTCTTTTTTTTCATTTATCTCACAAAACAGATGAAAAGTTAAAATATTATCCGTCAGTAGATTCCAAAGAATTTATTTGGAAATATTTATCAAATTCGAATTTAATTAAAAATTTAAATGATTTTAATCTTAGTGACATTGAACAGGTAAAATTTTTAGAAAAAGCAACTAGCGAAGATATTTTTGAAGAAAGAGATTTATTAAATTTGTACAAAAAATTTCAATTTGAGATTGATGACTTAATTAATTATGAGAAAGCATCCAAAAATTTATCTGATTATGAGGAAAGAGCTCTACTTTATCAGAGGTTTTTACTTACGGATAATGTTGAAAAAAAACTTTTATTGTTATCGAAATTGAATAGTTCTTTTGAAAAATCAAACCTCAAAAAATCATTTGATGATGAATTATCTAAATTATTAAAGAAAATGGATAAAGAGGAAATCCCCTCAAAATTTTCGTCTTTTTACCAAAATAATTTAATTACTGACGCAAACAAAAAAAATAAAATTAAGTTTAATGATGAAGTTTTTCATCAATCAAAAGTGTTAAATTATTTTTTGAACAAGAATAGCTTAACTAAAACCCAAAAACTGACTGATAATTTATTGTCAAAAATGAAAAACGATAAAGACTATTCTTTTGACTTTAAAGATATAGTTTTATTGCAATCTCTTAGATCAGATGGAATTGAAATAGGTGAAATCGATGAACTCTCTCAATATAAACCTGATTTAGATCCTGAATTAGATAAAATGATCGATAATAATGAGTCAGGCATGATATTATTAAAACTAGTTGAAATTATTGGCGAAAAAGAATTAGATGAATTAAATAGTCGATCATTGAATTTTGTAATCGAAATTATGAATAGAACAAAATTAATTAGTTTAAGAAATGAACTATTATTGGAAATTCTTCCATTAAAAGTTTAAAGTACTTTTTTAATCATGACAATAAGAACTATTATAACAGAACCAAACGAGATTTTAAGACAAGTTTCAAAACCATTGCTTAAAGTTGGTAATGAAGAAAGAAAGCTGATGGATGACATGTTGCAAACAATGTATGCAGCAAATGGTATTGGTTTAGCAGCAATCCAAATAGGAATTCCAAAGAGAATAATAGTTATGGATATTTCAAAAGATGGTAAAAAAAATCCACTGTTTTTTGTTAATCCAATAATAAAAAATAAAGATAAAGAAAAAACAACATATGAAGAAGGGTGTTTGTCCGTACCTAATTATTTTGCTGAAGTTGATAGACCTAAATATTGTGAAGTAGAATATTTAGATTATAGCGGAGAAAGTAAAGTTTTAAAAGCTGATGGACTTCTTGCAACTTGTATACAACACGAAATGGATCATCTTGAAGGAATACTTTTCATAGATTATTTATCTAAATTAAAAAAAACAATGATTGTCAAAAAACTATCAAAGAAAAAAAATAATCCTGATCGTATAATTGTTTAATGAGCAAAAAAATTGCTTTTTTGGGTACACCCAGTATTTCGGGTCAGATATTGAAATCATTGTACCAAAACGGTTTTAACATTGAAATTGTATATACTCAGCCACCTGTTGCATCAAATAGAGGACATAAATTAAATAAATCTCCTGTTCATATCATGGCTGAAATATTGAATATCCCAGTCAGAACTCCAGTAAAATTAGATAATCTTGAGGAAAAAAAATTTATAAAAAGTAAAAATATTGATTTAGGTATAGTTGTTGCATACGGCCAAATTTTAAAAAAAGATATCTTAGCACTGCCAAAATTTGGATGGATAAACATTCATTATTCACTTCTACCAAAATTGCGAGGCGCAGCTCCAATCCAAAGAGCCATTATGAATAATGAGAATATAACGGGGATTTCAATTATGAAGATGGATGAGGGTTTAGACACAGGTCCAATTTGCAATCAATATCCAATAAATATATTAGATAATGAAAATAGTGAGGATTTGTCTAAAAGATTGAGTAATTTAGCTTCTGAAAAGATTTTAGAAAATATTGATAATATTTTAGAAAATAGAGCCTTATTTAAAGATCAAGATCATAGTCAATCTTCATATGCAAAAAAAATTAAAAAAGAAGAGGGAAAAATAATTTGGCAAGAAAAAAATAAAAAGATTATAGGAAAAATAAATGGTTTATATCCCAATCCAGGCGGATGGTTTGAGTTTAAAGGAGAAAGATATAAAATCCATAAAGCTGAATTATCAGTTAAAACAGGAAAAGTAGGCTACGTTTTGTCAGATAACTTAGAAATTGGTTGTGGTGAAAATTCTATTAAAATTATTGAAATTCAAAGACAAGGAAAAAAAGTCCAAAAAACTGGAGAGTTTTTGCTAGGTAGTCAAATTAAGAAGGGTACCAATTTGAATTAGATATGTTTCGTTATCAAATTTTAATTGAGTATGTTGGTAGCTCTTTTATAGGATGGCAAGTTCAAAAAAAAGGCAAAACCATTCAAGGATTAATTCAAAAAAAGATTTCAAAACTTCTGGATGAAAAAATAATTGTTATTGGTTCTGGAAGAACAGATGCTGGCGTTCATGCTATTGAACAATCAGCACATTTTGACTGTATGAATAAAATTAAAAATCTGAAAAAGTTTTTATATTCTATTAATTATTTTCTAAATAAAAATGAAATAGCTATTTTGAAAATTAAAAAACAAAGTTTAAATTTTCACGCACGCTTTTCAGCAAAAGAAAGAGTATATAAGTATGTTATTTATAACCAATCGACCAAGCCCATTATTCAAAATAATCGAGGATGGTTTGTTATAAAAAAACTTAATATTGACAGTATGAAAACGGGAGCAAAAAAATTAATTGGAACTCATGATTTTTCCTCATTTAGAGCTTCTGGATGTAATGCAAAAAGTCCTATTAAATTAATGAAGTTAGTAAAAATTAAAAAATTAAAAACTAAAATTGAATTTGAATTTAGATCTCAATCATTTTTAAAACAGCAAGTAAGGTCGATGGTGGGTTGTTTGAAATTTATTGGAGAAAAAAAATGGTCAATTAAAAAATTTGTTAATGTTATAAAGTCAAAGAATCGAAAACTGTGTGCACCCCCTGCACCTGCCGAGGGATTGTATTTAGTTAAAGTTAAATACTAATTTTTTTTATTACTCATTGCGAATTTTTTATTAATTCTCCATCTAGACTCTGCTCTTACAATATAGCCACAACAATTTTTCGATTTACATTTACAAGGAAACTGTTTGTAATCTTTATCATAGCCAAAACCATAGTCACAAGTTAGTTCCTCGCCTTTTTTTATATTTTTAATTGCTTTAACCCATATCTTAAGCCCTTTACCATCATAATCGCAATTATTTTCACAAGAATGATTTATTAATCCAGCTGTATTCCATGGAAAGTCTCCATCAAGATCATATTTTTTATTTACAGTAAATAAATATATTGGTTTACTATTATCGTATTTATCGGATTCTTCTGTTTGTTTCTTTGTAATTAATTTTCCAATATAATCTATTATCTTCTCACCCTCTTTTATATCCCGTGTAGCGTAAAGTCCTTTACCTTTTTTATCTATATCTGACTTTTTAATTTTGTATGGTTTCATATTTCTTTACTTATTATTTAGAAAAAATTTATCAATTAAATTCTATTAATGCATCAACGTGTCGTTGAGTACTGCTTTGTAATGCTTTTAAATCGTAGCCTCCTTCAAGAATTGAAACTACTCCTCCTTTACAAAAAGACTTTGAACACTCTAAGGTTCTTTTAGTAATTTTGTAAAAATCTTCTGAACTCAGCATAAGTTGCGCTAAAGGATCATCAATATGCGCATCAAAACCCGCAGAAAACAATAGAAATTCTGGTTTGAATGTCTTTAATTTATTTAAAACGATTTCGTAGGCATTTAAATATTCTTCTGAGGTTGTCCCAGCTTTTAATGGAATATTTAAAACATTATCAAAATTTCCCTTTTCTTTTTCTGACCCTGAACCTGGATAGTATGGATATTGGTGAGTTGAAATATATAAAACTTTTTCGTTATCGTAGAAAATATCTTGTGTTCCATTACCATGGTGAACATCGAAATCAATTATAGCAATTTTATTATATTTATATTTTTCAATTAAATAATTTGCACCAACAGCTACATTATTATAAATACAAAATCCCATAGCTTTATCTTTTTCAGCATGATGACCAGGTGGTCTGACAGCACAAAATGCATTATTAAATTCTTTATTTTCTACTCCATCTATTGCTGCAATTATTGAGCCAACTGCATCTTTTGTTGCATCTTTACTTCCAGGAGAAATGATTGTATCTCCGTCTAGAAATACTAAACCTTTTTTAGGAAATGACTTTTCTACTTGATTAACATAATCCTCAGAATGAGTTTTATTAATAAGAGATAAATTAAATTTTGCTGGTTTTTTCCATATAAGATTTTTGTCATCTATTCTTTTAAAATTCTCAATTACCGCAGTAACCCTATCAATTTTCTCTGGATGACCATTTCCAGTATTATGATTTTTATAGGTATCTGATATTATAAGGCCAGTCTTCACTTAAAATAATGTTTTAGAATATTTAAATAAATTGAGCTTAATTTTTTCAAATCAGTCAATGAAACTGCTTCATCAACTTTATGCATTGTTTTTCCTACTAATCCAAATTCTAAACACGGTGCAATTTTTCTTATAAATCTAGCATCTGAGGTACCCCCAGTTGTTGACAGTTTTGGTTTTATTTTGGTTATTTCTTTTATAATTTTTTGTATCATAAAAGTTGTATGATTTGGCTTTGTGAGAAAAGCCTCTCCTGAAACAGCATAATCAATTTTATATTTAGATTTAGTTTTATTGCAGACTTTTTTCAAAATCTTTTCGATCTTATTTTTGATTGAATTTGAAGTATGCTTATTATTAAATCTTATATTAAATGTAGCATAAGCAATGCCAGGAATAACATTATCAGCCATATTATTTATATTAATCTTTGTAATTTCCAGGTTTGTAGGTTGAAAATCTTTTGTACCTTTATCAAATTTTATATTTTTAAGTTCATTTAATATTTTTACAATGGTTGTAGAGGGGTTATTTGCTCTATGAGGATAAGCTACATGCCCTTGTATACCGGTAATTGTCAATCGACCAGTCATGCTACCTCTTCGCCCAATTTTTATCATTTCTCCTAATTTATTTGGATTTGTTGGCTCTCCAACTAAGCAAAAATCTATTTTCTCTTTTCTCTTTTTTAAGTAATCAACAACTTTTTTAGTTCCATTAATCGCAACACCTTCCTCGTCTCCCGTAATCAAAAGACTTACAGATCCATTAAACCCTCTATTTTTTTGAGTAAAAATACTAACAGCAGACACAAATGCAGCAATTGAGCTTTTCATATCATTTGCTCCTCTACCAATTAAATGACCTTTCTTAATTGATGGTTTAAATGGGTTTACCGTCCAATCATTTAAATTTCCAGCAGGGACAACATCTAGATGTCCTGCATAACAAAAATTAGGACCTTTATTTCCCAATCTTGCATATAGGTTTTTAACTGGTTCACTTCCTTTTTCTTTAAACTCAAGAATTTTAGTTTTAAACCCAAGTTTTTTTAGCTTCCTTTCCAGAAATTTCATAACTCCTGCATCTTTAGGAGTTACAGTTGGAAATCTAATTAGCTCCTTTGCTAATTGTAATTCATTTATAATTGCCATTTAAATTATTCTCTCAAGAGATCGTTAATAGAAGTTTTTGATCTGGTTTTCTCATCAACTTGTTTGATTATTACTGCACAATACAGAGAGGGCGCAGATGAATTATTTTTATCTGGAAGTGAACCTGGAACCACAACTGAATAAGGAGGAATTTTTCCGTGAGTAATTTCACCAGTTTTTCTATTAACAATTTTTGTAGATTGTCCAATGTACATTCCCATACTTAGAACCGATCCTTCTCCTACAATTACACCCTCTACAACTTCAGACATTGCACCCAAAAAAACATTATCTTCTATAATTGTCGGAAGTGCTTGCGCAGGTTCTAATACACCACCCACACCTGATCCTGCAGAGATATGACAATTTTTTCCTATTTGGCTACAGCTTCCTGCTCTTGCAAATGTATCAATCATAGTACCTTCATCAATATATGCGCCGATATTTACGTAGCATGGCATTAAAACTGCATTTTTGCCTACAAAACTTCCTTTTCTTACTGGAGAGTTAGGCACCATTCTAAAACCAGCTTTTTCATGATCTTCTTTTGTCCATCCTGCTGTTTTACCTTTAAGTAAATGTGATTTATCATACCAACTACTGTAAGGACCATTCAAATTTTCCATAGGATACAATCTGAAACTCAACATGATTGCTTTTTTTAAATGTTGATGAGTTACCCACTCACCATTTATTTTCTCAGCCACTCTCGATCTACCACTATCTAAATCATCGATAACTTGATTTATTGTATCTTTAAGAGACTGTTCAGAAGACGGGTTTACTTGATCTCTATTTTCCCAAGCATCATTAATAATATTTTCTATACTCATAATTTTACGAGTTTTTTAATAACCTTATTTCTTTTAAAAATAAAGAGAGATTTTCTATTTTGTAGTCAATATATTCTTTGTTAGATTCCTTTTTTCCCCAATACTCGTTATTGATTAGCCAAACTGTTGTAGCTCCTCTTTCTTTTCCAATTGACAAATTTTTTGCAATATCTTCAATATAAATCGTCTCTTTTGGATTAATATCAAATTTCTTAACCATTAAATCGAATGCTTTTGCGGCTGGTTTTGGATGATAATCTGCATCAACAATATCAAATACATCATCAAATAAGTCATTTATACCTAAGTGTGTAGTGATATTTTTAACATGTTCCTTGCTTCCATTAGTAAAAACAAATTTTCTTAGATCTAATTTTTTTATTTCTTCTCTTAATACAATGTCTTTCTCCATAAAAGATAGATCAATATCATGAACAAATTGTAAAAATTCTGTTGGGGGAATATCATGGTGTATCATTAATCCGTTCAGACTTGTGTTGTATTTGTGAAAATAATTGGTTTGTAGCTCTTTTGCTTCTTTTAAATCAATCTTTAATTTTTTTGAAATATACTGTGTCATTCTTTTGCTTACTTGACCAAACACTGCCTCTAGATCTTGATAAAGAACACCGTCACAATCGAATAAGATATTTTTTATGTGCTTCATCCTCTTATTAATGTTCCTGCACCTTTGTCTGAAAATAATTCGAACAAAATTGAATGTTTTTTTCTTCCATCTATGATTCCTACTCCTGTAACCCCGTTCATTACCGCATCAAGGCATGTATTTATTTTGGGTATCATGCCCTCTGTGATTGTTTCATTATTAATCATTTCTAAAATTTCAGAAGAGCTTATCTCTTCGATAAGCTTTTTTTCTTTATTTAAAACTCCTTCCACATTTGTCATTAATAATAATCTTCTACATTTTAATGATTTTGCTATAGCTCCCGCAGCTGTATCTCCATTAATGTTATATGTTTGATTATTTTTTCCCAGACCTAAAGGAGATATAATTGGTACTGCATTTATTTTGATTATATCTTTTATTATGTCCACATTTATTTTATTTGGGATACCAACAAATCCTAGTTCCTCTGCCTCTGGAATAACTTCTATAGCGTTGTTTTTCTTTGTATTTAGAGAAACTGCATTTGCACCTTTTTCGACTAAAGAATTTACAATATCCTCATTAAAGTCGATAAGGACATTTTCAACTATGTTAATAATTTTTTCATCTGTAACTCTTAATCCTCTTATAAATTTTGATTGAATATTCGATTTATCTAACTCTCTTTTAATTCTGGGCCCGCCTCCATGAACTATAATTATAGAAAGTCCTAATTTATTTAAAATACTAATATCTGAAATAAAATTATTAAAGATATTCCTATCAATAAAAACATTCCCCCCATATTTAATTACAATTAACTGATCTTTATATTTATCTATGTATTTTTTAAATTCATCGATTGTAGGACCGTCTTTGGGTACAATTTTCTCTATTTCCATTTTTAAACGGTTTTGACAGTCGTTCTCTTAATGATGATGTACTGTTGAGCCATTGTTAATATGTTATTTATAGTCCAGTAAATGACTAGTCCAGCTGGAAATGGAGCTAATATCACTGTTAAAAATAAAGGGAAAAACATAAATATTTTTGCTTGGACAGGATCAGGCGGTGTTGGATTTAGTTTTTGTTGCATCCACATTGAAATACCCATTAAACACGGCCAAACACCAATAAGTAAAAAAGAAGGAGGGTCCCATGGAATTAAACCAAATAAATTAAATATAGAAGTAGGATCCCTTTCACTTAAATCTTTTATCCAACCAAAAAATGGCTGATGTCTCATTTCAATAGTTACAAATAAAACCTTATAGATGGCAAAGAAAAATGGAATTTGTATGAAGATTGGAAGGCATCCGCTGATTGGATTAACTTTCTCTCTTTTGTACAATGCCATCATTTCTTGTTGAAGTTTCATTTTATCCTCTTTATGCAATTCTTTTAGCCTTGTCATTTCTGGTTGGAGAACTTTCATCTTAGCCATTGATTTAAATGAGTAATTAGCAAGTGGAAAAAATACTAATCTAATACAAGCAGTAATCATAATAATTGCTATTCCAAAATTACCAGCAAGATTAAAGAAATATTGAATTGCAAAAAATAAAGGTTTCACGATAAAGTAAAACCATCCCCAATCTATAGCTAAATCAAACTTGCTAATATTTTCAGTTTCAGCATAGCCATCAATAACGTTTACTTCTTTTGCCGCCACTATTGCTCTGATAGAATTAGTTTTTATTTCATTAGCACCAATTTCAGTTGCATCTGTCTCTATAAAATTTGCTCTAAATTTATTTTTATAATCAAAATCAGACCTGAAACTCTTCCCATTTTCCGGGATAAGACTAGCAATCCAATATTTATCAGTAATGCCCAGCCATCCAGTATCCGCATTTATAGAATATTTTTTTTCCTCTATATCATCATAATCCTCTTCAACTAATTGATCGTCAAAGACACCAATTAGTCCCTCATGTAAAATATAAAAATTTGTTACTTCTGGTGCAATGTTTCTTATGATTTGACCGTAAGGATAGAAATTATAAGTTTTATCAGAATTATTTTCTATAGTTTGTTTAATGTCGAAAAGATATTGATTATCTATACTTATTTCTTTTATAAATTTGATATTCTGATTATTTTTCCAACTTAATTTTACAGACGAATTTGGTGTAAGTTTCTTATTTCCTTCAATCTCCCACAATGTTTTTGAATTTGGTAGGTCAATATTTTTATTAGTTGTTGCCCAACCGGTTTCTACATAGTATCCATTTTCAGATTGTTTAGGATTTAACAGTACAACATTATCATCTCCATTTAGAGTGTTTGTGTAATTCTTAAAAGTTAAGTCGTCTATAGATGAACCGAGCAATGAAATTGAACCTTTAATTTTATCATTTTCGAATAAAATTCTTTCATTCTCCTCCAAAGCTTCATCTCTTGAAATCTTAATTATTTTCTCATCCTGAGCTAATGAAGGTGCATCTGATGAAGAATTTTGACTTGAAGTGTTTTTATCATTTGAGATATTTTTTTGATCCACGACAGGAGGAGCAAAAAATAAACTGTAAAGTATTATGACAGCTGCACTTAAAGATATCGCTGCAATTACATTTTTTGTATCCATAAACTACTTTTTCTTTTTGATAGGATCAAATCCTTCGCCACCACCTAAAAATTTTACAGGGTGACAACTTAGAATTCTTTTGAATCCGTTAATACTTCCTTTAAAAATTCCGTACTCTTTTAGACTTTCTATAAAATAATCTGAACATGTCGGAAGATATCTACAGTTATTTCCTAAAAATGGGGATATTACCATTTGGTATAATTTGATAGTTTTGATCATTAAATATTTTATAAGTTTACTCATTTAATCTTTTTAAAATCCTCAAGTGTTACCATTTTTATTTTCTCATAAGGATCATTGTTAACAGATATTCTTGCAATTAATAAATAGCAATAATTTAGATTAATATTAATTGTTTTTAAAGCATCATTCATTATATTTCTTAATCTTCTTTTAATTCTATTTCTAGTAACAGCATTTCCTAATTTTTTTTTGGCTACAAAGCTTATATTTAATCTGCTTGTATTTTTATCTGAAAGTTTTTTAAAGAAAATTGTTAAATACTTATTAGAAATTTTTTTTCCACCAAGAATTGACTTAAAGTCCTCATTTTTAGAAAGGCTAACAATCTTTTTTTTCATTAAGCGTTTGTTAATTTTTTTCTTCCTTTAGCCCTTCTTCTTTTTAATACTTTTCTTCCACCCTTAGTTTTTCTTTTAGCTCTAAAGCCAACAGCTTTTTTTCTTTTTCTATTACTTGGTTGATATGTACGTTTCATTGTTGTTAAATTAATGTTAAATTTCGGTAGTTATACAAATATATGTATATAAGTACAGTGATTTTTAATAAGTTAAAAAATCAATGAATAGAGAAAAAAAAATTAAAGTATTTTTAGGCTCTGCTTACATTTTGATAGTATTTGTTTTTTTATTGTTTTTTTTTAACAAATTTTCATTTCAGGATTTTTCTAGTTATGAACTAATAAGAGAAAATAGAAATGCTTTGGAAGAAATTAAAAATAGTAATATTTTTATATCAAGTATTGTTTTTTTATTGGGTACTATAATATGGGTTCTATTATTAGGTTTTGGATCACCTGTATTTTTAATCGGTGGTTTTATTTTTGGAAAGTGGTTAGGAACTTTGCTTATAGTGTTTGGATTATCAATAGGTGCAACACTTTTATATCTGTTTGCTAATTTCTTTTTAAAAGATTTAGTTGAGAAGAAATTTTCATCACGTTTTAGTAATCTGACTGAAAAGTTTAAAAGGAATGAATTTATTTTTTTTCTAATTTATAGATTTATTGGTGGCATTCCTTTTTTTATTTCAAATATTTTACCAACAATTTTTAATGTTAAAGTTAGAAACTTTTTTTTAGGATCACTAATTGGAATGACACCACAATTATTTGTTGGGGCATCTCTTGGAGCTGGCTTGAGTAAGATTTTAGAAGAAAATTCTGAGGTTCCAACTCTTGTTGAACTAATTTTTACTCCAGATATTTATTTGCCAATTCTTGGTATTATTATTTTAGTTTTAATTGGATTTATATTTAAAAAAAAATTTTACACAAAATAAAACTGGTGCCCTCACCCAGAATTGAACTGGAAACTCATCCTTACCATGGATGTGTTATACCATTTAACTATAAGGGCAATATTTAACTCAAATTAGTGTATAAATTTAATTTTTTCAAATTATTGCCTTAATTTTTTTTCAAAATAAGTTATATCTAGTTAAGGAAAATGTTATGGGAATTCACTACACATATGGAGCTAATAAGAATGCAAAGCTCATGGAAAAAAAAGCAAAAAGAGAAAAAAAACTTGCAGAAAAAAGAGCCAAGAAACAAATTAAAACTGGACCAGTAAAAATAGAAGATGATAAAACAATTCCTATTGATCAAGTAATCACTCTAGATCATCTTACAAATCCTGACAAAAAATAAATTATGAGTTCAAAAAAAAATAATTTTAGTAAACTTGAACTTGCATTAAGAAAAAACTTAAGAAAGAGAAAAGAATTCCAAAAAAAAACAAAGAAAAAAAATAAATAATGTCAGTTCAATCTGATAAGTGGATTATTCAAATGGCCAGAGATAACGATATGATTTCCCCATTTGAAGATAAACAAGTTCGAGGCGATAAAATATCATTTGGTGTATCATCATATGGTTACGATGCAAGGGTCTCTGATGAATTTAAAATTTTTACTAATGTCAATTCTGAAATTGTAGATCCAAAAAATTTTAAATCTTCAAATTTTATTACTAAAAACTCATCAGAATGTATAATACCACCTAATTCTTTCGTGTTAGCAAGAACAGTAGAGTATTTCAAAATTCCAAAAAATGTTTTGGTAATTTGTTTAGGAAAATCTACCTATGCAAGATGTGGAATAATAGTTAATGTTACCCCTCTTGAGCCAGGATGGGAGGGTCATGTCACTTTAGAATTTTCAAACACAACCCCATTACCAGCAAAAATTTATGCTAATGAAGGTGTTGCACAATTTGTGTTTATCAAAGGAAATGAAGATCCATCAGTTTCATATGCAGATAGAAATGGTAAATATCAGGGCCAAAAGGGAGTTACACTTCCAAAAATATAATAATGGACAAATTTATTGTTAAAGGCCCTAGTAAATTAAAGGGAGAGATTGCAATTTCAGGTTCTAAGAATGCTGCTTTACCAATATTAGCATCAACAATTTTATTTGAAAAAGAAGTTGTAATTAAAAATTTACCAAGGGTGAAAGATATAGATACAATGATTAATCTTTTAAAATCTCTTGGATCAATAGTAAAATTTAGTAACGATAAAAAAACTGTTAAAATAACAAAGAAAAAAAAACATAAATTTTTTGCCTCATATTCTCTTGTTAGAACAATGAGGGCTGGAATTTTAGTTTTAGGTGCCCTGGTTGCTAAGTATCAAAAATCTATTACCTCTTTGCCCGGAGGCTGCTTAATTGGAGCAAGACCTATAAATTATCATTTAAATGCACTTAAAAAACTTGGAATGAAGTATGAAATCAAAAAAGGTTACATATATGCAAATTCTAAAGGAAAACTAAAAGGCGCAAAAATAAGATTTTCAAAAATCAGTGTTGGGGCAACCGAAAATACAATTATAGCAGCATGCTTAGCGAATGGAATTACAATACTTAGAAATTGTGCAATTGAACCAGAAATAATTGATTTAATAAATTTTTTAAAGTCTGGTGGTGCTAAAATAAAATTTATTGGTAAGCGGACTGTGAGGATTGAGGGAGTAAAAATTTTAAAAAGTACTATTTACTCAGTTATGTCTGATAGGATAGAAACCGGAACTTTTTGTGTCGCAGCATGTTTGACTGGTGGTAATTTAAAGATTAATAACTTTGATCCTAAAATTATAAAAGCAGAACTATCTTTACTGAAGAAGGTTGGAGCTAAAATTAAAACAAGTAAAAATCAAATTCATATAGTTGGTCCAAAAAAAATTAAAAATATCACCAATTTGGTCACAAAAGAGTACCCAAATTTTCCAACAGATTTGCAAGCACAATTCATGGTTCTTTTATGCAAGGCAAAAGGAAAAAGCTCAATAACGGAGAGTATTTTTGAAAATAGATTCATGCATGTTGCTGAATTAAGAAGATTAGGTGCTGAAATTATAATAAAAAAAAATAAGGCTTTAATTTTAGGCAGCACAAATTTTAAGGCTGCAGAATTAATGTCTAGTGACTTAAGAGCCTCAGTTGCATTAGTTCTAGCCGCAATTGTTGCAAAAGGGACATCTACTATTAATAGAATTTACCACTTAGATAGAGGATATGAAAATATAGAGAATAAACTCAGAAAATTAGGTGTAAAAATAAGACGTGTTAGTTGATGGAAAATCAATACTTAAAAAAGATAATTGCACAATCTCCCGAGGATCTTAATGTCATTTCAGCTTGCTGTTCTGAAGGGAGAGTAAATATAAAAGATGTTAAGTATTTAGCTTCAAATAAGATTTTCCTGATGTCTATATCAAGGCTTAGCAAAGAGGAGGAAAATAAAAATAAGCAAATAAACAGTATTATTAAATTTGAATTTATAAATTCTTCTAAATCAAAGAATATAGACCAAAAAGACCCGAATCTTTCATTAGAACTCTTAACTATTGATATTTTTAAGAAAGAACAAAACTTTGAAATAACTATGTTATTTTCGAAAAATAGAATTATAACTCTCTCCGCTGAGGTAATTGAAGTAACACTAGAGGATCAAAAATTAGAAAATGATAAAACAAATTAATTGTAATAAAAAAAACTATCTAGATAATTTAACAAAATTCCTAGAGGTTAGAAGGTCTTCAAAAAAACCTGAAAACAAAATTATATCCAAGATCCTTAGCGATATTAAGAAAAATAAAAATAAAGCACTTATAAAATATGAAAAAAAATTTAGTAAAAATAGTCAAATTAAGCCGAGCATTAAAGAAATAAATAATGCAATTAAATTTCTGGATCCTAAGATTAAAAAAGCAATTGATTTTGCATTAAAGAGAATATTCAATTTTCACATTAAACAAAAAAACAAGAATATTTTATATAAAGATAGTTTAAATAATAAAATAGAATATAAATATGTACCAATCCAATCGGTAGGCATATATGTTCCAGCAAACTTGCCATCTACATTATTGATGAATGCAATTCCTGCAAAAATTGCGGGTGTAAAAAGAATTGTACTAGCAAATCCAAAAAATAATGGAAAACTAAATCCAGCAGTATTATATGCAGCAAAAAAACTAGGTATAAATGAAATTTATTCTATGGGAGGAGCGCAAGCCATAGGTAGTTTAGCCTATATTCAAAAAGTAAATAAAATTGTTGGCCCTGGTAATATCTTTGTTGCTGGTGCTAAAAGGCAGGTTTTTGGAGATGTAGGAATTGAAGGAATGATTGCTGGTCCATCTGAAATAACAATATTAGCAGATGGCAAAACTAATTTGAATGAAGTTACAACATCAATGATTGGTCAAGCAGAGCATGATATAAATTCACAATGCATATTAATTACAAAAGACTCAAATTTAATTAAAAAATTCAAAAAGGATTTGATCTATAAATTAAAAAAAATACCACGACAAAGTATTGCTACAAAAAGCATCAAAAATAATGGACTTATTATAAAAGTAAATAATGATAAGCAGATTATAAATATAATTAATGAAATAGCTCCTGAACATTTGGAGTTAAATGTAAGTAACTACAAAAAATATAAAGATAAAATTTTTAATGCAGGAAGTATTTGCATAGGTAAGTACTCTCCTATGGCGTTAAGTGATTATGCTGTTGGCACAAACCACGTATTACCCACAAATTCATCTGCTAAATTTTCTTCAGGATTAAGTCTTAGTGAATTTTATAAAAAAATCAGCCTGATAACACTCTCAAAAAAAGGTGTTGAGAAAATAGGAGAATACGCTAAACATCTCGCTGAGTATGAAGAATTAAAAGGTCATGCTTTGAGTATAAAATCTAGAATAAGGAGAAGGTAATATTGGCAAAACAAGACTTGTTAGAGTTCAAAGGAAAAGTAATCGATCTTCTTCCCAATGCAATGTTCAGAGTACAATTAGATGAAAATAAACAAATTGTTACTGCACATACCGCTGGGAAGTTAAGAAAAAATAGAATTCGAGTTTTGCAAGGTGATAATGTTACTGTTGAAATTAGTCCTTACGACCTATCTAAGGGACGAATTATTTTTAGATTTTAAATTTTGGCTTCGTAGCTCAGTTGGTAGAGCAGAGCCCTGAAAAGGCTTGTGTCGCTGGTTCGAGTCCCGCCGAAGCCACCACAAACTGTTAAAAGTGCGCTTGATTAAAGCTTGCATTCAAATTTAAAATCTAATAACTATCCCGCTAGCTGAAGTTTAGCTAAGTTTAATACAATAAAGAAAGAGTAAACAAAAAGTATGAGTACATTAAAAGGTAAAGTAAAGTGGTTCAACGGTAAGAAGGGCTACGGTTTTATAGAAAGAGAAGACGGAGAAAAAGATTGTTTCGTTCATGCAAGCGCAGTTCGTGAAGCAGGACTTCGTTTTTTGAATGAGAACGACGCTGTAGAATTTGAAATTCAGGATGGAGATAAAGGTCCTAGCGCTGTAAATTTAAAGAAAACATCTTAAAATTTATTTCATTTAAAATTTTGTATAGGAATATAGTAGGCAAGCCTATAAATATTCCTATACAATACATACTTGCATTTTAAGTTTAAAATGCTATTTAACTCCCATGATTTTAAATAGTTACATCCTTGTATCTCACAAAAGACATCATTTTCATGCTGGCTTGCAGCTAGCTATTTAACTATTTATAAATTTAAATTTAACTCTAATTAGTATAAAACAACAATAAGCCCTGGTGGTGAAATGGTTATCACGTCAGTTTGTGGAACTGAAATTTTTGGTTCGATCCCAAGCCAGGGTACCAAAAAATGAAGAAAGAAAATAAATTAATACCTGGGTTACCCTCAGGGTTTGAAGATCGTTGGGATAAAAAACTCCTTCTCAAAAAAAAGCTTTTATCAGCAATTGAGAATGTTTTTATTAAGTTTGGTGCTGAGCCACTAGAAACCCCATCCTTTGAGATCAGTGAAAATATTGGATCATTTTTGGCAGAGGATGAAACTAACCCTATGTCTGATGTATTTTCATTTAAAGATGGAGATAAAAATATTACTCTTCGATATGATTTATCAAGTCCCTTAGCAAGATTTGTTGCACAAAATAATCAAGAGTTACCCTCAATTTATAGAAGGTATGCCATCCAAAATGTTTTCCGTAATGAAAAGGCAGGCAACGGAAGATATAGAGAATTTCTACAAGCGGATTTTGATATTGTTGGAAATGTTAATTCATCACAGGCTAATGCAGAGCTTTGCAACTTAATTTCAGCAGCATTACTTGAATGTGGACTAAAGAAAGATCAATTTACAATCAATGTAAGTAATAGAAAAATAGTTCAGGGATTGTTAGATGATTTGAAAATATCCAATGAAAAGCAATTAAAAGTTATTAGAGCAATTGATAAACTTGATAAACCTGGTTTTGGGCTAAAAGGTGTAGAAGATCTCTTAAGAAAAGAACGAAAAGATACTAGTGGAGCTATCACAAAAGGTGCAGATTTAAATGATGATCAGGTTGACCAAATATTAAAATATCTAAAAATAAAGGATTTAAAAGAACTGAAACAAAGCTTAAAAAATCCATTGTCACAAGAGGGAATAAAAGAGTTGGAAGAATTTTTTGTGGTTCTTGGGTATGGATCAAGTTTAGATCAAGTAAAAACTAATTTCACAATTGTGAGAGGTTTAGCTTATTATTCTGATTTTATTGTAGAAACAAATTTAAATTTTAAAGTTACAAATAACAAAGGCAAAGAAGTAGATATCGGTAGTATTTGCTCAGGAGGAGCTTACGCAAAGCTCATATCTAGATTTAAAGGTGTAGATATTCCAGGTACAGGTATAAGTTTTGGCGTAGACAGACTTTTATTTGCATTAATGCAATTAGATCAAATTCAATTAGATGAACAAAAACCAGTTTTGGTATGTGTAATGGACCAAAAATATTTAAAAAATTACTACGAAATTTTAGATCTCTTAAGACAAAACAATATTAATGCTGAAATATTTTTAGATTCTAAAAAAAATCTCGGTAAACAGCTTACTTTTGCAAATAAACGCCAATTGCCAGTTGCCATTATCTGTGGAGAAAATGAGTTTAAAGATAATACGGTGACAATTAAAAATTTAAAAGGTGTTAAGGGAGAGAATAATAAAACTTTTTCAAAGAAGGATTTAATTAATGAAGTCAAAAAACTTATCTGAGAATATTCTTAAATCTTTAAAATCAAGTGGATTTGATTATATCGATTTAGATACAGTCATACCTACCAATTTAATTCTTGAGAGATCTGGTGAGTCATTTAGAAGTTTAATTTTTTCATTTGTTGACCAGAATGGAAAAGAAATTTGTCTAAGACCAGATTTAACTGTTGCATCTTGTATTAAGTATCTTAATCAAAAAAATAAGAAATCTTCAAAAGTTTTTTACAGTGGACAAGCATTTAGAAAAGTTCAGAAAAAAACCGACAAAATTATTAGAGATCAAATAGGTTTTGAGATTTTAGGATCAAAAGATGAGAAAAGAGATGATAAAAAAATCATAAATACAAGTATTAAAGTTATAAATAAATTTAGATACAAAACTGGAAATATTACAGTTGGGAATGTTGAAATTTTTCACTTATTAATAAATAAATTAGAAATCCCAAAAAGATGGAGACTTCGATTACAAAGACATTTTTGGAGAGAAAATTATTTTAACGAATTGTTGAAACGTTTAGAGACAAACTCAGATGTAGATGAAACAGTAGTTGAATTGGATAAAAAAAGATATTTGAAAATGTTTAAACAAAATCAAGATAAAAATATTGCGGGTCGTAGTTTAAACGAAATTTTATTAAGGTTTGATAATAAAATTAAAGATCCTAGAAGGCAAATAAAAGGCCAAAATGTTGTAAAAATTATTAGAGATTATTTAAAAATTAGTTGCCCTATGAGCAAAGCAGCAGCTACTCTAAATACTTTTTTTAAAAAAAATAAAATCAATCTTAGTGTTGGAAAGAATTATTTTCCAATAACAAAAAATAAAGTTTCAAAGTTAAATGTAAATTTTTCGTCTTCATTCGGCAGACATTTGGAATATTACACAGGTATGGTTTTTAAAATTCAAACAAAGTTAAAATCAAGAAAAATTGAGGTAAATGGTGGCCGTTATGACAATCTTATAAGTGATTTAGGATCTAAAATAAAGGTCCCAGCTGTAGGAGGTGCAATAAATTTAAATGATTAATATTGGCATTCCTAGCAAAGGTAGACTTAGAAAAGATACTTTAAGTATTTTTAAAAATAAAAATCTTAAAATCTTATCAGAAAGAGGAGAAAGAGACCTTTTTGGATATGTAAAAGGAAATAAAAAAATTAAAATAGTATATCTGCATGCAAGAGAAATTATAGAAAGATTAGGGGATGGATCTTTAGATATAGGTTTTTCAGGTTATGATTTATTAAAAGAGTCTGAATTAAATATTCAAAATAAAGTTATTATTAATAAAAAACTCAATTATGGAAATGCAACTTTAGTTGTAGCTGTTCCTGACGAGTGGATAGATGTCCAAACACTTGCTGATTTAGAGGAAATATCTTTTGATTTTAAAGATAATAAGAAAAGTAGATTAAGAGTTGCAACAAAATATCCAAATTTGACCAAAGAATTCTTATTTTCAAAAGGAGTAACTCAATTTAAATTGGTGCCTTCTCTTGGAGCAACTGAGGTATATCCATTTACTGGTTCATCTGAGATTTTAACCGATATAACCAGTACAGGAGAGACTTTAAAAGCTAACAATTTAAGAATTTTAAAAGATGGAAATATTCTTAAAAGTACAGCAATCTTAATGTCGAATAAAAAATCAAGTAACAAAATTGGTTTAAAGAAAATTTTAAATTTACTTAGTTCTTAGCTTTTCTAATTGAATTTTAAAATTTCACGTATATCCTACGAATCATGAATACTATAATTCTTGTTTTACTTTCACTCTCACTTATTAGTTCAGTATTAATTATATATTTGAATTTTAAATCAAAGAATGAATCTGATAATGAGAAGGAAAATCAGGAGATTCAAAGGCTAAATCAAGAAATTATAAATTTAAAAGAGTCTTTAAATACTACAATAAATAGCACTATGAACTCAATGGCTACTTCTTTTAATAATCTTTCATCAGGTGTAACAAAAGATATGACGAATGCTTTAACTCAAGTAGATCAAAAAGTAGCTTCCTTTAATGCCCAAGTTGAAAATTTGAATGAAAGTCAAAAGGGCATTAATCAAATATTGGCAGGTGTTAAAAAGTATGGAACCTTAGCTGAGTTTAGTTTGGGATCTTTGATAAAAGATTTATTGCCAGCATCTCAATTTACATCAAATGTAAAAATGAAAGAAGATACAGGTGAAAATGTTGAATTTGCAATTAAACTTCAAGATGGGATTTTAGTTCCAGTTGATAGCCACTTTCCAGTTGAAAGATTTAAGGCCATCCAAGATGCACATCAGGAAGATGACAAGAAAGCTATGGCTGATGCAAGAACTAAACTTGCTAGAGCATTTAAAGAAAAGGCTAAAAGCGTGAACGAAAAATATATCGTCCCACCAAAAACGACAGATTTTGCGATTGTTTATGCACCAACTGAAAGTTTATTTTTAGAATTAGCTAATTATCAAGATCCATCTACAAAAGAATTATTAACTCAAGAATTAATGAAGAAATATAAAGTAACTATCATGGGCCCTAACAATTTATCTGGTTACTTACAATCACTTCATATGGGATTTCAGAGCTTACGAATTAAAAAGCATGCATCTGAAATATATGATCATTTGAAAAAAATAAGCACGAGATTTAATATGCATTTTAACAACGTTTTAGTTTTAAGAAAAAAATTAGAAGAAGCAATGTCAGTAGTTGATAGTTTTGGTAAAGATGCTAGAGCAATAAACAGAAGTATTGACTCAATAAAAAATCCTAATGATGACGATGATCCAGATCCAAGTTCTCCATCTCCAACTTCTGGTTATGTTCAGGATGAAAAACGAAAAGTTTCTTAAAGCCTAAATGAATGAAATGGAGTAATAAATTTATTTATCCAAAATCTACAAGGTCAATTGAGGATGGATATAGAAAATATTCCTTAGGTGAGGAAAAACTACCAAGTGTTACTACAATTTTAAGTGCTACTAAATCTGAAGAGGAAAAGGCAGCTATCAAAAATTGGCAGGAGAGGGTAGGTTTTAAAGAAGCAAATAGAATTAAAACTGAAGCTTCCTCAAGAGGAACATCAATGCACTCTTATATTGAAGATTACTTAAGAGGCAGGATTAATGAAAGCTTTTTTGAAAGTAATGAACAATACAAAAATATGGCCAAAGAAATAATTGAAAAGGGTGTAAATAATAAATTAGATGAAATTTATGGAATGGAAGAAACTATTTATTATCCAGAGCAATATGCTGGAACTGCGGATTTAATTGGAATTTATCAGGGCAAAGATGTCATAATAGATTTTAAGCAGAGCAATAAACCTAAAAAAACAGATTATATTCAAGATTATTTCTTACAACTTGGAGCATATACTTTGGCTCATGATGTCGTACATGGAACAAAAATGAAAGCAGGGATAATCTTACTCTGTACAAAAGATATTCTATTTCAAGAATTTAAAATTGAAGGTGCAGAATTAGAGATGTATCAAAATTTATTCATGGGAAGAGTTAAAAAATTTTACGAGATGAATAATATAGCTTGACTTTAACCAACCAATACATAGAACAGAAGAAACTAACTAGAAGCTACTTGTTTAGATGCAAAGGTTTAGTCTTAAAAAACTTTCCAAAAACCCATCAAAACAAAGCTAATTTGAGGTTAACAATATGAATTTAGCAATTTGGGATATAGAATCATCGAGTGCTAGCACTGACTTTGGTAGCATTATAGAAATTGGGGGAATACTATTTGACGAGAACTTTAAAGAAAAAGATAGATTTAATCTTCGATGCAGACTTCATGAAACTGAGATTTTTCAAGCTGCAGCTTTAATAGTTAATAAGACATCAATTAAACAACTTACTCAAACAAATCTAAGTCATTATCAAATGCTTGGGCAGGTTGAAAAAATTTTTAAGAAATGGAGCCCTGCTATTTTCTTAGGATGGAGTTCACTAAATTTCGATGAGGAGATGATAAGAAAAGAATTTTTCAAAAGTATTAGGTATCCTTATTTGACAAATTCCGCACCAAATACAAGACATGACGGAATAAATATTGCAAGAGCTGCATATGCGGTAGATCCAACAGTTTTAGAAACTGAAATTAATGAAAAAAATAACCCTGTTTTTAAATTAGCATCACTGGCTCAGATGCAAGGAATAGATGCAAGTGATGCACACTCTGCACTTGCTGATGCAGAGCTTACTGCAAAAGTGTTGAAAATTGTAAAAGAAAAACAGGAACACACTTGGGAATCTTTTTTAAGTACTTCAAATAAATCTAATACTGAAACCATTATGAAAAAAGGAGAAATTGTAACTTTAAATGAGTATTATTATGGAAAGTCCAGACTTCATTTAGTCGTACCGTTACATCCAAAACATTGTATGCACCCTATTTATCAAGGATGGTATTACACAATAGATCTTAGAACAGAAATTCAACCATTGATTAATAAATCTATAAATGAATTAAAAACCGAGATGAAAAAAACACCCAAGTTTTTAAGAACGGTTAGATCAAACAAAGCACCAATTATTATTGATGCAAAATATGGCTTGAATGTTGAACCATATAATAAATTAGATAAAAACGTTATTAAAAAAAGAGCTGAATTTGTTCAAAACAATGAACAGTTTTCACAAAATATTTTAACTGCCCTTCGTGAGGTTGCAGAAGAAAAAGAACAATCAAAATCGCAAGAAGATATATATGCAGAGGAAAGTATTTATACAAAATTTACATCGAACAAGGATACTGCTCTGTTTCCAAGTTGGCATGAAGCACCATGGAAGGAGAAGTTAAATTTATTAGATAAGTTTGACGACGATAGATTGGTTAGTTTTGGTAAAAAAATCATCTTTCAAGAAGCCCCGGAGATACTTCCAAACTCTATGTATAAGTCCATAAGGAGAGATATAGCAAAAAGAATACTGAGTGAAAAAAAAGAAAAATGGTGGACTATTCCAACTTTATATAATGAAATTGATACTTTAAGAGAAAAATATACTAATGAAAACGACAATGAAAAATTAGCCCTTTTGGATGAGTTTAATAATTATGCAATGTCAATTCAAAAAAAGTATGAAAATGTTTAATGTATAAATCTAAATTAATCTCAATTTTACCTATTGAATATATACAAAATTAATCTATATCCTTCTCATGGCCACAATAAATGTAACTGATGAAAACTTTGACGAAAAAGTTTTAAAAAGTGATAAACCAGTTCTTGTAGATTTTTGGGCAGAATGGTGTGGACCTTGTAAAATGGTGGGACCCATTTTAGAGGAAATATCAAATGAAATGGCTGAGGAAGTTGTAGTTGCAAAACACGATATAGATTCTCAACCTAACGTTCCAACTCGATATTCTATAAGAGGAATTCCTACTATGCTATTATTTTCAGGTGGAGAGTTAAAAGCTACTAAAGTTGGCGCTACACCTAAAAGCGATATAGTTTCTTTTATTAAGGAAAATATCTAATTTAATTTTAAAATTTCTCCTGCAAGATAAAGAGATCCTATACAAACAGTTATTGTATTTTCGTTTTTTGATAACGATTTTATAGCACTTTCAATGCTTTGTGATCTTTTAATGTTTAAATTTAAATCATTTAACTTACTTTCCAAATCTTCTTTTGATATTGCACCATCCTGATTAGGAATATCAATTAAAGTAATTGAATTTACTATATTTTCAAAAGCTTTTATAAATTCAATATGTTCCTTATCTTTCATCATTCCAACTATTAGATTTACCTCTTGATTTTGGTTTTTTATCCAATTAGCAATAGATAAACTTGCACTTATATTATGACCACCGTCAACAATTAATCTATTGTTGCCTGCAATCGTTTTTAAATTACCACTTTTGATTTCTTCCAATCTTCCTTTGAGTGAAATATTTTGAATACCATTAATTATGTCATCATCTTTTATATTAAATATTTTTCGTGATGCAGCAATCGTGGTGCTTATATTATAAAGTTGATGATTTCCAAGAATATTTGGTTCAGGTAATACCATTTCACCTAAATAATCTTGATATTGAATAAAACCATTTTCAGAATTTGTAATATTAAAATCTTTTCCAAAAAAATATTTATTAGAAGTGTTTTTTTCTAATGACCTTTCAATCTTATATCTTATTTTATCATTGACTTGTTTATTAACAAATATATTTGAATTTAAAAGTTTAGTTGTTTTTTCATGTATTACTCCTTCAATTGATTTATTTTCAAGCCACTGAAAATGATCATTATGAATTACACCAATCAGAGTCATTAAGTTTTCTTTAAAAACATTTGTACTATCGAATTGATGAAATAACCCTGCCTCTATTATATTAATGTTATCTTTGAAATTTTCAGCATGCTTAATAAATGCACATGTAAGAATTTCAAACAATGTTGCATTGTCATCTCCTAAAATTCTTTCAGTATCTTCTAACAAATCGATTAAATTTTCCTCATCAATTTCTTTATCATTAAATATATATCTTTCTGTATAAGAGAGAAGGTGTGGAGAGGTGTAAAGATTACATTTGTATCCAGCTTGGTTCAGAATTGATTTTAGACTATAGCACATACTTGCTTTGGCATTAGTACCTACAACAGTAACAATATTTTTTAATTTAGATTGAGGGTCGCCAAGTTTTTTTAAAAGATTGAAAGTTCTCTCTAAAGATAAATCAAGTTTTTTCTTATGATGCTTCTCGAGTTTGGATATTAGTTTCTGAAGTTTCATCTAAATTTTCTAAATGTATATCAGAATTTTTTCTTAGTAATATGGAAAGTAGTTTACCCACTTCATCTTGAATATCTTTTCTTTGCACAACTCTGTCAACAAATCCATGTTTTTCAACAAATTCAGCTGTTTGAAAATCTGATGGCAGCTCCTCTTTGACGGTATTCTCTATAACACGACGACCAGCAAAAATTATATTTGCTCCCGGTTCCGCAAAATGTATGTCACCTAACATTGCAAAAGATGCTGTAATCCCACCTGCTGTTGGATCAGTGAAGCAGACGATATAAGGTAAATTATTATTTTTAAGTTCGTTTATTGCAAGTGTCGTTCTAGTCATATTCGCTAGTGCTATAGGTGACTCAAACATTCTTTGACCACCCCCACAAGGAAAGAACAGATAAGGGGTTTGATTATCAATCGCGTGCTGTACACCATAAATTATTGCCTCGCCTTCTGCAGCACCAACTGATCCTCCAATAAAATCAAAATTAATTGCACCTGCAGTAACTTCAATTCCATTAATTTTTCCCTTTGCAATCATTACCGCACAATTTTGGTTTGTTTTCTTTCTAGCTATTTTAAGTCTTTCTTTATATGACTTTGTATCAACCCAATTCAATGGATCTTCAGTAGGTATTGGAGATTCTAATATTTGATAAGAATTTTTTCCAAATATTATATCAAATCTTTGTCTACAACTTATTCTATGATGCTTCCCGCAAAGATTACAAACCCATAAATTATTTTCTAAATCTTTCTTCAAAATTGGTCCTTTGCAACAGCTTGTCCAATCTGAGTTTGCTATATCCTCTTTTGAAGGTCTTTTTCGAAGTACCTTCTTTATCTTTTCACCAAATTTTATAGCTTTTGTTAACCAATTCATGATATTTTTTTTCTTAACTTACTGACCATCTTACTTACATTTATGACAGGATTTTGTCTATTGTTTAAACATCTAGTAATTTCTTTACAAATTTGACTTCCTACAACAAGTCCATCTGTATTTTTAAAATTTGATATAGTTTTCTCAGTTATCCCAAAACCAATAACACAATTTTTGTTTGGATTTATTTTTTTAATTTTATTGTAATTAGCCAATATTTTGTTTGGAGAAACTTTTAGCTTTCCTCCCGTTGTAGACAGCATACTGATATAGTAAATCATATCATGAGAATCTTTTGTAATACTTTTTAGTCTTTCATTCGATGTTGTAGGAGATAATAACTGGATAAAATTAATTGAATTTTTTTTACATTTCTTTGAAAAAATTTTGTTTTCTGGCCATGGTAAATCTACAACAATTAAACCATTAACTCCTGATTTTTTACATTTTTTTAAAAAATTATTTTCACCATATTGGAAAATCATGTTGTAGTAACCCATAAGTATTATAGGCTTTGAATTTTTGCTAGTTTTAAAATCTTTAACGATTTTAAATATATCATTCATTTTAATACCATTTTTGATTGCTCTATACGAACTTGTTTGTATTTGTCCACCGTCAGCGACTGGTGTATTATGAGGTACACCAACTTCTAAAATATCTGCATAATTTGAAATTGCTTTTAAGATTTCCAAAGATTGTTTCTTTGAGCTATCACCAGCTACAGTATAAGTAAGTAACGCTGGTCTTTTCTCATTTTTTGCTTTTTTAAATGCAAGGCTAATTGGATTTAACATATTTTTTTCCCAATTTTTTTTCTAAAATACCTCTATCTTTATATGCATCTCCGCAACTATTAATAATTACAATCGTATTTTTGCTAAATTTTTTTGCTTCTTTGATGGCAACTGAGAATGCATGGCTCGGTTCGAGAGACGGTCTTAAATTTTCATATTTTGTAACTATTTGATAGGCCTTTAAAGCTTCTTCGTCACTAGCCGCTGTATACCTTGCACGCTTTGTATCTTTTAAAAAACAATGAAGTGGTGAAATTCCAGGATAATCTAGACCAGCAGAAATTGACTCGGTCTCTTCAATCTGGCCATCGCTATCTTGATTTACATATTGAGCTGCACCATGAAGTATACCTATTTTGGAACCATAAGTTAAAGGAGCTGCATGTCTTTTACTTTTAGCTGGTCCACCTGCTTCAACCCCAATAAACTCAACTTGCTTTTTATCATAATCCATAAATTCATTCCAAAACCCAAAACTAGAGGAACCTCCTCCAACACAATTATATAATTTAATTTTTTTAGGGACTTCACCAAATTCATTTATTAATTGAACCTTAAGCTCTCTAGATATTTGACTTGTACTCCATCCACATATACGCACAAAAATTGCAGGACCAACTGTACTACCAACACACATTGCAGTTGTATCACAATTTGCAACCCAAAATCTCATACACTCAGAAACAGCATCCACAAGTGTTTGACTTCCTGAATATACAGGAATTACTTCTGCACCATTTTTCTTCATTGCTTTAACATTTGGTTGTTGTCTTTTAATATCCTTTGCTCCCATGAAAATTTTGCATTTAAGACCAAATTTCTTAGCAGCCATGCTTAACATCTTACCAGCGTACCCAGCGCCAGTGTCTCCAATTATCACTTTTTTTCCTGACCTTTTTGCTAATAAACAATGTACAGTTGCATTATATATTTTGTGAGCTCCACCGTTAGCATCAGAAACAACCTTTGACCAAATCTGTGCTCCTCCAACATGTTTTGTTAAATTATTTAACTTAATAAATCTTGTTGGTGTTCCAATCCAATTTTTGAAATATTTATCTCTTTCTCTTATAAAGTTTTTGTCATTTTTTAATTTATTGAATTGTATTTCTAGATCTTCTATGGGTTTTTTAAGGGTCTCTGGAACAAAATTTCCTCCAAATTTACCACCCCAAAAACCGAGTTTGTCTCCTTGATCTATAACTGGAATTCCTTTTCTAAGTTTCATAAAATTGTTAAGTTTAATAGTTTATTGATTTTTTTAATATCTTTCTTGCCTTCTTCATTCTCTAATGAGCCACTTAAGTCAATAAAAAAATCTTTATTTTTAAAATTAGGAATATCATCTATTTTTATATTTCCAGCAATCATTTTATTTATAGAATTTGGTAATGAATTTAATAAGTCGTGGTCAAAGCCTAATGATTTTTCATAACCCTTTCCATCAAAAAGAAATATATCTGAAATACCAGTATAATTTTTGTATTTTTCAACATCAATTTCATTAGCAATTGTAAAAGCTGAAATAATTTTAATATTGTATTTTTCTTTGATATTTTTAGTCCTTTCAGGACTTACATCATATAATTGATAATAATCAAAATTTAGATCTTTAATTTCCTCTAATTCTTTATCACTTGGATTAACAAGCACAGACACAAAGTTTGTATTTTTTTTATTAGTATTTAACAATTTTCTTAAATTTTCATGATCAACATATCTTTTACTTTTTTTATAATTAGAAATGAAGCCAATAAACTTTGCAGGATGTTCATGGTTTAAAATAAAGTTTAAAGTCTCAAGATCAGAGACCCCACAAATTTTTATACCCTTAATCATTATTTTAAATGATTGATTAAACTTTGAAGATTATTTTTAATATTTCCCTTAGTAATTGGTCTTCCTAAAACCAGCCAATCAGAACCATTCTGGAATGCTTCTTTTGGAGTTAGTACTCTTTTTTGATCATTAGATTTTGAGTGAAATCTTATACCTGGGGTTATTATTTCTTTCTTAAATATTTTCTTAACAATCTTAACCTCTTCAGCGCTACATACTAAAGCATCTAATTTAGCTTTATTAGCTAACTTTGCTTGATGTAGCACTATCTTTTTAACATCTTTGTCAAATCCAATATCCTTTAATGATTTATTATCTAGAGAGGTTAGTATTGTTACTCCTATTAATTTCGTTTTCCCAGAAACTTTTTTAGCTGCCTTTAATGCTTCTAAACCAGAGCTTATATGAATTGTTAGATAATTAAATTTTAAATCTTTAACAGACTTTACTGCTGATGCACAGGTATTTGGTATATCTGCAAATTTGTAATCACCAAAAGTAATTACATTTTTTAACTTCAATATAAAGTCTCTACCTTTTTTAGAATTAAGAAATTCTAAACCAAATTTATAGCCTATTTTTAATTTTGAATTTTTCGTTTTTTTTATGATCTCTTTAACCTTTTGTATATTTCTAGTGTCACAAGCAATAAATATTTTATTTCTTTTCATTTATAATTTTAGACCACTCTTTTGATGTTTTAAATAATATTTTTTTTTTTTCAGGAGTATTTACTTTTTCATTAGTTTTTGGATTTCTTGAGATTCTTGCTTTTTGAATTCTTGGCTCGATTGTAAATACATCTCTCAATTCTACTCTTTCACCTCTCTTCAAAGATTCCTGCATCTCATAAACCATAATTTCAAATAGTTTTATAAGATCTTTTTTAAGGAAATTTGGGTAGTTATCTGATAATTCTTTAATTAAATCTGACTTTACAAATGACAATTTTTACTCAGGATCTTTTTTATTCTTCTTATCATCTAATTGCTCAGAAAGCGACGAGAAAGGAAGATTTTTTCCACTCAATGGGCTAGAGTGCTCTTTAATAGCTTTTGCATTCATTATTTCTTCAAGCAACTTAATACTTAATGATACTTTCCTTTTTTCAAAATTAAGCTCAGCTATTGCAGCGTCGATTCTTTCTCCGCCGACAAATCGAGATGGTCTTGCATCGGATGCGCTCATAGCTATTTGAGATTTTTTTATTAAAGTTTCAATTTCACACCCTTCAGGCTTAACAATTAACCCTTTATTATCAGATGAAATAACTTTTACTGTAATTGCGTCATTAACTTTTTTGTCTTTATACCAGTCAAATGGGTCTTTTTGAAGTTGTTTTAAACCCACTCTTACTTTTTGATCAGACTTTTTAATCTCTAACACACGTACTTTTAATTTATCCCCTTTTTTATATTTTTTAAGCTCCTCCTCAGGATTTCCTGTAAAAGAAAGATCATTTGAGTGTAAAAATCCATCAATCTCAAAATCTGCTAATTTTAAATAAAGAGCATATTCATTTGTGTTACTCACCACCCCATCAATATCAGAGCCCACTGGATAATCTTTCTCTAACTTTGAATAAGGATTTTCTTGAGTAAGTCTGTGCGATATTGCAACTCTTCTTTTGTCTTTATCAATTTCTGTGATTACACAATCTATTTGATCACCTACATTAAATATTTTTTTTGGGGATATATTTTTTTTAGTCCAGCTAATTTCACTGCTGTGAAGAAGTGTGCTCAGTCCTGCTTCTAGCTCACAAAAACATCCATAGTCAGTTATTTTAACGACTTTTACTTTGTATTGACTTCCTATTTGATAATTCGAAATATGCTCAAAAGGATCAGGTGACAATTGTTTTATAGAGCAACCGACTTGCAATTTTTCCATATCAATTGAAATAACTTTCAGGTCATGTTTTTCACCAATATTAAATATTTCATCTGGGTGATTTACCCTGCTATAACTAATTTCTTGTAGATGACAGAGTGTGTCTATAGTACCCTCTGGTGTGGTGACTTCAAAGAAACACCCAAACGATGAATAACCTTTTACTACTGCATCTTTAATAACATCACCAACTTTAAACTTCTCTATAATTTTTGCTTTATCCTCTTTTTTATTCGAGGAGACAACTTGTCTACGAGAAACAACACTATTTCCTCTTACCATATCTAGTTTGATTAGAGCAAATTTTTGTTCAACACCAATTAAATGATCAATATTTTTAATCGGTTTATCTGAAATTTGTGAGCCAGGACAAAACATTAGAGAGCCAGTTTCAACATGCTCAACTATGACACCTCCTTTAGTTTTTTGAGTAATTTTTCCATTTATGAGCTCATTTTTTTCGTAACACTCAACTAACTTATTCCATCCTTTAATTTTTTTAGCTTTTTGAGCTGATACAACTACATCGCCATTTTTATCTTCTATTTTTTCAAGTAATACAGATAATGTTGAGCCCTCTTTGACATCCTCACTCATTCCCATTAATTTAATTTCATTAACGTCAACAACAGGTTCACTTTTTAAACCAGGAATGAACAAAAAAATATATTTGCTTGTGATTTTTGTTACTTTTCCCTCAATTATTTTACCTTCTTCAATTTTATTTTTGGATAATTGACTATTTAGTAGTTTTTCAAATTGCTTACTTGCAGGTGAGGATAGATCTTTATAAATTTCCATTAATAATTTAATTTTTTGTCCATAATTGCTTTAATTTTTTCAAAGCACGCTTTCTTACTTAATTTAGTTGTATTAATCAAGACAGAATCTTTGGTTTTTTTGAGTGGTCCATATTTCCTTTTTTTGTCAGATTTATCCCTATTTTTTAGACTTTTAAAGACTTCTTTATAAGTAATTTTCTTGTTTAATCGTCGATATTCGTCAAAGCGTCTTTTTGCTCTTACATTTAAGCTAGCAGTGATATAAAATTTAAACATTGCATCTCTTACTTGTACAGTAATTATATCTCTACCATCTAAAACAGACCCATTATAATTTTTTGGAGGGTTATATGCACATCTTTGTTGAAATTTATGAACTATATTTCTAATTTTAATATCTTTAGCTATTTCAGAAGCTGAAATTGCAACTTCATTTGATAATAAAGATTTTTTTTTTAAATAGTGTAGTTTTATGTTCTTAATTTTTACTTTAATGAGATTGTAAGTAAATTTTTCTTTATTTTCTAATTTTAGTTTACCAATATATCTATAAATTTTTCCTGTATCTAAATAAAACAAATTGTATCTTTTGGCAATCAGTTGAGCCTGCGTACCCGCGCCAGCAGCAGCGGGAGAGTCTATTGCAACAGTTATTATATCTTTCCTTTTTTTCAATTTATCTTTGCCCCAATCATTCTTAAGGTTTTTAAAAAATCTGGAAAAGAAGTATTTATTGAATCTTTGTCATTTATTTTCCATTTTCCACCTAATGTTAATGCTGCAATACAACATAAAAAAAAAATTCTATGATCCTTAAGAAAATTTTTCATTTCGAATTTGTTTGTCAAAGTTAAATCTGGATTGCCATGAATACTTATATCGTTTTGATATCTATCTACTTTTATACCAATTAATTTTAAAAACTTTATTGCCAGATCTAATCTTTTAGACTCTTTCTTGTTCATTTCTCCCAAATCATGAAATTTTGATACTCCATTTGCCTTTGCAGCCACTAAAAAAATTATTAAAAATTCGTCAATAGCTGAACTATTTAATTTTGAAGGACAATTTATTGCATTAAAATTTTTTTTGCTTTTTACATGTATATCAGCAATTTCTTCGCCATTATAAATTGTTTTTTTTTTAAGTCTTATTTCAGCACCCATCATATTTAAGATAGAAATGACTCCAATTCTACTTTTATTAACGTTAACTTTTTCAATAACAATCTTTGAATTTTTTGATAAAAGAGTTAAAACTATAAAGAAAGATGCTGAGCTTATGTCACCTGGTACTTCGTACTCAAAGCTGTTAAATTGTTGAAGACCTTCAACTAATATTTTTTCGTTACCTGATTTTTTTATTACTTTGATAGGATATTTTAAAAATTTTAAAAATAGTTCTGTATGATTTCTTGAAATTTTAGAATTAATTTGTGTAATGCCAGGCGTATTTAAGGCACTGAATATGATACAAGTTTTTACTTGGGCGCTTCCTATATTTTCATCATATTTAATCGGTCTTAGAAAGTCAGTCCCTTGTATTTGGAGTGGTAATAAATTGTTCTTACTCTCAATATTTACTCCAAAAAGTCTTAAGGGCTTTATAACTCTGGAAAAATCTCTTTTTGATAAACTTTTGTCACCAACTAATTTTATTTTAGAATTTGATTTGACTAATAAGCCAAGTATTATTCTAGCTAAAGTACCAGAATTACCAGCGTTTAATACTGTTTTATTTTTAATATTAAACCCATTTAGGCCATAACCTTTGATATAATAAGCTTTCCCAACTTTTGTGTAATTAATACCAAGTTTCTTTATAACTCTTAAAGAGTGTAAAACATCTTCTGACTCTAATAAGTTAGAAATTTTCGATGTACCTACTGCTTGCGAAGCAAGAAGTACAGATCTTATTGATATACTTTTATCTGCACTTACTTGAATCTTTTTATCAAAATTATTTAATTTATTTTTTATTAAAATATGATTTGTCATAGATGAATTAATTTATTTTAAATTCATCTCCAAAGTAAGCAGATTTAGCATTTGAATCTTTTATAATTTCTTTAGGACTTCCTGATGCAATAATCTTTCCATTTGATAAAACGATTGCTCTATCAACACAGCTTAATAAATCTCTTGCTTGATGATCGCAGACAACTACAGTTATTTTCTCGAGTGCTTGAAGATTTACAATTATTTCTTGAAGCATTTTAATTGTCAAAATATCTAAAGCTGCAAATGGTTCATCTAAAAGTAAAATTCTGGGATCATTTATTAATGCCATCGCTATTACAAGTTTCTTTTTTTGACCGCCTGATAAATGTTTAGCTTTAATTTCTAACAATGGGTCAAATTCAAATTGGGATATTATTTTTTCAATTTTTGTTTTTCTTAAATCTTTATCTTTTATGTGGATTTCGCCTACTAGTTTTAAATTTTCTTTAAGATTTAAATCTTGAATGAAACCTCCATGTTGTGGAACATACCCTAGTTTAAATTTGGTTGCTCTCTCATAAATAGGAATGTTTGTACAATTCTCTCCATTGATTAAAACTTTACCAAAACTAGGATCTTTCAAGCCTGTAATAATATGAAAAATTGTAGATTTTCCTACACCATTTGGCCCAAGCATTCCCAGAACTTCTTGTTTATAAATTTTTAAATTTAAATCATTTAAAATTTGCCTTTTATTATAGAACATTGAGATTTTATCTAATTCCAGTAACGCTCTTTTTTCTTTAAAACTTTTAATTCTGAACTTTTTTATTAACGCCATTAATTTGTGATAACTTTTATTTCTGCATTCGCAGATTGTGGATTTATATTAATATTTTTTGTTTTTAAATCAAATTCAACTTTTCCTGCTTTCATTTCAGAAATCGGATCAGTAATTATGACATTGTTATAGGCTATAGCTTTATTTGTTTCCATATTTATATCAAAATTTTTGCAAGTAATTTGTTTTTCTTGATAATTAATTACTACATTATCATAAAATTTAGAACTTGAATTTACAGAATTAAATTGACCATAGTCTGAGACGATATAAATAGTATCCCTTCTGCTTGAGGAAATTTCTCCTCTAACGTTTACTAAATCTAATAAATCTTTATTCTCAATATTTGATCTTCCTGATTTAGCCAACAGATAAAAGTTATTTCCTTTATCGTCGATAGAGTTATATTCAATATCTTTGACAAAGTCTTTTTTTTCCTCAATTTTTACCTCTTTAATTTTTTCAATCTTATTATCTACAACTTTTTTATTTGTAACTAATTTATTTTTTTCATCTGCTTCTTTTACATTTACATTACTTTTTTCAATGATTTTTTTATTTTCATCTTTAGAAGGCAGGTTATCTGACTTACTTCTCTGTTCATCAATTATTTTTTTTAATTCATTATTTTTTAATTCCAATTCAGACAATTTTTTTTCGAGGTCCACAATTTTCTCTTGATTATCAATTTCTACTGAATTTATTTCTTCTACAATATTTTTATTAATGTCAAAATATTTAAAATACACAGCTGTTATTATTGAAATTATAAGTATCAACAATAAAATTTGAATAAATGACTTAATTGACATCTAACTTATATTTGAATTTAGAATAGAATGAATATGTATAAATCCAATAGTTTTATTTTTTTTATTACTTTGATGTACACATAAACTTGTGATTTTTTTATCATTCATAATTGAAAGTGCTTGTGCCACCAGCATGTCCTTATCCACACTGATTGGTTTTTTTTTCATAACTTTCTTAATTTCTAAATTTTTAAAATCTGATTTTAAATTAGACAGTCTTTTTAAATCCCCATCTGTTAAAATGCCTTTAGTATTGTAGTATTTATCCCTAATAACCAAGGCACCAAGGCCTTTTTTTTCAATATTTTTTAATGCAATTTTCATGGTTGTATTTTCATTTACAAAAGGAATTTTATTTTTAGTCAACATTAAATCTTCAACTGTTTTTAATTTTATAGATAGTGAACCCCCAGGGTGAAATTTTTTAAAATCTAGCTTTCCAAATTTTTTGTAATTCATGCATGTTATTGCTATTGCATCTCCCAAAGCAGCTTGGACTGTAGTTGATGATGTTGGAACAAAACTTCCAGGCCCTGCCTCTTTAACTGCTGGTAGTAAAAAATTCATATCAGCATTTTTATATAAAATAGAATTTTTTTTTGATGTAATTCCAATAAGTTTTATGTTTTTGTTTCTAGAGGCATACTGAATAATATTTTTTAATTCATCGCTCTCCCCACTTAGACTGATCAATATAAGTACATCATTTGATGTTATTTGACCCATATCGCCATGGCTTGCATCTGAAGCATCTAAAAAGAAAGATGGAGTTCCTGTTGACGCTAAAGTTGCGGACCATTTTTTACCAATTATTCCACTTTTTCCTACTCCAGAAATTATCACTTTTCCATTTTTACAGTTTAAAATTGTTTTTATTATTTTTTCATATGACTTTCCAATACTTGAACGAAGTTTCTTAAGTGAAATTGTTTCAATCTCAATTACATCTTTAGCAATATCTATTAATTTTTTTTTGTTCATTTCAGTGGGACCATATATCTTCCTTGAATGAGGCAAAATCCAAATCAACTCTTGTGTTAATAAATTTTATTGTTTTTTTGTAAAGATCTATTCTATTTTCTCTTTCTAAAATTTTTGATAAAGCATCAAATATTTTGTGCAAATAAACAACATCTTGAGCACAATATTTCAATTGTTTGTCAGTTAATTCTCCTCCAAAGTCAGATGATTGTAATTGTTTGCTGATATCTATACCAATAAATTCTCTAACTAAATCTTTTAATCCATGTTTGTCAGTATAACTTCTAGCAATCTTGCTCATTATTTTTGTACAATTTACGTTATTTGGATTTACCCCTAAATATTTCTTGATAAATAGAAGGTCCGCTCTGGCAAAATGAAACAATTTATTAATATTTTTATCAATTAAAATATTTTTTAAATTTGGGGCATCATAATTATCTTTATCCAATTGTATAATATGAGCATCATTTTGACCTGAAGATATTTGCAATAAGCATAGTCTATCTCTTTCAATATTAAGTCCGGTAAACTCACAATCTATGGCTATCTTGTCACTGAACTTTATTTCATCTGGTAAATCCTTTTTATGTAATTTAATATCTAAATTCATTTATAAGATATATATATATGAAAAATCAGGATTCAATTTTAATATTTGGTTCGTCAGGACAAATTGGAAAATCTTTAATAAGAAAATTTACAAAAAATAACTATAAGGTTATTGCGGTAACCAGGAGTATTCATCGAAAAGGCTATCAAATTAAAACTCAAGCAAACTATGGATATTTAGAATTAGAAGAAATTAATTCATTCAACGAGCAAAATATTTACAGATTAATGGAAAAGGCGTCAGTGTGCATAAATCTTATAGGAATTTTGTTTGAAAAGAAAAAAAACCAATTTGAAATTATTCATTCAAAATTACCATCTTTATTATCAAAACTAGCATCTAAAAGTTCAATAAATCAATTCATTCATTTATCAGCTTTAGGAATTGAAGCAGCAATAGATAGCAATTATGCTTTGAGTAAATTGGAGGGAGAACATAAAGTAAGAAAAAATTTTCCAGACTCTACTATTTTAAAACCGTCTATTGTATATTCAGTGGACGATAATTTTACGACAAATTTTATGAGTTTATTAAGTTTTCTACCAGTCATGCCACTTTATTATGGTGGAAAAACTAAATTTACACCTATACATGTCTCTGATTTAACAAATGTGATTTTTGAAATAGTTCAAAAAAAAATTGTTGGAGAAACTATAGAATGCGTTGGTCCTCAAGTATTCACATTTAAAGAGATAATATTAAAAATTCTGAAATCAATAAATAAAAAAAGATTATTGTTTCCATTACCTTTAACTCTAGCGAAACTTAATGCTAAGCTATTTGAATTAATGCCTAAGCCATTATTAACTATGGACCAGCTTAGGTTGTTAAAATATGATAATATCGTAACTAAAAAATATAAAACTAATTTTGATATTAAAATTGAAGCAAATAAAAAGTTTGACGACGAAATTAATAGATATAGTTTTAACTGGACAAGCGGAGGGCAATTTTCAAAAAAGAAGATTGATAAATTAAATTAATGTTAAGTAATATTATATATATTGTTGTATTTTTGATTTTAGCATTTGTTTTGTCTATTGCTGTAAAGGCAATCACAAGAGGTGTCGAAGCAAAACAAATAATTAAAGACGAGAAAAATCTGGACTTAAACAATGAAAATAAAAATCAAAATTTAAAAGTAATTAATCAAATAAAAGAATTGAAAGAGTTGTATGATAATGGAACAATTGATGAAAATGAATTTAAAAAGGCCAAAGAAAAAATATTAAAATAACTAGGCTGATTTAACTTTTTTTTCTATAAATTTTGGAACTTCATCCTCTTTTTCTACAACATCATCCTTTTTGCCTTTTGGCTGAAAAACAATCATTAGATGCAACGGACAGTAAGAAAATTTCTCTATAGTTTTTCTACCACAAAAAGATGAATCCTTCTCATTTGGATGGCCTTCCATGTATTTACAAGTATTTTCATTCAACTCTTCTAGTTGAAGATTTCTAGCAGGTTCAAAGTTTTTGTCTAAAAGTAAAGATCTAAATCTATGCTTTCTTGATCCTTTTTTAAAACTATTATTTGTTGTTATATTTTCCCTACTAGTATTTGGAACTATAGATCTAGTTTTAATTTTTGCTGATAAATTTAATCTATGCGCTTTTCCAATAACAGCGTTTCTACTTACACCTCCAATTATTTCAGCAATTTGACTTGCAGTTTGACCTTTACCCCAAAGATCCTTGAGTTTACTAACTTTTTCTTCTGTCCAACCCATAATACTATATTTAGTATAATTAAATTTATTTACAACATTATCTAGAAATCATAATTAGTACGTTATAACAAGCCTTTTTTTATGTTTTTTAACAATTATTGAAAAAAAAGTTTATTAATAATTACTTATGGTTGAATTACAAAAAAAATATCAAATTGGCGTAAGAAGATTTGGAATTATTAATTGGGTAGGAACCTATTCTTTATTTAAAAAAGAAGTTCTCAGATTTTTAACAGTTTCAGGGCAAACTCTATTTGGACCAATACTAACTAGCATTTTGTTTTTAACAGTCATTTCATTAGCTATAGGAGATCAAAGAGCCGATGTATTAGGAGTTCCATATATTAAGTTTTTAGCTAGCGGTTTAATAATGATGCAAGTAATTCAACAAAGCTTTGCTCATTCAAGCTCATCTTTAATGATGGGAAAGATGATGGGTACAATTACTGATGTCATACATAGCCCTTTATCATCATCGGAGGTAGTATTTGCTATAACTTTTGCTTCTGCAGCTAGAGGTCTCTTAATTGCATCTGCATCAACTTTAATATTTATATTTTTTATAGATTTATCAATACAAAATTTTGTTTTGTGGTTTACCTATTTGTTCTTAGGTGGATTAGTTATGGGATCACTTGGGATTATAGTTGGTTTATATGCAGACAAATTCGATCAAATGAGTACTGTTACAAATTTTATAATTGTACCTTTAAGTTTTTTAAGTGGTACTTTTTACAGTATAGAAAAATTACCTGATTTTTTAAAAATTCTAAGCAATTATAATCCTTTTTTTCACATGATAGATGGATTCAGATATTCATTTATTGGTCAATTAGATGGTTCGGTTGCATTCGGTATTGCATTACTTACATTTTTAAGTTTGGTAATAACTTTTTTTGCATACTTTCTAGTACACAAAGGTTATAAAATTAAATCATAGTACACAAATGAGTTCACTAGCTAAAAATTATAAAAGAAGAAACCTATCTTTCAGTAAGGGAAAAGGTTCCTTTTTATATTCAAAGAGAGGAGTTAAATATTTAGATTTTGTTCAAGGAATTGCAGTTAATTCTTTAGGTCATGCAAACCCAAATTTAATAAAAGCAATTAATAAACAATCAAAAAAACTTTGGCATGTTTCTAATTCTTTCATAATTCCTGAGGGCGAGGAATTAGCCACAAAATTAACAAATAGAACTTTTGCAGATGCTGTCATTTTTCAAAATAGCGGCGCAGAAGCTACAGAGGCTGCTATAAAAGTTGCAAGAAGATATTTTTATTCTATAGGCAAACCAAAAAAAAATAGAATTCTTTGTATTAAAAATTCTTTTCACGGAAGAACTATTGCAGCAATAAACGCAAGTGGATCAAAAAAAATGACAGAGGGATTTGGTCCAAAAGTGGGTGGATTTGACCATTTTAAGTTTGGAAATCACAAAGAATTAAAAAGAAAGATTACAAGTAAAACTGCAGCGATAATGATTGAACCGATAATGGGTGAGGGAGGCATTAAAGTAATACCGGCTTGGTGTCTTAAAGAACTGAGAAAGATTTGTAATAAAAATAAAATTCTTCTTATTTTAGATGAAGTTCAGTGTGGAATTGGAAGATCAGGTAAGTTTTTTTCATATGAATATGCAAACATAAAGCCAGATATAGTTCCAATTGCTAAAGGAATTGGAGGTGGTTTTCCAATAGGTGCAGTTCTAATGACAAAAAAAGTTTCTAAAGCTATGGTTCCAGGCACACATGGATCTACTTTTGGCGGCAACCCCTTGGCAATGTCTGTTGGTAATGCAGTAATGGATGAAGTTTTTAAAAGAGGCTTTCTTTCAAAAGTTAAAAGTAATTCAAAATATTTTATTTCAGAATTAAATAAAATTAAAAATAAATTTCCAGATATTATAAAAGAAATAAGAGGAATAGGATTAATTCTGGGAATACAATTACATCATGACCAGACAAAATTCATACAAAGTTTACTAAAAAATAAACTACTAACAATTAGAGCAGCTGAAAATGTTATAAGAATTTTGCCACCATTAAATGTCAATAAAAATGAAATAAATATAGCTTTAAAAATTATCAATAATGTTTGTGAAGGATATAAAAAATAATGAAAAATTTTCTTCATATTAGAGATATTACCCTAAAAGATTTAAAAAAAATTATTTCTGATGCAAAAAATAGAAAATCAAAAAGAAAAAAATTAAATACTCTTGATCCAGACAAAGACTCACCTTTAAAGGGTAAAATTCTTTTACAGATGTTTGAAAAATCTAGCCTAAGAACTAGATTAAGTTTTTATTTGGCTATTAAACAATTAGGTGGAGGATCTTTGACATTAAGACCAGAAGAATTGCACCTAGGTATTGGCAGTGAAAGTATAGCTGATACATCTAAAATTTTATCAACTTATGGTAATGCTTTTATGTTGAGAACAGACTCGGATAAAAAATTAGATGAATTCAAAAAATATTTAACTATACCAATAATAAATGGATTAAGCCCATCTTCACATCCCACTCAAGTTCTATCAGATATTTTCACAATTCAAGAAATTAAAAAAAAAAGTATTTCAAAATTAAAACTATGTTGGATAGGTGATGCTAGTAATAACATGATGAATAGCTTGATAGAAGCTTGTATAAAATTTTCTGTTTCTCTAAATATTGCATGCCCTAAAAGCTATCAGCCAAATAAAATGCTTATTTCTATGATAAAAAAACAAAAAGGAAAAATAAAAATTTTTAATAATAAAGAAATAGCTGTAAAAAACTCTGATGTTGTAATGACAGACAAAATTATTTCTTTAAACGATAAAGTAAATAAGAAAAAAAAACTTAAATCATTTAAAAATTTTAAAGTGGATACAAAAACTATGAAATTAGCCAAGAAAGATGCAATATTTCTGCATTGTCTACCTAGGGGAAGTGAAGTAACAGAAGAAGTGTTTCTTGGTAAGCAATCCAAAGTATGGCAACAAGCTCTAAACAGAGTTTATGTTCAAAAGAGCATTTTATTATATTGTTTTGGCAAACTAAGGTAGTTGTAAAGGACTATCAGCATTAGCATTCATATAAAGAATTACTGAAGCTCTATCTTTCTCTTTTTTTAATCCTGCGAAAGCCATCTTGGTACCCTTTATATATGATGCAGGTTTTATTAAAAAACTATTCATCTCTTGGAAAGTCCAATCCTTTCCAAATGCTATCAATGCTTTTGAATATTTGTAATCTTCCAGAGCACCCATATTTCTACCTAGTACATTATAAAGTGCTGGGCCAATATTGTTTCTCCCGCCTTTTTTAATAGAATGACATGCACTACATTTCTTAAAGACCTTCTTTCCATGTTCAACACTTCCCATGGCTAATAGAGCAGATATATCAACTTCTTCAACTGCTGCGGAAGCTTTGGTACTATCTGTCTCAGCAAATTCAACTTTATAAGCTGATTGACTTGGTTTCTCTACGTAATAGATAATGTCTGAAATTTTAGTTATTCCAAATATAACAACAAAAATTACTACTACAGCTGCTATAATTTTATTAATTTCAAATGAGTCCATGATTTTTAATTATTATCCTCGTATAACATGTTAAACAAAAAAAAAACTAAATTTAAATTTAATTATTGCGTCTGAAAGACGCATAATACTTAGTTTATGAGCAATACAGTAATTTTAATCCCTTCAAGATTGGCTGCAACAAGGTTACCAAATAAACCTTTATTAAAAATCAATAATATTTCAATTATCAATCATGTTTACAAAATTGCAAAATCATCTCTTATTGGAGAAAGTTATGTTGCAACAGGTGATAAGGAAATATTTGAAGAGGTCACTAAGCTTGGAGGAAAATGTATTTTAACCAAAAAAGATCATAAAACTGGAACAGACAGAATTTTTGAGGCTTATCAAGAGTTAAGAGATGACAATATTGAATATGTAATAAATCTTCAAGGAGATGAACCCATGCTTGATATTGAAGATGTGCATAATCTTCTAAAAAAAACGACAAAAAAAAAATCTAAAATTTCAACATTAGCCTGTCAAATTAAAGACAAAAAATTTTTCTTAAATAAAAATATTGTAAAAGTAACTACAAAAGAGGAACTTAATCAAAACAATCTATCAACAGCATTGTCATTCACTAGAGAAATTGAAAATACTCAAAAAAACATTTACCACCATATTGGAATTTATATTTATCATGTTTTATATTTAGAAAAGTTTGTGAAATTAGAGCAAACTCAAAATGAAAGATCGCAAAACCTAGAGCAATTGAGATTAATGGATAACAATATTGAAATAGACGTAGGATTAGCAAAAACTAAACCAATTGGTGTTGATACACATGAAGATTATCTAGAAATAAAAAAAATTATGGAATATAAAAATTAAATTATGAAAATAGCTTATCAGGGTGTTGCAGGTAGTTACAGCGAAAGTTGTGCTAAAAAAATGTATCCAGAAAGTGAGACAATACCTTGCAAAACATTTGATGAATGCTTTGAAAGGTCTAGTGAAGATAATTCAATTAAATCTCTGATTCCAGAATCAAATAAAACAACCGGAAATATTGGTGTAGAGTATTTAATCTTTAAATACAGGTTAAATATTTATGCAGAGCATTTTTTTCCAATTAATCATAATCTTTTAGGATTAAAAGATTCAAACATAGAAGACATAAAAGATGTTTACTCACATGCACAAGCATTAAGCCAATCTTCAAGTTTCATTAGAAAGAAAAAATTTATTGAAAATGTTAGAGCAGATACAGCTGGTTCAGCAAAATTTGTTTCAGAAACAAAAGACAAATCTAAAGCTGCTATAGCTTCTAGTCTTAGTGCAGAAATATATGGTCTTAAAATTCTAAAAGAAAATATTCAAGATGATAAAGATAACGTGACTAGATTTTTATTATTTGGGCAAGATGTTTTTCAGCCAGATTTTTCTGATGATAAATATATAACATCAATATTATTTAAGTTAAAAAATAAACCCGCAGCTCTTTATTCTGCACTTTCAGGATTTGCAATAAATGGAGTTGATATGAGTAAACTACAAAGCTTTCCTGAAAAAAACTCATTTTCTTCATATTTTTTTCTATGTGATATTGATGGACATATAGAATCTCCAAAAATCAAAAACTCGCTTGAGGAATTGGGTTTGCATTGCCAAGATATGCACGTTCTAGGTGTTTATAAATCTGATAAATTTAGAGAAAAATAAATTTATAACTTTCTTGTAGAATAGAAATTTTTATTGATATAATAAAGCTGGAGGCCAGTCAGGTGGTGTTACCACGAATCCCCTAGGATCGAAAGATAGCAAGGGTAGTGAGTATTTTCCAGGTTGGTTGGTCTCCTAAGAAATGACAGAAAATTCAAAAGTACTAGCTTTAAAATATAGACCTCAAGTATTTGAGGATTTAATTGGCCAAGAGGTTATTGCTGAAACAATCAAAAATTCAGTTATCTCCGATAAAGCTGCGAACGCTTTTTTATTTACTGGAATTAGAGGTGTTGGAAAAACCACTTTTGCAAGGATAGTTGCTAAGGCATTAAATTGTGAGAATGGTGTTGAAAATCTTTGTAAAAAAGATTTTTGTGAACACTGCAATTCAATTGTAAACTCAAATCATATTGATGTTTTAGAGATGGATGCTGCAAGTAAAACAGGTGTAGACGATGTAAGAGAGCTTATTGAATTTTCAAGATATGGACCAACAACTGCTAAATATAAAATATTTATTATTGATGAAGTTCATATGTTAAGTAAACAAGCATTTAATGCACTTTTAAAAACACTAGAAGAGCCACCAAAATATTTAAAATTTATTTTTGCAACAACGGAAATCAAAAAGATACCTGTAACAGTAATATCAAGATGCCAACGTTTTGATCTCTCTAGAGTAAAATCTGAGGAGCTGTTTAATTATATAAAAATGATTAAAGACAAAGAAGGTGGTAAAGTTTCTGATGAAGCTTTAAAATTAATTGTTAAAATTTCAGAAGGATCTGTTAGAGATGCATTATCTTTGTTAGATCGTGGACTTGTAGCCAATCAGAATGATGAGGAATTAAATCTAGATAAAGCACAAAGTATTTATGGATATTTTGATAAAAGTTCTTTGATAGAATTAATACAAAATCTGTTTAGTGGTGATGAAAACAAAGTATTTGAGTTGTATAGAAAAATTTATGACTCTGGTGTAGATCCCAAAATTTTTTTGAATGATTTTCTTGAGGTTTTATATTACCTAAAAAATATTAATTTTATAAAATTAGAAGGAAATAATTTTTCTTTAAATGATCAAGATTATAGTAATCTTTCCACAATATCTGAAAATTTAGATTCAAAGGACATAATCCTTTTTTGGCAATTTACACTTGATACAATTAAGGAAATTAACATAGTTTCAAATCCAAATTTATCAGTTGAAATGTTCCTTTTCAGATTAATGAGAATAAAAGGTTTTAAGGAGAAAGATATTGAGGAAACCTTCACTGGAAAAAATCCTGATACTTTAATTAAAGAACCTGAAAAAAAAATTATAAGTAAAACAATAGATCAAATCAAAAATGTTTCACAACAAGAAAAAATTGAACCAAATTTAAATAAAGATGAAGTAATTAATCAACTTAAAATAGATTCATTTGAAAGTTTGATAAATCTATGTACGAAAAGAAAAGAGGCTAAGCTCAAATATGAGCTTGAAACTAATACAAATTTAGTTTCTTTCTCTGAGGGCTTAATAGAAATATCTTTTAATGAAAACTTAGACAAAGACTTTATTAAAAATCTATCTAACAAACTGTACGAATGGACATCTAAAAGATGGATAATCTCTCTATCAAAAAACCAAGGACAACTTTCAAAAAAAGAAAAAAATAAAATTAATGAAAAAAAAATATTTGATGATGTTAAAAAGTCAGAAGCATATAAAAAAGTGATCGAAACATTTCCTGATGCAGAGTTAATTAACGTTAAGCTGGAAGAAGATTAAAATGACAGATTTTTCAAAATTAATGGAAAAAGCTAAAGAAATTGAGAGCAAAATGAAAGAAAGCCAAGAAAACATTAAAAAGATCGAGGTTGAAGGTGTCTCAGGAGCCAATGATGTAAAGGTTACTCTAAATGGTGAGGGCACTATGATTTCAATTAAACTTAGTGAAAATGTTTTAAAAGAGGAAAAAGTAATATTAGAAGATCTTATTACTGCTGCTCATAATAACGCAAAATCACAACTTAAATCAAAAACAGCAGAGGAAATCTCTAAGGCCTCAGGAAATTTTGGAATACCTGGATTTAAGTGGCCTTTATAATTTAAATGCAAAATATCCCTGAAATAGAAAATTTAATTAAACTAATTTCAAAACTACCGGGGTTAGGACCTAAATCTGCAAAAAGAATGATTTTGAAAATGATTAATAATCGTCAAGAATTATTAAAACCATTAGCTCAAAACTTAAGTGACGTATTTAAAAATGTAATTAGATGTAAAATATGTGGAACTTTAAAATCTAATAATAGTCCATGTGATAATTGTGAAGATAAGAGTAAAAAATACAATAAAATTTGTGTTGTAGAAAATATTTCAGATCAATGGGCAATAGAAAGTTCATCTATTTTTCAAGGTTACTTTCATATTCTTGGAGGAACACTTTCAAATAATAATAGTCAAAATAAGGAAGACCTGCTGATTAATTCCCTAGTAGAAAGAATAAGCAGGGATAATATAGATGAGGTAATTTTGGCAACAAGTGCTACTGTCGAGGGCCAAACTACTGCATTTTATATTCAGGATACTTTAAAAAAAACAAACATTAAGATTTCAAAACTAGCTCAAGGTTTACCAGTGGGTGGGGAAATCGAAAATTTAGACGACGGCACTCTAATATCTGCATTTAAAAACAGAAAAAAACTTGAGGCTTAATTAGCTTTTTTTAATTAATCTGTTTAAATGCAAGAGAGGTTCTGTATAGCCAGAAGGCTGCGACTTTCCATGAAAGATCAATTCACATGCTGCTTTAAAAGCAATAGATTTATCATACTCTGGAGACATACTTTCGTAGCTAGAGTCGTCTTTATTTTGTTTATCAACAACTTTTGCCATTTTTTTTAAAATTTCAAGAACCTGTCTATTCGAACATAAGCCATGATGAAGCCAATTCGCGATATGTTGTGATGAAATTCTCAAGGTTGCTCTATCTTCCATTAATCCGATATCATTTATATCTGGTACTTTGGAACAACCTATACCTTGATCAATCCATCTAACTACATAACCTAAAATTGTTTGAGCAGAATTTGAAATTTCAGTGTTAATTTCATCGACGGACCAATTAGGACGATTTGCTATCGGAATAGTAAGAAGATCAGATAATTTTGATGGCTCTCTTTTTAATATTTCTTTTTGTTTTTCAAATACATTTACTTCATGATAGTGCATAACATGTAATGCAGCGGCAGTTGGAGAAGGAACCCAAGCGCAATTTGCGCCTGCATTCACATGTCCAATTTTTTCTTCCATCATTTCGTTCATTTTATCAGGCATGGCCCACATTCCTTTACCTATTTGAGCAACTCCTGAAAAACCACATTTTAAGCCTATATCTACGTTATTGTCCTCATAGGTTTTAATCCATTTAGACGCTTTCATATCTCCTTTTTTGATCATTGGTCCAGCTTCCATTGAGGTGTGCATCTCGTCACCAGTTCTATCTAAAAATCCAGTGTTTATAAAAAATACTCTATCTTTAAGTGTTCTAATACATTCTTTAAGGTTTGCAGAGGTTCTTCTTTCTTCATCCATAATTCCACACTTAATTGTATTTTTTTCTAATTTTAAAACTTCTTCAACTTTTGTAAAAATTAAATTAGTAAATTCTGTTTCCTCTGGACCGTGCATTTTTGGTTTAACAATATAAATTGATCCCGCTCTTGAATTACCTTTTCTTTTTAAATCATGAATACAAGCTGCTGAGGTTATGAAAGCATCCATTATTCCTTCAGGTACTTCTGATCCATCATTTAAAGTAATTGCAGGGTTCGTCATTAAGTGTCCAACGTTTCTCACAAGCAAAAGACTTCTTCCGTGAAGTTTTAACTTTTCACCGTTTAATGAAGTGTAACTCCTATCTGGATTAAGTTTTCTCTCTAACTCTTTACCATTTTTCTCAAATATTGATTTTAAATCTCCTTTCATCAATCCTAGCCAATTTCTATAACAAGTTACTTTATCTTCAGCATCTACTGCGGCCACACTATCTTCATGGTCACAAATTGTTGATACAGCAGACTCAACTATAATATCGCTTATACCTGCAGCATCTCTTGCAGCACTAAATGCTCTAGGATTAATAATTATTTCAAGATGAAGATTATTATTTTTTAAGATTATAGCATTTGGTTTTGCTGCATCCCCTCTATGACCAATAAACTTCTCTAAATCTGATAAATTATATTCTTTATTTTCCTTATATATTGTGAGTTTTTTATTATTTACTGCTAAACCAGTAATATCTTTCCAGTCGAGATCATTTATTGGAAAATATTTGTTCAAAAAGTTTCTAGTGTATTTAATTACTTCTTGTCCTCTTAAAGGATCATATTTCTCACTTCCACTTTCTTCAGACTCTATTATATTTGATCCATAAAGACTGTCATATAAGCTTACCCATCTTGCATTTGCAGCATTCAAGGTATATCTAGAGTTCATTATTGGAACAACTAATTGTGGTCCTGCTATATTAGATATTTCTTCATCTAAATTTTTAGTTGCTATTTTAAAATCTTCACCTTCTTTTTTTAAATAACCTATTTCTTCCAAAAAATTTTTATATTTATTATAGTCAATCTCGTGTTCTCTATTTTTTTTATGCCACAGATCTATTTCTTGTTGTAATGTTTCTCTGATTTCAAGTAATTTTTTATTTTTAGGCGATAATTCATGCACCACTTTGTCAAAACCTTTCCAAAACTCGTCAGGACTAACATTAGTATCCAGCAAAAGCTCATTTTTAACAAAATCAGCTAGATCTTTTGCTATAGATAAGTTGTTGATTTTGATATATCGCTCTCTCATAAATTGAAAATCTTATAATAAATTTTGATTTTTACACAATCTAAATTAATTATTTAATTTTAACAATTTATTGCCTTTTTTGTTTATAATATTCTTTCAAAATGAAAAATTACTTGAATTTTGAGACAGATATAAAAAAACTTGAGGATGAACTTGATAAACTAAAGGATCCTTATAATCAGGAAGGTTTATCTGAAGTTGATACATCAAAAATAAGTAAAGTCGAAGAGGAAATAAATAAAAAGTTAGAAAAAATTTATTCCAATCTAGATCCATGGCAAACAGCATTAGTTGCCCGTCATGAGGATAGGCCTAAGGCAAAATTTTTTATTGAAAATCTTTTTGATGACTTTGTGCAGCTTTCAGGAGACAGATATTATGGTGAGGACAAAGCTGTTATAGCTGGATTTGCAAAATTTGATAGTAAATCCGTTTTAGTAATAGGTCAGGAAAAGGGATCAGATCTTAATGAAAGAATAGATCATAACTTTGGGATGATGAGACCAGAGGGTTATAGAAAAACAATTAGACTTATGGAACTAGCCAACAAATTTAAAATTCCAATTATTTCAATTATAGATACTCCAGGAGCATATCCAGGAGTCGGCGCAGAGGAGAGAGGTCAAGCTGAAGCAATAGCAAAATCTATTGAATGCTCTATGAAGTTAATAGTGCCTACAATAGCAATAATAATTGGAGAGGGTGGATCTGGAGGAGCAATAGCTTTAGCATCATCAAATAAGGTTATCATGCTTCAAAACGCAATATACTCAGTTATTTCTCCAGAGGGATGTGCTACCATTTTATGGAGAGACCCAAAAAAAACTTTAGAAGCCGCGACTGCAATGAAAATGTCATCTAATGATCTTCTAAAATTGAATATAATTGACGAAATAATTCCAGAACCAGTTGGTGGTGCTCATCGAGACAAAGATCTGATATTAGATAATGTAAGATCTTCATTAAAGAAAAATTTAAATTTTTTTGAGACAATGGATAAAGAAGAGATACTTACTCACAGAAAAAATAAATTTTTATTAATTGGAAGAAATAAAGGATTTACAACACAATCAGATGATGGATATGGTCTATCTATGAAGGCAAGTGTGCTTGAAAATATTAATCGAAACTTCAGGAAAAATTCTAAAATTTATTATGGTGTGTTTGCTATAATTTTATTAATTTTACTTTTAAGTATTTTTTTATAAAGCTCCATGACAATGTTTATATTTCTTTCCAGAATTACAAGGGCAGAGTTCATTTCTTCCAATCTTTCTTTTTGAAAGCTCATCAAATTTTTTACTTAAATTTTCATTTCTTTGCTCTTCTTTACTGTTCTCTATGAGCTTTAAATTAAATAAAATAGTAATTAAATCATACTTAAGTTTACTTAATAAATTTTCAAAAAGTGTAAATGCTTCTTTCTTGTATTCTACCAAAGGATCTCTTTGTCCGTAAGATCTTAAACCAATTACTTGTCTTAATTGCTCTAAATATTGAATATGCAATTTCCAATTTTGATCAATTAGTTGTAAAAATATTCTTTTTTCTATTTCATTATATTGTTCTTTATTTAACATTTTAATTTTTTCTTTTCTTAAATAGTTGAATTTATTTTTTATTTTATCTTCAAACGCCTTATTTTCTAGATTAACTAATTCATTAATTTCACTTTCTTCAAATGATTTACCAAATAAAGATTTTAATTGCATATGGATTTCATTTGAGCCTGCATTGGCTAACTTTTTTGTTTTCTTTAGTTTTAAATCATCAATAATTTCGTCTAGAAAATTTTCTGAATATTGCATACTGTCTTTATTTTCTATTACTTCATTTCTTTGTGAAAATATTACTTGCCTTTGATCGTTTAAAACATTGTCAAACTTCAAAAGAGTTTTTCTAATATCGAAATTTCTTGCCTCAACTTTTTGTTGTGCTCTTTCTAATGCTTTATTTATCCATGGATGGTCTATACTTTCTCCATCTTTAAGTCCTAGTTTCTCAAGTATATTATTCATAGACTCAGACCCAAATATTCTCATTAAATCATCCTCTAAACTTACATAGAATATAGAGCTACCTTCATCACCTTGTCTGCCTGATCTCCCTCTTGCCTGATTGTCTACTCTCCTACTTTCCATTCTTTCTGTACCAATTACAAATAAACCACCTAGTTTTTTTATTTCAGCTTTATCACTCTCATCTTGACCTCCCAATTTGATATCGACACCTCTACCTGAAATACTCGTTGTAATGATAATCGAATTTCTTTTTCCAGCATCTGCAATAATTTCAGCTTCTCTCTCGTGATTTTTGGCATTTAAAACTGTATGTTCTATTTTTTTTTTGTCTAATAGATTTGAGAAGTGTTCAGATTTATTTATACTTGAAGTAAAAACTAATAATGGCTGTCCTTTTGCATTACATTCAATAATCTTATTGATTATAGCTTCATCTTTTTCTTTACTAGTTCTAAATATTTGATCATTTGAGTCTTTTCTTATCATCTTCTTATTAGTTGGAATTGACACTACCGGTAGATTATAAATTTCAAAAAACTCCTCTGACTCCGTTAATGCTGTACCAGTGCATCCAGCTAATTTTTTGTAAAGCTTAAAAAAATTTTGGTAGGTAATTGATGCTAAAGTTTGATTTTCAGAATTTATTGATAAATTTTCTTTAGCTTCTAGACTTTGATGAAGACCATCACCAAACCTTCTTCCTAGCAATTGCCTTCCTGTTTGCTCGTCAATTATTATTATTTGCCCATCCTTAACTATGTAGTCTTTTCCACTTTGAAAAAGATGGATTGCCCGTAAAGATTGATTTACCAAATGTACAATATGTAAGTTTTCTGGATCATAAAAATTTTCATTTTTTAGTATTCCAGCATTTGAAAATATATTTTCGACATTATCTACACCTTTGTTGGTTAATAAAATATTTCTATCTTTTTCATCTATTTCAAAATCCTCTTCTTTTAAATTCTTTACTAATTTGTCAACAGCAATATATTGATTAGTTTTATCTTCTGTTGCTCCTGAAATTATTAGAGGTGTTCTAGCTTCATCAATTAAGCATGAATCAATTTCATCAACTATTGCATAATTATGTTGTCTCTGAACCATAGAGTCTTTGGAAAATTTCATATTATCTCTTAAATAATCAAAGCCCAATTCGCTATTAGTAGAATAAGTTATATCTTTTGAATAATTTTCCTTTCTCACCAAGTCATCTTGCCCAGTATTAATATATCCACAAGTTAAACCTAAAAATTCGTAAATCTTGCCCATATTTTCACTATCTCTCTTTGCTAAATAATCATTTACAGTTACTATGTGAACTCCCTTTTTTTCAAGAGCATTAAGGAAAGCCGCGAGAGCTATGGTCAAAGTTTTGCCTTCTCCAGTTTTCATTTCTGCAATTTTATTCTCATGAATTACAACACCACCAATTAACTGAACATCAAAGTGTCTCTCATTTCTAATTCTTTTAGAAGCTTCTCTCACCATTGAAAAAGCTTCAGGTAAGACGTCGTTTAGACTTTTGCCATTTTTAACTTCTTCAATTAGCTGCTCTGTTTTTTTTGGAAACATTTCGTCAGATAAATTTTCTAAATCTTTTTCTAAAAGATTAACTTTATTAACTATTTGTTGAATTCGGCCTAGTTCCTTTTCATTTCCGCTTTTAATAAGCTTTGAAAATATATTTAGTGGGTTGAACATTTTGATATAAAATTAAATATTAGAAATATATAGTAATTAATTAAATATTTTAAATATCATGAAATTTAACATAAATAATTTTATAAATACTAGCAGTCAAACCTCTAAAATTGTTGATTTTCAAGATTTAGATCATATTGATGGCGTTTCAATTTCTGCAGTCAGTGCTGGTTTGTACAAATTTAAGAGAGATGATTTAGTTTTATTTTATTTTAGAGAAGGAGCTAATTATGCCTCTGTATATACTCAATCAAAATTAATATCAGAAAATTTAAAATGGAATAAAAAAATTAAATCAAAAAAAATATTCGCATTATTAGTTAATACCAGAAATGCCAATGCATTAACGGGTCCAGAAGGCTATGATGCATTGAGGAAAATTTCTTTAGACTTATCATCAAAATTAACTGAGATACAAAAAAGAGATGAAGATGCTCCAAAAAAAATTTCTTCAAAAGAAATACTTTTTGGTTGTACAGGTACTATAGGTGAAAAATATCCAATAGAAAAAATTAAAACTTCACTGCAAGAATTAGTCGATAAAATAAAATATACACAAAATAAATTAATCTGGATTAAAGCTGCAATGGGTATAATTACAACAGATTTAAAACCAAAAGTTTCAATGGCCAAAACAAATATTGGTTCTTCAACAATCAAGATTTATGGAATAGCAAAAGGTTCAGGTATGATTTATCCAAATATGGCAACTACGTTGTGTTATATATTTACTGATGCAAATTTACCCTCATCAGTTTTAAATCATGTCTTAAAAAATAATATGAAGACCACATTCAATGCAATTTCATGTGATGGCGACACAAGTACAAATGATATGGTTTCTATATTTTCAACAAGTCAAGTTAACCATATAGAAATTAAAAAATATAGTGATAGTAGACTTAAAAATTTTAATAAGGCAGTTCATGAAGTTTTATTAAATTTAGCTAAGCAAGTTGTCTCTGATGGAGAAGGAGCCTCTAAATTTATTTCTATTAATTGTATTAATTGTAGAACTGAAAAAGATGCAAAAAATATATCTTTTAAAATAGCAAACTCTTTATTAGTGAAGACAGCTATCGCCGGAGAAGATCCAAACTGGGGGAGAGTAGCTATGGCGATCGGAAACAGTGATGCAAAAATTAATGAGCAGAAATTATCTATTTCTTTTGGACCATATAAAATTTATCAAAAAGGATCTCTATACAAATCTTATGATGAAGAAAAAGTCATGGAATACATGAAAGGCAAATTAATTGAAATACAGGTTGATATTGGTCAGGGAATTAAAAAATTTAAATCGTACACGATGGATTTAACAAAAAAATATATAGAAATAAATGGTGATTATAGGACTTAACTATATTGAAATTTTATAGATTAATATTTAGATATTAGTAATGATCAAGTATTTGCTAAAATGTAAAGATTGTGACCAAGAATTCGAAAGTTGGTTTAGTACTTCTGATGAATATGATAGATTGCTAAAATTAAAACTTCTAAATTGTCAATTTTGCGATTCAATCAATATAGAAAAAACATTGATGTCTCCATATTTATTAAACACCAAGAAAAAAGAAAATTTAAAAGAAATTAAAAAATATAAAGAGATTCGAAAAAAACTCTCGGATTATAAAAAATTTGTTAAAGACAATTTTGAGTATGTGGGAGAAAATTTTACTTATAAAGCAAGATCAATTCATTATGATAAAAAGAAACCAAAAAAAGGTATTTATGGTAGTGCATCACTTAAAGATGTTAAGGAACTGAGAGAAGAGGGAATAGAAACTGATATCATTCCATGGATTGAAGATGATAAAAATTAAATTTTCTTAAATTCTGAAATATAATTTACCGATTTATCAGATGTAACAGACCATTTGTCCAAGATAGGGTTGAAGGTCATTCCATCAATTTTTTTCAATTTTAATGAATTTTTTTTGCAAATATTTGTCAAATGTTCTGGCTTAACAAATTTTTCCCAATCATGAGTCCCTATTGGTAACCACTTTAAAACATACTCGGCACCTATTATTGCAAATAAGTAAGATTTAAGTGTTTTGTTTAACGTAGCTACAAACATGACTCCTGATTTTTTTAAAAATTTTGAACTTTCTTTTATAAAAAAATCTACATCCTCAACATGTTCAACAATTTCCATATTTAAAATAATATCGAATCTTTTCTTAATTTTAAAATTTTCTGGAGAGGAATTGTAATATTTAACTTTAAGTTTACTTTTTTTTAAATGATATTTAGCAACTTGTATATTTTTAAAAGAAGCATCTATACCAACAACATCTGCTCCAAGTCTAGCCATAGGCTCTGATAACAATCCACCACCACACCCGATATCTAAAAGACTTAAGCCTTTAAATGGTTCATGTTCTTTTTTAATTTTAAACTCGGATAAAATCGTATCTCTAATATATTTTATTCTGATGGGATTAAATTTATGCAATGGCTTAAATTTTCCTTTAGGATCCCACCATTCCTCGGCTATTTTTGAAAATTTTTCTATTTCTTTTTTATTTATTGTGTTATTTTTCATTGTTTGTTGACATTACAATCAAGATGTATTTTATCAATATATTTTAGTTAATATTAAAAAAAATTATCAATGAAAATAATTGTATTAAAATTTGGAGGTACTTCAGTTGGTACTACTGATAGAATTAAAAAAGTAGCAAAAATTATTGCTAAATATAAAAAAAATTACAGTGTAATTGTATTATCCTCTGCAATGAGTGGTGTGACAAATAATTTAATAAATCTATCTAAAAAAATAAGTAAAAATTTTTCTGACTCAGAATATGATGTTTTAGTTTCATCAGGAGAACAAGTGTCCTGTGCATTGATTTCAGCAGAATTAATTAATAAAGGTTTTAGCTCAAGATCTTGGATGTCATGGCAAATTCCAATCTTTACTGAGGGAAAATATAAATTTTCAAGAATTAACAAAATTAATAAGAGTCAAGTCATGAGTTATTTAAAAAAAGGAGGTATTCCGATAATTACAGGGTTCCAAGGTATAAATAATAAAAATAGAATAACAACAATTGGTAGAGGAGGCACAGATGCAAGCGCAATTATGTTTGCAAAGTTTTTTAATGCTGATAAATGTATTATATACACTGATGTTGATGGTGTTTATTCTACCGATCCCAATAAATTAAAATCAGCAAAAAAAATAAAAGTAATATCTTATGAAGAAATGCTAGAAATGGCATCATTAGGAGCAAAGGTTATGCAACCTCATTCTATTCAAGATGCAAGACTTAATAGGGTCGACATAGAAGTAAGATCCTCTTTTTCCAATAAAAAAGGCACTCTAATAACAAAAAGGAAAAATATAATAAACAACAAAATTATAACTGGTATCTCAAGCACAACTAATGATGCAAAAGTTACGCTTTTAGGAGTTAAAGATAAACCAGGAATTGCCGCAGCAATTTTTAAACCTTTATCTGAAAATTCTATTAATGTGGATATGGTTGTTCAGAATATTTCAGCTAACGGTAAAGAAACAGACTTAACTTTTACTATTAAATCTGAAGATTTAAATAAGACTAAAAAAATTATTCTAAAAAATAAAAAAATTAATTTCAGAGATTTAACTTTTGACAAAAATGTATCAAAAGTTTCAATTATAGGGGTGGGTATGGTTACCACTCCAGGGGTTACTTATAGAATGTTCCAATCTCTTGCTAAACAAAAAATTAATATTCAAGTTATATCTACCTCAGAAATAAAAATCTCTGTTTTAATAGATAAAAAAAGTGTCCAAAAAGCCATATTATCTTTACATAAAGAATTTAAATTAAATAAATAATTTATGAATATTAGACCATTTAGAGAAATAAAAAGAAGACGAACAAAAGAAATCAAAGTTGGTAATGTAAAAGTTGGTGGAGATAATCCTATTTCTGTTCAATCGATGACAAATACTCTCACTAAAAACATTAAGGAAACCGTTAACCAAATTGAAAAAATTACTGAAGCAGGAGCAGATATCGTAAGAGTTTCCTGTCCAGATCAAGATTCAACAAAAGCTCTTAAAGATATAATCAATCATACTGAGATACCAATAGTTGCTGATATTCACTTTCATTATAAAAGAGCTATTGAGGCTGCTGAAAGTGGAGCCGCATGTTTAAGAATTAATCCAGGAAACATAGGAGACAGAAAAAAAATCAAAGAAGTAATTTCTGCAGCAAAAAATAATAACTGTTCAATTAGAATTGGAGTAAATGCAGGATCGCTTGAAAAAGATTTATTAGAAAAGTATAAAGAACCATGTCCTGAAGCATTGGTAGAAAGTGCACTAAGAAATATTAATATCATTGAAGATTTAGATTTTTATAAATTTAAAGTAAGTGTAAAATCCTCAGATGTATTCTTGTCTATAGAAGCATATAGACAACTTTCTAAAGTAACTGATTATCCTTTGCATTTAGGTATCACTGAGGCTGGAACTTTTTTACCTGGAAGTATAAAGTCATCAATTGGTTTTGGATCACTACTCTTAAGTGGTATAGGTGATACTATAAGAGTTTCTCTGTCTGATGATCCAGTGGAAGAAATAAAAGTTGGAAACGAAATTCTCAAATCACTAAATTTAAGAAATAGAGGAGTAAAAATTATTTCTTGTCCGTCATGTGCTCGGCAAGCTTTTGATGTAATAAAAACTGTCAAAATGTTGGAGGATAAGCTATCTCATATCAAGACACCAATTTCTTTATCTATAATTGGATGTGTAGTGAATGGACCAGGTGAGGCTGCACAAACCGATATTGGTATTACTGGAGGAGGAAAAGGAAATAATATGCTTTATTTAAATGGTATTGAAAGTAAAAAAATATCAAGTGATGAAATGATTTCTATGGTTGTAAGATTAGTCGAGGAAAAAGCAGAGGAAATCGAAAAAAATAAATAATGGTTCCTTTATCAAAAGTTAAAGATTTAATTGCAAAGCATTCTAAATTGGAAAAAGATCTTTCTTCACAAGAAATTGATAAAAAATTATTTGCAGAAAAGTCAAAAGAATACTCAGATTTAAACGAAATTATAAAAGAGGCAAATTCTTATTATAATTTTCAAAAGAACAAAGTCGAATTGGAAAAAATTATTAATGATAAGGGTACAGATAAAGAGATGAAGGACCTTGCGATTAGTGAACTCAATAATCTTGAAAAAAATAATGAAGACAATGAAAAAAAAATTAAATTGTTTCTGCTACCTAAAGATGAAGCTGATACAAAAAATGCAATAATAGAAATTAGAGCTGGAACTGGAGGATTAGAAGCAAGTTTGTTTGCCTCAGATTTATTTAAGATGTATGAAAAAGTAAGCAACAAAAAAAAATGGTTACTTGAGGTAATATCAATATCTAAAAGTGATGCTGGTGGATTAAAAGAGGTAATTGCATCTATTAAAGGTAAAAATATTTATTCATCCTTAAAATACGAAAGTGGTGTTCACAGAGTTCAAAGGGTACCTGATACAGAAACTCAAGGAAGGGTTCATACCTCGGCTGCTACTGTTGCAGTAATGCCTGAAGCTGAAGAAGTTGATGTGAAAATTGAAGATAAAGATTTAAGAATTGATGTATTTAGAAGTAGTGGACCAGGAGGACAAAGTGTTAACACAACTGACTCGGCTGTTAGAATTACCCACATACCATCAGGAATAGTTGTAAGTCAACAAGATGAAAAATCTCAGATAAGAAATAAAGAAAAAGGTTTAAAAATTCTTAGATCAAGAATTTACGAGTTGGAGAGACAAAAGCGAGATGAAGAAAGATCCAAAGATAGAAAAAGTAAAATAGGTTCTGGAGATAGATCTGAAAGAATAAGAACTTATAATTTTCCTCAAGGTAGAGTTACAGATCATAGAATAAATTTAACTTTACATAAATTGACTGAATTTATGGAGGGTGAAATATTTGATCAGATGATAGAAAATTTGGTTATCCAGGCACAAGAAAATGAATTAACTAATATAAATTAAGCATGAACTATCATGAGATTTTAACAAAAGGCACAAATTTTTTAAAAAAAAAAAATATAAAAAACCCTTATTTAGATACTGAATTACTTTTGTCAAAAACTGTTAATAGAAAAAGAGAGGAGATATTATTAAATATTTATAATAAAGCAGAAAATAGAGAAATAGAAAAATTTAAATACTATTTATCTAGAAGAAAGCGAAAAGAGCCAATAGCTTATATTATTGGTTATAAATATTTTTGGAAGTATAGGTTTTTAACTAATAAATCAGTTTTAATTCCGAGACCCGATACTGAGTTAATTATAGAGGAATCTTTAAATTATTTATCAATCGATAATTCAAAAAAAATACTAGATATTGGAACTGGATCCGGCTGCATAATAATATCTTTAATAAAAGAAATGCCTAAATGTAAAGCAACAGCACTAGACATATCGTTAAAAGCTATAAAAGTTGCAAAAACTAATGCAAAATTACATCAATTAGAAAATAAAATTAATTTTATAAATATCGATATTGACAAATATAAATCTTCTAACTATGATTTGATTATATCTAATCCTCCATACATAAATAGTATTGATTTAAACAGATTAGATGATGATATTAAATTTCATGAACCTAAATTAGCATTATCAGGAGGTTCTGATGGTTTTAGAAGTATATACAAAGTAATTAAAAAAAGTAAAAAATTATTAAAGATAAATGGAAAATTAATACTTGAGATAGGACATAAACAAAAAAATCAAATAGTAAAAATGCTTAAAGAAAATAATTTCTACATTAATAAAATAGCCAAAGATTTATCCAAAAAAGATAGATGCATTGTAAGCACTAGACTAAAATAATGAATAGTTTCAAAAATAATAATAGAAGAGGTCGGTTCAAATCAAATGGTGATAGGAACTTTAGAAGAAATGGAAATGGACATAAACCTAATGGAGATTTTAATAATGGATCCTCATTTAAAAGAAGACATCCAGGAAAAAATAATCAGAATGCTGCAAAACTAATTGAGAAATATAATGATCTAGCTCGTGAAGCCCTCTCAAATGGAGATAAAATCTTATCTGAAAATTATCTACAGCATGCAGAACATTTTTCTAGAATTCTAATGTCGCAAGAAAATGCAAAAAATTTGTCAGAAAACTTAACTGAAGCAAGTGCTAATAATCAAATTAAAGCTGAAATTGAGAATAAAGAATCAGAGGAACCAAAAATAGATTAAATTACAATTTTGAAATTAAATTAGATTTTAAAACATCTATCTTTATTTTTTTTACCTCAAAATTTCTACGTTGATCACCTTTTAATATTTTTCCAGATGGTAATTTAAGTTTTTGAGAATTAATTTTTCTGCCATTTTCAATTACCTCATAATGCAAATGTGGACCAGTAGAAAGTCCAGTCGATCCAACGTAACCAATTATTTGACCTTGCTTAACCCTTACACCTTTTTTAATTCCTCTTCCAAATTTAGACATGTGCGCATAAACGGTTTGATATACTCTGTTATGTTTTATTTTAACACAATTGCCTCCTCCACCACACCATTGAGCTCTAACAACAAGACCATCTCCTGATGCTAATATTGGTGTGCCTAACGGTGCAGCAAAATCTGTACCCGTATGCATTTTTGTAAACCCTAAAATAGGATGTTTCCTTTTTCCAAATGAAGAAGACAATCTTGCTCCATTAATCGGAGTTTTCATTAAAGTTTTTCTCATGCTTTTGCCATTTTCATCAAAGTAGTCTATGTTATTTTTTTCGTATTCATATCTATAAAGTTTTAAGTCTTCATTCTTTAAATTCAAATTGGCAAAAATTATATTTCCAGTTTCAATTATATCTCCTTCCTCATTTAAGAATTCTTCATAAATAATTTGAAAACTATCATTTTTCCAAATATCTCTTTGAAAATCTACTTGGAAACCATAAAGTCTTGCAAATTCAACAATAATATTTGGTTTAATTTTTAAATTTAATGCAGTTTGATACAAACTATTTGTGATTTTGCTTTCTTTATATGTAACAATTTTTTTTAAATTTTTTTCTAATAATTTAGATTTAAACTTATTATTCTGAAGATCTCTAACAAATTGAATTTCTTTTTTTTTACTTAATTCAATAATAAATTCTATTATTTTCGGTTCATCTTTTTTATCAACTTTAAAACTGATTTTTTGGTTTGGTCTTAAAATCTTAATATTTTCGTTTTTCTTTATTGTTTCAAGTAATATTTTCTTCTCTTTTTTTGTAATTTTGAATTGATTAATAATAGTCTCATAATTATCGCCCTCTTTTACAAGATATTCTAACTCAGTAAATCGATCTTGCAAACTTGATGTTATCTTAGCTAAACTTTTTTGAAAATATAAATTGTTTAGGGTTTTTATTAAATTATCATACTGAGAATTTTTATTTCTTTCATAGAAGTTTGTAACTAATACTGAGATAGTTAATAGCAAGAATAACCAAAGTAAATGTGAAACCGGTTTTACTTTTCTTTTAAATTTTCTTAACATTATTATCTCAATTGGTAAAAAAATGTTGATATATATGACTTTTTAACACAACTTTTGTTTATCTAAAAACTTGATTTATAAATTATTTCCAATATAAGCGTCACACTCAACATATAAAAATGTTATTTATTGGGCTTAATCGCTCAATTAGCTATTTGAATTGTTAATATTTTAAGAAGAGAAGTGTGGACGGTTAAGGTTACCAAAATTTGTCGTACACACTTCAACATTATACAAGTATTATTCTTAGTATTTGTATAGAAGCTAGTGTGCGCCGTTTTTAAACTTGAGAGTTTGATCATGGCTCAGAACGTACGCTGGCGGCACGCCTTATACATGCAAGTCGAACGAAGTAGCAATACTTAGTGGCAGACGGGTGAGTAACATGTAGGTACCTTCCCTTTGGTGAGGAATAACACGAGGAAACTTGTGCTAATACCTCATAAGTCTTTACGGAGAAAGCTTTATGCGCCGAAGGATGGGCCTGCACTTGATTAGTTTGTTGGTGGGGTAATGGCCTACCAAGACTTTGATCTATAGCTGATCTGAGAGGATGATCAGCCACATTGGGACTGAGACACGGCCCAAACTCCTACGGGAGGCAGCAGTAGGGAATATTGCACAATGGAGGAAACTCTGATGCAGCGATGCCGCGTGAGTGAAGAAGGCCTTTGGGTTGTAAAGCTCTTTCGTCGGGGAAGAAAATGACTGTACCCGAATAAGAAGGTCCGGCTAACTTCGTGCCAGCAGCCGCGGTAATACGAAGGGACCTAGCGTAGTTCGGAATTACTGGGCTTAAAGAGTTCGTAGGTGGTTAAAAAAGTTGGTGGTGAAATCCCAGAGCTTAACTCTGGAACTGCCATCAAAACTTTTTAGCTAGAGTATGATAGAGGAAAGCAGAATTTCTAGTGTAGAGGTGAAATTCGTAGATATTAGAAAGAATACCAATTGCGAAGGCAGCTTTCTGGATCATTACTGACGCTGAGGAACGAAAGCATGGGTAGCGAAGAGGATTAGATACCCTCGTAGTCCATGCCGTAAACGATGTGTGTTAGACGTTGGAAATTTATTTTCAGTGTCGCAGCGAAAGCATTAAACACACCGCCTGGGGAGTACGACCGCAAGGTTAAAACTCAAATGAATTGACGGGGACCCGCACAAGTAGTGGAGCATGTGGTTTAATTCGAAGATACGCGCAGAACCTTACCAACACTTGACATGTTCGTCGCGACTCTAAGAGATTAGAGTCTTCGGTTCGGCCGGACGAAACACAGGTGCTGCATGGCTGTCGTCAGCTCGTGTCGTGAGATGTTGGGTTAAGTCCCGCAACGAGCGCAACCCTCACTTTTAGTTGCCATCATTTAGTTGGGCACTCTGAAAGAACTGCCAGTGATAAGCTGGAGGAAGGTGGGGATGACGTCAAGTCCTCATGGCCCTTACGTGTTGGGCTACACACGTGCTACAATGGCATTTACAATAGGAAGCAAGATGGCGACATCGAGCAAATCCTAAAAAGATGCCTCAGTTCGGATTGTACTCTGCAACTCGAGTACATGAAGCTGGAATTACTAGTAATCGCGGATCAGCGCGCCGCGGTGAATACGTTCCCGGGTCTTGTACACACCGCCCGTCACACCATGGGAGTTGGTTCTACCTTAAGGCAAGGTTTTAAACCCTTGACTACGGTATAGTCAGCGACTGGGGTGAAGTCGTAACAAGGTAGCCGTAGGGGAACCTGCGGCTGGATTACCTCCTTTCTAAGGATGATTAAGGATTTTTTCTTAATCTAAATAATATAACAGGCTAATGTTGACCGTCCTCATTTCTCTTTTTAAAATTGTGTTTCTCCTTTTGCACAAAGGGGCCGGTAGCTCAGTTGGTTAGAGCACACCCTTGATAAGGGTGGGGTCGAAAGTTCGAGTCTTTCTCGGCCCACCATTTTTCTGGGGGATTAGCTCAGCTGGGAGAGCGCCTGATTTGCATTCAGGAGGTCAGCGGTTCGATCCCGCTATCCTCCACCAAGAAACACTTAGTTATTTTTTTTGTAAATATAATAAAATTATCAATATCTATATCCGATTGTTTATTATTTTAATTTAAACAATCACAAATATTCGAAAAGATGAATATTATAAAAAATTTGATTCAACACAGAATTTTTTTCTGTGCATAAATCAAGCGTTTAAGGGCGTGTGGCGGATGCCTTGGCACTGAAAGACGATGAAGGACGTGGTATACTGCGATAAGTTACGGGGAGCTGTATGCAAGTTTTGATCCGTAAATTTCCGAATGGGGAAACCCACCACTTTATGTGGTACTTTAAATTGAATACATAGATTTAAAGAGACAACCCGGAGAACTGAAACATCTAAGTAACCGGAGGAAAAGAAATCAATTGAGATTCCGTTAGTAGTGGCGAGCGAAACCGGAATAGGCCAGTAGGTTTGTTAAAAAAATTTGAATAGTTTGGAAAAGCTAACCATAGAGGGTGATAGTCCCGTATGAGTAATGTTTAACAAATTTCTTGAGTAAAGCGGGACACGTGAAATCCTGCTCGAATATAGGGGGACCACCCTCT
>CACEMI010000001.1:0-37500 GCA_902560585.1 uncultured Pelagibacteraceae bacterium | reverse complement strand
ATTATACTAATAGGTAAATACCTTGTGGAATACGCTTCGAAAAATTTATGTAAAGATATTTTCTAGTAATTTGTTATTGCAAAAAATAAATAATGGGCTGCTTGATTTAGTTTTAAGTGCAAGAGGATATAACAATCACCGGAATTTCATTGAAAGTGGCGAAGAATTTTTTATTAAAAAATATCTCTCAAATAAACCAACTAGCATATGTATAGACGTTGGAGCAAACGAAGGCAATTATACAAATTTGCTGTTAAAAGAAACAAACTCAAAAGTTATAAGTTTCGAACCATTACCGTTTATCTTCAAAAAAATGCAAGATAACTTATCTCATTTTTCAGACAGATGCACATTTGTAAACAAAGGTGTTGGTGCCAAAAGTGAGACAAAAAAAATTTACTATAATGAAGAAAAAAGTGAACATGCTTCGTTCGCTACAGAAATACAAAATATTGATTACTCGAAAAATAATAAATCACTTGATACAGTCATTACCTCTTTAGATGATTTTTGTAAATTGAACAATATTTTTGAAATTGATTTAATTAAAATTGATACTGAGGGATTTGAAAAAGAAGTTTTTGACGGCGCAAAAGAGACCTTAGTTAAGCGTAAGCCTAAATTTATTCAAATTGAGTACAATTGGCACCATCTTTTTCGAAATACGTCACTCTTCTTTTTTTCCCAAAAACTTCCCAATTATAATGTTTATCAACTAACATACAATAATATGAAAGAAATTGATCCAAAACAACCCTATGCAAATTTGTATATGTTCTCAAATTTTGTCTTTATAAGAAAAGATGTAGATGAAGATTATGCTAATAATTGAAAAAAATTATCTTAATGAAAATTATTAATTTATAACTAAAATAATTTATGTTAAATTTTTTCTGCCCAATAAGCTATTCTAAAAAATTTCAAAAAATATTTTCAATTAAAAAATTTCCAATTTTTATGGGTGCTTCAAAAAGCTCTGATAATTATGAGTATGAAAATCTTAACTGGTGGATAAATAAAAAAAGTGGAAATATTCAAATTTATCCAAAAGTTTCTTTGAAAAAGTTATATTTTAAATCTCATGGGTCTGGTACAGTAGGAAAAACCTGGAATGATCATCACGAATTATTTTTTCAACTAGCAAATAAATATTTAAAAGGAAATATTTGTGAAATTGGTGGAGGTAATAATTCAATATTAAATAAAATTAAAAATTTTTCTAAAATCAAAAAATTTTACAGTTTTGATAGAAATCTTCATTTAAAAAAAAGTAATAAAAAAGTAATAAAAATTAAAAAGTTTTTTGACAAAAATTTTTTTAAATTAAATAAAAATCACAAAGTAGACTTGGTTTTACACTCTCACACTTTTGAACATTTATATAATCCAAGCCAGTTTTTAAAAGACGTGAGTTCTATTTTATCTAAAAATGGCAAACATGTTTTTACTATGCCCAATATGAAACCAATGATTAAGAAAGGTTATGCAAACGCAATGAATTTTGAGCATCCTTTTTATTACGATGAAAAACTAGTTGACTCTTTGTTACTCAAAAATAATTTTGAGATAATTAGGAAACAATTATTTAAAAAAGATCATTCAATAATGTATGTTACAAAATTAAATAGTTTTTCGACTAAATCAGATAAGTCAAAATTAAAAACTTATTCAGAATATAAAAAAAATCTCAAACTTTTCGAAGGTATGTTTAATTTTTGGAAAAGAGATGTAAAACAAATTAATAAATTAACAAAAAAATATAAAAGCATTTTTATATTTGGTGCTCACATATTTTCACAGATGATGATATTCAATGGTTTAAATAAAAGAAATATTATTGGAATTTTAGACAACGATAAAGAAAAAGCTAATAAATTTTTATATGGAACAAATTTAAAAATTAACAAGCCATCAATATTAAAAAAAATTGATAAACCCTGTGTTATTTTAAGGGCTGGTAGCTATAATAAAGAAATTAAAAAACAATTATTAGAAATTAATAATGATGTAATAATTGTATAATTATAAAAAATACCTCTAATTACTTATTAAACATAAATTTAAGAAATATTTTTATAGTATAATTTTATCAATTTTAATAAATATTTACTTATGAAGTCAAAAAAAATTAAAAAACCTTGGGGTTATGAACTCCTAATTGAAAAAAATAAAAAATATATGTTTAAAAAATTATTTATGAAAAAAGGCCATAGGTGCAGTCTACAGTTTCATAAAAAAAAAATCGAAACTATTTTTATTGTAAGTGGAAACTTAAAAATTTTTTATGGTAAAAATAAAGACAAACTTAATTATAAAATTTTTAAAACCCAAAATACTATAACTATTAATCCTAGAATTATTCATAGAATGCAAGCGATTAGTGACTGTATTTATTTAGAAGCAAGCACTCCAGAAATAACAGATGTTGTTCGTTTGAGCGATGATTACAAAAGGAAAGTAATTTAGTTAAAATATCTTAACAAGTTATCTTCAATTGCTTTGTTAAGTTTCCCTTGAAAATTTATTTTTTTATTAATCTTATAAATTATATCTTTATAAATTTTTGTTCCAAAATGATAATGACCAGCTGTAAAAAATTTAATTAAATTATTTTCATTATTATAATTCCATTTTTCCCATTTTTTTTTTCTTAATACGTATTTTTTAAAATCATCAATTTCTTTATCTAATTTAAGTTGTTTAGAAATATTATATGTCAAATTTGATTGAACAGCCCCAAGCTCTGGTGCAATATTAATTGCATTTATCCCGTATTGATTCCTTAGTTGAATTTGTTCTAAGCTTAAATAATCACAGTTATGTTCTTTTAAAAGTAAGCCATTCTCAATTGCTATTTTTTTCATAATTTTTACAGACTCAATATCAAATTGACCAACTTGAAAAATAGATTTTACAAGTGACCCAGTTTGGCATACAATAAATTGTCTATTAGGATATTTACCGAAAAATTTAGCATCTTTAGTAAATTTTTTAAAATTTGTTAAAACTCCATGATCTTCTGCTCCAAATTCAAAAAAAATTTTTTTATTATTTTTTTTAGCAACATCATTACAAAAATTAATTAATTCATGAGCAATTTCATACTTTGCACTGCCACATTCTGAAGTATCGATGTGCAAGATTTTAAAATCATTTAAAATATCATCTAGAAGTGATATTTTACAGTCATCCACCTCTTTAATTAAATTTTTTTTTTTTTTATTATCTCTCTTAAAGGGACCACAATGATCTCGACTCATGATTAATAAATTATTTTTTTTAGTTTTTACAAAATTTGCAAATTCTGAGGTAGAAAAATTATTCACATATCCGCCGCCTAATTTTTTAGATTCAATTTGATTTCTGGAGCATATAAGCATAATTTTTTTTTTGTGCTTTTTGGAAAAGTAGTTTAATGAGTTAATTATTTCCAAACTCATTGGCCCTAAACCTAAAAATGTATTTTTAATCATTTGGTTATTTTTATAAGTAATGTATATATCAATTATATTTTGATATGCTAGTTATTGTTCCAACTGCAGGTATAGGCTCAAGGTTAGACTTGCACACACAAAATTTTAATAAATCAATGATACAATTAGGAGATACTCCAGTAATTTCTAAAATTATTGATTCCTATCCATCAAGTACAAAGTTTATTGTTATAACAGGTTACAAAGGTGATCATATTGAAGAATACTTAAAATTAGTCTACTCTAAAAAAAACATTAAAATTGTTAAAGTAAAACTATTTGATGGACCAGGTAGTGGTTTGAGCTACACTCTTTCTCAAGCGTTAAATTTTATAAATGAACCTTTTTTCTTTCATGCAAATGATACAATTTTTACTGATAAAAATTTTTATTCAAAAATAAATAAAGACACACTTTTTCTGAGTAAAAAAAATTGCGACTCAATGAAATATGCAACTGTTGAGTTTGGAAAAGGCTATAAAAAAATCCATAACAAACTTAATTATTTAAGAAAAGATTATTACAATTACACAGGAGTTGGCTTTATTAAAGATTATAAAAAGTTTAAAAAAATAATGAAAAATTATAAAATTAACGAGGGTGAATTATCATATTTTAAATCATTAAACCCAAATGAAATTAATTATAGGTTTATAAAATCATGGTACGATATTGGAAGTAAAGAGACTAAAGAAAAGGCAGAAAATTTTTTCTTAAACTCAAAAAGTATACTTCCTAAATATGACCAAGGAATATTTTTTAAAAAAAACAAAGTTTACAAATTTTTTACAAATCAAAATATAATAAGAAAAAGATATCAAAGATCAAATATACTTAATCCCCATGTTCCTAAAATTATAAAAAAAACAAAATACTTTTACGTATACAAGTTTATTAATGGAATTGTTTTTTCTAAACTTAAAAATAAAAGAAAAGAATTTTTGAAATTATTACATTGGTTAAATAATACATTTTGGAAAAAAAATTTTTTGAATAAGAAAAAATTAAGAGTGTTTGAACAGAAGTGTAATAGTTTTTACTATGAAAAAAGCCTAAGCAGAATTAATTATTTATATGAAAAAAATAATATTAATGACCAAGTAGAATTTATAAATAACAAAAAAACTCCTAAAATTGCATCATTGTTTGAGCAAATCAATTGGAGAGATATTAATTCAGGTATTCCTGTAAATTTTCATGGAGATTTACATTTTGAAAATATCATTAAAGATAAAAATAAAATTACCCTTTTAGATTGGAGGGAGGATTTTTCTGGTATTAAAAACTATGGTGATATTTACTATGATTTAGCAAAAATAAATCATGGTTTAATCATAGATCACAGTGTAATTAAGAAATCAAAATTTGATGTAAGAATTGATAAAAAAAATATTAAAATCAATTTTATTCAATCTAAAGAAAATAAATATTGTCAAAAATTATTTTTTAAATTTTTAAAAGATAACAATTATTCATTACAAAAAGTTAAAATTTTAACTTCATTAATTTTTTTAAATATTGCTGGATTGCATCACTATCCATATTCAATTTTTCTTTACTATTTAGGAAAAAGTTCACTTTATAAATCACTTAAAAATAAATAGAATTTTTTATATTCATAAAAATGAGAAAAAAAATAAAAATTGCATTTCTTGATAGAGACGGTGTTTTAAATAAAAGTGAGATAAATAATGGATATATCGGATTTATAAAAGATTTTAAATGGATAGTTGGAGCGAAAAAAACAATAAAATTCTTAAAAAAAAATAATTTTAAAGTTGTGATCGTTACAAATCAATCAGGAATTGCCAGAGGTTTTTTTTCTATCAAAGATGTTTACAAACTTCATAAATATTTAAAATTAGAGTTGATTAAATTTGGTACAGCGGTCGATAAAATTTATTTCTGTCCATATCATAAAGATGGAGTAATAAAAAAATACAAGAAAAATTCTATATTGCGCAAACCAAAAATTGGTATGTTTTTGAAAGCCAGCAAAATATGGAATATTGATAAAAAGAAATCATTTATGATAGGTGATCAGAAAACTGACATGGAATTTGCAAAAAGAGCAGGAATTAGAGGATATTTATTTAATGAAAAAAATTTGTATAACTTTATTAAAATAAATTTATTTAGATAAAAATCGTATAAAATTTTTATAATTATGCATATTGAGATATATTAATTTTTTTTTATTTTGAATATATAACTAATCTGATGGCTAAGTATGAATTCCAAAAAGCGTAAAATTTTAAAAGATAATATTTCCATAGAAGAAATTTTCAAAACTTTTTTAAGAGAAAAGACACTTATAATAATCGTTAGTTTGGCTTTTTCTATTTTTTTTGGATTATTGAATTATTATTATGGAATTAATCAAAATAATAAAAATCAGAAATTTTCGACTGTTCACGTATCTTCATTAGAATCAGATATTTCTAATTTAAATATGTATTACAAAAAATTAGTTCCTAAAAATTTTGAGGTAGATATAGGTAGTATAAATTTTAGAACTTCAGTTTCCAAATTTGCCAATTTTTTTGAACAGAATAAAGATAAATTTAGGGACTTCGATGATTATTTTGATAAATCAAATATTTCTGCAAATGATTATTTTTTAAAAAATTTTGAAAAAATAAAAAATAGTTACTATTTTAAATTTCCAAATCAATTGCAAGGAGAGTTGCTTATAAAAGAATACATGACCTATGAAATAAAACAATATGTGAAAGAGTTAAAAGACAATACTAAAAAAAAAATAATGATTCATAAAAATTTTGTTGAAAAAATTATACAAATTTTCAATAGAAAAGATTTAGAATTTGCAAGTCTTTTTCCAGCAGATCCATTAAAGTTTATTCAAGATTGGGATATTTTTTCACCTAAATATACTCATTATGAAAATTTAAATTATACAATTTTATTTTCTGAGGAATTAATTAAAAAACTAGATAATAATAATTTAAATTATCCCTTTTCTATTAATATTCAAACTAAAGTAACAACAATTAAAAATCACTATTCTATAAATTCTATCAAAAATTTTATGGTTGTTGGTTTAATATTCGGATTTTTCCTATCTTTGATAATTGTCTTCTTTAAAAATTTAATTAAAAAAGATAAATTATAAATTTTTATTAATAATGTAATTTTATTTAATTTCTGTTAAGTTCAAATATCTATGGTTAACTTTATATGAAAAAAGTACTTACAACTGGAATTTCAAATATTTAATGTCAAAAATAAAAATATTTGTGGCTGGTCATAATGGAATGGTAGGATCTGCGATAGTTCGATGTTTACTAAAAAAGAAAAAAAAATTTGACATAATCACTAAAAATAGAAATAAGTTAGATCTTACTAACCAGCAATCAGTTAAAAATTTTTTTAAAAAAGAAAAAATTGATCAAGTATATTTAGCAGCAGCAAGAGTAGGTGGTATTTTCGCAAATCATACTTACCCGGCAAACTTTATTTATGAAAATTTAATGATTGAAGCAAATATTATCAATGCTGCTTTTGAAAACGGAGTAAAACGCTTATTATTTCTTGGTTCAAGTTGTATTTATCCAAAATTTTCAAATCGAGCAATTAAAGAAAAAGATTTGTTAACAGGTATTTTAGAGCCTACTAATGAGCCATATTCAATTGCAAAAATAGCAGGAATAAAGTTATGTGAAAGTTATAATCGTCAATTTGGAAAAAAATATGGAATTGATTATAGGTCTATAATGCCGACAAATCTTTATGGACCGGGTGACAACTATGATTTAAATAACTCCCATGTAATTCCAGCCTTAATTAGAAAGTTTCATGAAGCAAAGATTAAAAAATTGCCCAAAGTTTTAGTATGGGGATCAGGTAAACAAAAAAGAGAATTTCTTCATGTTGATGATCTTGCCAGAGCAAGTTTTAAAATAATGAATTTAGAAAAAAAAAAATTTTATAAAAATACTGATTTAAGATGTAGTCATATTAATGTTGGTTTTGGCTCGGATCTATCAATTAAAGTATTAGCAAATATAATTAAAGAAATTACAAAATATAAAGGTAAGATAGTGTTTGATGTAAGTAAGCCAGACGGTATGAAAAAAAAACTTTTAAATAGCAAGAAAATATTAAGTTTTGGATGGAAACCTAAGCACACACTTAAAGATGGATTAAAAAGAACTTACAAAGATTTTTTAGCACAGAAAACTTGAATTAATTTTAAATAATGAATATTTTAGTAACAGGTTCCGCGGGTTTTATTGGATCTAGCTTGAGTAGACGTTTGTTAGAACTGGGATACAATATTATTGGTATTGATGATCATAATAATTATTATGATACAAACCTAAAAGAAGCTAGATACAATCTAAATTCAAAATATGAAAAATATGTACATTATAGGGTTAATATTGTTGAAAAAATAAAAATTGAAAAAATATTTAAATTACACAAGCCAGAAATAGTATTCAATTTTGCAGCTCAGCCAGGTGTTCGATATTCTCTAAAAAACCCAGATGCTTACATACAGAGTAACATCATTGGATTTGTTAATATATTAGAATGTTGTCATTTAAATAAAGTAAAACATTTTATTTATGCAAGTTCTTCAAGTGTTTATGGAGCAAATACAAAACTACCTTTTTCTGAACATGATAACTCAAATCATCCCTTATCTCTATATGCTGCAACTAAAAGATCTAATGAGCTAATAGCTCATTCATATAGTCATATATATGGATTACCAACTACTGGATTGCGTTTTTTTACAGTTTATGGTCCGTGGGGAAGACCAGATATGGCTCTATTTAAATTTAGTAAAGCAATTTTAGAAAATAAGACAATTGATATATTCAATAATGGTAAACACAGTAGAGATTTTACCTATATAGATGATGTTGTTGATGGTGTTATCAAAGTACTAAATTATTTACCAAAATCTAATGACAGCTGGGATACAAAAAATCCTGATCAAGCATCAAGTAAATCACCATGGCGCATTTTTAATATTGGAAATAATAGGCCACAATCACTTAATAAATATATAGAGGTCATAGAAAAAGCGTTAAAAATTAAAGCAAAAAAAAGATTCTTAGATTTGCAACCAGGTGATTTATTAGAAACTTGTGCAAATATTGATAATTTTCAAAATGAATTTAGTTTTGAGCCAAAAACAGATATTTATGAAGGTATTCAAAAGTTTGTTCAATGGTTTAGAGATTATTATAAGGTATAAAGTTAAAAACCCGTTAAAGAAAAGATAAATAAATTTATAAATGAATACTTTTAAACAAATAATAAATTTGTTGAGTGCGCAAGAAAAGAAAAGAGCTATTCTTTTATTAATATTAATATTATTAACTGCTTTTATTGACGTGCTAGGAGTAGCCTCTATTTTGCCATTTATAGGACTACTAACAAATCCTGAGTTAATCGAAACAAACAAATATTTATCGTATCTTTACAACAAATCTAATGTAATTGGCATACAAAGTAATGAGGAATTTTTATTTGCAATTGGTATTGCAGTTTTTGTTATCCTTATTATTTCACTTTTTATTAGGGCATTATCGAATTATGCTCAAATACGATTTGCTTTAATGAGAGAATTTACTATTGGTAAACGTTTATTTGAAGGATATTTATCTCAACCTTATACATGGTTTTTAAATAAAAATAGTTCTGATTTTGCCAAAAATATTTTATCAGAAATTTCAATTGTAATACACCAAGCTGTAATTCCATTTATAAATCTAATCGCACAAAGTACATTGACTATAGCTATGTTAATTTTGATAATTATCGCAAATTACAAAGTAGCTTTTACTGCTGGATCAGTTTTACTTTTATCTTATGGAAGTGTTTTTTATTTTGTTAAAAAATATCTATCCAATATTGGGACTGATCGTGCTGAAGCCAATAAACAACGTTTTAAAGAATTCAATGATGCATTTGGTGCAATAAAAGAATTAAAATTAAACAGACTAGAAACAAATTATATTAAACGTTTTTCTATTTCTGCAGAAATTTTTGCAAAAACTCATTCTACAGCACAATTATTTTCACAACTACCCCGTTATATTATAGAGGCCATTGCATTTGGTGGTATGATTATTTTAGTATTATTTTTAATTAATGAAAAAAATAACTTTACCGAAGTTATCCCATTAATTGCCTTATATGCTTTTGTTGGGTACCGTTTAATACCAGCAACTCAAATTATTTTTAGCTCATTATCTATGATTAAATTTTCAGGATCGGCCTTAAGTAATTTACATAAAGATTTAGCTAATTTAAAGCAACTAGATCAAGAAAAAATATCTTTTGATAGAACAATTTCGTTGAATCAATCCATGGATTTAAAAAATATTGACTACAGTTACCCCACATCTTCAAAGCAAATTTTAAAAAATATTAATATTAATATACCAGCGTTAAGTATTGTTGGAATTGTTGGCTCAACAGGAAGTGGCAAAACAACTCTGGTTGACTTAATGTTAGGTTTATTAGAACTAAATAACGGAATAATTAAAATAGACGGAGAAGTAATTAATAAACAAAATTTAAAATTATGGCAGAAACATATTGGTTATGTGCCACAACAAATATTCTTATCAGATTTAAGTGTTGCAGAAAATGTTGCTTTTGGAAAAGATTTTATAAATATAGATTTGGAAGCTGTTAAGAATGCTTGTAAAATTGCAAATATTCATGATTTTATTGAAAATGAATTATCGAATGGTTACAAAACTTTAGTTGGTGAAAACGGGGTTAGACTTTCAGGCGGTCAAAAACAAAGAATAGGTATAGCTAGGGCGCTATATAAAAACCCTTCTATATTAATATTGGATGAGGCAACTAGTGCATTAGATACCCTGACGGAAAAAAAAGTTATGAACGATATTCAGACATTGAGAGATAAGATTACAATCATAATAATTGCTCATCGATTGAGCACTCTAAAAAAATGTAATAAAATTTTTTTATTAGAAAATGGGGAAATTAATGTACATGGAACATTCGAGGAGCTTGTAAAAAGAAATAAATCTTTTTCAAATATGGCATTAAATTAAAAGCAAACCTAGAAACTGAAATAAAAAATATCAAATGAGAAAGATTATTGTTCATTTAAGAGGGGGTCTTGGAAATCAAATGTTTCAGTACTCTTTTGGAAGGGCATTAGCTGAAGATAATAATTGTGAACTTGTATTAGATAATTGGAGTGGTTTTATAAGGGACCAATATCGTAGAAAATATGAATTACATAATTTTCCAATAAAGGCCAGATTGATCAAACCATTAGAAAGATTTCCAATTTGGATTTATAGAATCAAGAAAAGATTGCTTAATCAGAATAAAAATTTTAACGAAAAAATATTAAATAATTTAATCATCAACGAAACTGAAAAAAAATTTTTGTCAAATATATCAAAAATTCAGATTAATAAAAATGTATGGCTTAATGGATATTGGCAAAGCCCGTTATATTTTAACCACCATGAAAAAATCCTCAAAACAGAGTTGAGACCTCCAATTCCAAAATCAAACAAAATATTAAAGCTTGGTGAACGAATGAAAAATAGTAATTCGGTTGCAATAGGGATCAGAGTATACGAAGAAAGTGATGATCCATCGTCACACTCAAAAGATAGAAAAATTAAATCACCTCAAGAGATTAATTCAGTTATAGAAATAATAAAAAAAAAATATCAAAATGCAAAATTTTATTTATTCTGCACTTATAATTCACCATTTTTAGAGAAATTAGATTTACCAAAAAATACGATTTCAATTTTTTCAAATAATGAGCCAAAAAGACATTTAGATAAATTATGGCTATTAAGTCAATGTAAACATCATGTTTTTAATAACAGCACTTTTTATTGGTGGGGTGCTTGGCTAAGTTCCTTAAATCATAATTATTCAGATCAAGATATATTTGTATCTGATAATTTTTTGAATGATAACATAATTTTAAATGAATGGAGTAAATTTTAGTAAATATTCAGAAGTTAACAAAAAAATAACCAAATTATAAATTAGATTATTTTTATTTATAATAATTTTATTTTACCAAATAACCTAATTGACCATTTGTTTCATCAAAAAACCAAAGAAAATTTTCTGTATTGGCAATATCTCTAACTCTTCCATTGATATTATAAACTCTTTTTTGAACAATTTTAGGTTCATTATTTTCGTTGATAATTTTATATTCTATAATTGATTTTTGGTATGGAGTATTTTTGTAACCCATGGTAGCCATCCAAAGATTAATTTTATCTTTACATCCTAATGTATTACTTTTTTCTGTTTCAACTTTTGATGGTGCAATACTTGGAGTATAGTGAATAAGCGGTTCTTTAAATCCATAATCTTTATGACTTTTATATAAAGGTGCGTAGCTAGGAGGGTTAATTCTATATGACTCATCATAATGTTTACCATAAGATGCAATTGGCCACCCAAAATTTGGAATTTGTTGATCTGAAATAAAGAAGTGGTTTAATTCGTCACCATCTACCGGACCATGAGAAGAAAAAAATATATTTTGATCACAAATAGACAAACCTTGTGGGTTACGTATACCCATAGCAATTATTTTTCCTCTGAAGTTTTTTTCTTTTTTTTGAGTTTTTAAAATATCACTTAAATTAATCTCTAAAATTTTACCGTATGAGTTATTTACGTCTTGAGGAAATAAATAGTTATTTAACATTCCAACAGAAAGGTATATTTTATTTTTTTTTTCATCATATACCATTCTACCACCTGTCATATGTGCAGCCTGTTGATGTTTTTGACCAGAATTAAGATTTATACACTCGGTCTTGAATATTTGTTTGAAGTTGATTTCCATTTTTGGTTTAGGAGCTTTAAGTACTGATAAAAAAGTACAGTTTTCATTTTTATTCATATCAGTATGCACTAGAAATATTTCACCTTTGTTTGAAACAACTACATCTTTTATCCCATGCCTGTCTTTAGGTATTTTTTGAAAAAAAAATTCAGTATCTATAATATCTGATAAATTATTTTTAACCTTTGTTATGTCTAATTTTTCATATAGACCCTTATCATTTATCTTTCCTTCCAATCTAAAAGAATGACCATTTGCAAAAAAAATGAATGGTGGGTCATTACTCATTTTATTTGAACCTAAATAACCAGTCAATGTTGCAGAATTATTTCTTTTTATCAAACCATTATAGAATTTGTGAAAAATAATTATTTCTTTTGAGTTTGACTCAAATTTTCTTTGAACATTTATTTCATTAGAGTAATTGATATCAAAACCTATTCTATTATAAATTTCAGATTTAAGATTAATAAATTCGGTATTTTTTTTACTCAAGGAGTATAAAAATTTATCTGGGGTTAAAAATAATATAAAAACTATCAAAGCAAAAGTTAAGAGCAAAAACAAAATTATTTTTTTATAAATATTTAGCATAATTTCAAATTAAAATGTTTAATTTTTAGAAAATATATTTATAATTTATTAGGTATAAAATTATAAAAGATCTGCAAGTGTTAAAAACAAAAAAACTTCATATATTTCTTTCATTATTTATTTTAATTTCATTTTTTTTATTTTTTTTATACTGCGTATCCTCTCTTAATATTACAAACATTGATAATAGAAGTTATAGTGAAGCAAAAAATGTAAGAAGTGGCTTTGCCCAAATATCTAAAATAATGGAAAAACTTGCCTCTAAGGATTATATTATTTGTAAAGAAAACCTTCAAAGTTGTATATTTGATAATAATAATGAATTAATAATAATACCTAAGGGAAATTATTTCATAGAAAAACCCTTAAAAATTCCAAGTTCTTCGAAAATATTTATAAGAGAAGATGCTGTTATTAAGCTCTCAAATTCTGCAAAAATGCCTAGATTTGGAGGTAGCGTTATAGAATTAAAAGGAAATTATAAAGATTTAATTTCAGATATAACTATCATTCAAAATGGTGTTATTGATGGAAATAAAAACATTCATTCATACGATAAATCAGGAAATGAAGGAATTAAAATAGATTATGCTGATCGAGTTGTTATTTTTGGTAACGGAGTAATTCAAAATGTTTCTGGTGATGGAATAGACCTTGATGCAACAAGTAATTCTGTGATTCTTGGAGTATCAACAAAAAATAATAGTGGAAGCGGAATCCATTTTGGAAGCCCTAGACCTATAATTAAATCCTCAAAGAACAATCAAATTATAGGGGCTTACTCAAGTGAAAATGGTTTTTATCATGAAAGAAATGGTTTTGATGTTTCTTTTCCGAATATGAACTCAGCTACATACGCATGGAGTATTGCTGATAAAAATTTTAAAAATTGGGAAATTTTAGGATCTAATTCAAAAGTTTTTAAAGGAGTATCCATTAATAATAAAACCAAAGATGAAACTCAAGGAGCATCTGTTGTAGAAATAAATGATAGTTTGAAAAAAAATTATTTAACAAACTTTCCATATATTAAAACTCTCTTAAAAAGAGATATTTATTTTTATCTTTTTGATAAAGAAATTAGTGAAGATTTCACTGAGCTTAGGTATTTAAGAAATAAACAAGAAAATGAATAAAATTGCTATTTGTCTATTTGGTTTATCTGGCGGATCAGCTGGGAAAGATGGTAAAGGCAATAATCTAGACTTAAAGTTTTCACGGGAGGGATATGCTAAAGCTTTTGAAAAAAAGTATATAGTTGATTATTATGTACATACTTGGTCTATAGATATTGAGAAAGAAATTAACCACGCTTTTAAACCAATTAAAATGATTTCAGAGCCAAAAATAGAATTTAATAAATTCTTTTGGATTAAAAAAATTTTAAAAAGAATTACTTTTAAACAACTTATCAAATTTTTTTTTGGTAAATTTAATCTATATAATGAAGCTCACCATGCCTATAGAGCATACTCTCGTTGGATAAGTACCCAAAAATCTTTTAAATTAATACCTTCAGAAAGATTAAGTGATTATTCTTTTATTTTAAGTTCAAGACTGGACGTAGAATTCTTTAGTGAATTTTTTTTAGAGGAAGATTTAACAAATGAAACTCTAGTAGTTTCAAATTATAATAACGCTCCTATAGAAAGCATAAGAGACACTGCAGATAAAAAAAATCTAACAGAGGAATTAAAAGCATTTCTTGATTTATGGTTTGCTGGCAAACCAAATGTAATGTCTAAATTTACTAGTTTAATTGATAGATTCGATAACTATGATTATAATCCTCATGTGTCTAGTTATAATCATGCCAAGTATTTGAAACTAAAACCATTTTTTAAATTTTTTAGATTTTTTGATTATGAATTGGTGAGAAGATACAGATTTAAATCAAATTTATGATTTAACTATTTGTAATAACGCAATTCATTTTCAATCATTATTTCAATCAGTTTGCTCAAAGAATATTTTATTTTCCATTTAGGATAATCCTTTTTAAATTTCGAATTGTCAGATATCCACCATTTATGATCTCCTATTCTATTTTTTGATAAAATTTTAAATTTACTTTTCCTCTGACAAATATTTTCAATTAATTTTATAGCCTCTATTATTGAACAACTATTAAGTCTGCCACCACCTAAATTATAAACTTTTCCACCGTATAATGGTTTTTTTAATACTTCATAAAATGCTCTCGCAACGTCAGTACCATGTATGTTGTCTCTTACTTGCTTTCCTTTGTAACCAAAGACAAAATATTTTTCTCCTTTCACGATTGATTTTACTAAAAAGGATAAAAAACCATGTAATCTTGCACCAGAATGATTCTCGCCTGTCAAACAACCAGCTCTAAAACAGACAGTTTTAAGATTAAAATATCTACCATATTCTTGAACTAATAAATCTGCTGAGCTTTTTGAAACTCCAAATAAAGAGTGTGTGGTGTTATCTATTGACATTTTTTCGTCAATTCCTTGTTTAAAGTATTTGTGATCCCTCCTAATTTCATATCTAAATTTTTTTTCAATTAGTGGTAAAAAATTTGGCCTATCTCCATAAACTTTATTTGTAGAGGTAAATATAAAAGTCGCATCTGGACAGAAAATTCTAAGTGCTTCTAATAAATTTAAAGTACCTACAGAATTAATATAGAAGTCAGTAAGAGGTTCTTTAGTAGACCAATCATGAGATGGTTGAGCAGCTGTATGAATTATTGCCTCAATTTTATTTTTATTTTTTTTTATTATTTCAAAAATTTTTTTTTTATTTCTTATATCAATATTAAAGTGTTTATAGGATTTATTTTGTGTTAGTTTTTTTTCCTTCCATTTGTTGGAGCTTTTCTCACCAAAAAAATATTTTCTCATGTTGTTGTCTATGCCTAAAATTTTTTTTCCTTCTTTTAGAAAAAAGCAACAGGCAGAATAACCTACTAAACCTAAAGAACCAGTGATGATGTACATAAAACTCGAATATTGTATATATAAAGCTTTAAAAATTACAACATAAACTAATTAATTAAAATTCAAAATTTTATTGAAATAAACTATAAGATATAAAATATTGACCTTTAAGGCAAAATTCAAATGATAAAAAGTAATTTATATAATTTTAACTCTCGGTATGATTGTGTAGTTATATGGGGGCATGGTTTTAGTTTTCTAGATGAAATACTTAATGAATTAAGATCGATAAATAGTTTTAAAATAATAAAAATAATAAAAAAAACAGATATCAATATTAAAGAATTAGTGAATAATATTTACTCATTTGATTATGCTCCTAAATATCATCTAAAATCTAAAATTCAGTATTTAAAATTAACACCACCAAAGGTTTTTTTTATTTTTATTAAAAATAATGATCCCCAAGAAGACTTCCATGGAGAAAAAAAATTTAGACATATAGAGTCACAAACTATGAGAAATTTTAAAAATAGAATAAGGCAAAAATTTAATCCAAAAAATAATGAAGAAATTCAATCAAATGATCATATTATACACACAACTGATAGTGAAGCTCAAACAGAATACCTTCTTAATTTGTTAGGATTTAAAAATGGTATTCAAAGTTTAACAAATTACGATAAAATTTTACCAACTCCCCACTATTTGAATGAGCCAGCAAAATTTTCTATCCAATTAGTAGCACTAAATAACATATATTGTAATAATGTAGTTTTAATTAATAATTCTGCTTACATAAAAAAAATGCCAATTCATAATTCAGTTCAGTACAAATTTTTTGATGATAAAAAAATATATGCAAAATATTTATCAGATTACAGAGGTACGTTTCTCACACAAGACTATAATTTATCAAAATACTCGAAATTATTTCAAAATCTGAATTATTTAAATGGCGAATTTAAAAAAAATTTTATAACAGTACAAAAAAATTTAAAAAATGAATTATTTATATTAGATGGGCTTCATCGAGCATCTATACTTTTAAGAAGAGGAGAAAAAAAAATAAAAGTTTGTATTTATGCAGATTAAAAAAATTAATTTTGAAGAACTATTTTTAAGACTTCAAAACAAAAATTATACAATTATAAAATTGGATCCAAAATTTCCCGAATATACAGAGGGTCAAGATTTAGATATTTTATGCTATGATATAAATGATATTAGTAATGAAATAGTTAGTTTTTTAACAAGTTATGTTGATGACAATTTTAAAATTGATGTTTTAAAGTACAAAAATAAGCATCATGTAGATTTAATAAAAAATAAAAAAATTTACTTCCGATTTGACATAATTAATAAATTTCCACAATATAAAAAAATAAATGTAAAAAATTCTTATTTTGATGTCGTAATAGAAAACTCAAAATTTAAGCATATAAATAATATGAAAATTAAAACCCCAGACTATTACGATGAATTTATTTTAAGATATTTTGAGTATATTGAATATTACTCAAGCGTCCCAGATAAAATTAAACATGTTGATTATATTAATTCTCATTTAAAAGTTGACAATCAAGAAAAAAATTTATTTTTTGATAGATTGCATCACTTTAGCTCTCTACCTCAAGAATATCGTTACAATAAACAAAATATTCATCTCAAATTTTTAAATTTAATAGAATATTTTTTAGAATTAATTAAAAAAAGTTATTTAGTAATTAAAAACGATGGAATACTTATTTTTTTAAAAAAAGTTTTTAAATACTTAAAAAATTAATAATATAAATTATTTAATAAAGATTGAAATAATCCAATGTTATTTTTTTAAATTTTCTTATTAATTTTTGGGACAAATACTATGTGACTTTTATTTAGTTTTGTTTTACTAAGAATTTTTTAATAGAATATAAATTTTATGGTATGAATTTTAGATTATATTGTTTGTATTCCTGCAAAAAAAAATATCTTAATTTATTAAAAATAATTTCGAAAAACTAAACAAAACCATCTTTTTTTAATACAAAGAATGCAGTTTTAAATTTTTTTATTTATTATCAATCCTTTATAAAAAAATTATGATTATTTTTGTTTTAGTTTATGATGTAGTATAATTAAACATATATATACATAAAACTATTATTTATAATTTAAATATGACTTATTCAAAAATACACTTGGCAGAAACTAGTAAAATTGTCGAGAAACTAGATACTAAAATAATAGAAAATATTGTGAATTTGTTAGCAAAGGTAAAATCAAAAGGGGGCAGAATTTTTTTTTTAGGTGTTGGCGGTAGTGCAGGCAATTGCTCTCACGCAGTTAATGATTTTCGAAAAATAGTTGGAATTGAATGCTACACTCCAACAGATAATGTTTCCGAATTAACAGCTCGAACAAATGACGAAGGTTGGTCTACAGTTTTTTCAGAGTGGTTAAAAATAAGTAAGCTATCTGACAAAGATATGCTATTTATTTTTTCTGTAGGTGGGGGAAATTTAAAAAAAAAAGTAAGCACAAATTTGGTAGAAGCATTAAAATATGGTAAGAGCATAGGATCGAAAATTGTTGGTATTGTTGGTAGAGACGGAGGTTATACAGCAAAAGTTTCTGATACGTGTTTAATTATTCCTACAGTTAATCCAAAAAATATAACTCCCCACTCTGAAGCATTTCAATCAATTATTTGGCATTTGCTAGTATCTCATCCAAAATTAAAGTCAAAACAAACAAAGTGGGAAAGTTTGAAAGGTTGAAAATTCAAAAGATAAAAATTTTTTTTAAAAATGAAAAAAGCAGTTTTTTTAGATAGAGATGGTGTATTGAATCGTGTCTTTATAAAAAATGGCAAACCCTTTCCCCCTATTGATTTAAAAAGTGTAGAGATTTTGGAAGGAGTAAAAGATACTATAATTGCTCTAAAAAAAGCTGACTGGTTAGTAATTGTGGTTACAAATCAGCCTGATGTGGCTCGCAAGTTAACATCAAAAAAAAATGTTGAAAAAATTAATAGCCATTTGAAATTAATTTTACAGTTTGACGAAATTTATACATGTTATCACGATAATAGTGATTCTTGTGAATGCAGAAAACCTAAGCCAGGGATGTTAGAGGCAGCCTCAAGAAAAAATAATATTATTTTAAAAAATAGCTATATGATTGGTGATCGATGGAGCGATATAGAGGCTGGAAACAGGGCTGGTTGTAAAACAATTTTTATAGATTATAATTATAAGGAAAAAAGACCGGTTAATTTTAATTTTAGGGTAAAATCAATAAATGAAGCAGCTAAAATAATATTAAAGAATGAATAAACTAGAGAATTTAAAAGTAAAAATTTTTGCTGATGGTGCTAATAAAAAAAAGATGCTGGAAATGTATTCTAAAAATTTTATTAAAGGTTTGACCACAAATCCAAGTTTAATGAAAAAAGAGGGCGTAGATGATTATAAAAATTTTTGTGTCGACATATTAAAATCAATTAAAGATAAACCTATATCATTTGAGGTCTTTTCTGATGATTTTGACGAAATGGAAAGACAAGCTTTAGAAATCGCAAGTTGGGGTGATAACGTTTATGTAAAAATACCAATTACAAATACAAAACAAAATACTTGTTATAAAACCATAAAAAAACTATCACAACATAAGGTTAAATTAAATATAACTGCAATAATGACTATAGAGCAAGTTAAACAAGTTGTATCGGCTCTACAACCAAATGTTCCAAGTTATATTTCTGTTTTTGCTGGGCGAATAGCAGATACAGGTGTCGATCCAGTACCATTGATGAAGGAAGCTGTCTCAATTTTAAAATCACTTCCTAAATCTGAGTTAATTTGGGCTAGTCCGCGCGAATTATTAAATATTTTTCAAGCTGATAGAATTGGATGTCACATAATTACAGTAACAAATGATATCTTGAAAAAATTACCTTTAATTGATCAAGATCTAAATGAATACTCTCTTGATACTGTAAAAATGTTTTATAATGATGCTGTTGAAGCTGGTTTTAAATTGTAAATGAAATTTTCATTTATTTTATGTACAAGAAATAGTGGAAGAGTATTAAAAGAAGTTATTGAAAGCATCGTATCACAAAAAATTGATTATAAATTAATTGAAATTATTTTATCAGATTATGAGTCTTCTGACCAAACAGTTGAGATAGTAAAAACTATTTCAAAAAAAAAAAATATAAAATTTGAATATATACAGTGTCGAAAACCTGGAAAAACTATCGCATTGGAGATGGCCCTAGACAAAGCTATTGGTGATTATTCTGTCGTTGTGGATGACGACAATATATTAGATGAAAACTATATATTAGAGGCTCAAAAATTATTAGTAGACCCTGAATTAGGATGCCTAGGATCACAAGGTCTTTTAGACAAAAATTTAATTTTACCAACTTGGTTTAACGATTATAAGGGGCATTTTGGAATTGGAGTTCCCTCACAAGCAAAGGATTGGGTTTGGGGTGCATGTTCTATTATTAATATGATTGCTTGGAAAAAACTAAGAAAAAAAGGTTTTGGAATCCAATTAAATATAGCCAGAGTAAGTCACTCACATCCTATAGAGCTTGGTGGTGAGGATACTGAATTATCACTTGCTATTTGTATGATTGGTTACAAAGTAAAATTTGTAGAAGAACTAAAATTTATACATAAATTTGATCAAAAAAGATTGAATAAAAAATATTTTTTAGAAAATGTTTTTGGAGTTTGCAGGTCTATTCCGATATTAGAGATTTATAGGTTAATAATTTATAATCCAAATTTATTTTTTCCAAAAATAATTTGGTTATTAGGTTTATCTAAAACCATTATAAGTTGTAGCATTAGATCAGTAATAAATATTTGTATGAACAATCAATTAAAAGCAAAATATAATTATAAAATTATTCTTGGAATTATATCTGGTTATTCATCTTTCAAAAGTAATTTCTATAAAATTTATACTAGGTTGATAGAAATTAAAAATTGAAATATTTATAATTTTTTAAAAATTTTTCAGTATTTTTAATTGAATTAAAAGTACCTATTTCATAGAATCTTTCAGAAACCTCAAAACCTTTAATTTGATTTTTATCTGATAATGCTTCAAATGTACTAGATAGGTCAAATTTTTTTTTATTAGAATATCTTCTAAAAATATTTGCAGACAATATGCTAAGACCATAGTCAATATATTCCATTTTAGCGCTTGGGTTTCTTTTATTGTACTTTATTAACAAATTTTTTTTTAAAAATACGTTACTTTTATCCCATTTGCCTTTATTTTTCAGTATAGTCATTAGACTTAATTGCTTGCAAGATAAAAAAGCCTTTTCGACATTTTGGAAATTTATTGGTAAAAATGTGTCACCGTATAGAACAAAAAAATTGTCATCCAATAAAGGCAATGCTTTTTTTATAGCTCCCCCGGTACCAAGTAATTTATCTCCATCTGTAGAATATAATACTTTAAGATCAAATTTAGATCCGTCACCTACATAAGATTTTATCATTTCACCTAAGTGTCCAGTGCATAAAACAATTTTTTTTATTCCTTGCTTACGTAGACTTTTTAATTGATAAAATATAAATGGTTTTCCCGCTACTTTTACTAAAGACTTTGGTATATTGAGTGTAGTAGGATGGAGGCGCGTGGCCAATCCTCCTGCAAGTATCGCTACTGGCAACATTAGTCTAATGTCATAAGTTTCGTTCCCTCAAAATCAAATCGGAAACGTACTTCCTGTAGACCCACCGCAGTCATTGTTTTTCTTAGTAAAGATTTGTTATTTGCTAAAAACATTAAAAAACCACCACCACCTGCACCAACCACTTTTCCACCAATAGCTCCATTTTTCATTCCAAGACTATACCATTCATCAATTTTAGAATTCGACATTCCCTTTGAGCGTTTTTTTTTATGTTCCCAGTGTTGATGCATTAACTGTCCAAATAACTCTATATTATCAGATTCTAAAGCCTCTTTGCTTTTTAAACCTAAATCTTTTACAAAATGTAAATTATTAATCATATCATTATCATTATTTAAAGTTTTTTTATTTTGATCTATAAGAATATCGTTAGCACTTCTTGAAAAACCAGTGAAAAATAATAATAAGTTATCTTCTAGTTCTAACATAGTCTCGTTTTTTATATCTAAAGGTTTAAAAGTTACTTTATCTTTTTTATTATTTTTTTTATGAAATACAAAAGAAGTTAATCCACCTATAGAGGAAATGTATTGATCTTGTTTCCCAATTGGCTGATTTAAGCAATTAATTTCAATGTGGCAAGCCAATTCAGCTAATTCCAGTTGGTTCAAATTTTGTTTTATATTTGCGTATAAAGCCTTTAAAAGTGCATTAGTAAAAGTTCCCGAAGAACCTAATCCTGTACCAGCAGGAATATCAGCTAATGTTGTTATTTCAATTTGAGGTTCAAGATTAATAGTTTTTAAAGCCTCCCTAATTATTGGATGTTGTATATCTGAAATTTTTTCCACTTTTTCAATTTTTGAGTATTTTAAAAAAATTCCTTTTACAAAAGGCTTTATTAAAGAAACATATACATACTTATTTATAGCTGCCGATAATACAAATCCCTCATTTTTATCATAATAAGAGGGAAGGTCAGTACCACCTCCTCCTAAAGTAATTCTAAGTGGGCTACGCGTAATAATCATAACCTGATTTTTTATATATAGTCTCAACAGTCATAAGAACATTATGAGCATCTGTTAAACTTGTAGTTGGGTCTTTATTTAGTCTAATATTTTCAAAAAAATCATCTATTTCTAATTCCCAAGAATTGTCTGCCATTGGATATTGCCAAGAAATAGTTTTTGGTGGCCCCATTTCAGGAAGCATTTTATACAAGGTTACTTTTTCTAAGCCGTAACTACCTCCTAAACCCGAAAGATCAATTTTACCAAGTTTGCAGTATATCTCGAAAGAAAAAAGATTTTTCCATTCCGTACAAGAAGCCTGTAAAAAAGCAACTTTATTTTCTGAAGTTTTAAGTATCATAAAACTGTTATCCTCAACTGGCATACTCCAAAAATAATTACATGCATATCCTTCCACATTTGAAAACTCTCCAAGAAACCAACGTGAAAGATCAATTAAGTGTGTACCTTGATCAATAAGTTCACCACCACCAGATAATTTTGGATCTGCTCTCCATTCTTTTTCATATCCGAGTCTTCCACCATGACCATATCTACCTCTTATAAACATTAATTCTCCTAACTCGCCAGTATTAATTATCTCTTTTGCTTTACGTAAAGAGTGGTGAAATCTATGATTAAATCCAACATGAATTTTGACAGAACTTTTTTTTGTTACTGCAATAATTGTTTTTATTTCTGAAACATTTTTAGCTCCAGGTTTTTCAACCAAAATATGTTTGCCATGCTCAGCTGCTGCTATTGTTATTTCTGCTAAACTATCATGTCTTGTTGCAATAATGACAACTTCGACTTCCTCAGAACTAACGAGTTCCTGCCAATTTGAGCAAACTCTAGCTCCAGTCACTTTTGACAAAAGTTGAGCTTTAATAATATCGATATCAAAGCATGCTGTTAAAACACCATTTTTGCCAAGAGCTTTTGCTCTTTTATTCCCAATTAAACCACAGCCAACTAATCCAACTTTGAAAATTTTTTTCATTTGTCGCCCCATTTTATATTACGTTCTTTGCCTGTTATTCTTCTAAGCGTGTAAGCATCTGTATTATTTAATTCTTTGATATGCGATGGCCATTGTTCCCAATTATCCCAAATAGCACTTATTAATTTTGCAGTTATTCCATCACTTTTTTCAGATGCCAAGAAAACAGCTAATTCAGCCCCTTTTTCTAAAGAAACACCTCCATCTTTTTTTTGTTTTAATGAGCGTTCGTAGAAAGACTGACCTACTTTTGAAGGACCAGCTTCTAAAATTTCGTCTAACATACGAGTGTTTAGTGCACCAGGAGCTATTGAATTAACATCAATTCCAGTTCCTCTTAATTCCTCAGCAATTGTCTCAATGAATCTGACAATTGCTGCTTTTGAAACTGCATAAGCACTTAGATTTGGCAATGGATTTGTAGCTCCTCCACCAGATAATTGAATAATTTTGCCATAGCCTTGCTTTTTAAAATTTTTAATTAATTCGCGACACATTAGGATTGATCCATATAAATTAATTTCTATTGTTTTGATCCAATCTTCCCATTTTGTTAATTCAATATTGTTTTTTGGCCCATAAATTCCAGCATTATTTACTAAAACATGACAACCACCTAATTGATTTATTGTATCTGAAATTACTAACTTAACATCTTCCTTAACAGAAATATCTGCAACTCGGGATATTATTTTTTGTTTAGTTGATGCAAGACTTATTAATTGATTTTTAGCATTTTCAAGTTTTTTTTTATCACGAGCACAAATCATTAATTCTGCACCAGAAAGAATAAACTTTTTAGCTATTTCTAAACCGAGACCTTGATTGGCTCCTGTTATAATAGCTATTTTACCACTTAAAATTTTTTCCATTAAAAATAAACTAAGTTATTAGTCAGTGGCCAAATGTAATGTATTTAAGATTAGACTTCAATGTTTTGATTTTAAGATCATTATCTGGATCTATTATAATTAATTTTTTTTTCGCCATTCTCTTAATTTTATTAGTAAACTTTTTAAATTCTGGCCAAAAAGTTCCAATAATCAATACATCTGAATTCTTGATTGAATCTAGTGGATTATTATATTTATTAATCTTTCCATCCAAGTTTTTTGGAAGTCTTTTGATTAAAGGATCGTAAACATTAATTCTTGCATCTTGTTTTATTAACCAGTTACATAATTCAACCGAAAGGGATCTTCTTAATGAATTTGTATATGGCTTGTAAGTCAAACCCCAAATAGTAATAGAAATTTTTGATAAAGTTTTAAATTCTCCTAGAAGTTTTTTAGATACCCATTTTTTATGTTTATCATTACTTGTAATTATTGATGAGAGTAATGGTGATAATAAATTAAATTTTTTTTTTTTCTCATTTAAAAAACTCACATCCCTTAAAAGAGTTCCTCCTGCAATTGGTTTTCCAGCAGAAAGATAAGCTTTTTGACCTATACGACTGTCACTCTTCATACTTTTTTCCACTTCCAGATAATTTGCACCAACTTTTTCACAAATTGATGCAATTTCATTTGCAAAAATAATTGAAGTAGCCAAGAAAGAGTTAATAGCATGTTTTGACATTTCAGCAGACGCAATATTTGTCCATATTACTCTATCAGTAATAGGCCTAAACAATGAGCTTAATATGTTTTTTGTTCTCTTATCATCAATACCAATTATCACTCTTTCAGGATTTAAAAAATTATCTAAAGAATTTCCAAGTCTAAGATTTTCAGGAGAACATGCAAATTTAAATTTTTTTTTAGGAAATTTTTTGTCAGAAAATCTTTGTATTTTTTTAATTGTTCCAACTGGTAATTGTGATGAAAATAAAATAATCACATTTTCTTTCAAATTAGGCATTATTTTTTTGACTTGTTCTTCTACAAAAGATACATCTGCATTATCATTTTCATCTATAGGAGTGTCAAATGCTACCCAAAGTATTTCAGCACTATTCGCTTTTTTTTTATCATTAGTAAAAACTAAGTTCTTGGATTTTAATCCTTTTTTAATTAATTCATTTAACCCTGGCTCAAATATTGGTGCTTTATTTTTATTTAAATTTTTTATATTCCTTAAATTTTCATCAATACCTGTAACCTCATGATCTTTAGAGGCGATACAAGCAGAAATAACAGAGCCTAAATGCCAAAGGCCAAATACACAAATATTCATAATTACGATCTTTTGTTAAATACCCATTCATTTTTTTCTAGGTATTTTAAAGTTTTAAGAACGCCCTCTCTTATACTATTTTTTGGTTTCCATCCAAGTTTTGACATTTTTTTTGTCTCTAAAAATATAAATGGATTATCGCCAATCCATCCTTTATTGCCCCCAGTATATTCTAATTTAGGTTTTAAACCTAGCTCATCACAAATCCACTTTATAGATTGATCTACCTCACAATAATCATTTAAACCTAAATTGAAGATATTTAATTTTTCCTTTGATTTTTTTAAGGATAGAAATATTGCGTCAATACAATCCTGAACATAAAGATATGATTTGCGTTGTTTGCCGTTTCCTAATACTTCTAATTTTTTTGGATTTTTCTTTAGTTTTTTATAAAAATCAAAAACATGGCCATGCGTATATCTTTCGCCAAGAATTGAAACAAATCTAAAAATGTATCCTTGCATATCAAAGCCTTCACAATAGGCTGAAATTAAACCTTCGCAGGCAACTTTAGATGCTCCATAAAAAGATGTTTGAATTGGGAATGGGCTATTTTCTGGGGTTGGAATTTTGCTCGCTTCACCATAAACAGAACCAGTTGACGAAAAAACAATCTTTTTAATATTATTAAGTTTCATTGCTTCTAGTACATTTTGTGTTGCAATCGTATTTTGCTCTAAATCTTTTCTTGGATTATTTACACCAAAGCGAACATCAGCATTTGCTGCTAAATGAAATACTATATTACCACCTTTAAATGAGTTTTTTAATTTTTTTAAATTTAATAAGTCAACTTTAATTAATTTAAAACTTTTCGATTTTTTTGCTTCATTTAAAAATTTAGTATTTCCGGTTGAAAAATTGTCTATTCCGATAACAAAGTTCTTTTTGTCCTTAAGTAGCCTATCCACTAAATTGCTACCAATAAAGCCAGCACAGCCGGTAACAATATTACAAATTTTCATGTTCTAAATCGAAGGGTTTTCTTCGTTAAATTATACTCCACTATAATATTTGAAACAACCATAACAAAAAGTGGGTAGAAAGGTATTGTGAGGAATATAATTGAGTGGAACGAAGATAATAGCGATAAGAACATTATTAATAAGGATTTATTGAAGTTCGATGGATAATTTGAAATTAGCCAAATATTTTTTTTTAAAACATAAAGCAAAATCAAAATTATTAAAAAAAAATTAAAAACTCCTGCTTCGGTTAAAATTCTAAGTATACCTACATCTTGAAGGAAATTTTCAGGGAAATATTCAAATTTATTTGAATTAATTATAGGTCCTGATCCAAAAAAGACATTTATCAAATCAATTTTTGAATAAAAATCAATAAGACCATTTAGAACAGTTAATTTAAAATAAGTAAAAATACTTTTTTCTCCAAACAAACCAAACTTAGTTATAAATAAAACAAAAATTAATACTAAAATTATAAATATTGGCTTAAGATACATTCTATATTTTGACAAAACAATTACACCTATGGTGATAGCGATTGGAATAATAGTTGAAAATGAAAGTGCAAACAATATTGTAAAAATTAATGGAAATACAAAAATAATCAAATGACTACCTATAGTCTTAAAATTTAAAATAATTACAATTGTGAGCATACTAAGTATACTTGCAGCTGTACCGATTGACCCTCCTAGTAATGGATTAAGTCTCCATAATATTTTATGGTCTTTACATGGCAAGAAAGTTTGACCAATGTCGCTCGAACATCCTATAAATTCACGGTTAAATGTGCTGTGTAATATATTTATTGCATCAAAATAATTTAGCAAAGCAATAATTGCAACAAAACCATATGCTATTATACAAATTTTGAAGGCCTCTTTAGGTAATTTATTATTATTTAATGAAACAATAATAAAAAAAACCAAAAATATTAGTGGAAAACTATATTGTCTTATTAATGCAGGTAAAAAATAAATATCCAAAATGAAAATAAAATAAGAAAATGTTAAAGAAAATGCTAATAATAAAATTAAAAAAATAAAGTCTTTTTCTAATTTTTTTATTTTTTGATCAAAGAAAATATAAACAAAAGAAATTAAAACTGATATTTCAGGCAATACAGAAAATATTATATTTTCAGGGTATTGATTTTTTAAAACAAATATAAAAGGATACGAATAAAAAGGTAACAAAACAATATTAGCATAATTAAAATACACAAAAATTGATACGAAAAATACCAATAGCACAAAACCAAAATATAGATTTACTGGATTGAACACTAAATTTAATAAAGATATAAAAATTAATGATGAGAATAAATTTTGTTTATTAATTTTACGTAAAAACATATTATTTATAAATGATAAGAAATACGCTTAGCAAAATTTTTAATGTACGAAAAATATAAAATTTTTTTAATTATATTTTTTATTACAAAATTAAAATTATTTTTTGATTGTGTTTCTTTAATTTTATTCATTTTTTGTCGTGTCACCCTATTTGGATATATCTTTTTTGAAATCAAAGAGCTTCCTGGATATTTATTATCATCGTCTATAGAGCAAAACACCTCAAATTTTGGTAATCCAAATTTGATAGGAAGAATATAAGTGTCATCCGCATTTTTCTCAAAGTCAAAAGGAGTGTCCTTGTGCCATCTTCTTAAGTATGGTCTTGAACAGTTTAAAATTTTAAAGAAAAATTCTTTCTTAAAGATACCTTGTAATCCTAAAATGTATGGTTTCTCCCCTATAGTTTGTTCAGCATTTTTACAACGAGTTTTATGAGCTAATGTATTATAGTTTAAACAATATAAATATTTTGCTTGTTTTTTTTTTATATTTCTAAACTCTTTTAAGAACATTCCATTTCCAAACCATGAGTACTGAAAATAATCAATATTATTTTTTTTGATTTCGTCTAAAGTCAAATTTAATTTTTTTTTCCCACAAGTACAAATATGATCTTCAATCCAAAAGAAAACATAATCACTAGAAATTTTTTTTGCGATGATTTTGCTATCAAAAAACCAACCATTTCCAGTTTCAAATGTTGATAAATAAAGTTTTTTACCAATTTTTTGATTTAAAAATTTAGCAGCAGATTTTTTGTATTTGCCTCTTATATTAATAACCCATTGATTAATTTTGATTGTTCCAAAAGAATAATATGAATCTTTCATTCTCTTTAATCTTTCATTGCTATCAATTCTGAAATTTGCGAATACAGCTAAAGTCATTATCTAAGTCTTTTTAGTTTATTAATTAAGCTTATAATAATAAAATGATATTATTAAATAATAATAAAAATAAATGCCATTGTTATCTATAATTACAGTATGTAAAAACCCTGGATTTTCAATTGTTGAGACTGTTGACAGTGTATTGTCTCAATCATTTAAAGATTATGAATATATTATTGTTGACTCATCTAGCTCAGACGGAACAGCAGAGTATTTAAAGAACTTACATAGAGAAAAAAAAATTAACAAATTAATTATTGAAAGAGATAAAGGTATATATCAAGGTATTAATAAAGGCATCGGCATAGCAGAGGGCACTTATATAGGGTTAATACATGCCGGAGATACTTACAGCAAGGATGTTTTTAAATTATTGTTACCTCACTTTAATAGTGAAGAAGACATTATATATGGTTCTGCTTACCAAATTAATCAAAACAATATTTCCCTAATAGATTTGCCTAAAAATTCATTTAAGAATTTGCAACAAAAAAATTCAATAATTCACACATCATCTTTTGTAAAAAAAAATTTATATGAACAAATAGGTTTGTATAAAGAAAAATTTATAATTGCTGGAGATTTTGACTTTTTTAAAAAAGCTTTAGATAAAAACTTTAAGTTTATGCAAGTACCCTATGCAATTTCGAATATTAAATTTGGAGGTATTTCAACAAAAATGAGTTACATTTTTATATCTGCAAATGAGTGTGCACAGATTATATTTGGTAATAATTTTTATTTGAAAAAAATCAAATATTTATTTTATTACGTATTTTCAAGTTTTGGTCATTTACTGAAAAATAAAATATTAAATGATATTAAATTATTAAAAAAATTACTTTTTTAGTTTTTTATATTAAATTAGAAATAATGCTAAACTTAAATCTTATTAACAAAACTATTTGCGTTACAGGTGCAAACGGAGTTATTGGAAGTAAAGTTGTTGAAATGCTTTTAAATTATGACTGTAATATAAAAATTTTATCTAGAAGACCATATTATTCGTCTTCAAAAAAATTAAAAGCATTTATAGGGGATTTGTCAAATCCAAAGTTAGACCTGGGTCCTTTTGTTCAAAATTGTGATTATTTAATTAATTGTGCAGCAGAATTACAAAAAGTAAAATTAATGAGGCAGGTGAATGTTCAAAGTGTCTATAGATTATTAAGTGCGATTAAAAAAAATATAAAGTTTGAAGAAAAAAAAGTACATTGGATACAATTAAGTTCTTGTGGAGTTTATGGATCTGGTCGAATATTTGCTAGTAAAGAAGAGAAATTCGTTAATGAACATACTATTCCCGACCCACAAAATGAATATGAAAAAACAAAATTAGCTGCTGATAAGATATTGATTGCATTAAGTAAAAAAGATCTAATAGATTATACAATTATAAGACCAAGTAACGTAATAAGTGAAAATACGGAAAGTAATATTTTTTATAAGCTCAGTAGGTTGATCAAAAAAAGATTATTTTTAAAAAATTCAAAAAATTCTATTGCTACTTATGTTCATATTGACGATTTAGTTAACTCAATCTTTGCAATAATATGCAATCCTAAAAGCAAAAATAATACATTTAATTTAAGTTTAAATTGTAGTTGGAATAAAATTTTTGATAAAATTGGTGATTTAAATAAGGTAAAGTTATTAAAATTTTCTCTTAATTATCGGGTTTTACTAGTCCCTTTGATTTTTTTAAGGTTTTTATTAGGTAATTTAATTTACATTCCAACTTTGAGAACTTTTGAATTAAAAATTTTTTTTTCGTCAACCAAAATTGAAAAAACATTAAACTTTAAATTTAAAAAATTATTACCTGACAATGTTGAAAAATTTTTTTTACTTGAAAATAATACAAAGGAAAAAATTAGCTTATCAGACAAAAAATTTAATTCTGAAAAATTAAATGATCTAACAATACAAACAAACAATGATATTTTAGTCTCAGTTGTTATGTCTGTTTACAATGGAGAAAAATATTTAGCAAAATCTATACAAAGTATATTGTGTCAAACTTTAAAAAATTTTGAGTTTATCATAGTTAATGATGGGAGCACTGATTCATCGTTAAAAATTATCCAAGATTTTTGTAAAAAAGATAATAGAATTAAAATTATTGATAAATCGAATTCAGGTATTACTCATAGTTTAAATTGTGGAATTGATGCTGCAAAAGGAAATTGGATAGCCAGAATAGATGCTGACGATATATCTGATAGAAATAGATTAATGGAACAGTATTTAACGGGTGCTGCTGACGACTCACTAGCATTAATTGGCTCATCATGTTTTGAAATTGATAAGTTTGATAAAAAATTAAAGTATTACAATTATCCTGAAAACCATGAGGATTTAAAAAATAACTTAGTAAGTATGAAAAAATATTTTCCACACTCATCTTATTTTATTAGAACTAAATTATTAAAAAAAATTAATGGATATAATTTACGAATGATTAGATCGCAAGATTATGATTTAAGCTTAAGACTAAGTGATTTAGGTAATATTGCATCAGTTCCAAAGCCTTTAATTTTTTTAAGAAGACATAATAATTCTATTTCTTTTAACGATCGTGATAACAAAGGATTGATTTATCCAAGATTATCATTAGTAAATTATTATTTAAATAAATCAGGTTTATCTGGACCTCTGGATAGCACTGTTTCAAAAGAGGATTTTTTAAGATTACACAACATTATTAAAGAGCAGTATAATTTGAATTCATCAAATATATTTTCTATAATTACAAAAATGCTAATTAATAAAAATCGATATAATTTTTTTTCTAATCAACTATTTTCAATTTACAATAAAAATGCAATTTTAGATAGGTGGTTTAAGAGTCATATAATCAAAACTAGTTAATAAAATAAAAAATGAAACAAAAGAAGATCATAGTTTGCTTTGTTCATTATTATCTTCCAGGATTTCGTTCTGGTGGACCAACTAGAACTGTTGCAAATTTTACAGATCATTTAAGTGATGAATTTGATATAAAAATTATATGTTGCGATAGAGATCTTGGTGATAAAAAAGCATTTTCAGAAATTTTACCAAACAAGTGGAATAAGGTCGGAAAATCCAATGTTTTTTATATATCTCCAAATAAGATTAATTTATTCAATATTGCTAAAATATTGCGCGAAACGCAGCATGATGCAATATATATAAATAGTTTTTTCTCTTACGGATTTGCAATTATTCCTTTATTAGCAAAATTTTTAAAACTAGCTCCTAACTCTCCATGCATTATTGGGCCTAGGGGAGAGTTTTCTAAAGGAGCTCTCTCATTAAAGACTTTAAAAAAAAGATCATTCATGGCATTTGTAAAGTTTATAGGTTTATATAATAATCTCTATTGGCAGGCATCTAGTGATTATGAATTGTTGGACATAAAAAGAGAATTTGGCAAAGTTGCTAAAAAAATTTTTGTAGCCAGAGATTTAACACCAGCAAATAAAATTTCAGAAAAATATACCGAATTAAATAAAATAAATTAATCTTATTTGGAGATATATAAAAAACATTGGATTTTCCGACCTTATTCCACTTGTTTGGTAAAATTTCTGAAAATGCTTTTTTATCACCAAGATCTCTATCGCAACATATAATTTTTGGACCAAAAGAAGACATGAAGTATTGGGAGAAATGTAAAATTAATTTAAAAAAATTACCAACTAACATAAAAGTAAATATCGAAAATGAAATTTCTCATAATAGAGTTTTAGATGTCTTTTCTAAAAATGATTTATTTGCATTTCCTACTAAGGGAGAAGCTCTAGGACATATAATTTTAGAATCTTTGTCAGCATCAACGCCAGTTTTGGTTAGCGATAAAACATCATGGTTATCAGATAATTTCAAAGGATTGCAAGCTATTCCACTAAATGAGCATACATGGATAAATCAAATTAATGAATGGACAAAACTTTCAAATGATGAAATTAATTTTAGAAGAAAAGCAGCTTTTGAATATGCTCAAAGTTCCTACTTAGATAATTTGCAGTCAATAAATGAGAACAAAGATTTATTTTATAAAGCAATTATGGAAAGTAAAAAATAAATGTGTGGAATCGTTGGTGTTGCAAGCTTTCTAGACATAAATAAACGAAACTGGATTCAAAAAGCAATTAAGACTTTAGTGCATAGAGGACCTGATTTCACAGGTGAGTGGTGGTCAAAAGATAACAAAGTTGGATTTGCCCATAGTCGTTTATCAATTATAGATTTAAGTTTATCGGCAAATCAGCCGATGCATTTAATTAATAAGGGACTGTCAATTGTTTATAATGGAGAAATTTACAATTATAAAAATTTAAGAAAAAAATTAGAAAAACTTGGTCATAAGTTTGAAACAAAAAGTGATACGGAGGTAATACTTCTAAGTTATGTTGAGTGGGGTGTTGACTGTATTAATTATTTTAATGGAATGTTTGCTTTTTCTATTTATGACTCAAATCAAAAAAAACTATTTATTGCAAGAGATAGGGCTGGGCAAAAACCTATTTTTTATCATTATGAAAATGATACAATCTATTTTTCATCTGAACTAAAGGCTCTTTTTGAAAATAGTTCTCTTAAAAAAAAAATTGATATTGACTCTTTGGATTGTTATTTTGCAATGGGCTTTGTGCCTCGTGACAGATCTATTTTGTTAAACTTCAAAAAACTTCCACCTGCTCATGCTCTAGTATTCGATATTAAAGCAAAAAAATTAAATATATGGAATTATTGGAAAATACCTCAATTTGAAAATATATCTGAAAATTTTAACCAAAATTTTTTAGTAGATAAATTAGATAATATAATGAATGAATCAGTAAAAAAACATTTGGTAGCGGATGTAGATGTTGGCGTTTTGTTATCAGGTGGTTTGGATTCAAGTTTGATTACAGCTTATGCATCAAATAATTTTGAAAAATTAAAAACATTCAATGTAAGTTTTCCTGGCTTTGGTAAATTTGATGAGTCAGAAAATGCAAAGTTTATTGCATCTCATTTTCAAACCGATCATACAGAATTAATAGTTGATAAAAATACAAAAATATCAGATTTACTTATTAAATTATCATTTCAATATGATGAACCAATTGTCGACTCTTCTATATTTCCAACCTACTTAATTAGTAATTTAATAAGTAAATATTGTAAAGTTGCTCTTAGTGGGGATGGAGGAGATGAGCTTTTTGGAGGTTATGATCATTATCAACATTTAATGAAAAGAAAAATTTTTTTACAATATTTTCCAACCTCGATTATTAAAAATTTATCCATTCTATCTAAAGTTCTGCCTATTGGAATGAAAGGACATAATTTTTTTGAAAGTATGAGATTTGATTTAAATAAAAGTGCACCATATACTGTTTCTATTTTTAGCCAAAATATAAGACAAAAACTCCTCAAAAAATTTGAAAATTATAAAAATGTTGCTGAAGAAATTTATCAAGAAAAAATGATTTTTAATAAAGATTTAATTCAAAGAGTAACGCGAATGGATTTTGAAAATTATTTGCCTGAAGATATTTTAGTTAAAGTTGATAGGGCTAGTATGTTAAATTCACTTGAAATAAGATCGCCTATGTTGGATTGTAATGTTATAGATTTTGCATTTAGGTCAATTCCTTCAGTTTTTAAAGTTAGTGCAAAAGAAAAAAAAATTATTTTAAAAAAACTTGCATCAAAAGTATTACCTAATAACTTTAACAAAGATCGTAAACAAGGTTTTTCTATTCCGCTTGACTATTGGCTTAAAAAAGGAGAGTTAAGAGATTTGTTTTGGGATACACTAACTAGTGAAAATTGTGCATTTGATAAAAAGTCAATTCTAAATATATTAAAAGGACAGGATCAAGGAAGAAGTAATAGTGAAAGGTTATTATCTTTAGTTCAGTTTGAGTTATGGAAAAAAAATCATAAAATTAGTTTTTAATTATCTAAAAGTTATTTTCCAAGGATTCCAGTAATCATATTCATATCTAAAATCATCATTTAGACTTCCCTCCAGTTTCTTGTCTGAATAAAAAGTTACTTTAGTGTTTGGTTCGAGTGACATAAAGCCATTTGCATAACCAGCAGGGATTTCTATTAATTTTGGACTATGTTTCGATAAAAAAAACTTTTTTATATCTAAGTTTTTACTAGGATTTTCCCAATCATCAATCTTGACTATGCACACCATTGCAGAACCTTCTCTAACTATCGCTGCCTTAGCCTCATTTTTGTGTGCATGCCATGCTCTAATAAAATTTCTTTGATAGTTTATAACATCATAAAATCTGACATATTTAGTCATGTCAAAAGAATTGCAGTAGTGAAGATAACCTCTGTCATCCACAGATGTTTCTACATTAATCAAATTTATTTTAGTCATATAAAAAATTATTTATATTTTTTAACTCACCTTTTTTATCACTTATAAATGATTTAGTCGTTAATAAATTACTATATATGCTATTTTTAAAATTTATTTTATTTTTTTCAAACAATTTTGTGAATTCATTTATTGAATCTAAAACTGTCAAAAATTTTTCGTTAGGAAAAATATCTTTGTATTTTTTAAATGATACAGCATAATTTCTTGGATCTACATTTTCGCTTGATAAAGTTATTTCAGACCCTGGTATGTTTTTTTCAATTAATTGAGCTACTTCGTTTATAGTTCCATTTAATTCATCACATCCAACATTATAGATATCTTGGGTATTGGTGATTTTATAATTTAAAAAATTTGTTATTGAGTTTGATGCGTCTTTTACATGCAAAAATGGTCTTTCTTGATCTCCACCAAAAACCGTTATTTTTTTATCGTAATATGCTTGAGCTATAAAAAGATTAACAACAAGATCAAACCTTAATCTCTCAGCTGGTCCAAAGATTGTAGAGAACCTTAAAATTTTAGTGTCTATTTTACTTTGCATTAATTCGTTTTCAGAATCTAATTTAGTTTTAGCATATAGTGAAACAGGATTTGTAGAACTATCTTCATAACAAAGTTCATCTTTTTTTCCATAAACCGAACAACTTGAAGCAAAAATTAATCTTTGAATTTCATATTCAAAGCAAAGATCTTTTATAATATTTGTAGTTTTTATGTTAAAATATCTTGTATCTTTTTCACTAAAAGCGCAAGCTGGATCTCCAACAAGCCCTGCAAGATGAACTACTTTTGAATTTTCCTTTAAAAGTTTTCCTAAAAGTATCACATCACTCGCATATCCTTTAATAAAATTAAAATTTGGATATTTATTAAATTTATTTAATACATCTTCTCCATACATACAGCAATCCAGTACTGAAACTTTACTTCCATTTTTCAGAAGATCTGAAACCACACCAGATCCAATATAGCCCAAACCTCCTATCACCAATGTTCCTTGCCTTGATTTGTGATAATTTTTTATAAAATTAATTTTAAATTCCTTAATATTGAGTAATATTCTGGGTATTGTTAAAAACATTCCTAAAAGTAAATCTTGAAAAACAATGAATTCAAAATAAATATCAACTCCAAAAAATAAAAATTTTGAAATAGCTAAAATAAAACATACAAAAAAAATAATTTTTAGTTTATCGAATATATTTAATATTCCAGACTTCTTGTAAAATCCTGTTAAAAAAAAAAATATTACTATAAAAAAATTAAAGCAAAAAATTTTTATTAGTAGATCTGTGTTAATTAGATTTATAAATATAATATTTATGAGAAATAAAGATATAATATCATAAACAACTGAATAAGCTTTAGAGTTCATAAGTGATTTTTTATCAAAATTTTATCTTTTTGTCTTTACAAGGCAGCTCTATAAATAATTCATTATCAATTTATTTTAGATTTAACAATTATATTATTTTAAAGTAATGTTTATGAACTAATTTTAACTTTGGGTAAAGGTATTATAAATTTACCACCATTATTTAAATATTCTGATCTTTTTTTTGCAATTTCTGCATGAAAAGGCCAAGCGAATAATACAAAATAGTCGGGATAACCAACGTCTTTTAAATCATCCCAAGAAATTATTTTCACATGTGTGCCAGGAGTATATTTTCCTCGCTTTGCTGGCGCATCATCTACAACGTAATCAAGAAAAGATTTATCTAGTTTACAGTAATTCATGATTATTGTACCTCTTCCAGAAGCCCCATAGCCATAAACTTTTTTATTTTCCTTTTTTAATTTCTTTAATAATTTAATCATATCTCCTTTAGTTTTATTTATTTTTTTGTTGTAACTGATCAAATTTGAAAGTTTATTGAAACCATTTTTATTTTCGTAACCTAGAAATTTTTTAACGTTTTTTGAATTAACTCTTTTGTTGTTTAATCTACAACAATAAAATCTTAGAGAGCCCGATCTTAATTTAATTTGTTCAATATTAAAAATTCGTAAATTGTAATTAGCAAGAAACTTGTTAAGTGATTTTATTGTATAGTATGTCATATGTTCATGGTACATCATGTCATACTGAAACTCTTTAATTACCGTTCCGAGATAATATATTTCAAAAATAAATTTCCCATTTTTATCTAAAAGATTATCTATCCCTCCAACCACAGACTTCATATTATCAATATGACCAAAGGAAAAGCTTGAAACTA